>DATHHW010000038.1:0-9519 GCA_035317005.1 Pyrinomonadaceae bacterium | reverse complement strand
CGGAATACTATGGCAGAGTGGCTAACCATAAATCTCAAGAAACTCAAAGAGATCACGTTGGAGAGGTTGGAGATTGGTCGACAGGAGGCTGATCTCAAAAAGCGAAGGGAAGACCTCGACAGGATCGAGTCCGGCCTAAAGGCCCTTCTCGACATTGCGATCGACACGAGTGGGGATGCGCGCGCGCGAGCTCAGTTTGACAAGATAAGTCGAATGGGTAGCAACGGCGTTGATGGTCACCCGAGAGTGAACAAGACACACATGATGCTGGATATTCTTAGGAGCGACGGGCAGAACGGACTAACGACAGCAAGTATTCAAGAAGGGTTGTCCTCGCGAGGTATTGAGGTTGATCGGAATTATGTTCATACCGTGCTTGGTAAGTTACGAAATCAGCGAGGGTTGGTAAAGAAAGAAAAGGAATTGTACTTCTTGACTGACCAGGGAAGAGCAATGGAACTTAAGATTGGCTCCCTAAAATAAAGAAAGCTCCGGTCATCGACCGGAGCCCCTTAGTTCGATAGGCCGATTCGTGAATAGTCGCGAAACTCCGCACGAAAGGCCCGATAAACTATGCGAAGTCTATCCTCAAAACCTGCATTCGTCAATAACCGATCGCCCTAACGGAGCGATTCGATTAATGCCTTCATAAAAATGGTGTGCCGGCAGTGTTAGATGCCGGTGCTAAGAAAGCAAGGGCCTCATCCGGTGCATTCCCTTGAGACCCTGCTTCAACCCTAAGCCGGGAAATGCAAACCAAATTCCAAACAGACGGCCCTGCCTTCTGTCCAAAAACTTGCCGCAATGCTTTAGCGGCCGGCGGGCGACCCGCCATTCGATTGTTCGCCGATCTACTACCTATTTTTGGAGGTGTAACTCATGGCGAAAAGAAATAGATCAATTACTAAAAAAGTCAAAACAAAACGCAGGAAAGAAGGACGCGGCACCGGCACGGGCAAAGACTACAAACCTGAACTGACTATTCAGGACGTCTCATCAATCGGTCTTGCAACTCGCATCTTGGGCTGGACGACCGGTCGCATACACCATCTTATGAGTAAGCTGGAATTAAAGGTTTTCTACGGATTCGATTGGCCGAAAACGGTTGTCGATATTCGCGAACAATTCCCACTTGATATCGAAGAGTCCAAGGCGATCGCAGCCGAACTCGGAATCGCGCACCCGCGTGACCGTAAGACCAGAGAATTAGTCCCGATGACAACAGATTTTCTGATCACAATCCAAAACGGAATACATGAAGTCCTGCATGCCTACACGGTTAAGTACGCCAAAGATCTGTCCAGACGACGAGTGATGGAGAAATTCGAAATTGAACGCGTCTATTGGAGTCGCAGAAACATCGCATGGTCCATTATTACCGAGTTGGATATCGACCACACCTTGATTGCCAATGTCGAGTGGGTTCACTTTTACCGACAACTAAAGAGTCTCGCACCTCTGACCGAGGCGACGGTTCGACAAATTGAAACTTTGCTCGTCCCGAGGCTGCACTTACAGCAAACACCGCTTCGAAAGCTGACGGACGAAAGCGATCATGAGCTTTCACTCACCCCTGGCAGAAGTCTATCGGTGGTAAGGCATTTAATCGCCAATCGGCGAGTCGAAGTGAACATGAAAGTGCGTATTGAACCAGAAAAAGTTCTATGTCTTGCGAGCAGGTCGTAGCGAAGGGACGCAACCATGTCCATGAACATACTACGAAATATGCGTGCAAAGTGGATTCTGATCATAGGAATTACGTTCATGCAGATACTACCGAACCTGCTGCTCGAGTGGCGGCCAGCAATTGGTGAAGATAAACCAGCATTCCCGCTGGTTGAACGAGTGCTCACCTTCGACCTTGATACAGGTGAAGTAATCCTCATAAACATCTTCGATGAGAAAGCCTTCCCAATTTTACGGTCGTACAGAGATATTGAGCAGTCCTACAAAGATAGCCACGTCGCGATCTTAGAGAAAGATCCGTTCGCTAATTTGATGGTCCGAGAAGAAGAACTTACGGACGTTCAGCGAAAACACCGGGACGCAGCTTGGGAAGCCATGGCACCGCTCCTGGAAAAAGAGGACGCGGATTACTTGCTCTTCGCTTCGACCCGTGGGCCCCTGATTGCAGCGCACATCCGAAACAGTGCTCGATCAAATGCGAATGGTTCGATCTCAAAACTCAGTACGCGCACGGTGTACAAACTTCAACGCCGCTGGTGGCAAAGAGGGAGAAGAAAAAATGCATTCCTCCCAGAATTTCGCAAGTGCGGAGCACCTGGCAAGCCGCGGCGCGCACTAACAACTGATATCGACGAAGACCATCCAAAAGTCGGGCGGCGAAGCGCTCTCGCGATCTCCTCAGGTAAAGCGCAAACCGGTTGCGGCATAAGAATGACGGAAGAGACCTATCGTAAATTCGAACTCGGTGCAAATAGGTTCTATAAGAACCGTGAGGAAAGAACTTTGCGTCGAGCTTTTGAGCTGACCGTAGAGAAGTACTTCGCCGTCACTTATAAGATCGTAGATGGTGAACCAAAACCCGTTTTGCCCGACTCCGACAAGCTCCCTACTTTCGATCAATTCACCTATTGGTATGACAACGTCAGGAACCCCGAAAAGGACCAACGTAAGCGAATAGGGGATATCGAATTTGAACTTAAGAGTCGCCAAATGCTTGGCGATCCTCGGAGAATGGGCTTCGCTCCTGGTTCGCTTTGTCAAATCGATGCGACCATTTTGAATCTTTATTTGGTAAGTGCGCTCGACCGGACACACATAGTTGGCCGCGCTGTTACTTATAACGCGATAGACGTCTTTAGCAGCGCAGTACACGGCTTCGCCTTGTTGATGGAAGGACCTAGTTGGGTGGGGGCAATGCTTGCTCTCGACAATGTGGTCAGAGACAAGGTTCAGTTCTGCGGCGAATACGGAATCGAGATCACTGAGGATGAATGGCCATGCAAGGGAATGCCAAATGCAATTCTCGCCGACCGTGGCGAATTTGAAGGCTATAACGCCAATAGTCTTGTCAATGCGTTCGGAACGATTGTTCATAACACAGGTGTCAGACGCGCAGATTGGAAAGCCTATGTTGAGCGGAGCTTTGGTATCGCTGACGAACGAGTGATTAGGTACACGCCGGGATATGTCCCACCGAGAGGACGTAACCGTGGCGATCCGGATTACGCATTACAAGCAGTCTTGACACCCGATGAGGCTCGAAAGTTGTACCTCTGTCACATCCTCGACTACAACATCAATCAACGTTTAAAGGACTATCGGAAGAATCAGTTCATGGTTGCGGATCATGTCCCTCGGTACCCGCTCGACTTGTGGAACTGGGGCATCCGCAGCAGAGGAGGGCTACTTACAAATCCAGCGCAGGACATCGTGAGGCTAAACCTGTTACCACGTCGACAGGCTTCAATAACAGCGCGCGGAATTCATTTCGCCGGGGATTTGTATTACGAGTGTGATCTGGCCCTGCGAGAGGAATGGTTCGTTAACGCCCGTCAGCGAGGACAGTCACGGATCGAAGTCGCATACGATCCACGTACGACACAACAGATATATCTCCCACTCGACGGCGGCACGAAATTAGAAGTCTGTCGTCGGACGTTAGCGTCAACAAACCTGCCGGCGCTCGATTACTACGACGCAATGGATTATTACGCGCTGGAACAAGCCGCATTCCAAGCCGACGAATCCCGTCATCTCACCTCCAGCGCCATCCTCCAATCAAAAAAAGAAGCAATCGTGGGTGAGGCGACTGAAAAAACAAAGGCGGCACTGGCTGGAGCAGGATATTTGAGCAAACGATCCCGCCGCGCCGGTATTCGGCAAAACCGAGCCGCTGAAAAGGAGCACGAGCGGCAAAACAATAAATGGTTATTGGGTGAATCGTCGGCCTCCGATAAAACTTCCGGTGCCACAGGGGAGTTAACGGAAAAGGCCGAACAGCCCGAATACGTCCCGGCGTCGAGCAAACTCGATCGGATCGACCAACTAATCGACGAAATGTGGAGCGATAATGGCCAGGAAAACTAATTACGAATCAGTGTTCTCATTCACGAGAGGCAGCATTGTTCAAGCTGCATACCGCGAGCCGGAGATCCCAGCATATGCTGGCAATCCGCTCCAGGAGGCCTTACCGCCGATCCTGAATACCGATCAAGTGATTATGAAACTCCAACATTTTCCGGATTATGACGAGTCGCAACGCAATGCAACCGAGGAACTGCGTTATCTCCTGATTCACGAATCAATGCGCTTCTTCGGGCCATCGAATATCCATCTCGATTTGTATCGCCGTTTTAATAACGTAATTCGAATCGGCTACGCCGCTCGCAATCCAATGGCCCTGGTCACATATGTCCCTTTACGTGGCGCCTACTCATTTGACCAGTACGCGGATCAACCGCAACTAGCTCCCCACGAATTCCTGTCGACCGCCCAAGGATTCAGCATTGCCGGCATTAGTGGCGCGGGCAAGTCTTTTTCAATTGACCGAGTCCTTAGATTATTTCCGCAGGTCATTCATCACGGCGAATTCCGCGGCAGACCGTTCACACATTCTCAAATCGTTTGGCTGAAAATTGACTGTCCCTTTGATGGGAACCCACGCGGTCTTTGCATTTCATTCTTGAAGGCACTTGATGCACTGCTGGGAACACGATACCGCTTCGAATACGTTAAGCCACGTCAAATACAAACGGAATTGCTTTCCGACATGACCACAGCCGCCGCGAACCACTACATCGGAGTCCTCGTCATTGATGAAATTCAACGACTCAGCGTAGCTAAGAGCGGCGGAGCAGAGATCCTTCTCAACTTCTTTATCCAACTCGTCAACGAAATTGGCATTCCCGTCGTACTCGTGGGGACCTATAAAGCATTGCAAATCCTAAGTCGACAATTTAGTCAAATGCGGCGGGGCACTGGACAAGGGGATCTGATCTGGGACCGAATGCAAAACGACGAGGAGTGGCAGAAATTCGTTAAGAAACTGTTCCGTGCGCAATACACGCGCAAGAACTTCTCGCCTGATGACCGCGCAGGTGAGTCGTCGGAAAACAATAATGACTCCTCAGGGAAGAAGAAGAAAACGTTAAGCGACGTACTCTACGATGAATCGCAGGGAATCACTGATCTGGCAGTAAAGCTGTATATGTTCGCACAAGAGCGAGCGATAGACAGCGGCAAAGAAATCGTCAATGAAAGTATCATTCGCTCAGTCGCAAAAGACAAATTCAAGACACTAAAACCGGTTCTGACAGCAATACGCGAGGGCAATGAGAGAGCACTAAACACATGGGACGATGTGTATCCAGCAGCCGTGAGGAAATACCTAGAACTCCATAGCAAACGTGGTCATGAAGTTGACGTCAAAGGCCATCTTGCCTCCGCCCCCGAGATTCAGGCCATCTTACGAAACAATAAGAGCAACGCGCTCACCGATCAGCAACAATCGGTGCCGACAACCGACACGCCAGAGATTCAGTCACCTCCCGAAGCCACGGCTTCCAAGAACGCTGAAGAAAAGCACAAGACGAAGAATGAAGGTGTGCTGCCCAATCTGATCGCCGACGTTGATAAGAACTCCGATACGGCGGCGTATGTGGCCCTGAAAGAAGCTGGCTATGTCGGCGTAACTAACACGGGAATCTGACTAGGGAATATTAACGTGATTGGTTTCTTTACTGATCCATTCTCTGACGAGCTTTTTTACAGCGCCTGCGCACGGTTCGCCGCCATGTCGAAATACCACAATGCGGCAGCGGTTGCCCGCGAACTCTTTGGCATGCAAACCGGAAGCGCTGTCGTCTCCTTTCCCAACCGTCTTGCCCATTTCATTTCCCTTCTGCCTCCGGGCCATACCTATACAGTTGACTGCCTAATTGACGACTATACGCCGCTTCGATTTTACTCACCGTTCGTTGACCCACACCGCGTCAAGGTCATCCGCAGCGACATGCGAGGAAATAGGGAAAACCGCATCTCCTCTCGTCTCGCAATCAATGCAGGCCGTCTTTCATCACCAGATGTTCTACGTTTTTGCCCTTCATGTGCCCGGTCGGATAGACAGCGTTATGGACAGACGTATTGGCATCGACTCCACCAACTGCCCGGTGTGCACGCTTGCGCCGAGCACAGGGTTTTCTTAGAGCCGAGTTCGGCTGGATACCGCAAGCGAGACAGCTTCGTCACTTTCATTTCTGCCGAAGATGTTATTGAAGATCGCCCCGCTCGGAAACTCAATCCAGACGACTCTGAACACCAGTTTCTGCTGCGCCTAGCCGTCGACGCAAAGTTCTTATTGGACTGGCGCGGAACACCTCCGACAGCTGCGGAACTACAATCGAGGTACCACAATCTCTTATTAAGGAAGGGACTCGCCTACTACAAAGGGAGATTTCGCCACTCCGAACTAATTAGGCAATTCTGCGACTTTTATCCGTCGAGTCTGTTGACTCTTCTTCAGAGTCAAATTGGTAATCAGAAACAGCCGTGGCCGTTGCGAATCATCCGCCAGAATCGCGTTGCTGAGATTCAACCGCCTGTTCGCCACCTGCTGCTGATGGCGTTCCTCGAAGTCACAGCCCAGCAATTCTTCACCGAATACAAAGAATATAAGCCGTTCGGAAATTCACCTTGGCCGTGCCTCAACCGTGCCTCTGACCACTTCAGAGAAAAGACTATTCGCCATTGCGACATAACAAACGGGCAAAAAAAGACACGCGGTCGGCCAGTTGGCCTTTTTGCTTGCGATTGTGGTTTTAGATATGTCCGGACCGGTCCCGATTGTACTCCGGAAGATCGGCTTCGATTCGACAAAGCAATTTCATATGGACCGGTATGGGAAGGATACTTTGAGCGAAGCTGGTATCATCCCTCCATCACTCTAACTAATCTGGCCGAGAAATTAGGGGTCATACCTTTTACTCTCCGACGGCATGCCATCCGGCTTAAGCTACGTTTCCCTAGACCCGGACACCGTTCCCGGCCAACCAGTCAAAAAATAATCGATGAATACAGCAATACTCGTCCAGCGTTTGATGACGACTTAACGCTGCGCCGTCAGCAGTGGCTCACGGTTCGAGAGGAAAACCCAGACGCGACTCGGCAGCAGCTTATTGAAATTGCGCCCTATCTGTACTACTGGTTGAATCGACATTCCACAGAATGGCTAAAACAGAATCTTCCGATTACTCGCATAAACAAACCTGAACCGATCCGGGTGGACTGGAACGAGTGGGATGGAAGATTGTCTGAAACTGTAAAGACGCTAGCCATTGAAATTAGAAGCATCAAAGAACGACCGATTCGGGTGTCTAAAGAAGAGATAATACGTAGATTGGGCCATCGTGCCTGGATCGAACAAAGTTTGTACAAGCTCCCGCTCACGAAATCTGCCTTAGCCGAATCGCTTGAACCTCGGGAGAAGTTCTTGATACGAAGAGTCCAGACCACAACAGACTACTTTCAAAGGCTACGCGTGTGCCCTACACGTCATCAGTTTGAAGTAAAAGCCGGCACGAGAACGATGACCGGCCAACATCGTGGAGTGCGAGTGGCGATTAAGAGGGCACTGAAAACTCTTCAGCAATCGCGCCGATGCTGAATCGAGGCGAAGGTCGTTCCTCCACAGGTCGCGACGGTCAAACGACACTGTATCCATAATCTCAAAAGCGCTGACAGAGAACCTGTTCAAAATGAAAAATCTAAAAGCCAGAGACGTGACAGAACAGAAAGGGCCTACAATCGCAGAAGGCTTGGCCGATTTGGCGCAGTTGTTTCTAAATCGCAGCGTGCCGGTGGCGACCGTTTCTCTAACACGGAATAAGGCGACGTATGAGCATGTAGTTCAGAGCGCTCAACAAGAAGACATCGCTTGCAAGATAGTAGCTCGAGTCGGAAAGGTGACCATCGCCGTCTCATGCCTCTCACAGATGTCGCCAGACGTGAATGCGGACCTCGGCTCGCTCACCACTTGGGCCGCTATTGCGGCTGCCGAGTGGACCAATCCACCGCTCGTATTGCTCATAGAGAATGAGAAAACTTGTGCGCCAATGATCGGCGCCAGCCGGCAAATGCGTGACCTTTGCGCTGAAATCAATCGCGCTGCACGCACGAATCATACTGTCTTACTCTTAGGCGAATCCGGTACGGGAAAAACCACTGCTGCCGCCATGATCCATCAACGTAGTCCACGCGCGAACAATCCTTTCGTCGATTTCAATTGCGCCGCAATTCCGGACACACTCCTTGAAAGCGAACTCTTTGGATATGAAAAGGGTGCGTTCACAGGCGCGGTTTCCACTAAGGCCGGTTTATTTGAAACAGCAGCCAACGGAACGTTATTTCTTGACGAAATAGGAGAATTGAAGTTTGAATTGCAAGCAAAGCTATTAACGGCCATAGAACAACAGAGAACGCGGCGCTTAGGAAGCACAAACTATGCGAAGCACGACGTTCGTATAATCGCCGCCTCCTCGCGCAATCTTCTGCGAATGATGAATGAAGGAACATTCCGTAAGGATCTATATTATCGGTTATCGGTACTCGAGATTGCCTTACCGCCGCTTCGGCAACGGCGGGACGACATTCCTTTGCTAGTCGCAGACAAACTGAAACATGAGGAGCAGCGATCGGGAGGACCCGTTCGGTTCGCAATGCAGAATTCCGCTATAACTGAATTAAACAACTACGACTGGCCGGGCAATATTCGACAGTTACAAAACGTGATTTCACGCCTTTGTGCACGCTTCGAGGGTCAGTGTATTACTCGCGACTCTGTTCGCAAAGAACTCATCAGGTTTGATCAGGAGCGTTATGATGGGGAGTCAAGAACCACTGATGGCTCTGTGCTTCTACCGGCCAACTGTCGCAAGCTTTTGCCAGGTGAATCGATTCAGCAGTTTACCGCCAGAGTTAAACGTGCGCTCATTGAAACTGTCCGCGCTCAGACAGGGAGTATGAAAAAGACAAGCGCACGACTAGCTATGGAGCGTACGGCACTCACAAAGCTCAGGGCCCGACTGAAGGAAGCATCCCTTGTATCTCACGATCTGTCGAATACGCAAATACAGCAGCCACCTTAGAGAATGGTAAATCGCCGGTCGGGCTCGGCGCAAAGAATGGTGTCATCAGCCGGAACGTAGTCCTTGTCTCAATAATCGTTGCCGCAGGCAGTGTATTCCAGTAACCGCGCCGCAACCGCGGAGTATTCCTTGGAGCCTTGTGTTTTTCCCCTTATTATCGACGCAGAGCTCCGCAGAATGAAAAGTCCGAAGCGCATTGTTAATGCGTATCTGATTTGCTCCCCTTTTCTATCACGTGCCCGCGAAAGAGCCTATCCGCGCCGCTGAGTCTTGTCGTTAGCACATGATATGTCCGATCTAATTAGCACATGAAGTGTCCGCTTTGAGCGGCGGGGTGAAACTGCATGACAGGATGCAGTAATGAAGCAGATGACCCCAGCCGCAGTGGAGCGGGCGATGAAACTACAGGACG
>DATHHW010000037.1:0-52843 GCA_035317005.1 Pyrinomonadaceae bacterium | reverse complement strand
ACCGGCGGTAAACTAAAAACTAACAGTCTCATGTCAAAGAGCATTCAAACGAAATATCAACCAAGCCAGGCGCCGCGGCGTCCCGGCCGAAGTCTGGACTTAAAACCTCTTGACTTCGAACGCCGCTTCATAGATGACTTCTTAGCAAGCCACGAGCGTCACTCAACCTTAAAACCAAACCTTTGGGAAGCGCTGGCTTTGGCCACTCGATCGATCACCGTGACCAGCAACACATATCGACCGGATTGCAAACTATCCAGTTTTACCTCGGCAGCATAAGGAAGTCGGCGCAAGTCTGAGAGCGCATCGACATGAATCGCGTGCAAAGGCATCGTGATGATCGGTTCGTTGTCGCGAAACAATTGCACTTGAACAGTCAGGTCGGGAGTGCTGGCAGGCGCACCGGTAGAACTTGCCGGGACGACGGGATCGGAGGTGCTTCGTCCCGAAGGCGCCGGAGTAGGGGCGTCGGTCGCTGGAGTACCACTCGCGTTATAAACAAACGTCAGAAAGCGGAGCAGCGACGAACCCGCAAAGCGGTGATCAATATTCAAATAGACCTGACGGATCGCCTCCGGCGATTTGCTGGGGTCAGACGCATCCGCGGAGGATGGTTCACTTTCCATTTCAGTCTTTCGCTCTCCGACAATCAAGGTGCTGAGCGTCAGCGCTTTCGAAGTGAGATCCGGAATCTCGATCCAGCATACGGCGCTCCCGGCACGGCCTTGTTTTGCGTCCACGGCGGCGACCCGGACTTGATAAAGTCCGGGCTTAATCGTGGTGAAGTGGCTGTAGTAGACATTCTCTGGGGGCGGGGGCTTCGCCTCGGTGGACTTCGACCTGATCGTCAGGTGTTTGTTGAAGCTGCTGACAGGTTTGCCCTGATCATCGTATACGCCGCCCGCCACATCGATTGCTGCTACCGGTTGGCCATCGTGGATTTCGAGGATTAGTGACTTGGTTGCTATCTTGATGGAAGTTGTGAGGGTTGAGCCGTACTGAGGAACGTCTAAAAAGTTCAGCGAAACCGATACCGGCAAATCACTCTTCGGATAAGGGGTTCGCAGAGCCTCATTCATGAGGTCATTGGCCGGTTTAGTGCCGTTGGTTTCCTTCTTTTTCTGCGCTGCCGATTCCGAAACCGCAGTATCACCAAATCCATGATGATAACGGATCACCAGATCAGGACGCTTGTTTATGCTGACTTCGATGTGGCGAGATTTTTGGTTGCGTTGCTCGTCATTCTCTGGCCGCCATGCCAGGAGATAGTAAGCAGAACTCTCCTTTAAAGCGGCCGTGATGGCCGGTGACAGATCGTTGTTGTTGAAAAACGCGCGGCCTCCCGTATCCGCCGCCAGAGCATTAAGGCCGTCTTGAGTGGCGGTCAACTCGCCGGCCGCTCCGCGCGTTAACCTGCCTGAAGGGTCAAACGGTATCTCGGAACTTGCGTCCGGCATTCCGGTCGTCAATCCGCGCGCGTCGATCGAATAAATCACTACTCCCGCGGCGGCGGCCGCGGCGGTGATTTGGTTGAGGCGATCGTTGTCTCCGTTTCTGTTGTTCAGCAGGAATCCATCTGAGATCAGGAAAACAAGTTTTTGCCCCGGCAGCATGGCGGAGTTCTTAACCAGAGTCCTGAATGAGTTGAGCGTCGCGGCCGTTAGGAAATCTGTCTGATGAACAATCTGCGAGGCGCGGCCTTTGACTTCTACTGCCGCCATATTGCGTGGCAGCGTCGGATTCAAACGCACCAATTCATCGACGAAGTAGGTCAGTACATCCTCATTTTCCGCTTCGATCAGTTGCGCGTGGTATTCAGTCATCACCGGGCGTTCTGAATCCTTCGTCGAGTAGGTCCTGGCCTGGAGCCGGTCGGCCGCGGCTTGCAGAACTCTCTTATCATCAGTCAGTTGTTGCAAAAACCCGATCTGCCCGCTGCATGAAGTTATGGCCGCTTCGTCGTTCTGGCCCAACTGCTGATCGATAAAGCGTTTCAGCAGCAGACGGGTTTGCTTGAGACTGCCCAGGGAAAGGTGTACGTCGTCGATGAAAAAAAAGACAGTGCGTCCTCGGTCGAGAGGTACGGGGCCGTTACTGCCCGGACGAACACCGGTTGAGCTACCACGCGCCGCAGCCAGTTGAGCTTCTTCGTTTCGGCTCCCAGCCACCACCCGTTCGAAAAACGAAATGTCCCGCGGCTTCCCGTCAATCTTCAGGGCAAACTGCTCGCGCTTCAATCCATCGACAAAACTCCCCTGCTTGTCGAAGACCATGACGTCGGTCTGCACCAGCGACGTGTTAACTCGAATGACTTCCTGAGGCTGCTTGGAAGGTACCGGCTCCTGCGCGGAAACCGGCGCAGTGCACGCCCAGCATGCCGCCGAGATAAAAAGAATCCGCAAAGACAGGCTGCGAAGTAGCACGTTGAAAAAACTCCTGATTCAAGCACAGTGAGTAGCTGGGAAGATCGCCGGAGATGATATCATGCCGCACCCGGAAACGGGATAGCTTGATTCTAATTTGACTGGATCAAAGGCCGAGGCTGAATGACGAGATCATGGATGACCTGAAAAAGCTTATTCGCGAGGTGCCGGATTTTCCCAAACCAGGGATCAACTTCTACGACATTACCACGCTGTTAAAACACCCCGAGGGACTGCGCCAGACGGTCGACGCGTTGTCCGCGGAATTTGCCGGCACAAAAATCGATTCCGTGATTGGAATTGAAGCCCGTGGGTTTATTTTCGCGCCGGCGCTGGCGTATCACCTGGGGGCGGGCTTTGTGCCGGTCCGCAAACCAAAGAAGCTGCCCGCCGAACGAGCGTCGATCTCTTACGATCTCGAATACGGACAGGACACGCTGGAGATTCACCGCGACGCGATCGGCAAAGGGCAGCGCGTAATCATCGCGGATGATTTGTTGGCGACCGGCGGAACGGCTCGGGCTGTTTGCGATCTGGTCGAAGGCCTGGGCGGGAAAATCGAGGGACTGGTCTTCGTCGTTGAGCTGGAATTCCTTCCGGGAAGAAAGAAGTTGGAAGGATACGACGTGCGGTCGTTGATTAAGTACCAGTCTTGATAGTTATCGGACCAATCAGCTTAGCGTAAGCGAGCGTCACTGCTATAATCTCTACGGAACATCAGAGACAGAAGTTAATTATTATGCAGGTACTTTTGACTATTCCGGATGACGTTGCCGCTGAGCTTGAGCCGGAAGGTGCAGACCTCGGGCGTCGTGCGCTTGAGGCCCTCGCTATCGAAGGTTATCGCGCCGAGGCTTTGAGCCTCGGGCAGATCGCCGAAATGCTCGGTCTGTCGATCAATGAAGCTGACAGCTTCCTTAAGGCACGGGGCGTGGCGTTACCGGTAGCGCTAGAAGATTTTGCGCGCGACGGAGCGGCGCTCGAAAAGCTTCTGTCCAAATGATCATTGTTGCCGACACCTCGCCTCTCAACTACCTCATTCTGATTCGTGAAATTGAGCTTCTCCCCGGCCTCTTCGGACAAGTCATTATTCCGCACGCGGTCTGGGCCGAGTTGCACGCCCCGGGAACTCCCGACGTGGTTCGAGAATGGGCAGATTCTGATCCGTCATGGCTTGAGATTCGCTCGGCTTCCTTCATAGACCCAGGAATCAAGCTTGGTGTAGGGGAAGTGGAGGCGATTTGTTTGGCCAGCGAACTTCAAGCCGACCAGCTTCTGGTTGATGACAGAAAAGCTCGGAAGGTAGCTCTCGCTCGCGGCCTGATGGTCGCGGGGACTCTGAACATTTTAGAAGCCGCGGCTTTGCGAGGAATGGTTGATCTTCCGAACGCAATCAGGGAACTTCGACAAACGAACTTTCGTGCTCCGGACGACCTGGTAAAGCTGTTGCTTGACAGAGATGCTGAGCGAAACAAACCCGCGAGCAGAAGAAGTACCTGAGAGATTGGCTCCACGGCGCTGCGCTGGAGAAAGATATGGTAGCTCCCTCCGCTTTCATTGGCTTCCCGACCGGATAAGACGGTGCCGTAATCTTACCCGGGCTCTTCATGCGATTCCATTTTCGTCCGCACAACTAAAAGGAAACGGGTAAGCGTAAAGCGCAAGAAGCAAAGTCGAAAAATCGGCTTTCATAATTAACTTGGGTTTTCTGCCGAGTCAAAAGAAGATGCGCGCTTTTGCAATCTTTTTATCAACCGTACTCTATTGCCCTGAGGCTATTGGTGTGATAAAGAGGGGTGCATGGCATTCACAGAAGACGACTTGAAAGCTTTGCGTTTGCTTCTTCGGGAGGAACTGCAGGCTGAGGTTCGCCCGTTTCGAAATGAGATCGGTAGACGTTTTGACGAAGTTGCCACGCAGATGGATGGCCTCTACCAGCGTGATGAGAAACGAGAGCAAGAATACCTATCTATCCAGGAACAGATCCGACGCCTCGAAGCCAGGTTCGCTTAGCTGATTTTAGGTCAGCGTCATTGTCCTACTTATCGAAAACCTGACAGTCACGCTCCCGTCATTGCTCCCTCACCAAACGCGCGACACGCGGCTTCAACCAAAGCACTGCCAGGCCGGCGGCGATGACGTTACACGCCACTGCGCCCCAGAAAACCGGAATCCACGAATGCGACGCGGCCATCAAGAGGGCCGCGCCGGGGCCCGCCAGGATCGAACCGATCCCTTTTGCGGTGTACTGGATGCCGTAGTTGGTCGTGGCGTATTTGGTCCCAAAGATGTCCGCGATGGCCGCCGGGAACAGTGAATAAATATCGCCCCAGAAAAAAAACATCAGCGCTGAAATGATGATGAACAAAGTAGGGCGCGCCACCACCAGTGTGAGCGCGGTGATGGTGACGGCTTCCATGACGAAGACTATGGCCATCGTGTCGTAGCGGCCGATGCGATCTGAAACCCAGCCAAAGAAAGGCCGCGCCGATCCGTTCAGCACCTGGTTCACCGACAACGTCAGCGTCAGCACAGTGAAGCCGCCGAACAGCGCGTACTTGTCATAGCCGTAGGTGACGCCGATGGGTTTTAATTGCGCGGTCAACATCAATCCGCTCGCGGTCACCAGAGTCATCATCAGGTAAAGCAAATAAAACGATCCGCTGCGCAACATTTCGCCCGGCGTGTAATCGCGGGTTGACTGTTGCACCTTGCGCTGCACTCTCGCTTTGATTACCTCCCAGCCGGCGGGTAACCAGCCGACTGGCGGCATGCGCAGGAACTGTGCGGCCACCAGAACCATCACACCCTGAATCGCGCCGAAGATAATAAAAGCTGCGCGATATCCGTTGTGTCCGATCAAGTAAGAGATCGGCAGCGCGGTGAGCGCCGTGCCGAATCCGTACGAGCCCGCGACCACCCCTACACAAAGGCCGCGCCGGTCGGGAAACCATTTCATGGCAACGCCAACGCAGGAACTATAAACAGCGCCGGCGCCGATACCGCCGATGGCATAGATGGCATACAGGACCGGCAGAGAGTTGGCATAACCGGCGCCGATCCAGCCCACTGCAACAAACAGGCTGGCCAATGTAACCACCAGGCGCGGGCCGAACTTATCGCAGAGGTAAGCATTAATCGGGAACAACGCAGTCTGCGCAATGATGAAAAAGGTGAGAGTCCACTGCACTGCGTCCAGACGCGCGTGCATGCTGCTGGTGATTTCGGTTGTGAAGAGCGTCCAGGCGTATTGAAGATTCGCGATGGCCAGCATCGCTACGACGCAGGGGATCAGTGTCGGCCAACGGGAGGTATTAGAGTTGTGAGCTTGCTGTGTCAACCAACTTCTCTCTTTCGTGTCAGTTCGTGTGATTTCGTGGATCGTTCTTTCCTCTCAGCCAGCCGATCCACGAAATCACACGAAACAACACTAAACATAGCTGGTCATTTTGCCTGCTGCGCCAGCAGTCTCACACACGAATAAACCGAGTTTGTGTGCGGCAGCGACAAACCCATCTTGTTACCCAACTCAACCACCGCTCCCACAATCGCCTCGAGTTCCATCGGCCGTCCGGCTTCCAGATCCTGGAGCATCGAAGTTTTGTGATGGCCAACTTTTTCAGCGCCTTCGAGTCGCTGTTCGATCGAGACTCCTATGTCGATGCCAAGTCTGCTCGCGACCGATTCCGCCTCGGCCATGATCGCCGCTGCGAGTTCGCGCGTCTCGCGACATCGGACGATCTCGACCAGCGTCGTGCGCGTCAACGCGCTGATCGGATTGTAGGCCACGTTACCCATCAGCTTGACCCACATGTCGTGACGAAGATTTGTGCGTATGGGGCAGCGCAAACCCGCTTTGATGAACGAGTCGGCAATGCGGCGACAACGCTCGCTCTTTGATCCGTCAGGCTCGCCAATCGCGAAGCGCGTTCCCTCGATGTGCAAGACGATTCCGGGCTCGACAATCGTCGTCGATGGGTAAACTACGCAGCCGATCACGCGCGCGGGGTCGATGCTTTGGCCGATCACTCCGCCGGGATCGACGGTCTCTAGCTGCGTCCCTTCCCACTCGCCACCGAGACGATAGAAGTACCACCAGGGAATGCCGTTCTGCGCGCTCACCACTAATGTTTCCGGGCCGATGAGTGGCGCCAAACGCGGCGCCATCGCCGTCAGGCTGTGTGCCTTAAGTGTTAGCAGAACGACATCGACCGGGCCGACTGCGCCGGGATCATCAGTGGCGTTGGGATGTGCTTCAAAGTCTCCTATCTCGCCGCGCACACGCACGCCGTGCTCCTGCATCGCGCGCAGATGCGGCCCGCGCGCGATTAGCGTCACGTCTTCACCGGCCCTGGCTAACATGGCGCCGGCGAACGCGCCAATAGCGCCCGCGCCGACGATGGCATATTTCATGGTTCTGATAGAGTTCCGTCCGCAAAGCGGACGCCTGAAAATAGCCCAGCACTTCAGTGCTGGGAGACCGATCGCAATTGGAATCAAGCCCGTGAAGCGGGCGACTGAATCATCCTCATTAGGCTTCGACGTCAACCGTCCGCTTCACGGACTACGGATTGGTTTTCGGACGTGATCCCACCGATGAATCGGTGGGCTATTATCATCGTCCGCTTCGCGGACTTAACAATTATGCTTCGCTAGTCTTCGCAATCGCTGCCGCGACATTTCGCCTTTGAATCTTGCCGGTCGCGGTACGCGGAATCGCTTCTACGATGTAGATCCTGGTTGGGCATTTGTAGTCTGAAAGCGACGAACGACAATGCGCGATCAAATCGCCTTCGGTTGCGGCGCCTCTTAGGACAACAGCCGCCGCGACCGCTTCGCCGTAGACACGATCCGCTACTCCAAAACATACGGCCTCGGCCACCGCCGGATGCGTGAGCAACATTTCATCAATCTCGCGCGGTGAAATCTTTTCGCCGCCGCGGTTGATCAGTTCCTTAAGGCGACCAACCAACGTCAAGTAGCCTTCATCGTCCAAATAGCCTTGATCGCCGGTGCGGAACCAGCCATTGGAAAACGATTCAGCATTTGCCTCCGCATTACCTTCGTAGCCTCCGAAGACGTTCGCCCCTTTGATCGATACCTCACCGACGGTCCGCGGCGGCAATTGATCACCGGCTTCATCGAGAATCGCGATCTCTACTGACGTACCGCGGCCGACCGACCCCGCCTTGCGCGCCGCCGGGGGCAGTGGATTGGAAGCCATCTGGTGGGCGGCCTCAGTCATCCCGTAGGCTTCGAGAATCGCGACGCCGAATTTTTCTTCAATGTCGGCCATTGTCTGCGGCGCCAGCGCCGCGCTGCATGAGCGTATGAAGCGGAGGTGCTCTGCGCCCGGCGGCCTCGTCGTTTTTGCTCTCGACAGCAAAACCTGATGAATGGTGGGCACGGCTGAATACCAGGTGGCCCGATGATCTCTGACAGTGGACCAGAATGACAGGGGATTGAATTTCGGCGGCACCACGACCGTTCCACCTGTGAAGAGCGTTGCCAGCGTCGAGGCCACTAAACCGTGAACGTGAAATAGCGGCATCACGCACAACGAAACATCTGCGGACGTTAGTTGATAGGTTGCGGCCACGTTGCGCGCCGACGTGATCAGGTTCGCATGCGAGAGCGGAACGCGTTTTGGACGACTGGTCGTGCCGCTGGTGTGCAGGATCAAAGCGATGTCGTCTGGTTTCGGATTGTCGTGCGCTCGAGCAGCGCCCGCACTTCCGGCCGATGTAAAACGAACTCGGCCATCGCTGTTGAGATCAGCTTCGATAAGCAATACCTGGTCACCCGCTGCGGCTCTGGCTTCCTCGCAGTCTTTAGGAGAAACGATCAAGGCGCGCGCTCCGGTATCTTCCAGGTAGAACTTGAATTCGTCGCGAGTGTAGGCAGGATTGAGCGGCGCCGCCGTGCCCGCGGTCGACGCCGCCAGGAACGAGGCAACTACTTCGAGCCCATTCGGCAAAGCCATGGCGATCCGGTCGCCTCGGCCGAGACCGAGCTGGTTGAGACTTTTAACCAGGGCATCGACCTGTTGTCGCAACAGATCGTAGGTAACAGGCGGTCGATCTCCACCAATGCTGATCGCAATGTGTGATGGGTCGCCGTTCTCGAGGAGGTCAAGAATCATGAGCCGTCGGATTCCCGGTGCAAACTGATTGCTTGTAGAACTGGCCGCGAAAACGATGAATGCCGGCCGCGAAATCGAAGAGAGGATGCGCAGCCTATCATGGTCTGCGGTTACTTGTCAGCAGTTAGTTGTCGGTGGTTAGGCAATAGTATGTTTCTATGCAGGGAGATTTCCCTGGCAGGTAAAACGCCGCACGAGAATGACGAAGGGGATTAGTCTGTTCGCGCGGCTTCGTGTGATTTCGTGGATCGTTCTTGTCCGATCGGAAAGAAACGACGAAACCAAATCGGACACCACCCGGATAACGACACGCGCATCTCGCGCGTGATTCATGGGCGGGACGCCCGTGCCACTCTTTCAAACTGCATCAGTATCCAGTCAACTGGCTAACTGACAACTGGCAACCGACGATGTACTATTCCGGTGGTGTGCTCCCGTAGCTCAGTTGCATAGAGCGCTCGCCTCCTAAGCGAGAGGTCGCGCGTTGGAATCGCGCCGGGGGCACCATCAAATTAAGCTCGCCCGGACCAATACCCCGGCCGCCGCTTCTGATGTGCGACGGCAATAATCACTATCTCAGCTTCATCGCGTCGATAGAATATGCTGAAAGGGAATCGTTGCAGAACGAACTTCCGGGTGCTCAGTTGACGAGGAACGCGTTGGAGCGTCAGCGATTCTTGAGACGGCATTGTCAACCGCGTGTGCGAAGGCAGTAGCACTTAAAGGGCTGCGCTCATAGTACCACCGGCGCGCTTCCCGAAGTTCGGCGCGAGCCTCGGGGTGAAGCCTAACTCTCATTCGGCTGGCCGAACAACTCCGCGCGTACTTCTTCCCAGGGAATCAATTCCACCGTCCCGGCATCGATCTCAGTCAGGCGGCGTTTGATTTCTTCGGACCAGGCTGCTTCAACATCTGGCTCGGAAACTGGATCAAGCGTTTCAATCAGCAAACCGGCTAAGGTAGCTCGATCACGCTCGGGCAATTGCGCTGCCTCATGAAAGACTTCTTTGAGATTTCGTTCCATGGTGAGAGTGTACTCCGAAAGTGAACGTCCTGTGAATTGGTTTCTAGAAACGAGTAGAGAAGACGAAGGATTGGACGCGAGGTGAATTGCGCCGTCTATATCGCATCGCCCAGCAGTAACCGCCGCACCCGCAGAAACACTTTCGCCTTTGCCGTCAATGCGCGTTCGCAGATGTAGTTCTTCACGATCTCTCCGCCAAACTCTTCCTTGAACTTATTTATTCTCAGCCGTTCCTGGTCGCGATTTCCTTCGTACCAGCCCCCGAAGTCATACACCTGAAGACCTTCCGCCTTGAATCGCTGGATGTCCTCCCAATGCTGAAACCGATTGGCGCGACCGATTTTGTTTCGCAACGCGCTGCTGTCGAACTTTCGAAAAAGCGATGCCGAGTACAACAAAGTAGCCCGCTGTTTCGAACGGTGGTAGGCATGCCAGACCAGAGCCTCGCCGGCCGAGTCGCTTACTTGCGAAAGGGCCAGGGCCCCCGCACTGGCCAGCAGTGCCAGCCAGGCGCGGTTTATTTTGGGTTGGGCTTTCTGGGTTGCGAAAGCGTCGTAGTAATCGCAGAACTGCCGGAGCGCTTTTTCGTCCCGGCCGTTCTGGAAATCGTAGGCTAGTTGGTCCCGAGCGGCCCCGCGCCGGATCTTGTAACGAGAGTCGGGTTTGATCTTACTAAACAGTTGCTGTGGATCGCGATTGAGGTCGAGTAGGATCGTATAGAATTCGCGGCAAAGCATTCCCGGCCGAGGTTGAGGTTGTTGGAAGCAACGTACCAGGTCCACCCCATCCAGCTCTGGCTCTTCGCCATTCCAGTATTCAGCAATTCTGAGACGTTTCTTTTGATAGACGATCATCCATTAGAAGCTTGCCTGGTTATTCACCAAGCTGAAGACCGGGTTCGCCTGCCCGAACCTTCTCTCCGATTCGCGGCGGGCGGGGAGCCTGCCGCCGGCCGGATCCTCTGAGCATAGTCACCAGCCACCACCGCAGTCCCGAGACGCGAACTGCGAACGAAGCCTGGTCATCGTTGTTACCAATCAGGGCCCGGCCGAGGGTGAAAAGATCGTGTTCCAACTCGTTTCCGCCGCGGTCGGTCGTGACGGCGCAGGCGTAACCGAGTTTGCGGGCATCCTCCGCCAGTATGTCTGAGTATTCGCCCTTGGGATAAGAAAGCGTCGGCTGTTCGACGCCGAGATGGGTAACGAGTTGATTGAATGAATGAAGAAGTTCGCGATCCGTATCGACTGCTGAAAGGCCAAGCAGTCGGGAATGCGAACAAGTATGAGACCCAAATTCAAAACCGTAGGCTTCTTTCAACTTCCGCGCCTCAGACCAGGAGAGGTATCGCCGGTCGTCTTCGGGCATCCATGTCGAAAGCCGCTCGCCGCCATCTTCCTGACTCGCGTTATCGGTTATCAAAAAAACAGTTGCGGGAAGTTTTCTGGCCGCCAGCAGTGGCGCCGCGACCGTCAAGAAGTTCCGAAACCCGTCATCGAAGGTCAACACGACCGAATACGGCCGCAACGATCGTCCCTCGTTATGGGCGAGCAGGTAATCACTCAGGGAAACGACATTGTAATTGCGCTGTAGGAAGTCGAGGTGAGCCGCGAACCTCAGATGGTTGACGTGCAGTCCTTTAGGATCTTGAGAGGTGTTGGCCGGTTGTTCGGTCACGCCGTGATAGCAGAGGATTGTCACGCGCTTACGATGCCACCAGGCCGCGAGCCTGGTGACGCCAAAGCGATACAATACGATAAATAGAATCTTTTTCATCGAGGCAAGCTCCAAACAGAGCAGATGAATAAGCTATCCTGCCGAGGTCGACCAACCGTCCAATGGAAGGGTATCGCCGCCTAGTCTGTCCCCGCTGACTAAGCTAACCGGTTCCGGGATTTAAGGTCAGGGAGTGTGAGATTACTACGGACTATGGACGGTGACAAGCCTGAAATAACGAGTAGACCTAACTCACGCCTCCAGTTTTTCAGGCGGCGCCGCCAGTCGTATCAGCGTTGCGCCGAGGCCGCCCGCATCAGGAGGCGCATCACTCCAATCCTCGACGAACGATGTACGGGCCAGGATTGATCGGACCATCTCGCGCTGAACGCCGATGCCTTTGCCGTGAATAATCCGCACGACCCGGAATCCCTTGCGATGGGCCTCACGCAGATATTCTTCCACTACCGGTTTCACATCGCGCGGAGGAATCGTGTGCAAGTCAAAGATATCCGTAATTTCAATCTCGACAGGTTCCGGAAATGGATTAAGATCGTCGTCGTCGTTTTGCATTTCTAATTCTTCGCCCTATAATTTTAGGTGTTTCGAAATTATCTGACTAACTTGTTCCCGCTGAGACCAAAAGCCGTGCCGAGTACATTCCGCAGAGAGGAGCCCTCGTGGCGATTCGTCTGAGCAGAACTTTCGTTCTGCGAAAGCTCCACCAGTTAACGGGCATTATGCCCCTGGGCTTTTTCCTTCTCGAACATTTTTACACCAATTCCAAAGCATTAAGCGGAGCGGCCGACTTCAACACCGCCGTCAGGGACCTTCAGTCGATTCCTTATATCTTGTTTGTCGAGATCGGCGGCATCTTTATTCCGTTAATCTATCACGCCGTCTACGGCATGGTGATTACCGTCGAAGCGCGGCCTAATAATTTGCACTACCCCTATTCTCGTAATTGGTTCTACACGGTTCAGCGACTAACGGGCATCATCCTATTTTTCTTTATCACTTTTCACGTGCTGAATTTCCGCTTTGGTTTGATTCCCGGACTCAATAGGATCTCAGTTGCCGATAATCCTGACCAGGCTTTCAAGATTGTCTCCGGCGAATTCCATCGCGTGTGGATATTTATCGTTTACGTTGTAGGGATTACCGCCACGGTCTGGCACCTGGCAAACGGCATCTGGCTGTTTCTGGTCGACTGGGGAATTACCATCGGCGAGCGGGCCCAGAAGATTGCCGGCTATGCGTGTTTGGGATTCGGCATAGTCCTTTTGGCCGTAGGCATCAACGCGGCGGTTGCGTTCATCCGTCCCGGTGGGCTGCTGGCGGGAATTCTGTAATGGGTTCTAAGTAGCATAGACTTCAGTCTGTGATCTGGCGGGCACGATCCACAGACTGAAGTCTATGCTACCAAGACCAGCGACAAACAAAAGTTTGTCGGATATTTTCAGAATCTATGGCAAGTGGAATCAAGATAGTAGTGGTTGGTGGCGGGCTGGCCGGTCTGGCGGCGGCGATGAAAATCGCCGAAGCCGGTCACGCAGTCGATCTACTTTCCGTGGTGCCGGTAAAGCGTTCGCACTCCGTCTGCGCTCAGGGCGGCATCAACGGCGCCGTTAATACGAAGGGCGAAGGCGACTCGACCTGGGAGCACTTCGACGACACGGTTTACGGCGGAGACTTTCTGGCGAACCAGCCGCCGGCGAAAGCGATGTGCGAGATGGCGCCGGCGATCATTTACCTCTTCGATCGCATGGGTGTGCCGTTTTCGCGAACCAAAGAAGGCCTGCTGGACTTTCGGCGCTTTGGCGGCACCAAACATCATCGCACCGCCTTTGCCGGGGCCTCGACCGGGCAGCAGCTTTTGTACGCGCTGGATGAGCAAGTGCGGCGTTATGAAGTGGGGGGCCAGGTTAAGAAATACGAAGGCTGGGAGATGATGTCGCTCATCCTCGACGACCACGAGGTGTGTCGCGGCGTGGTAGCGATGAATCTGCGCTCGCTCGAATTGAAAGCTTTTACCGCCGATGCAGTGATCATCGCGACCGGTGGTCCTGGTCTGATCTATGGCAAGTCGACGAACTCAATGGTTTGTACCGGCAGCGCTGTTTCCGCTTGTTATCAGCAGGGAGCGAAATACGCCAACGGCGAATTCATTCAGGTGCATCCGACTTCAATTCCCGGGGAAGACAAGCTGCGTTTGATGAGCGAATCGGCCCGCGGCGAAGGTGGCCGGGTGTGGGTGCCGCGCGCCAAGGGTGACAAACGATCTCCTTCCTCGATTCCGGAAAGTGAGCGCTGGTATTTTCTTGAGGAGAAGTACCCGGCGTACGGCAACCTGGTGCCGCGCGACATCGCCACCCGCGAAATCTTTCAGGTGTGTCTGGCCGGGATGGGAGTCAGCGGCGAGAACCAGGTCTATCTTGATCTGACGCATATCCCGCCAGAGACTTTGGACAAGAAGCTCGGCGCAATCCTGGAAATTTACGAAATGTTTGTGGGCGACGATCCGCGCCACGTGCCGATGCGTATTTTTCCGGGTGTGCATTACTCGATGGGCGGGCTGTGGGTAGACTACGAGCAACGCACGAACATCCCGGGACTGCTTGCTGCCGGCGAGTGTGATTATTCCATTCATGGAGCTAATCGATTAGGAGCGAACTCCCTGGTCAGTTGTGTCTACGGCGGGTTCATCGCCGCACCCGCGGCGATCAGTTGGGCGCAGGGTGTCGAGCGCAATGGCCGGAACGGCTCGCGCCTATACGAACAGGAAACGAAGCGCCAGCAGGAAATCAACGACAAGCTAATCAACCAAGGCGGGAACGAAAACCAGTACAAACTGCACGAAGAAATGGGCCGGATCATGACCGACAACGTCACCGTGATCCGCTATAACGATCGTCTCAAGCAGACCGACGATCAGTTGCGCGAGTTGATGGATCGCTGTCAGCGTATCTCGATCAACGATTCAAATCTATGGGCGACGATGGCTTTGCCGCACGCGCGTCATTTGAAGAACATGCTGGATCTGGCGCGAGTGATTACGCTGGGCGCGCTCAATCGTAACGAATCGCGCGGCGCCCACTATAAGCCGGACTTTCCCGACCGCGACGACCCGAATTGGCTGAAGACAACGATTGCCGAGTACTCAGGGGAAGGGCCGGTGTTCTCGTATGACCCGGTCGACGTTTCGTTGATCTCACCGCGCAAGCGGGACTATTCGCACGAGAAGAAAGAAACGGCGAAGGCTTAACAGGGTTCTGAAAAAAGCAAAATCGCCACAGAGACACAGAGTCACAGAGATGGGAAGGATTCAGAATCTATCAGAAATGCCAACAAATGCTTACCCTCTTTGTTCTCATCTTTCTCTGTGTCTCCGTGTCTCTGTGGCTACGCTTAGTTTTTCATCAGCCTGCTAAGAAAAGAGAAGCCACGAAAAGACACAAAAGGCGCAAGAAAGGGAAGCGACGTGCCGCGAGAACCCGAATGGAAAGTCATAGAACACTAACACTATTTTATTATTTTGTGTCTTTTGCGCCTTTTTGTGGCTGATTGATCCAATGAACACAGTCGAGATACATATCAAACGCCGGGCCAGCACGGATGCTCCGCAGTATTGGGAAGAGTTCGAGATCCCTTACCGGCCGAACCTCAACGTGATCTCCTGCCTGATGGAGATTCGCAAGAACCCGGTCACCAAATCCGGCCAGGCAACTACGCCACCGTCCTGGGACATGAACTGTCTCGAGCAGGTTTGCGGGATCTGCACTATGGTCATCAACGGACGCGTGCGGCAATCGTGTTCAGCGCTGGTCGATAATCTCGATCAACCGATCAAGCTCGAACCGATGTCCAAGTTTCCGAACGTGCGTGACCTGATGGTGGATCGTTCGCAGATGTTCGATCACTTAAGACGGGTGCATGCCTGGATCGAACTTGATGGAACTCACGATTTGGGACCGGGTCCGCGCATGGATCAGGAAGATGTGCAGGAGCGTTACGCTTACTCGCGTTGCATGACCTGTGGCTGTTGTCTGGAAGCTTGTCCCCAGTACGACGAAGATCACTATATCGGCCCGCAGGCGATCGCGCAGGTGCGTCTCTTCAATATGCATCCGACCGGCGCGATGAACCGTGACGAGCGCCTGGAAGGCATCATGGGCGAGGACGGCATCACCAACTGTGGCAATGCGCAGAACTGCGTCAAAGTCTGTCCGATGGGTATCCCTCTGACCAAAGCGATCTATGAGGAGAATCGCGAGACGGTCCTTTATGGTCTACTAGGTTGGCTTAAGAGTTAGCCGGTCGATCGCGATGGCTCCTGGACTACGGTCGCTGAAATATAGCCAGAGGATGCAGGAGAAATGCAGTAAGGCCTCGAGTGAAAATCAAGCACCCCGTTCTGAAGAGTTCTCCCGACTTATTCCTTTGACTCCGGACTAATGGGCTGGAGAATCTGCGAGATTAACAACCACCGGCTGCCTGTCTTTGTCCATAACCGCTTCAAGCGAATATCCGTTTCCGTCTCCCTATCAGTCCTCGACTTTTCTTCCATTTTCGCCAGGCCTTCAACCTGAATTATTTCTCCCCGAACACTCAGCTTTTTCTCATTTTTGATTTTGTAGTAGTCGAGTGTGCCTGCTCTACACTTGGCGAGCGTGGCTCCCTTGCTAGACGCGTGCTCACTTCCTTCGTAAGCATCGGCATAATAGTCGGCCAGAAGCAGATCGAGGGAAGCTACATCTCGTTTGCGAATTGCTTGCTCGAGTAGGTCTTCCGCTTTGTTGACTTCGCGTTCTACCCTTTTGTCGATGCGAGACTTGGATGTGGACACAGCGGATGGGCCTGTTTGGGCCACGAGTTGTGCCGAAATCAGGAAGACAAGCACCGCGATAAGGTTGAACAGCTTCATTGAGTGTACCCCACGTTAGAACCAGATTCAGATGCGCTTATAGCTTGAACCGCGTCTCACGTCAATTCAGGACTCTATTTGCCAGCAGCGAACACGAGACGTAGAATCTTCACGAGATGAGATACACCTTTTACACATTGCTGTTAGTGACCCCTCTTTTCTTCTCTACTGTGATGCAAAACGATTCCTGCCGGAGCGATCCGAAGACAATGTCCAGGAAATCCACTGCAACGACGACTCCCAGCCCGAAAGGACGGCCCGGAACTAATCGGCTGCCGCCGGGAGTGTGGGGTGGCATGCACGTGAGCCTCGAAGCGACAGATAAGGATGCCACTTTACAATTCGACTGTGCGCACGGTGTTATCAACGAACCAATCTCGCTCGATCAAAATGGCAATTTCGACGTCGCGGGCAGTTACGTCAGGGAGGTGGGCGGTCCAGTACGCGAAGGCCAGGAACACGTATCTAATGCACGTTATTCAGGAACCGTCCGAAACGGCGCGATGACCCTGAAAGTGCGGGTGAGCAATCCGGAGGTAAAGGGGGACTTCTCGCTGGCGCTTGGCAAATCGGGTAAGATTTCGAAGTGCTATTGAGTTCCTGGTCCGGGAATCTGGACAGTCTTTGGGCTCCCTGCCTCATTCACCGCCAGGACTTTTCTTGGATGGCCTACTATCCTTCCTCGTATTTTTCATTTACAGGATTACATTTTGAATATATAGTGCAGCCGTTCTGACAATCAGGGTGTCCTGTCTGAGTTGGTTTTCTGCAGAGAGCTGCTTGTTCTGCGGAAACCTTCACAATAACCCGCTCCACAAGATTACAGTGTTTGAGCCGGCCATCTCGATACCCGATGATCTTGAATTCTCGTTATGATTTGAAGGAGACGCTTCTCCGTTGATCCCGAGGTGAGTGCGTCTTAGATTCGCAACGGCCCGCATCCGAGGAGTTTAGACTAAATGAAACGGAATACTGGTTGGGTTCTAATCGCCGTAGCAGTTTTATTTCTATCGGTCTTGCTAATACCGATCGGTAATGTGACGCACTCGAAAGGCGGTGCGTCAAGCCTAACCACAGACAGGTTGTCTCACGCCGGCGGCCTTGATTTGAAAGGCATGGCCAGGTTCAAGCCCAAAGGTTTGACGCCGCAGGATAAAAGCCCGGTTCCAATCTCGGCCCAGGCAGTCGCGTTCGCTGTCTCAGAGCCGCTCAGGGACCTGCCCGACGCCAGGGCTGCAACGGGAATGGAGATACAAGTTGAAGGCCATGAGATTAATGAGCAAAATACTCGCTCCTTCAAGGTTGATAGACCGGGCGCAGACAAAATGCCGTCGTTGGATACCGCGCTTCAGGGGCCAAAGCCGATAGAGTCTGACACTCCAACCGTCCCATCTTTAACTTTCGACGGAATAGCTGACAGCGACAACATTCCATTAATCGGCGGTACCGTGGCGCCATCAGATTCGAATCTTGATGTGGGCCGCAACGACGTCATTCAAACCGTTAATGACGCTCTCCGCATCTGGGATAAAAATGGTAATCCCAAAACCGCTCCAAAGCTTATCAGCAGCCTTTTCAGTAATCTGAAAGGCGGTTGCTCCATTCTCGATCGAGGTGATCCCGTCGTTCTCTATGACCGCATGGCCGACCGCTGGTTTATTACTCAGTTTGCCTTTTTGGGCGCCGGCACCGTTCCACCCTACCATCAGTGCGTCGCGGTTTCACAAAACTCCGATCCCCAAGGCGCGTATTACACCTACGACTTTGTCACTCCGGGAAATGAGTTTCCCGATTACGGTAAATTTGGCGTATGGCCGGATGGCTATTACATGACGGTCAACCAATTTACCAACGGTGGCCCATTCAATGGCGTTGGCATGTATGCTCTTGATCGCAAGAAAATGTTAGTCGGAGATCCGAGCGCAGCCTTCATCTATTTCAACAGAAATGGAACCGATTTCCCCGAGTTTTACAATTCCACACTGCCCTCTGATCAGGACGGATTGGAAGCTCCCCCACCAGGCGCGCCCAACGTTTTTGCTTACCTGATATCTGATGAATTCGAAATCCCGCCATACAACAAGGACGCTCTCAGGCTTTTTGACTTTCATGCTGACTTTGTGACCCCGGCCAATTCTACTTTCTTAGAGCGACCAGAGAGCCCTGTGCTTGTCTCCGCTTTTGATCCGCGCAGCTCGCCGGGCACGTCTGATATTAAGCAACCGCCGCCAGCAGTTGGGACGGATTCCCTTGATGACATCCAATACCACTTGATGTATCGCCTGCAGTATCGTAACCGAGGCGGAATCGAAAACCTCGTATCGAGCACGACCGTCAATGTTAGCGGCGTGAATCCAGCCAACCGAAATCTTTACCAGGCTGGTGTCAGATATTTCCAACTGCAACGCTTTAATCCAAGCGGCCCATTTCTACTCTACGATAACGCAACTTTTTCACCGGATGCGGGAAACCCTGCGACCGGCGTGAATCGCTGGCTGCCGAGCGCCGCCATCGACCAGATGGGAAACCTGGCCGTGAGTTACAGTGCTTCGAGCACCACAGTATTTCCGTCGATATGGTACGCGGGCAGAGACTTCAACGCGTTGGGTGGACTGACCAGTGAACGACATATGTTTGACGGCACGGCGGTCCAATTAGGCAGCAGCAATCGCTGGGGTGATTATCAATCCATGCAGGTTGACCCGGCAGACGATTGCACTTTCTGGACTAACAACCAGTATTACAACACGAATAGCGCATTCAATTGGAGAACCAGAATAGGGCGGTTTAAGTTTCCAACCTGCCAAGCTCCGGCGCAAGGAACAGTCAGTGGCAAGATTACCGCTTGCGATTCGGGTGTCGGCATATCGGGCGCAGTGGTTCAATTGTCCAACGGCTTCTCTGGGACAACCGACGTCAATGGGAACTACTCCTTCAATGTCCAGCCGGGGACCTATACCCTGACCGCGGCGAACGGCAATCGCAATTGTGTTGTCACTCCAACCACTACAGTCACGGTTACTAACGGCGCCACTACCACCTTCAACGCGTGCCTGACTGGAATCGCCAATCCTGTCGTAGATACTACCGTTCCAAATTTCGCGGTCATTTCAGGCGGGAATGGAAACGGCATTATCGATCCGAACGAATGCAACACTTTGAACGTTACAGTGCGTAATCAAGGCTGTGCGCCGGCCAAGACTGTCACTTCTGTATTGTCTACCTCGACTGCCGGTGTAACTATCACGCAACCAAATTCACCATATCCGGACATGGCGATCGACGCGACTGGGACCAACACAGTTCCATTCCAGTTGAGCACTTCGCCTGGATTCGTTTGCGGCACGACTGTTCGCTTAACGCTGGTGACGACGTATCCCGGAGGTACCAGTACTTCCAAAATTGACCTGGATACGTGCGGACCGACTCCGGCCCTGCCGGATGTGACTGTTAACGGGAGTCTTGATCCTGCCGATGCGAAGACAGTGAACGGACGGCTGGGTCGCGACGGCTTGACTAGTAACTGTACTGCCAAGACTAAGCTGTGCCCGGGTGCGCTGGGAACAGGCGGGCGGTCTTATGATACGATTTCCTTCGCTAACGCGGGGGGCGCGCCTGCTTGCACAACTATCACATTGACTTCTGCCGGCGGAGTAAATCTTATTGCCGGCGCCTACCTGAACAGTTTTAATCCGGCCGACTTCTGCGTCAACTACCTGGGAGATCCGGGTGGAAGCGCTAATGGAGCGGTCCCTTGGACTGTTCAAGTTCCACCCCTGCAAACGCTGGTGGTGGTAGTAATGGAAGTTAATGCCGGCACCCCAGCAACTCCCTATACCGTAAAGGAATCCGGCTTGCAGGGACCGCCGCTCGCGGGTGGAGGTGAATGTCCCAGAGTACAATTCAGCGCTTCGACCCTCTCAGTGAACGAGGGCGCCGGCGCCGCAACTCTGACAGTCAATCGCACTGGCATCACCAGCGGAGCAGCAACGGTTGATTACGCCACTCAGGATGGTACGGCGACCCAGAAGGGCGACTACACCATCAAGAGAGGAACGCTGTCGTTCGCGGCTGGGGAGACCAGTAAAACTATCGAAGTCCCCATAGTGGATGATGTGTTCGTTGAGGGCAGTGAGAATTTCACCGTCAATTTGAGTAACGCCACGGGTAGCGGGGTTACTATTGCGACTGGAACCACCACCGTCACCATTGTGGACAACGACACGTCGCCACCCACGAGCAATCCGATAGACATTGCCGGCTTTTTTGTGCGCCAGCAATATCTGGATTTTCTTAACCGTCAGCCCGACGCCGCTGGCCTGGCTTTCTGGACAAACAACATAACCTCCTGCGGGGCAGACACGGCTTGTACCGGCGTTAAGCGCATCGACACGTCGGCGGCCTTCTTTCTCTCCACTGAGTTCCAGGACACCGGCGGCTTCGCCCTCCGCACTCAACGCACTGCCTTCAGCAGGAAGTCTGCTGACCCGGCGACGCGCCTGACCTATCTTGAGCTAATCAGCGCTCAGTCGCGGCTTGCGGATGGCGTCATCATCGGCCAGCCCGGGGCGGACGCAAAGCTCGAGGCAAACAAACAGGCTTACGCCCTGGATGTGGTCAATAGCGCGCCGTTTATCGCCAAGTACCCAACCTCGCTTACCGCTGATGCCTATGTAGACGCGCTCTTTGCGTCAGCGGGCGTTACGCCGGCTGGCACCGAACGTTCTGACGCTATCACGGCGTTTGGCGCTGGTGGTACATCCGGACGCGTAGCGGCGCTCCGCTCGGTAAGCGACGCAGGAACTGTACGGACCGCGGAATTCAGTCCTTCGTTCGTGCTGATGGAATACTTCGGCTACCTCAGGCGAAATCCGACCGATGCGCCCGATGGGAATGACAATGGCTACCAATTCTGGCTGGCGAAGCTGAATTCTTTTGGCGGCGACTTCCGGAAGGCGGATATGGTTAAGGGGTTCATCGTGTCGGCGGAATACCGTCAGCGCTTTGGGCCGTGAAACTAGCCCCAAATGTCTTCACAACCGGAGCGGGCGAGATAAAGCGGCCCGCGCAGGTTTGAAGCTTCAACCCTTAACGAAGCCCACGGCACCTGCCGTGGGTTTTGTTTGTATAGAAATCTTGTCTGCAATCACTGCACCCCGGCATGCCCGGCTGAGCTTTGATCGCCCGCCTGTGCCGGTTCACGTTTTGGGAACGCTTCTTTAACAGCATCGCGACTTTCTCTTCAAAACAACGAGCGGCGTAGTCAACGGCTCAGCCGCTTTCTTATTTAGCTGCGGCAATGCTCGATCGCGTCCAGGCGTCTCTGACGATTAACCATTCATGGACTTTTCTCATCGGCGGAAGCCGTCCTGACTTCAAACTCCAGTGAGTTTCCCGTTATGGCAATTTCCTAACGCCGATGATAAGCTGCGCACGTTATGCGGCGCCACCACTGATAACCGCACGGATTAGAGCCACCTGCCATGGTCCTGTCCCCCGAGTCACAGCAGAGAATCAAAGAGCTCCTGCGATCAGCGCTGCAACTTGATCCTGACCAGCGTGTGTCCTTTCTGGATCGGGCCTGCGCCGGAGACTTGTCGTTACGCCAGGAAGTCGAGTCACTGATCGCGATGCAGGAACAGGCCACCGGCTCGGTCAGCTCACTTCATTCCATAAAAGCCACGACCGATAGCCGCGGCGAACAGATGACGGCCGTCGTTGGCCAATCAATCGCTCACTATAAAGTCTTGTCGTCCCTGGGCCGCGGTGGAATGGGCGAGGTTTACCTGGCCCAGGATTCCAAGCTGGGTCGCAAGGTCGCGCTCAAGTTGCTTCCCCCTGCGTTCAGCAATGATGAGGACCGCTTGCGGCGTTTTGAGCGCGAGGCGGCAGGCTCGCCGCCAGCAACTAGACGAACGCTCAGACATCTGCAGGGTCGCCCCGTCGATGTGCTCCATCGCGATGAATGGAAAAAAGCCAAGCTGCGCAAACAGATGCCGCTCATACAGATCACTCAGTTGCTTTAGGATAATCCGCACGCCGGGCTCTCGCTTAATGTGATTGTATGGATTGCGCCGCCTGCTAAATTCCCAAAACGTCGATTAGTTCCTGCACCGCCGCCGCGCTCTTCTGCAAAGCGATGCGCTCTTCAGCGGTCAGAGTAATCTCAATTACTTGCTCCAGGCCTTTCGCGCCGAGTTTGCAGGGAACGCCGACATAGAGTCCATTGACGCCGTACTCGCCTTCGAGATAAGCCGCACACGGCAGAATCTTTTTCTTGTCTTTCAGAATCGACTCAGTCATCTCGACCGCGGCGGCAGACGGCGCGTAGTACGCTGATCCAGTTTTCAACAAAGCGACGATCTCTGCGCCCCCGCCGGCGGTGCGTTTGACGATCGCGTCGATTTGTTCTTTTGAGAGCAGCTCGGTGATCGGAATCCCGGCGCAGGTTGAGTAACGCGGCAATGGCACCATCGTATCGCCGTGTCCGCCGAGCACGAACGCGGTCACATTCTCAACGGAAACATCGAGTGCTTCCGCGAGAAAGCAACGCATCCGCGCCGAATCGAGCACGCCCGCCATGCCAATGACGCGATGTTTAGGAAAGCCAGAACGGCGCAGGGCCACCTGGCACATCGCATCCAGGGGATTTGAGACGATGATGAGAATTGATTCAGGAGAACGCTTGACGATCTCATCAACTACTTTGCCGACAATGTCTGCATTCGTCTTTAAGAGATCGTCGCGGCTCATGCCGGGTTTGCGCGCCAGACCCGCGGTTATGATTACGACATCGGAGTTTGCTGTTTCCTCGTAGCCATTGGTTCCGGTCAACCTGACGTCGAAGCCTTCAATCGGCGCGGTTTCGGCCAAATCCAGGGCCTTACCCTGCGGCACGCCTTCGACGATATCTACCAGGACAATGTCGCCAAGTTCTTTGGCCGCCAGCCAATGCGCTGCCGTCGCGCCGACATTGCCGGCGCCTACTACCGTGATTTTCTTTCGTGCTCCCATCAGTTCGATCCTTTGTGCAGGCAAGTTGATAACTTGCCGCAAATGTAGGACAAGTTGTTAACTTGTCGCAGTTGATTTTGAAAAATGACGCAAGTTAACAACTTGCGCTACCTGTTTGAAAGAAGCCGAGTCTAAATGCGCGCTTGCGAGAGTGTCAAGCAAACCTTCGCCGCGCGAACTTGTGGTTTCGATAGCACCCTGTGTTCGAAGAACTAACAATAAAGTCAGCAACCGAACTCGCTAGCTTGATCGGTACGCACGCGTTGTCGCCGGTCGAGGTTGTCGAATCCTATCTTCAGAGGATCGCTCGTCTCAATCCCGAATTGAACGCGATCGTCACACTTGCGCCTGACATCATGGATCGCGCGCGGGCCGCTGAAGCAGAATTGGTGAGCGGTAGAGAGGTGGGTCCTTTGCACGGCGTACCGCTTACCGTTAAAGACACGATCGACACTCAAGGTTTGCGGACCACCAGCGGGTCGCGTCTGCGCGCGAATGATGTTCCGGATCGCGACGCGACCGTGGTGGCGCGTCTGAAAGCAGCGGGCGCGATCATTCTCGGCAAGACGAATACGCCGGAGATGGCGATTCCATATGAGACAGACAATCCGGTTTTCGGCCGCACGAATAATCCTCATGCACTCGGACGCACGCCGGGAGGTTCAAGCGGTGGCGAAGCGGCCGCGATCGCCGCGGGTCTTACTCCGGCCGGGATTGGCAGCGATCTTTCCGGATCGATTCGAGTGCCGGCCCATTTCTGCGGCATCGCCGGATTGAAACCGACTAACGGACTGGTGCCGATGGATGGTCACACGCCGAGTGCTGACGGGCTCTTGTCGCTCGGAGCTTGTATTGGGCCAATGGCTCGAACGGTTGCAGACCTTTCTCTTCTATTCAACGTGATTGCCGGCGATACGCAATTCGAATCACACGATCGCGGGCCTGCGCCGGCGGATCGAATTGTGTTACGCGGACAGCGAATCGCCTGGTACGCAGACGATGGAGTAGCGCCGGTAACAGACGAAACGCGCAGTGCCATCATGGCCGCGGCGAAATCTCTTAGCGATGCTGGCCTGGAAGTGAACGAGGAGAGACCGCCGGGCGTATCACGCGGCTCGGCACTTTGGATCGAATTGTTTTCGCGCGCGGCGAGCGCACAACTCAGGGAATTCTATCGGGGCAGGGAAGACGAGGCCGGGCCGCTGGTCTGGACCCTGCTTCGAAACGTTGAATCAGAAGTCGATCTTCAGGGCAAGATAAGCAAGGCCGAAAAAGTTGCCGCCGCCGTATTGGAGCGCGAGCGCTTGCGAGAGGACCTCTTGCGATGGATGAAAACGACGCCCTTAATTCTCGCGCCGGTGGGATCCTCACCTGCGTTCGAACATGGTGCTGCCCGCGTCGAGGTCAAGGGTCAATCGATCAGCGTCTTTCGCGCGTTTAGTTACTCGCAGACTTTCAATGTCTTCGGACTACCAAGCGTAGTCGTGCCAGCTGGCCGCTCTGCCGAGGGTTTGCCAATTGGCGTACAAATTGTTGGCCGGCCATTTGAAGAAGAAATGGTTTTAGCGGCGGCCGCAGTGATAGAAGCCGCGCTTGGCGGTTGGCAAAGACCTCCGCAGTAGACTGTAGGTCAGAAGCCCGACCGTCAGGGAGGGCCGCCTTCGGGGGATTGCCCTCCCTGACGGTCGGGCTTCTGATACGACCCGCGGACTGAAGCCACGGTGCGAATGAGACTTGTACCTGCCAACCCTTTCTCCGGGCGGTCTTTCATTCGCGCGCGGCTTTCGTTATAGTTGCGCCTCAAAGTTCCAAAGGAAAGCTTGCGTTTGACGGAGGTGAGTTATGCGGTTTGCGCTCATGATTCTGTTGCAGGGCGGGGCAGCAGTGCCAGTCATGTTGGTGTTCTTTCTTTTCTTTATTGGCATAGTCCTGCTGATCATCGCCGCCAAGACGATTAAGATCGTGCCGCAGGCAACGGTGATGTTAGTTGAGCGGTTGGGCCGTTTCAGTCGCGTTGCGGCCAGCGGGCTGAACATCCTCGTGCCGTTCATCGACAAACCGCGCGCCGTCTTCTGGACCAACACGCGCGGCGGTGTCACCTCGATCGACTTGCGCGAACAATACATCGACCTGCCGCCGCAACCCGTAATCACCCGCGACAACGTCACCATCCATGTTGACTCTGTCGTGTACTGGCAAGTTACCGATCCTATCAAAGCGGTTTATGAGATGAACGATCTGGTCGGCGGCATCGTGCAATTAACGATTACCGGCATGCGCGCAGTAATGGGTGACATGGATCTCGATCACACGCTGTCGCAACGCGACCAGATCAATTCCAAGCTGCGCATCATCCTCGACGAAGCGACGGACAAGTGGGGCGTGAAAGTTACGCGCGTCGACGTGAAGAACATCAATCCGCCGGAAGATGTGCGCGTGACTATGGAGAAGCAGATGACCGCCGAGCGCAACCGGCGCGCGCTCGTGTTGCAGGCCGAAGGCGAACGCCAGGCTGCGATTACCCGCGCAGAAGGTGAGAAACAAGCGGCCGTCACGCGTTCCGAAGGCGAGAAGCAGTCGAACATTCTGCAAGCCGAAGGGTTGGCCCAGGCGCGTCTGCGTCAGGCGGAAGCTGAGTCCCAGGCGATTGCCCAGGTTGCCTCGGCGATGCAGGAACACGGCAATCCCGCGCAGTATCTGATCACGACGCGCTACATCGAAAGCCTGCGCGACATGACCAAGAGCAACAACGCGAAAGTGATCTTCATGCCGGTCGAAACGTCGAGCATGCTCTCGGCCGTGGGCTCGATCAAAGAAATGTTTTCAGAGACGGGCGCGAAAAACCCTGACGATTCACAAAAGCCGCCACCACCGAGACAGCTGCGTTGATTGTGAAACCTAGACTGCCTCGCGCGGGAAGCACTCGGCCAAGAGGTTAGAACCCACCCGGCTCGGCCGCTTCTCGGCACTAAGTGCAAGCGAAGAAGATGAAAGCAGGTTTGCGCATGGCAAGCGGCAAAGGAGGGATCGATCCTGCTGCCTTAGCCGTCGCGTCTCTTGCGGCTGCCGTGTCGGTCATTGCCCCTTCTGGCCCTTACGGTCCGGCGAGCATGATGATCGGCCTCACGATACTCGTCGCGATCTCGCATACGACGTCGATCCGCATAGGAACAAACCGCAAAGTATTGCTTTCAGCGCGGTTTGCGCGCTCATCTCGTTGCTTGTGCTGGGTTATCCGCTGGAATGCGCCTTCGCAAGTGACAAGGTAGCGCGCCTTCACATATTGATTGCCGAAAAAGGATGTGACATCAAGTACTCTGAAGTACCACCCGGGGTTATTCTTGTTCTGTGGGTTGGAATGGTGCTCGCATACTATTGGCTGGATAGATGGAGGTCCCCAAAGATCACGACGCCTCCTATCGTGGCAGTGACTGATGTCCAAGGCTAAATTGCTCACGCCTTCGCGCTCGTAGGTGAACTCGACATGCGTTCGTCTCCCATGTAAAATCCTCCGCTTAATTCATGAGTCAGATTGCCAACAGTGTAAGTACTGAAGGATTAGCCCGTGGCGACGCCGGCGCGCTCGAATTGCGCGTCTTTCGCGTAATGATCGCGAGCGTTGGGCTGGCGGTTATCGTTAGCACGATGCTTCAGCCCTGGCGGGTAACGACCGGGTTAATGCTGGGCGGCTTGCTTTCGCTCTTGAACTTTCACTGGCTGGAAACGTCAGTGGCCGCAGTCTTCAACGTAGACGTGACTGAGCGACCACGCGTCAGGATATCGCGCTACATCATTCGTTATTTTGTGGTTGCCGGAGCGGCGTTCGCGGCGTACGAGCTGCGACTGGTATCGCTGCCGGCGATGTTCGCCGGGTTATCTTCTTTCGTGCCCGCGCTATTCATTGAGGCTTCCAGACAGTTCTATTTTGCAATTATTCGTCGAGAGGAATCTTTTTGATGTTTCTCCTTCTGAGTTCGGAAACAGCCGGGAAGGCTGCTGAACATGCCGAGCAGGCGCCGATCGTAGTAAGGCTTGTCAATCAATACTTTGGTCAGGCCGCGTACGACTTCGAGATGAAGTACACGCATCCGTTCTGGACGAAGGTGCTGGGCAAGTTCGGCACCACGCCCGACGCCGCGTTCGGCGTGTACACGCCTGAGAATGCAATTCCCTGGTACACCGTCATGTTCGTGCTGGCCTGCATCATCAGCCTGGTGCTGATTTGGATCTTCAAAGGCAAGCTATCCGAAGACGAACCCGGGCACGGACAACAAACGCTCGAGGTGGGCGTGCTGGCAGTTCGCGGCATGCTGGAAGACATCGTCGGGCCGCACGGCTTGAAATACTTCCCGGTGGTAATGACCTTCGCGGTGCTGATCCTGGTTTCGAATTTGATGGGCCTGTTCCCGCTGTTCATGTCGCCGACGTCGGCCACCAGCGTCACCTTTGCGCTGGGTATCTCATCGTTTGTTTATTACAACTATATCGGCATCAAAGAGAATGGGCTCTTCCGCCATCTGAAGCACTTTGCCGGTCCCATCTGGTGGATAGCGTGGCTGATCTTTCCGATTGAGATTATCAGTAACTTGATTCGTCCGTTTTCACTTGGCATACGTCTTTTCGGCAACATGTTTGCCGACGAAAAGGTGATGGATTCGATCGCGCATTTGGCGCCGGGAATCACTTATTGGGTGGTGCCGGTATTCCTGATGCCGCTGAGTCTCTTTGTCGCCCTGATTCAGACGTTTGTTTTTGTGCTGCTGTCGCAATTGTATCTGAGCGAGGTTTCGCATGCTCCGCATGACAGTCACGCCGACCATGCTGAAACCGGAGACGACGATATCGGGGAATTTATCGTACCTGTCTTAACTTAAACGGTTTTATCCACGCGTTTCGAGCGACGCCGCGATTCGCCGCGGAGCACGTTGGAACGTAAGACAAGCGAAAGCGCGGGTGGCCGAAAGCAAGCGGTGATTCTAATCCAGGGATGGTAAATCCCAATGTCTGTATCGCAGGAGCGCCGTTGTAAGAGGGGCGGTGGATACCGGATTCAGGCGAAATCATACAGACCGTTTGTAGCTTTCGATGATTCGCGCGAATGTTAGTGGTCCGCAGTTTCGGTTGCTTTGATGGGACTGCCGGACGGAGATAGAAAAATGAAAAAACTAAGAATGATTGGCTTTGCCGTGCTTGGCGTGTTGATGGCTGCGATGACGGCGGCTGCTCAACCGGCGCAGACGGCGGCGGAGTCCGGAAACACCTTCAAGGGTTACGTGGCGCTCGCCGCCGGCATCGGTTTCGCGATCGCGGTTTTTGGCGGCGCCATTGGACAGTCGCGTATCGGCGCGGCGGCTTGTGAAGGCGCGGCGCGAAATCCGGGAGCAGCCGGCCGCATTCAGACCATGATGATTCTGGGTCTGGCGCTGATTGAGTCTCTGGTGCTCTTTGCGTTGCTGGTGATTTTTGCGGTAGTCAAACCGATCGCTGGCTAGATCTACTCGAGACAGGCAAACAAGAGAATGCGAGCGCGGCTTTCGAGCTTCGCTCGCATTTCTAATTTGTTTTGCGAGAGTCCATCTTTGCTCGCCGCAAAACCAGTGTGTTACGCTTGCCCTCATAAGGAAAGAAAGACCATCAAATGAAAGTTTGTCCTGTTTGCGGTAAAGAGTATTCGGATACGAGCACGCTGTGTACTCTTGATGCAGAGGTGCTGCAGAGTGTGGACGATCCGTTGGTGGGACAGACGCTCGCCGGAAAGTACCTCATCGAACAATTGATCAAGCGCGGCGGCATGGGCGCCGTCTATCGCGGCAAGCACGTGATGATGGACAAGACCGTCGCGATCAAAGTGCTGCGTCCCTCGCTGGCCGGGGACGACGTCGTGGTGGCGCGCTTTTCTCGCGAAGCCAAGGCGGCGTCTCGGATTTCTCATCCGCACGCTGTCAGTGTTACCGATTTTGGGGAAGCTGAAAACGGCGTTGTCTTTCTGGTCATGGAGTACCTTGACGGTCAGACTCTGAAAGAAGTCATTAGAAACGAAGGCCAGATGCCTCTTGATCGCGCCGTCGAAATCGTTCGCCAGGTTTCCGGAGCGCTGGATGCCGCGCACAAGCAAGGCGTCGTGCACCGCGATCTGAAGAGCGACAACATCATGCTTTCTCAGACAAACGGCGGCGACTGGGCAAAGGTGCTTGATTTTGGAATTGCGAAGATTCAACAACCGGAAGGCGCTCGCGACAACGACATCACCGCGGCCAATCTGGTGATTGGAACGCCGCAATACATGTCACCCGAACAATGCTCGCAAACCGGTCCCATCGATGCGCGATCGGACGTGTATTCGCTGGGCGTGATTGTCTACGAAATGCTTGCGGGCCGCGTGCCGTTCACCGGTGATTCGCCCACCGTGATCATGATGAAGCAGGTGCAGGACGACCCACCTTCCGTTCTCAGTGCGCGTCCGGATTTGCCGGCCGGTGTAGACAATTTGATAAAGAGAGCGCTGGCTAAACAGCCGATCGATCGTTTTCAGACGGCGGGCGCATTGTGTGAAGCATTGACTCAGGCCGCCGCCGGCGCGGGCCATGCCGTTTCCGCGCCGCTCATTCCTCCCGTTGCCGATACGGTGGCAAACGAGCCGGTCAACATTACCGCGGACGATCTGGACGAAGAGACGCTGGTGCGGCCTCGTGACGAAGTCACCGTGGTGCGCACGCGTGCAGAGCCTCCGTACGTCCAGCAGGCCGCCGATCAGGCTCCGCTGTCGAACTTTAATCCATGGCGAATAATGGCCCCCGCGGGAATTGCTCTGGTCGTAGTTTTTGGGGTCATATTTTTGCTTACGCGTGGCACCAGTCAGACGCCGACGAATCAGTCGCCGGGTCAGGCACAAGGTCAGACTGGACTGGTAGCGGATCCAAACGGCCAACCAGTGCAGGCAAGTGGGACGCCTACAGGCGAAGGCGAGCGTGGCATTCAGCCCACCTCATCAGTGAGTCCTTCGAATCGGAATGCAAACGCTAATGCCAGCCAAGCTGTGGTGCCGGGTACCTCGACCGGAGAATTTGGATCCAATGACAACGCGAATAGCTCCGCGCCCGGTAACAAGAATGGCAACAAGAATGCGAATCAGCGCGAATCGCCGACACCGAAACCCTCCCCGTCGGTAGACAAGACAGAGCCGCCGCCACCGCCAAAGCCTTCGCCCAGCGTGAAGAACACACCTAAGTCGGCAGTTACCCCACCCTCGCCGTAGACCTGGTTCAGTTCGAGCATATCGGTTTCATTAACACCTTTGCGCGGTCGTCTAGTGTGTAGTGTCTCCAACGCTCTACCAAATCGTACCTGGCCGCAGAGCGGCCAAATGTTTATAGCTCAAGCTGCTGGAAAGAACTCTTAGCTCCAGAGGAGCGAAATGTACCTTTCAGCGAAGCAAAGCGTTTCGCTCCTCCGGAGCTTCAAAGCTTCTTGGGCTCCTGGTTCTATAAACATTAGGTCCCTCCGGGACTCAAGACTTGAGCAACCTAAACTAGACCGACTGCTCCAGGTGAGAACTTGCGGCCTGTCCAATAAGCTCTCTTAACGTCTCTTGATTCTCAATCTCGATCGCGATATCCGCGGTATAGCATGGGATGTCAAATTTGAGCGAGCGTAGCTTTACTTCATCCTTAGCCGTGGTGAGCAGAATTCGCGCGCCGCGTGAGACTGACTCGCGCACGAGACGGTCGATGTCGGTTTGAGTGTACCAGTGATGATCGCGAAAGATTTGCGTGTGGGCCAGTTGATAGCCGCTGCTCCGCAGCAGAGCGAAGAATGATTCCGGATTACCAAGACCACAAAACGCGGCGATCCTTGATGCTCGAATTTCTTCGGCGGCAATCAAGGGTTCGCCAGGCTGAGGTCGCAGGCCGCTCAATCTCATCTGCGAACAAAAGACAGGGCAGTCTTTTCTTTGCGCGGCGATCTCGCGCCGTAGCTTTTCAGTTTGAGCAGGATCGTCCGCACGCGTTATGACGATGCATTGCGCGCGAGCTAGTTCAGCGGGAGACTCGCGCAAGATGCCGGCGGGCAGAAGCTTTCCGTTGCCCCACGGATTCGTGGCGTCGATCGTCAGGATGTTGAGGTTGCGGGCGATGCGGAGATGTTGAAAACCATCGTCGAGGACGAACACGTCGCTGTGGAAGTTCTCAACGGCCCAACGCGCCGCCGATACGCGATCGGCATCGCTGATTACCGCGGCCTGACCCTTCAGTCGTTCGGCCAGCAACAGCGCTTCGTCGCCTGACCGCGTTGCGTCAGAGATGATTTCATTCCCATCTGAAACGATGACCCGAGTGCCCGCACCGCGGCGGCCGTAACCTCGCGTGAGAATGCAGACTCGCCGTCCCGTGTGGGCTAATTCGCTCGCTATCCATTCAACCAGAGGAGTCTTTCCAGTACCGCCGGTGGTTAGATTGCCCACGCTGATCAAAGGCACGCCCGCATCATGCACGCGAAATCGCCCTGAACGATACAGCGCGCGTCGCGTCTTCATCGCCAGGCCGTACAAGATCGCCAGCGGCGTCAGCGCGATTGTCACGACGCTATTCATTGGATCGGATGACCATCATTTGGCTGCGGTGACGGAGAGTGCCGGAAAGGGAATGGGCTCGCCGATTGTGTTTGGCTTCTCCAGCAGGTCCGCAATCATGTGAAGAGTCTGCTCGGTCGCGCCGCGATTTCGATCGCATACCATTAAAGCCCTCTGGCCGATGTCGCGCCGGAGTGTGTCGTTAGACAAAAGTGTATTGAGCGCGTTAGCAAGTTCCGCGGATGCTGCGGACGCTGAAACCTGCGGTAATTGAACAATCGCAATCTCATCCAGCATAGCTTTCGTCACCGCTGCAAAGTTATGCGTGTGCGGCCCAGTGACGACGCAGACGCCCCGAGCGGCGGCCTCCAGAACGTTGTGACCTCCATGGGTTGCGATGCTGCCTCCGACGAAAGCCACATCAGCCAAAGGATAGACGCAGCGCAACTCACCGATGGTATCGAGCAAAACCACATCGCTAATTCTATCCTCGGCTTGCGCCGCCGCGGACCTGCGTGACCAGGTCAAACCGGAAGCTTGCAACAGCGAGGCCACTTCGGCAAATCGTTCCGGGTGCCGGGGAGCAATTAGCAGGCGCGTTTGGTAACCCGGCTGAGAATTTCTGATTTGTTTGAATGCGTCTATGACTACGAGTTCTTCCGGAGCGTGTGTGCTGGCGGCTACGATTAGACGCGTGCTGCGATCGAATCCGAAACGCTCGCGCAGGTTGGCGGTAGTGTCGTTGTCGGTCGAGCTTTCAGCGCTGTCAAACTTGAGGTTTCCCGGCATTAGCACGCGTTCGCCGGCGATGCCCAGCTCGCGTATCCGCGCGGCATCCTGCTCAGACTGCATCAGCGCAATCGAGAGATTATTCAACACCCCGCGAATGAAAGGACGGATCATTTGGTAACGTCCAAACGAAGTTATCGAGATCCGGCCATTGATGAGCGCGACGGGGATCGCACGCCTGCGACACTCGCGCAACAGATGTGGCCACAGTTCGGTTTCCATGATCAGTACGGCTGCGGGTTGCAGAGTACGCAGCACTCGCCGGACGGTCCAGGCCCAATCAATAGGAAAGTAAAAAACGGCGGCAGCGTCACGTCCGAAAGCATTGCGTGCGATTCGTTGACCAGTCACGGTCGTGGTGGAAATAACCAGGCGGTAAGAAGGAAACCTATCAAGGAGCGCTCGAACCAAAGGGCGCGCAGCCTCGGTTTCGCCGACGGAAACGCAATGCAGCCAGATCAAGGGCCGTTCGTCGCTAGCGATTGCCGGTAATTTTCCGAGGCGTTGGCGAAGGCCGGTGATGTACTTGCGAGTGCGGAAGGCGTCGATTGCAAACCACGGCAGCATCGCGACAAAACCAACCGTCAAAAGCAGGCTGTAAAGCAAGTACATAAGTGGCGCAGACTTTCGGTGTGATGGTTCGTTTCGGAAAAGTAGTGTCCTACTTTGATTGAGCGTTGTACAGAGTACCGACTTCAGTCGGGGCTTTTATTAAGTGAGAAAGAACCCAATTGAAGTTGATACTCTAAACGCCGCGTAATCGGGTTACTCGGCTTGCGTACACAGACCGAAAGTCTATGCTACTTCACTTTGCTCGCTCGATATAACGCCCTTCGGCAGGATCAACGCGGAGGCGATCGCCTTCGTTGATAAAAGGCGGCACTTGAATCGTCACGCCGTTTTCCAGGGTCGCCGGTTTGTTGACGTTGGAAACTGTCGCGCCTTTCATCGTTGGCTCGGTTTGCGTAACCGTGAGTTCCATCGAGGGTGGCAATTCGATGCCGATCGGCAAGCCCTCGTAAAACTCCACCTGTATCTTGAGCCCGGGCGCCAGCCACTGCGCGGCATCGCCGAGGTCTTCACCACTCAGAGCGACCTGTTCGAAGGACTCGGTATTCATGAAGTGATGATGCGAGCCGTCGGAATAGAGATATTCCATGTCGTGCTGTTCGAGCGCAGCTTTGTCCACCGTATCCGCCGAGCGAAATCGATGATCGAAAGAGGAACCGGTGCGAATGTTGCGCAGCTTGGTTTGCACCATCGCGCGCAGGTTGCCCGGCGTGTGATGACGAAAGTCGACTACTTTGCACAGCTGGCCTTCAAAAAGAATAACCATGCCTCGCCTGATTTGAGTTGCTGGAATTGCCATTGCGCTTCTTAAAGCTCTTTCTATTGGTTTTTAGTCGTGCAGTAATAGATAGGAATCACGGCACGGTTGCAAACGACGTAGTCTAGCGGGAGGAACGCGGCCTTGTCCAGCCACCTAATTCCGGTTCCCGCAACAAAAACAGAACGGGCAAGCTCGCTTTGAACGCATCCTCAGGATGACACTCTGCGCTGCTTGCCCGCTCTCAGGAGGAGCCCACCTACCTGAATGAATTAACGTGGAAAGCGGGCTGGAGTTCCAGAATAATTTGTAGCATAGACTTTAGTCTGTGATTCTTTTTAGACGACGATTATCACAGGCTGAAGCCTATGCTACTTTGCTAGGCCGCTCGGGCTCGCAGCTCCAACCGTTTACGAACGACATGATCCAGCCATTCCTGCGCATGTTGATAGCGGGGAAAGCTCTGCTCTTCGGCGCGAAACGCGGTCGTGTGATAGTAGCGCCGGCCGTTGACGATGCGGGCAGGATGTTTGATGTGCAGCATTTCGTGGAAGAGGATATATTCAACGAACCACTCGGGAACCTCGCGAGAATCCAGGGTCTTGCTAATGACGATCGTGTCATGCGCGGCGTCATGATGACCCAGAATGCTTCGGGCCCGCCGCTTCGACCAGGTCAATACCGGCTTTTCGATCTCGCCGTCAAAATAGCGTCGATTGAGTTTCGCAAAGATCCGTTCGAGATCATAAACCTGACCGTTGGCCGACGAGATTACTTTGCGGCCGCGTTGCCTTCTAGCGATGTCCGAGGCCCGCAAAAGTTGCGGACTGAATGCGTACGAACGATAGATGCGCTCCTGATCGCGGGGCGGTTTGCGCGAAAGTAAACGCGCCACCAGCAGGAACGCCAGCGCCCGGATCACCTCCGGCGGAGCGGACCGGAAAAGATCAGAAAGGCGCACGTAGACTCGACCGGCGCGCACTCGAATGGTGTGATGTAACCCCACGTACGGATAGAACCTTACCTCGATAGCGGCCACGCCGAGCTGAAAGCGCTTACCACCGCGATCGAGCTGACGGAACGCGTCGTAGAAGACTCTTTTAAGATGAAGATCTGATTGCGGCATTTCACGGACCCGGAACTCGACCCCATCTTAGGGTCGCGGTTCCGGCCGCGTCAAACCGGGCCGCCGCGATCCCTCCAAAGTCCTTGCCAGCGAGCGGAAATCACATCGCACCTCCCAGCAGGCCACGCGAGAGAGTTGAGGCGCTCTTATTAAGGCTAGCATTAACAGTAGTTTAACTGGCCACCGCGGTTAACCGTCCGGAGATGGTAAGCGCGCCAGACGGTAGCAAGATCGCTTTAGAAACAATGGTTTGCGAGACCTCTGGTTATTTCGCTATACTGGCCGCGGCACCAGAAAGGTTTCCCTATGTTTCGGTTCGGACTTCGATTAAGGCTGTTTTAAGGATTTGCGAAACACATAGGTTAGTCTAATGGCTCGCACTACGGGTACAAACAAATCGGGACGTCCAACGCCTGACTCGCGACGCGGAGCCGTGCTTTCGGCGATCATCGAGGAGCATTTGATTACCGGCGATGCTATCGGATCGCACACTGTCTCGGAGAGGTTCGCGCATGCTACCGGATGGAGCTCGGCCACGATTCGAAGCGTCATGTGCGAGCTGGAAGACTTTGGTTTTCTCGAGCAGCCGCACACCTCTGCCGGGCGGATTCCTACGGACAAGGGGTATCGATTTTACGTCGACAACATGCTGGACTCGACCCGCCTGTCGAAAAATGATTTAAGGGCAATCGAAATGATCGACTTCGGACATGAAGCCAAGGCCCGGCCCGATCGCTTGATGGAGAAAGCTTCGCACGTGCTTTCCGAGCTTTCAGAAAATGTCGGAATCGTAGTCTGGCCCTCGCTGGCTGAGAATCGTTTGAAGCATATTCGTTTCGTGCGGCTTCCCGACAGCCGGATTTTGGTTGTACTGGTTTCCACCTCGAACATAGTTCACGACAAAGTCATCACCCTCGACGAAGATTTCACGCAGGACGAACTCGATCGGACGGCGCGTTATTTGAACGCTGAGTTTGGCGGCAAGAGCCTGCTGGCGATTCGCGACGAGATCATCGCCCTGATGCGGGAAGAGAAGGCGCTGTATGACAAGCTCCTGCGAAATGCCATGCTGTTGTGTGAACGGAGTCTCCAGGGTGAAGACGAGGCCACCGCTGAAGTTTATCTCGATGGGGCCTCGAACATTCTCACCAAGCCTGAGTTTGCCAGCGCCGAAGGAATGCGCGAGTTGTTTCGGACTTTCGAAGCAAAGTCGCGGCTGGTAAAGATTCTGAACGAGTGCGTAACCAGCAATTCGGCAGTTGGAAATGTCAGGGTGGTAATCGGCAGAGAGAATGTCGCTTCCTCGATGCAGCGGTGCTCGGTGATTACTACCTCGTACCGGGTTGGCGGGGATGTCTCAGGCACACTGGGCGTGTTAGGCCCCATGAGGATCGAGTACGGTCGCATGATGGCTGTGGTAAACTACCTTGCGCGTTTCATCGAACGCGCCCTTTTGAATGAAGCGTCTCTTCAATAAGACTGACCCAGTTTCAATATAAGCAAGCCCCGGAACGAAGATTCGGATCTCAATGGCATCAGATCGAAAGCAGAAACAGTCGAATAGCATTCCCATTCGCTTCTTCGATGGAGACGACCCGCGCGCCTCTGACGATGCGGAATTGGAAGAGCGCGCCGAGCGCTCGGATACCGAGGCGAACTCGAAAGCCGACGCGGCCGACTCCGAAGTCAACGATACGGGTTTCGGAGGTCCGGACCTGGCGGAGCTCGTTGCCTCGCGCGCGGAACTCAAACGTCTCCAGACCGCGCTGGACGAGGCCAGGGAAGGCATTGCGCGCCGCCAGGCGGACTTTGAAAACTATCGCAAGCGAATCGAACGCGAACGCGGTGAAGCCCACCAGCGCGTCGTTGGTGATGTCGCGCGTAAGTTGTTACCGGTAGTTGATAATCTGGCCCGCGCTCTGGACGCCGAAAAAACAGTTCAGTCCAGCGAGTCCAAAGAGTTCCGGCATTTTTTGCATGGGGTCGAGTTAATCACCAGGCAACTCAACGACGTGCTTGAGTCACTCGGCATTCAGCCAATTGCCTCGGTTGGCGAGCGCTTTGACCCTCACATTCACGAGGCCGTTGTCACTGAACCCTCGGACAAATACGAACCCGATACCGTGACCGAAGAGCTCGCCCGCGGATACCGTATCGGCGATCGGTTGCTTCGGCCGGCCATGGTGAAGGTTGCGGCCCGCAGAGATGACGAATAGACCTTCGTCGCAAAAGAACACATGGGGAAGATCATCGGGATCGATTTAGGAACGACGAACTGCTGCGTCGCGGTGCTTGAAGGCGGCACGGTCCAGATCGTGCCGAACAAAGAAGGCGGCCGCACTACGCCCAGTGTGGTCGGATTCACCGACAAAGGCGAGCGCCTGGTCGGACAAATCGCGAAGCGCCAGGCAGTTACCAATGCCTCGAATACAGTTTACGCGGTCAAGCGCTTGATCGGTCGCAAGTATGACTCGCACGAAGCGGGGCGGATGCGCGAGACGGCACCCTTTGAAATAGTAGATTCGCAAAACGGCGATGCCCGCATCAGGGTACAGGGCCGCGTGTACAGCCCGCCGGAATTATCAGGAATCGTGCTCCAGCGTTTGAAGGCAGCGGCCGAAGATTTTCTCGGCGAAGCGGTAGCCGACGCCATCATCACTGTCCCCGCCTACTTTGACGACACCCAGCGACAAGCGACCAAGGATGCCGGCAAAATCGCCGGCCTGAAGGTAGAGAGAATTATCAATGAGCCTACGGCGGCCGCGCTGGCCTACGGCTTGGGTAAATCTGAGGCTGAGAAAATCGCCGTCTACGATCTGGGTGGCGGCACTTTCGATATTTCCATCCTGGAAATGAACAACGGCGTATTCGAAGTCTTGTCGACGTCCGGCAATACATATCTGGGCGGGGAGGATTTCGACGAGCGCATCATGAATTGGATGGCCGACCAGTTCCATCAGGACACCGGCATTGATCTCCGCAAAGATCGCCTCGCCTTGCAACGCTTGAAAGAAGCTGCCGAACGCGCTAAATGCGAATTGTCTTCTGCTACTGAGACCAGTTTCAATCTGCCGTTTATCGCGGCCGACGCTTCGGGGCCCAAGCATCTCAACAAAGTTCTTACGCGCGAGAAGTTTGAGCTACTGGTGGATGATTTGGTGCAGCAGACAGTCGAACCCTGCGAAAAGGCCCTGGTCGACGCCAAGCTGCAGGCGTCGGAAATCAATAAGGTAATTTTGGTGGGTGGACAGACTCGCTCGCCGATAGTCGAACGCGCGGTGGCGAACATTTTTGGGAAGAAAGCTTCAGCCGAAATCAATCCGGACGAAGTTGTCGCGATGGGCGCGGCCATTCAGGGCGGCGTTTTGACTGGTGACGTGAAAGATATCGTGTTGCTCGACGTGCTCCCTCTAAGTCTGGGTCTCGAAACTCGCGGCGGACTGTTTACCAGGATTATTGAGCGCAACTCGACGATACCGCTGCGTAACAGCCTTACTTTCACCACCGTCGTCGACAATCAATCGTCAGTCGAGATTCATATTCTTCAGGGCGAGCGCGAGGTCTCGACCGGCAATCGTTCTTTGGGCAAATTTGAGTTGGTCGGAATTCCCGCGGCGCCGCGCGGCGTGCCGCAAATCGAAGTAAGTTTCGAAGTTGATGCCAACGGTATCGTGTCCGTCTCGGCCACGGACAAGGCGACCGGCCGCGAACAGCAGATGCGCATCACGCCCACTTCGGGACTGTCGCAGGATGAAATTGATCGGATTATCAACGAAGCGCAAACTTCGGCGGAAAGCGATCGCGCGCTGCGCGACAAGCTGGAGCTGAATAACAAACTCTCCAGTTTGGTAAAGAACACTCAACGAGCATTTATGGAATTTGGCGGCTTGCTTTCAAAGGACGCCCAGGAAAACGGACAAGTTATTTTGAGTGAAGGCGAAGCCTCAATTGGCGCCGAAGAAGTGGGCGCGATTCGCATGGCGCTGGATTCAGTCGACCGGCTCGCCCGGCAACTTACCAACGCCATGATGAAGCAAACCGACGACGAGGTCGAGAAGAAAGACGAGTGAGAGGTTGATGAGACGCGAGTTCGTAGTTCAGCTCAGAGTTCAAGCTTTGGCTTGCGCCTGCCATGAGGTCAGTACCACCTGCGTGAGCGGGTGGATCGAGGACTCAAGTCCGATTGAGGTTAGAGTCTGGCCCACCGGCTCACGCAGGCGGTACTGACTTCATCGGTCATCAACAACCTAAGGTTGAACTCTGAACTGAAACCGTTACAATTATCAGGCGGTCAGCGGCTCGCCGGTGCAATGGCGAATCTGCTGGCCGCTCAACACTGATATCAGGGACTATGGCAATTAACAAACGCGACTATTACGAAGTTCTGGGCGTGGTTCGCACGGCGACCGAACAGGATCTGAAGAGCGCTTACCGGCGTCTGGCTCATCAATATCATCCAGACAAGAACCAGGGGGACGCCGGATCCGAAGAGAAATTCAAAGAAGCGGCGGAAGCTTACGCCGTGCTTTCGGATGCGGAACAACGCCACCGTTACGATCGTTTTGGGCACGCGGGGGTTTCCAGCGCCGCCGGTGCGGCCTGGGGAGCGCCGGGCTTCGGCAATATTGAAGACATCCTCGGCGATTTGTTTGGGTTTGGCGATGTGTTTGGCGGAGGCCGAACCGGCTCTCGCCGATCGAGCGCGCAACGCGGCGCGGACCTCCGCTACGATCTCGAGATAACTCTCGAGCAATCCGCAACCGGCATGACCGCTCAATTGCGAATTCCCAAACTGGAAATCTGCGAAACCTGCAAAGGGTCTGGCGCCAAGGAAGGCACGCAGCCTGAGGTTTGCCGCACCTGCGAAGGCGCGGGTCAAGTACGCTTTCAACAGGGGTTCTTTTCTGTCTCGCGCACGTGCGGCTCATGTCGCGGCGCGGGCCAGGTGATCAGCTCTCCGTGTGAAACCTGTCGCGGCGCCGGTCGCATCGAGCAGGAGAAATCAATCGAGGTCAAGATTCCCGCCGGCGTCGAGACTGGATCGCGGCTGAGATTACAACGCGAGGGCGAGGCCGGAGTTTATGGCGGTCCGCCGGGAGATCTCTACGTCGTCATTCACGTGGCTGAGCACGAGCAATTCGAGCGGCAGGGAAATAATCTGTACGCTTCAGTGCCCGTCACATTTGCCCAGGCCGCGCTCGGGTCCGAGATTAGTGTGCAGACGCTCAACGGCGATCAAGCGCTGAAAGTTCCGGCCGGAACGCAGACGGGCACGGTTTTCCGAGTGCGCGGGCAGGGAATGCCGGTGCTGGGCGGCCGTGGCCGAGGAGATCTGTTTGTCTCTGTGTCGGTGGTCACGCCGACCATGCTGAACCGCGAACAGCGCAAGCTGCTGGAACAGTTGGCGAAAATTGAAACTCCCGACTTGGAAGATAAGAAGCTCGTCGATAAAGTCCGTGACATCTTTGGATAGCTGCAGCGCAAGTTGTTAACTTGCGAGGTCAGTGCCCTAAGGGCTGTGCCGCCTGATATGCGGAAAGGCTCTGCCTTTCCGTCGCGCTCTTTGGATTAAGGGAGGCTGGGCCTCCGAATCTAAGATGGGCGTAGCCCTTCGAATGAATTAGAGTACCGGAAAGGCAAAGCCTTTCCGCACATCAGGCGGCAGAGCCGCGTGGCTACCCGCTCCTTCAAGTGGGGCAATCACGGTTCGTAAATTCACAATAAGTTGTTAAGTTGCATTTGTTCGCGGATCGAGATTACGCAAAATATCAGGCTCTGCGGCGTCTTCTTAAAGCAATCCGCAAACTAAAGTTTGTGCTACATTTCGAGGTGACTTATGAAATCCCCCTATAGTTTGTTCCGGCTGGCTCTACCGCTGCTACTGCTCGTGCTGCTCTCGGCGTTCTCCGTCGCCAGCGCTCAGGACGAGTACGCTGCGGTGAAAACCTGGGAGACTTTCGACTTTGCCGGCCGCAGTGTAGCGCCGGCGGATTTTTCAGCGCTGGCCCTGGATGATCTAAAACTCGTCCGCGGAATTGTGTTTGGCAGGCACGGCCGCGTCTTCAAAGATCCGGACATCAGGCGCTTTCTGGAATCGCGAACCTGGTTCAAGGCCGATCCGAACTTTCAGAATTCCGCGCTCAACGATTCTGAGCGCAAGAACCTCGATGTCATTCGCATTGCCGAAGCGCAGAAGCATGAAACCGTCGAACCTGGCGATATGCGTCTCTATCAGGACCGCGCGCTGACGCGCAAGAAACTCGGCCAGCACACCGGCGCTGAGTGGACCGTTCTCGCCGCTGAGATCGAAGCCATTCATGGCAAGCGTTTTCCGGAGACAGCCTGGCTGCAGCAGTACTTTGACGAGCGCTACTGGTACCGTCCTGCCGATCGGTATGATCCAAAAGGGCTCAGCGTCGTCGAGCGCAAGAACCTGCAACTCATCGACACGATCCAGAGACAACAGCGCCGCGTGGCCCTTTCGCCGGGCGACATGGAGTTGTTCGAGAACAAACTGATCTCAGATCAGATGCTGCGCGGTTTGAGTTTGCATGAGCTGCGTCTGTTGCGAAACGAAATCTATGCGCGCCACGGCCGCATCTTTAAGACTGTTTGGATCCAGCAATACTTCGGCGGCCAGCCGTGGTACGACCCGAAAGAGGATTTCAAGGATGAAGAAATATCTGGCAGCGACAAAACCAACATCGAGACGATCGTCAAGTACGAAAACAAGCTGCACGATTCGATAAGCAATAAGCCAATCACGCGGGCTCTGCTTCAGGGTTTGTTCCTGGAGGACGTGCGCAAGATGCGCGAAGAAATCTACGCGCGCCATGGAAAAGTTTTCAAGGATCCGTGGACGCAAAAGTACTTTGCCAGCTTTGATTGGTACAAGGCCAATCCCAACTACAACGACGCCGCCTTGAGCGCAGTCGAGAAAGGGAACCTCGTGATCATCGCCGGCTATGAAAAGAAAGCAGTAACGGCGATGTCCACGATAGAAGGTTGATAAGGCCGTAAACGGGTCCCGCGTGCCGGGACCGAGAAAACAAGGCAGTAAGCAGTGAGCAGCAACTAGCCGGGTGGACCGAGAAGCCCTTGAGCTTCTGCAAAATCGACGGGACAAATCCTACTCGCTCTGCGACGCTGTCAGCTTCCTTATCATGCGCGAACGTCACATCAGCGAAGCCCTGACGACGGACAGACATTTCGCTCAAGAGGGCTTCCACCATCTCCTGAAATAAATCGTGATCAAGGTAACGGCTTTGTTAACACGGTCGCGATGAGCTCGTCCAGACCGGCGTCTGAGTTGTTGTGGAAGTTCTTGTACAGTCCCGTCAACTGCGCAAGTATTTTGGTCTTCGCTTCCTGTTGCTCCGGTTTGGTGCTCAGGGCAACAGCGCGGGCATAGGCGTCAATCGCTCGCTCGGCAGTCTTAAGTACCCGGTCCAACATAGCTCTCTGCTCTGCAGACCCTTGTTTGGCGCCAAACTTTTCGTTGTATTCGGCAGAGAGTTGGGTGAACTCGCCCTTGATGATCGCGACACCCATACGGTGATAAATTGCCGGGTCGTTTCGATAAAGAGCGTCGGACTGCAGGGCTTTTAAGAAAGCGGCGGCGGCCTCGACCGGAGCCTGGTCCTTGACGAACCAACCGAGAGCTGAGTTCAGGAAGCCACGCGCAATGTCCATACTCTTGAAGGGATCGGCCCTGGTGACTTTGCCTCCCTCTAAAAGCTTGATTGCGGCGCGGGCATAACCGATGGTCTCTTCGTTGAAAGTCGCATTTCCGGCAAGCGCGTTTTCATAACCCGCTTCCGTCAAGGCCGAGAGCACAAAAAAGTCGTTCGGGTCAGCTTTCAAATGCGGCCGTCCGAGTTCGAAAGCCTTCGCGTAGTTTTTGGCGTTGTAAGCAGTGAACACATCACCGTTAGCGACAGCTCTTTCGTATTCGATGACGAACTTGCGGACCTCCTTCGCGTTACTGTCATCCTCCCCGCCAAACTTCCGTAAGTAATCCTTGGCCGCCGGATAAGCCAGCCTGTGTTCTTCCGGATTCAAACTTCTCTTGTACTCAGTAAATTGCGCGAAGAGCTGATCCTTCAGGGTGTCCTCTGTTTGTGACGCCATTGTGGGATTGCGCGGCCGAGACTCCTGGGCGGAAACGCCGGTAGTCAGAATGAACCACAGCAGGGCCGTAATAATCGCAGCAAAGACAGGTTGTGACGACTTCCTCATGGAGCTAATAATATAAACAGCGGCCACCAATCGGCAAGAGCAAAAGTCAACTGATACAGGTGGAATCAATCTTCGTCCGGACTTGCGCAAGGCGCTTTCGTAATTCGGCCTCATCCACACCGTTTACCTGCCCATCACGATAGATTTCCCTGCCCGCCACCATGGTCAGCAAAACGTCCCGGCCCGAAGACGCAAAGACCAGCGCGTCGGCAGGATCTCGCACGGGTTGCTGGTGCGGGCCGTTGAGGTTGACGACGGAAATGTCGGCCTGCATTCCGGGCGCGAGAGCGCCAATTTGATCCTCTTTCCCCATAGCGCGCGCGCCACCAAGTGTCGCGGCGAAGAGGGCTTGTTCAGCGCTCACAGGGGCAGTAGTCCGACCCAGCCGCGCGAGCAGCGTTGCGAAGCGCGCTTCTTCGAGCAGGTCACAGGTATTGTTGCTGGCGACAGAATCACTGCCCAATCCAACGCTCAGTCCACGGGTGATGAACTCTGCGAAAGGCGCGCGACCGTGACCCAGCTTGAGGTTCGACTTGGGACTATGAGCGATGCCCGCACCGCTCAGTTTGATGAGCTCGAGGTCACCGTCATCGACGTTGATGCAATGCGCAAACAAGGGTCTGGTTTCGAGCACGCCGTGTCTTTGCAAGTATTGAATCGTCGAGATACCGGGAGCTTGCCAGGCAATATCACGCGCGCTCAACGCTTCAGCAAAGGCCCCCTGGCCCTTCAGCATGAACAACTTCTCGGCCTGCGATTCGGCCGCGTGCATCATTACCGGGAGGTGTTCATCTAAAGCCAAACGCGAAATCAATTCCAACTGTCGCCCGCTAACTGAATAAGGCGCGTGTGGTGAAACCCCAACCCTAACCAGTTCAGTTTCAATTGTGCGCAACTCTGAGATTTGCTCGCGCAGATTCGTCACATTCTGTTCGGCGAGTTTGGGGTCGGGGCCGAAAGATTCCTGATAGACGATCGCCCGCAAGCCAACCGCCTGCAACGCCTTTGTTGCCTGTATGGCTGCTGAGCTGGCATCACCGAGACAGGTCACGCCCGCCCGCGCTGCTTCAATGGCGCCGCAGGTTGCTGACACCAGTAAGTCCTCGGCCGTCATAGCCAGACGCGCGACGGTAAGTTTTCGAAGCCAGGCAGGGAAATCGTTTTCTTCGCGTTCAAGGAAGCCACGCATCACTGTTAGTTCCAGATGTGAATGCGCGTTGACGAAGCCGGGCAGGATGGCGGCGTCGCCGAAATCTTCGGTGCGTGAATCGGGAAATCTTGAAGCGATCTCGGCTCGTGGTCCAACCGCGATGATGTTGGATCCCTCGAACGCTACGGCGCCGTTTTCGATCACGGGAGAGATGATTGGCAGGACCCAGCGAGCTGAGAAGATGGACGTCATTGTTGGATGACAAATAATGTGGCGCGCGCATCTTGCGCGTGAAACCATGGGCGGGATGCCCATGCCACCTTTGGATCAATCTGAACTCGCGACGGTCGAGCCTTGCACTTCAGTTCCGATCTCGGGCAGCAGTCCAATCAAGCGGCTGTTTCCCTCGAGCGAAGTGACCACCGCAAAGCGAAGCTCGTGATGACCTTCGTCCAGATCCTTTATGCTGAAGTCATCGAGGCGCAAGCCCTCGCGCTCCAGCAAATCAAGCAAACGCGTCAGGGACTGGGGCGCTTCGGTAGTCTTCAACAGATAGTGAAACAATCTGCGCCGGCGGATTAGCGCGCGCTCGACTTTTCGCAGCAACACCAGCACCACAATAATCAGTGCAGTCGTCATCAACGCCACCGAGAACATTCCCTCGCCGATGGTGATACCGACGGCCCCGACCATCAGAATCGTCGCCGCGGTAGTTAGTCCGGTAATCGAACCGCGCGATTGCAGAATGACGCCGGCGCCGATAAAACCTATAGCGGTCACCACCTGGGCCACGAGTCGCGCCGGATCCGTATAAGGCGCGCCACCCCCGATGTGACGCGAAACGATCATGAATAAAGCCGCGCCGACACAGACAAGGACGTTGGTTCGCAGGCCGGCCGGTTTGCGACTCAGCTCGCGCTCTAATCCGATGGCCCCGCCGCAGGCAACGGCCATCAACAGCTTCAAACCAATAAGAATGTTCGGCGAAATCATGGCCTAACTGGCGAAGCGTTCTTCGCTGACCTTACCCTGTGATAGCGCCCTAGAATTGAAGTGACATAGGCGCGCGTCGAAGCAATGTCTATGTGCGCGATGAACTCCTGTTCCGTCAATGGTGGCGTGCCGCTGGCGACGCGGCTCCATTCGGCGGCGCGACTGGGTCCGGCGTTATAGGCGGCGAGAATGCGTGCCTCTCGACCTGGACTGTTGCGATAATCCTGGTCGGCCTTCTCCAGATACCAGCATCCGATCTGAACGTTACGTGCGGGGTCGCGCAAAAATGTTTCCGTGTCCATCGAAGTGCGCTGTTCCATGGGCGCCACGCCGCTCTCGGCGGCCCATTCGCGCGCCACGACCGGCGTTACCTGCATCAGTCCGATCTCGCCATTGCGACCTTTCTTCCAGGGACTGAAGTACGTCTCTTCATAGACAATGCTCCAAACCAGATCAGGATCGATATGATGCAGTGAAGCCTCGCGCGCGATCAGCGAATCATAGCGATGAATCCAGTACTGATCGAGGAAGTAAAGCCCGCCGGCCAGAACAATCAGCGCGATGAGGATGATGATGATCGGTCGCTTCATTCAGTAAAACACCCGAGGGCCATTAACACGTGGAATCAAGCGACGTTGGTCTCCAAACAAAGCGTGGGAAAACTGAGCCTTAGTTGGTGCGCGAAAAGCGCGACCAGAAACTTTCTGCCGAGCCAGCCGGGTCAACACCTTCATAGCGAAGGCGCAGGGCCTGGTCATCAAAGACGTGGCCCTGGAGCCAGACTTCAGCGGAGAGGGTTGCGCCCACGGCCAGGTTGCCGCCGCTGAGCGAGCGAGTGTTAACCAGCACTTCCAGCTTCAGCCCACTCAGATCGAGATAGATCCAGTAAAGCTCGCTTCCCGAAAGCGGATTACGCAAAGGCTTGAAAGCGATCACTCGACCGCGCAGAATCCAATCGTTTTCGTGGGCGGCGCGAGAGGGCGACGCCTTTTCCAAGGGCAGCCAGCGTGAGTTCATTTCACGCGAGCAGACGCGGGCCCGATAAGCCAGGCCACACAATCCGACATGCAGGGCCGGGGCACGAAATCCCGAGGCGCCAACTTCGGTCAGGTTCTGTAATTCAAACAGCACCTCAGTATCAGTGCCGTCCCAGTAGCCGTGAATGACCGCTTCGCCTTCTTCATCGTATTCGGTCAGGGCCCAGGGCGCGATGCGTTGCATGTAACGGGCGCGAAAGCCGGGCCGGCAGTTCGCATAAAAAACGTCCCCGGTCTCCGACTCGTACAGCACCGTCCAGACTTCCAAACCCTCACCGAGCTTCCAGCAACGCCCGTGCAAGACGGCGCCACGGCGGAGTAGTTGAGTCGGCTCGCCCTGGTTTTCAGCGCGCTCAGCGAGGAAGTTAATGGCTTTCTCGCTGGGAATCTCCAGGCCGATTGTTTCGAATGTGGCGTCCATGATCACTCAGTTTGGAATCTCAAACTTGAATTTCAGATTTGATATCTGGAAGACTTATCTTGCAGCGCGCTTCCGCTCTTTAACACGTGGCGCGCCGACCAGCCGGGGCGCAGCAACGCTGATCTCATCATTACGGGGCGCGCGCTTCTTGAATCCGCGGATATTTCGTTCGGGGCCGTACTCGGGGCGAGTGCCCGAGCGCACCATCTCAGCAAACAGATCCACGTCATAATCCGCTTCACGCGACATGGTCTCGCGAATCTGATGAAGCACGGTCAGAAACTTAGGTCTGCGATACAGGTCGTGACTCTTGATTTTAGATTTCTGATTTTGGATTGTTAATCCCTCTTTCCGATCCATGATTGTCGCCAATCAAAGAATGCAACGGCCACTCTTCAAATCAGAACTTACGATCTCAGAAGTGAAATTACAAATCTCAAGCCACGATTTCAGTTTTGAGATCTGACGTCTGAAATCTCAGTTCCTTCAGAAACCAAAAACTCCGGAGTTACGATCATGGGAACAAAAAACCCGGCAGCGGTATTGAATAAGCGAATGCGTGCCTGCCGGCGAACGTTCGCCAGATGTCCGAAGTTCCATGTAACTAGATAATCGATTTTGTGAAATGAAGCAACCGCCACATGCAATGCGTCGGCGATGAACTTGCGATGAAAGATTCCGCGTGAGACATAACCTTCGGCGAGTATGGCCACCTCTTCGGTGAGCTCGACCTGTTCCAGAGCCTCAGTCAGTTTGAGGTACGCCGAACGATGCGGCTCGGAAACGCGTTCCAGCTCTCGCGTTACCAAAGGCGAGATCACCGCCCGGTATTCCGACAGCTCGTGTTCCCACCAGCGAATGGTGAGATCGCGCCGGAACGGCTCGCCATTATCGAGGTACGCGCCGATTACTGAAGTCTCCAGATAAGTGCTTGGCTTCATGGTGCGTGCGTTGGTTACCGTGTGCCCTCAGGTGTCGGATTGCTGGCCGGCGGCGCTTTCTTTTCCAAAGGCTCGAGCCGCACGACGCCTTTGTCGAAATCGAAAACGATGCGATAGAAGCGCAGGAAATTGCCACCTAAGATCCCACTCTGCTGAAAGCCGGCCGTTTCATTGACTGGCTCCAGGTCCAGCACCGCGGCATCGATCTTCTCACGAGAATATGCCCCAATCGCGATCTTCGGCAGCACGGCCATCTTCACATCTTCAGCTACACCGGCGGCGCCAAAAACACGCATTCGGCTGGGCTTGAGAAAGGCCTGCGCTTCGTCGAGGGCCGCCAGTTTTTCCGACACGACGGTCACCGTGGCACCGGTATCGATGATGAAATTGAGTGGCTTGTTGATGCCGTCAATAAAAACCTCACCGCTCAGGAAACCACTCGCGGTTGTTCTTACGGGAATATTTATTCCGGGTTGAACTTCTAATGCCTCAGCCTTAACCGGTTGTCCCTGAGCGTCTCGTGCCGGGTTCGCCTCGGGGCCGCGACGAACAAACGTCATGCGGCGTGATCCAAAATCAACCGTCGTCCGCAACCGGCCCAACGCTGCGATTCCCAGGTATCCGTCTACCGGGTTGTGTTCATCAAAAAAATGGCGAATGTAAACGGGAACATTCGTGACCCGCATCTCACCGAGGTCGATTGAGCTAAGATACCCGTACACGATTTCAAAGCGGCCACCGCCACCCACGGCGCGGGCTAAACCGCCATGCGCAACCGCCTTGACGCCCAGCTTGCGCGCAGTATCCTCAGACAGCACAGACATTCCGGAACCAGTATCGAGGACGAACCGCATATACTCTTTCGAACCGTTGATGCGCAATTTGATAATCGGACGATAGTCCGGAGCTTCAAATTCCAGGACCGTGCGGTCAGCGCCTTGCAGATCGTAAAGGGAACCCTGCTGTCCCAGGTAACGAAGAAAATCAATCAGTCCACGAATGCGCGCGCGCCGCTCGGCATCCGTGCGCGGCGCAATCGCCAGGAAACGTTCGTAAGCATCGGCCGCTTCTTTATAACGCTCGGAACGTGCCGCGGCCTGACCGAGATTAAAGACATAGTCGGGCTCGTTTGGATCGATTTCCGCGGCGCGGCGCAATCCTAATATGCATCTTCCGGTCCGATTCTCGTAGTAATCAACCATGGCCAGACCGGCAATGGCCATCGCTTCGTTCTCATCCAGAGCCAGCGCTGTGCGAAACTCCTCTACCGACAGGAGAAAATCTCCTGAGGCCAGCACGTCCGACCCCAGCAATGCGTGCGCGCGGGCGGACAAAGGATCGATAGCTGCCACCCTGGCGGCATGATCGAAAGAATCCTGTATCCGGCGCAGCTTAAGCAGCGCGTGGCTGAGTCCCAGTCGGGCCAGGTTATCGTGATCGTCTTTGGCCAGCAGGTCGCGATAGAGCTGTGCGGCTCGTTCAAAGTCGCCGGCGCGCAAGGCTTTTTGGGCCTTATTGCGAGCCTTCTCGTTGTCCGGATGCGCCATGACAACGGTCATCAGCATCAGGCAAGCGAATGCAGCGGCCAGCCGGTTGATCGCTGAGCGCGCTGAAACAAACTTGTAGAATCTAAGTTTCATCCGCTTGCTACTTCAGAATCTCGCCCGTCTTGATCGACCAAAGCACCAGATCGAGTTCATCAAAATCAATCCCGGCTGCAGCGGCGAATTGCCGCATCCTGCTTTCGGTTTCCAGATAGCGTTGACGATTGGCCGGCGGCTTGGGCGAATCGATCACGCCGAGTTCCGCCAGACAACGCACGATGTGCTTATCCAGTATGCTGTAACCTTTGAAGCCGACATTACGCAAATAGTGGCTCGCCTCTTTATAACCGAGGCCTTTTATCCGCGGCTCTGTCGCCAGCCAATCACGGCGCTCGAACGGATCGCTGAAACTATTAAGCCGTTCGCGCAGGCGCATTGAGAATGAACTTTGCAAATAATCGCGAGTGATCACGACGTACGCGGGCCGGGCGTTGGGAAAACGGTGCGCGCCTGCCGCTACCAGCGCGCGCGTCATTGCCTTTTGCTGTCCCTTCGCCAACAACGGTCTTACTGCTTCGACTGAGCGCAGGCCCATCTTCGCTGAAGCTCCGGCGGTGAAGATGCAATAGACCATCTCTTCCCACAGCCGCGCGTCCGAAGCTGTCTGCCACACTTGGCGAAACTCTCGCAGGCGTGCCCGAATCTCTTTGCGCCGCGCCGCATGCGCGACGTGCAAGCTGTCAATTGTTACCGGTTGCTGATCGCGTGGCACGAACTTCCTTCAACAGGTGAATTCTAGGTGCGCGCTTGTTTGCCTGTCAACGAAGTTTCGGGCGCGAAGTGTTTGTAGTGAGTGCCTGGTTGCAGGTGAGCAACAAACAACCGAGCACTAACAGGCAATCGCTGACTGTGGAGAAGGCCTACGATTAAGAGCATCCCGCCCAAAATGCTCGGCATCAAAGCTGGGTCCGACAGGTTGTCGGCAGGAGCGCCCGTATCGAACTTTGGATCGCGCCAGGTTGCTGAAAGAACAGATCGAGAGGGTGGTTCCTTTTTGGAGTGCGGCGGCTTGTCGCCGCTTGGTTGCTAAGTCTTCGGGGGTTGCTTGATACGCCGGAGCGAAAGCGGCGACAAGTCGCCGCACTCCAAATTTCGACCTCGCTTTCATGGTATTATGCATAAGCGAGGCAGATCGCTTCCGGTTAGTATTTGAAGATGATGCATTTCTTAATTAAGTCAGCAAAGATTTTCACGTTGGTACTGCTCGGTAGCGCCCTTGCGTTTGGCCAGGCCCCTCCGAGTACGGCTTCGCAGTCCGCTCAGACCCAAACACCCGTAGCCGCGCCGGCGAACGGTTTTTCCAACCCCTCCGGTGCTAACCTTCCAACTAACGATGGATTAGCGCAGCCGGCTTTCCTGACTCCGATTTATGGTTTGCAAGGAGTTCTGGCGGAGACGGTTGACGGCACCACGCTGGCGGCACAGTCAGTCGACGAGAAGTTCAATCCCGCATCGGCAATCAAGTTGGCAACGACCCTCGTAGCGTTGCGGTCCCTCGGACCAGAGCACCGGTTTCTAACTTCCGTCTGGATTGCCGGAACGGTGGACAAAACAAATGGAACGCTGACGGGTGATTTGATTGTGAGCGGACGCGATCCTTCACTTCACTATGAACATGCCGTGATGCTGGCCAAGGAAATGAACGAACTGGGAATTCGCACGGTCAACGGCAACCTGATTGTCGCGCCAGGCTTCACGATGAACTTCGACTGGTCGGCGAGACATTCCGGAGAACAATTCCGGGACACGTTCGACGCTGCGCGCCGGTCGGCGAGTGCCACGCGTGCCTGGATTGACGAGCGTACTTTGGTTGCTGACAACGAAAGCCTGCGCAGCGTTCCCAGCGTCGTGATCACCGGCGAAGTGCAGGTGGGCTCAGCACCGGTCGGAGCAATCCCGCTGCTCACTCACAAATCAAGCAAGCTGGTTGATGTGCTGAAGGTTCTGCTCTGCTACTCGAATAATTTCATGGCCGAGCGGATCGGCGAGTCGCTTGGCGGACCTCAAAACATCCGCGCCGTTTTGATAGACAAACTCAAACTTAATCCTGACGAGATTTTTATGTCTTCCACCAGCGGCCTGGGAGTCAATCGCTTTACGCCGCGCGCCATGATGAAGATTCTGCGCGCCCTGCGCGACGAGCTACAGAAGAACAAGCTTTCACTCTCAGACATCCTGCCGGTTGCGGGAATCGATCCCGGAACCCTGGAAGATCGATATACAGATCCGTCCGAACGCGGCAGCGTCATTGCCAAAACCGGGACCCTGGTGCGCACTGATGGTGGCGCCAGCGCGCTCGTCGGGCAAATGAAAACGAAGAGCGGACGGGTGGTGCTATTTGTCATCCTCAATCAACGCGGCAATGTGGTTCACTTTCGTCAGAACCAGGATTACATCGTGGCCGCGATTCAAAACACGCTGGGTGGTCCGGCCCCTTTCGATTATCGCCCTATCGGGTTGTCGATGCGGCTTGCCAATTCGGACTATGAAGCAGCGAAAGCTCGCGGCGAGTACGAACCACGCAATCAGTAGCCGCACTTCTGCAACCTCAGCCCAACTGACAGATTGTCAGTCAAAACGAACAAGATATGTCAGGATGATAGTGTCAGGGTGAACGAGTGCTCCCGCTCCCGTCACCGACCGGGATGCGAAATCGACGATTAACCAAGCCTTTTGACTAAACTGATTTAAGTTCGCGCTGGCATGGGCCTTGCCCCGCGCGTAGATAGCCAGGCCTGCCGGCCCTGAGCCGCAGACCGCGAAACGCGAGGCCCGACCTTCCTGGATCCGCACTCCTAAAATGAGCTCCACCGACGCACATATCAAACTTTGCAACTCGCTGATGGCTGCCGACCGCATGTGGGAAGCGACCATTGATACTTTGCCGGATGCTCTCTACATCTTTGGTCCGGACAAGCGACTGAAGAAAATCAATCGCGCCGGCGAGTCTCTCGAGCAGGCCGCGCGCTCGTTTCTCGCGGGGCGCCGTTGTTGTGACATGCTTTGGGGGCTGGAAGAAACTGGTTGCATGGTCGATCGCGCCATCTCGAGCGGCGCCGAAGTTGAAGTAGAACTTCCCGCCGGGAATAAAGCCCAAAGGCCGTTGCTGGTGCGCGTCGTCCCCCAGAACAAAGATCAGCAGCAAGAGTCAGCGACAGGGTGCATCGTCATCGTCCGCGATATCTCTGAACTCCGTCGTGCGGAAGAAGAGGGAAGTAAGAACCGCGCCTTTCTCGCGAGCCTCGCCGATCTCGCGCCCGACGAAATTTACACGCTTGATACCGAGCGGCGCTTCACCTGGATGAACCAGCGTGCCGAGTCCGATAGTGGATTGACCCGCTCAGTTCTGTTGGGGCAGGACTTCAGCATGATTATCGCGGCCGAGTCGGAGGAAGAAGCGAACGCTGC
>DATHHW010000036.1:0-8616 GCA_035317005.1 Pyrinomonadaceae bacterium | reverse complement strand
CCGCGGATTCAGGTGTGCCCATGAATACGAGTCGCATATTTGGTCGCGGCTTGACCGCAGCCCAGTGCGGTAAGGCTCTGCCTTACCGTGTCAGTCAAATTGAAATAGAAAGAGGCGACGCCTCCGCAGTCGAGGCGCAGCCTCTATCAATATCCTACGATTGTCGGAAAGACAAAGCCTTTCTGCCGTGTGCTGCGGCCGATCCGCATTGCGGTTAGAAGTCGCTACTCGCCGATACCGGCTTGAGCTCTCTTACTGGTGGTGGCCCCGATCTTTGTCGATGAAAGCTTGGCCTGCATGAACAAAAGGAGATAGTCACGGCCGCCGGCCTTGGAATCCGTGCCTGACATGTTGAAGCCGCCGAAAGGGTGGACACCGACAAAAGCGCCGGTGCATTTACGATTCAAATATAGATTACCGACGTGAAATTCGCGGCGCGCGCGCTCCAGTTTTGCTTCGTCGGTCGAGTACACCGCGCCCGTCAAACCGAATTGCGTATCGTTGGCGATCCGCAGGGCGTCGTCATAGTCGTTCGCCTTTATCACGGCGAGCACCGGTCCAAAGATTTCTTCCTGTTCGATCGTGGCTCCGGCTTTCACGTCCGCGATCACCGTCGGTTCGATAAAGAATCCCTGTTCGCCATCGGCGCCACCGCCCGCTACGACGCGTCCGCCCTCGGCCTTTCCTTTTTCAACGTAGCCGTTGATCGACTTGAAGGCCTTGTCATTTATGACGGCGCTCATCGTTGTTCCGGTGTCAGTCGGATCGCCGACTTTGATCTTCGCAGTCAGTGCCGCGATCTTTTCGATCATCGGATCATAGATTCGCGCATCGATGATCGCGCGTGAACAAGCAGAGCACTTCTGTCCCTGGAATCCGAACGCCGATTGCACCACGCCCGCAGCGGCCTCATCGAGATTGGCGTCGTCGGCAACAATGATCGCGTCCTTGCCGCCCATCTCGGCCACGACCCGCTTGATCCAGAGTTGCTCCGGAGGAGTCTTCGCTGCGCGTTCATTGATGCGCAAGCCAATCTCTTTCGAGCCCGTGAAAGCAATAAAGCGGGTCCTCGGATGATCGACGACTACGTCGCCAACCTCGGCGCCCGAACCTGTCATGAAGTTCACGACGCCGGCCGGCATGCCGGCTTCCTCGAGCAACTCAAAAAACTTGTACGCAATGGTCGGGGCGTCGGACGACGGCTTGAGCACGACCGTGTTCCCGGTGACGGTCGCCGCCGCCGTCATGCCGGCCATGATGGCCAGAGGAAAATTCCACGGCGGAATCACCGCGCCGACGCCGAGCGGAATGTATTCGAGGTTATTGTCTTCACCGGTCAATTTAGTGAGCGGTTGCGGCGCGGCGTATCGGAGCATTTCGCGGCCATAGAATTCGAGAAAGTCGATGGCCTCGGCGGTGTCACCATCGGCTTCGGGCCAGGACTTGGCCACTTCGTAAATCATCCAGGCGGACATTTCGTGCTTGCGCGAACGAATTAGTTCGGCGACGCGAAACAACAACTGAGCGCGTTCGTCGGGCGGAGTGTTTCGCCAGGTTTGAAAAGTTTCGTAAGCTGACTCGACGGCCCGATTGGCCAGGTCTTTGGTGGCTTTCTGAAACTTTCCCACCACCTGCGTCCGATTCGCCGGATTGATACTGTCCAGTTTGCTCTCGGTGTTGATGCGCTCGCCGCCGATGACCAGCGGGTACTCCTGCCCCAGTTGGCTCTTTACTTTCTCTAGCGCGGCGCGCATCGCCTGCGCACTTTCTTCTTTGGAAAAATCGGTTAACGGTTCGTTGCGAAATTCTGTAGGCATGATTACTCCATTTAATGTGCTGCGATTATTCATAGTGAGTCCATAGCCGCAAAACCTTGACTACTTTCTCGCTTTCGTACACTTGATATACCAGAGATGCTTAATGTTGATTCGCCGCGAGTATGCGCCGGCAAGGTCGCCCACCAACTTTTCAAACGGAGGAGGAGCTTGATGAGGATTCTCACCTAAGATCTTCAGCAACTCATCAGCCTTCTTGCGAAACCCTGCTGCGGCAAGTTTCTTCGCGTCTTTCTGGGCTTGCCGGGTATAGACGATTCGCCAGCTCACCAATTAAGCTCCGTCGAACATTTGTCGATCGGCGTGTCCATCCCCTCTCGAATCGACTCGCGCATGCCGGGAATCGACAGCAGATAAAGAGTTTCTTGTATTGCTCGCCAATCCTCCTCAGCGAGGAGAATCCCGCTGGAAGACGCGCTGGTGATCTGGATTGGCTCGTGAGAGAGAGCAGTTTCTTCCAGCAACTTTTGCAGCTCGCTTTCAGCCTTGCGCGAAGTTATCGTTCTCATCGTTATCCTTTCAATCAAAGTAGCGCTAGGAAGGCCACTCACCGGCCTTCTGCAGCTTCTTGATCCTGCGTTTGACGATCTCGCGTTTGAGCGGCGTCATCTTGTCCAGAAAGACGATGCCGTCGCAGTGGTCCGTTTCGTGCAGCATGCACCGCGCGGTCAGTTCGGTGCCGTCGAGCTCGAACTCTTTGCCGTTGACGTCATGGGCACGAACGATCGCGCGCAGGTTACGCTGCACGTTGAAGAAGATACCGGGGAACGACAGGCAGCCCTCGTCGCCGTCCTGCTTGCCTTCCATGCTGACGACTTCGGGGTTAATCATCACGACGCGCTGAGCAGGATCTTTCCCGCCCGAGCAGTCCATCACGAACAAACGCTTGGGCACGCCCACCTGCACGGCGGCGAGGCCGACACCCGGGGCCGAGTACATCGTCTCGAACATGTTGTTGACGAGCTTCTTGAGATCGTCATCAAATTTGGTGACTGGCTCTCCCGGTGTGTCGAGAATCGGATTCGGCCAGGTAACAATTTTTAGTAAAGACATTCTTAAATCTCTAATTTCAGATTTCACATTTGAGATTTCAAACTCTAAATTCGCTAAGTTGCTCCGGTTCGTTCAGAGCTGCTTTTGATTTTACGATCAACGTTTTGGTTTCGCCAGTAAGGCCCGAAGAAGGACAGAGGAAGACTCGGGCTCAATAACCCCGCAACTGTTCACGATACCCTGCAAAGTTGCGCTTCATCTCCCCCAAACTATCGCCGCCAAACTTTTCTCGCATCGCGGACGCCAGCACGAGCGCGACCATGGCTTCGCCAATCACTCCGCCGGCCGGAACCACTGTGATGTCAGAGCGTTCAAAAGCAGCTCGCTCTTCCTGCTTCGTATCGATATCAACCGAGCGCAAGGCGCGACGCAGCGTCGAGATCGGTTTCAAATGGCCGCGCACGCGAATCTCTTCGCCGTTCGTGACGCCGCCTTCCAGTCCGCCCGCACGATTGCTGGCGCGAATAAATTCCTTCGTCTCTTCGTTGTAACTGATCTCGTCGTGGACCTCAGACCCGGGCAGGGAACTGGCTTGAGCGCCGGCGCCTATCGCCACAGCCTTGACCGCCGGAATCGACATCACCGCTTGCGCCAAACGCCCGTCCAGTTTCAAATCCCAGGCTGTGTGCGAGCCGAGACCCGGCACCACGCCACGCGCGGCAACTTCAAAGACGCCGCCGAGCGTGTCGCCTTCACTTTTCTTCTTGTCGATCAATTCAACCATAAGTTGTTGAGCTTGTTCGTCGCCGCAGCGCAGCGGCGCGTCTTCAGCGATCGCCGCGATCTGATCGAAGGTAAGCTCCAGCGGCGTATCCGGAATACCGCCAAGCTGAATCACGTGGCTATGAATTTCAACTCCGAATTGTCCCAGCAATTGCCTGGCGAGTCCGCCGCACGCAACTCGCGCCGTTGTCTCACGCGCCGAGGCACGTTCGAGCACGTCGCGCAGATCGCGTGTGTTGTATTTCAAACCGCCGGCAAGATCAGCGTGGCCAGGCCGGGGCCGTTTGACGCGGCGTGATTTCTCAGGTGCAAGGTCCTGCGGCTCAACCGACATTACCTCGGTCCAGTTGGCCCAGTCCTTGTTTTCAATCAACAGGGCCAGAGGCGAACCCAGCGTCAGACCATGTCGCACGCCGCTGAGGATCTCGACGCGATCCTGCTCGATCGTCATGCGCGCGCCGCGGCCATAGCCCTGCTGCCTTCGCTGCAACTGGTGATTTATTTGCTCGACGTCGACGGGCATCCCAGCGGGCAGACCTTCGACTATCGCGACAAGCGCGCGACCATGTGATTCGCCGGCGGTGGTGAAGCGGAACATTGTCTCTTCCTAAACCCAAGCGACGTTCACCGCAGAGACGCAGAGAACGCAAAGGGGGCGCAGAGAATTATTCTCTCAGCCCGAGAACCTTTCTCCTAATACCATCTTTCAAAACGACGACGTTGAAGTTCATCAACAATCCAACATTCCAGCCGCCGAGTCGGAGATAAGTTATCAACTGTGCTTCATGGATTGGCGAGATCGCTTCAACCGCTTTTACTTCGACAACAACCAAACCGGCGACGAGAATGTCCAAACGATATCCGCACTCGAGGCGAACTCCTCAGTATTCGAGGGGTAAGGGTACCTGACGCTCGAACGGGATTCCGCGCAGCAGTAACTCCTGGCAGAGACATTCCTGATATGCTGATTCTAGTAAACCCGGTCCGAGCGCGCGATGAACTGCGATGCCTGCTCCGGTTACCTCCTGAGTAATCCGGTTGATGATTGCTGATCCTGGTTGTGGACGCATGTCGATGTATCCTCGGCGTAACCTCTGCGTTCTTTGCGTCTCTGCGGTGAGTTATTACATGAGTCATCGTAACCTCAAAAAATTGAATTTCAACCTAAAATTATCTTGCTAAGTAAGGAAAAGATCAGGAAACATATTCCCACGTCCCAGAATACCCCTCGGATCGAACGCGTGCTTCAACGCAGCCATCTCCCGCAGGTGTTCATCGCCGTAAAGCTCGCGGAGGTACTCGCGCTTTAACTTTCCAATGCCATGTTCAGCGGAAATTGTGCCGCCCACTTCAACGGCGCGTCGAATGAAGCTCCGGTAAATCTCCCATGACCTGGCTGCTTCCTCATCGTTGCGCGGCAGGATGTTGACGTGGACGTGATTGTCGCCGATGTGGCCAAAGATTGTGTAGCGAAGATTGCCTCCGCGCAGACTGTCCTGATAAAAGCGCAACATCCCGGCAAACGCTTCGTCGGGCACCGCCATGTCGGTCGAGACTTTGCGTTGGTTGTGACGCGCGAACCATTCATTCATCAGCACCGGCAGCGCATGACGAAACTCGCGCAACCCGGCTTGATCGGCTTCATTAGTAGCAAACCATGAATCGTCGGCCAGGGCGTTATGCCGTTCAAGCAATGACAGCCACTCGTTCATCGACGAATCTTCGGTTGACGATGTCGTTTCCTGCTCGAAAAAGATCGCGCCGATGGCTTCGTTCGGAATCTTCGGATACTTCTGCCGCAGGAAGCGTAGCGACTCGATGTCAAAGTATTCGAGTGCACGGGCATCAACAGCGGAGCCCTCCCTCACGGTTGGGCTAGCGCCCCGATTGGCGAGGGACCGTTCGCGTGCTTCACGGACAAACGCGAGCAGATCCTCTTCTGACTTGAAGAAGACTACGCCGCTTAACAGACCTTCGGGTTTCGCTAATAACTTAGCTTCGACTTCAAGAATCACCCCCAGTGTCCCTTCGCTGCCGATGAAAAGATCGATCACATCCATACCCGGGGCGACGTAATAGCCGCAAGCGTGTTTGCGAACCCGAGGCATCCGATAGGTCGGCAAGTGTGTTTCGATCAATCGCCCCGACGGAAGGGGAATCGTGACTTTTCCATTCGTATCCGCACGTGTTTCGCCGCGGCGGATATCGATTACTTCGCCAGTCGCCAGCGCAATCTTCAAACGCTCGACGTAGTTTCGCGTGGGGCCGTACTTAAAGGTTCGAGCGCCCGAAGCATTAGTCGCTACCGTGCCGCCCAGAAAACAACTGCGTTCGGTTGGATCCGGCGGATACAACAGCCCTTCAGATTCAACCGCGCGTTGAAAGTCACCAAGGATCACGCCCGCTTCAGCAATTGCACGAGCCCCCCCATAATCGTCATGAGCAATTTCTTTGATCCGATTCAGCTTGTCGGTGGCGAGCACGATGCCGCCAAAAGGGACCCGGCCGGCAACTGTGCCGGTACCGGCGCCTGAAATCGTAACTGGTGTCTGCGCCTGCGATGCTTCGCCCAGAACCTCCGCCACGTCCTCGACGGTTTCGGGAAAGACCACGCGCTCAGCGAAGCCTCCCGCTATATGCGAAGAGTCGCCAAGAAACGATTGCATCTCGTCTGGTTGCGATTTGGTCAGCATGTATCTTTGGCGTGCGGTGGCAAGCGTAGCGCGACACCGCTTTGGTTCAAAAACAATACGTGAAGCAATCGAAAGCACCGCTTCGCTTTGGCGGCGCACTCCAAATCACGCGACGGCCAACTGCCGTACGCGCAGGTACTTGATCCGATCGCGAAGCTCTGCCGCTTTCTCAAACTCGAATCGCTTCGCATGCTCGCGCATTTCAAAATCCATCCGCGCAATTGTCTCTCCGAGCTGTTCCGGGCTGTAGCCTTCGATATCTTCCAGATCCAGAGGCACTTTGAAGTAATCAGCCTCTGCCGCGGTCACCAACGTCGCTTCGATAGGCTTGATGATCGTCTTCGGCGTAATTCCGTGTTCGCGATTATAGACCAACTGCAACGCGCGCCGGCGGCGGGTTTCGTCGATTGCGCGCTTCATCGAAGCTGTTACCCGATCGGCATACAGGATCGCCTTCCCGCTCGAGTTGCGCGCCGCGCGTCCGATCGTTTGAATCAAGGATGATTCGGATCGCAGGAAGCCCTCCTTATCAGCATCCAAAATTGCAACCAGCGAAACCTCAGGCAAGTCCAGACCCTCGCGGAGCAGGTTGATGCCAACCAGCACATCGAATTCTCCTCGTCGCAGATCACGGAGAATTCGGATTCGCTCCAGCGTGACGATGTCGGAATGAAGATAACGCACGCGCACGTCTACTTCGGTGAAATATTCGGTCAGGTCTTCGGCCATTTTCTTCGTGAGCGTCGTTACCAGCACGCGCTCTTTTCGCTCAGCCCGCGCCCGGCATTCGCCCAGCAGGTGATCGATCTGGCCTTTCACGGGAAACACTTCGACTTCCGGATCCATCAGGCCCGTGGGCCGGATAATTTGCTCGATGATCTCACCGCTCGATTTGGTCAACTCATAAGGTCCGGGCGTAGCCGAGACATAGATTCTCTGGCTGACGCGCTCTTCGAACTCATCAAAATTCAGCGGTCGGTTGTCCATCGCGGACGGCAAACGAAATCCGTACTCAACCAACGTGCGTTTGCGTGATTGATCGCCGAAGAACATGCCGCGCACTTGCGGAATCGTCTGGTGAGATTCGTCGATGACGACCAGGGTGTCACGCGGCAGATAGTCGAGCAGCGTCGGTGGCGGCTCGCCCGGTTTCTTTCCGGTCAGATGGCGCGAATAGTTTTCAATGCCGCGACAGAAGCCCATCTCTTTCATCATCTCCATATCAAACATCGTGCGTTGATGGAGGCGTTGGGCTTCGACCAGTTTTCCTTCCTCGATTAGTTTTGGCTCCCACCATTCCAGCTCCTGGCGAATCGATTTGATTGCCTTCTTGAGCGTGCTGCGCGGCATGACGTAGTGCGACTTTGGATAGAGCGGCAAGCGCGCCGTGTGCTTTTGCGTGACTTCACCCAGCAGTGGATCGATGGTCGAGATGGAATCAATCTCGTCGCCCCAAAGCTCGATCCGGTAAGCCTCTTCCTGATAACTCGGATAGACCTCGACCACATCCCCGCGCACGCGAAAACTGCCGCGCTTGAAATCGATGTCGTTGCGCTCGTACTGCAACTCGACCAGGCGTTGCAGCAGCGTGTCGCGCGAGATGCGCATGCCGGGCTCGAGAAACAAAAGCATGCCGTAGTACGCGTCAGGATCACCCAGGCCGTAGATGCAAGAGACACTGGCGACCACGATCACGTCACGACGCTCAAACAAAGCTCGCGTAGCCGACATCCGCAGGCGGTCGATCTCTTCATTCACGATCGCATCCTTCTCGATGTAAGTGTCCGACGCGGGCACGTATGCTTCCGGCTGATAATAGTCGTAATACGAGACAAAATACTCGACCGCATTTTCCGGAAACAGCGACTTGAATTCCTGGTAAAGCTGCGCGGCCAGAGTCTTGTTGTGGGCGATTACCAAGGCGGGTCTTTGAGTGCGGTCGATGACGCTGGCGATAGTGAAAGTCTTGCCGCTGCCGGTGATGCCGAGCAGCACCTGGTCTCTCGATCCGTCTTCCAGACCCCGCACCAGGGCGTCGATTGCCTGCGGCTGGTCGCCACAGGGCTGATAATCGGATTTAAGCGTGAAAGGCATAACCAGCAATACTAAGGGGTAAGTGGTGATGGGAACAAATTGGGCGAGAGAGGTAGTGCAGTACCTTGAGATTGCACTGAGGTCATCTATGAAGCGGCGTTCGAAGTCAAGAGGTTTTAAGTCCAGACTTCGGCCGGGACGCCGCGGCGCCTGGCTTGGTTGATATTTCGTTTGAATGCTCTTTGACATGAGACTGTTAGTTTTTAGTTTACCGCCGG
>DATHHW010000035.1:0-60113 GCA_035317005.1 Pyrinomonadaceae bacterium | reverse complement strand
GGAGCCTATTACGCCTGTCTCGGTGGCCGCCTGCGGGCCGTTGTTAGTAACCCGGCATGTGTAGGTTACGTTGTTGGGCGCCGTCACGCGGTTGGCGCTACTGGTACAGGCAACCGCGAGGTCGGCCACGCTGGGACTTGGAGGAGCTTTGAGAATCAGTTTTCCAATGACGAAGACCCCGAGATCATCGCTTACGGAATTGATGCTCTTGGTTGAAAAGTCGGGCGCGCGCGCGTCCGGCGAAAGTACCGTTACGTCAACCCACTTGGAAGCGTCTGGATCGAACGTATCTCGTTCCGTATGGAAAATTCGCAAATTTTCGAACACTTCTCTGTCAGTGATTGATGACGTTTTGAAATGGACTACTTGCGGCGGACCTACAACGGATGTCGTCGTTATCAGGTAGGCCTTATCGGCGAGTGCTGAATACCCCGCCGGTAACCCGGGAAGGTTAGTAAGATCGTAGGGCTCAATCTTGATGGAACCTGTTTTATAGACGCTTCCGTATGTTACAGAAACAGGCCCGTCTTGAGCCTTTGATAGGCATGAAAGAGCGGAGATTGAAACGAGAGCAAGGACCGCCCTAAGCATTGCTCTGGCCAGCCAAATTGGGATTCCCTTACTCTGTGTAACTCTTCTCATCTATCCCGTTTACGAATTGTCATTGCCACGCGACAGGCCTTCAGGAGTTAGGAAATTTTCATTCTAGAACTTTCTCTGAATTCGTTGACGTGAGGCTTTGGAGACGTGAGTCGCACGTCGAAAACAAATTTGAGTTCCCGCGAGACTAAGCCTCGCCTTGCAAGGTGTCAAGCTAAATCTCATGCGTTAAAAATTGCGGTCGCATCTAACATTCGAGTACTGAACAGGAAGAATGAATAAAAAAATATTTGAGCATTTACGTTCGCTCAGGTGGGCCAAAGGCGTCATTGCGTTGCGTCGCATTTCTTTGAAGCCACCTCGCCCTCTTCTTGTTTCCAGCGCATCTCTTGCCAAACTGAGAAAGTGTCGATGGTCCAGGACCGCCTTACGATAGCGAGCGGGTTTGCGCATGATCTCGGCGCACGGCCATCCCATTGACCAAGTGCATCAGCGCTACGATCTTGACCCGCTCGCTACCTCCCGAGAGTCGATTTTGAACCTTCATCCTTTGCTCAGGTCGACCCGAAGGGTTCATAGCGTTACATCGCATTCCTTTGAAACCGCCTTACCAACTTTTGTTTCCGGCGCAACTCCTGAGACTAAAAGTAAATCGTTAGTCGGAAGAGCGCCTGCGGTAGCGAGCGGGATTGCGCGCATAAGATGACGCATAGTCCCCACCGACCGTGCGCATCAGCGCCAGCAATATTTACCCGCTCGCTACCACCCCCGAAACCATATGTACCCAACCTCTGCCACGGCACGTTATTTCTTCTTCTCTTCCAAAACAGAACGCCCAATTGCGATCACGGCGTTAGCACGCGGAGCTTCATGCTCGAAACCACGCGCTAGTCCCAACGCTCTTTCGTAGTCTTCTGTCGCCAACGCTGCGAAGATACCCGCCACATCAAAGTCGGCTACCGGGTTTTGCGAGACGGCATTCATTCCCTTGGTAAGCATGCGGAGAACCAGGTGGCCGTCATCACCGCTAAACTTCTCCGCTGAATTCGACGCTTTGACAGCGTCACTCATTGCATCCCAAGCGGCAACTCGATTCAACGTCAGCAGCGCGTTAGCCACTCCGAAGAACGCACGTGGAGAATCGGGATCGGAGACTTCAATCCGTCGCGCCTCAGACGCAGCGTCGTCGATCAAACCTAAAGCCCTATCACGATCAGTTTTGCTAAGCAGCTTCGCAGTTTGCGCCAGCAACCAACTCTTCTGGAGATGTGTTAGCTCTCCCGTTCGAGCAAGCTCAAGAGCGCGATCAGTATCCTTCTTATTGACCGCCTGACCCGCCATCGAGCCATCGACGAACGCGCGGGCGCTGTTACGCATCTCCGTATCGTCAATCTTGTTGACATAATCGCGCACTCGTACTTCGCCCTTGCCAGCCAAAAATAGGGCGAGCTGCAGGTTGAGTTGGTCACGTTCAGTGGAAGTCTTCGCGCGATCTATCCGATCCAGGAGCAATTGTTCGCGATCCGAGGCAGGCTTTTCAGGGCCGAGTCCTCTATTCACTGACTCGTCATCGCGTTGCCGTGCATTATTACTCGCGACCGATCCCAAGGCCTCCAGTTGAGCATGCAATGCTGTAGTTGTTTCCGGCGGCGCGTATTTTTCAAACAAAGGCATCAGGCGCTTAGTCACCAGGTATTGACCATCGGCACCCGCTGTTGTCTGGTCCTGTCCCGGTGCGGCCCACGGGCGCAAGAGAATACTTGCAGCCGTGCGAAAGAACGAATCACGCAATCCCGCCGGGACCTCGACAGGAACAGTCCGCGACATTTGCGCACTTGAAACTCCCGCTCCCTGAAAAGCAACGTACATATGCGGAGTAAAAATATAAGACGAGAGCAGTGACACGGTGTTAGCGTCTGACTGTGGATTGGCGGGTGCGTTTGCCAGCATCTCCGCGTAACGCTGGTCAGCAGCCGCTGAATCCTTCTCTCTAAGGGTTGAGAGAAAGTCGACGGACTGCATGTTAATCCCGCCTAACACCGGATCCGCAAACTGCATAGCCCGTTCAATGTCACCGGCATCAAGTAACTGGCCCGCCAGCAGCAGCCTTTGACTCACCCTCTCATCAACGTCAAGAGCATTGCGCGAAGACTTCTTCACATCTTCAGTTTCCCGTTCTTTTTGTTCTTTGAACTTGCCCAAGAACTCTTCACCCAAGGCACGATCGCGTTGCGCGGCGAACCGGATCACTTCTCGACGGATGTTGGGAGGCGACGCCACGGCGTAGCCGCCACTACCTGTCTTGCTCTGTTGCTGACGAATGTCTTCCTGCTGGCGCTCCCGCCCTTCTTTATCCGCGATCTCGGCGGCATCCCAGGCCGCGCGAAACATTGTCCGCGCTCGTTCCTGATCAGCTTCCCAAAGAATGTCCGCAATACGTGCGTATGTGCGGGCTCGCAACGTCTGGTCGCTGAAGTTACGCGCGTCGGCAGCCAAACTGATCATGAGTGATTGGGCGTTAGCGCGGCGCTCTTTCAGGTTTCGTTCGGCTTCGGGATCTTTGGCGGGTTTGTTATTGCTGGCTGTGCTTTTCACCACAGCCTTATTCGCATCGTTTTGTTGAGCGACGATGGGTGCAGCGAGGATTAGTAGGCAACTAAGGATTAGTAAGAAACGACAGCTCATTGCAACCTCAGTCTTTCTTGAGTTCGACTTCACCAAGCAGTCTGGTTATCGTCGAAGCAACTTGGTCAACGGATTCTGGCTTGCGCAAGAAATCGTTAACGCCCGCGCGCCAAGCTTCCTTCTCGCAATCGTCTCCTGAGAGCATAATGATTGGCGTGTTGCGGCGGTGAGCCATGCTTCGCACACGGAGGACTAATTCCAGGCCGCTGAGTCCAGGTAGATCATTGTCAATAATTATTGCTTCGTAGGGAGCATCGCTTTTTAATATTTCCAGCGCCGTCGCGCCGCTGATGCAAGAATCCACATACATTCCTTCAGCACCCAAGGTGTCTTGGATTAACCGCGCGACAACCTTATTGTCTTCAACATGCAGAATTGAGATTTCTGACGCAGCTGGCCTTACCCTAACCTTTACCACCTTCTCCTTCGTTTTCTTAGGCGAGGAGAAAATATGGCGTCTTCGTTTGCGAACTTTGGATCGTGTCTTGAGCAGTTCCTTATGCCGGCTGTTGATTAAATGGATCAGGCTCTGATGATGGTTGAAGCCAAGCAATCGAGCGGCTCTAGTCACCGACCCTCCGGCGTCTCTCAGTGCGCGTTCGATCACCGCCCTCTCGCTGTCGCGGACATGCTGTTTGAACGAGAAGCCTTCCCATGTGCGATCCTCGGATTGCTGATCTTCATTCTCGAATCGTCCGACCGTATCCAGCAGCTTGTCCGCACAAGTAATCAGGCGTTTACCAGTTGATGGATCTTGCGAACTCTTCAACAGTTCGATTGCCGAACGGTAGATCACGACCAGTTCTTTGGCGGGGAGCTTCTCACCAAGCTCCTCGATGATGCTCAACTTCGCGCGGCCAGCCCCTTCCAGATCGCCGGTTGTTTCGGCGACTTCGACCGCCCGTTCCAAGAGCGCCTCTGCCCGCTTTTGATTGCCTAAGCGCGCCAGTGCAACACCCTGGGTGGTGAGCACTTCTGCTAAGTATGCTTGGTGATCGCCTCTCTCCAGCACTTTGACCGCTGATCGCGCCAGACGCTCAGCCTCAACAACGTGACCTTCTGCGAGCAACGTTCGAGCGCGAGTATCGTCGACCTGAGCGGCGGTTCCTACATCCTTCAGATCCAAAAAGAGGTAACGAGCCCGATCAAGATGCTGGTGTGCTTCCGTGTATCGTCGGATCGTAAAAAACAGATAACCGAGATTGGTCTCTACACGAGCGAGAGCGCGTGCGTTCCCTGCTTGCTCATAATGGAAACTTGACGCAGCGTATTCGATCAGGGCGCGGTCGATATAGTCTTCTCGATTTTCAGGGGCAGCCAACCACCCAAGGACATGCCCGTACTCGAAGTGAAAGCTTCCCTTGAGGGCGTGATCCTCGCTGCGCTCTACCAGCGGGGCGGCCTCGTTATAGTAGCGCAATGCGTCTTCTAGCCGGCGTGTTCGCTCTTCAATAATGCCTGCACGAATTAGTAGAATCGCTCTCTGCTCTGAGTCGTCGTTGCCTAAACGACTTAATGCACTTGCCAAATGGATTCTGGCTTCATCAAATGCGCCTTCCCTCCAATAACAAAGCGCAAGGTCGCCACGCGCTTCGGCCGCTCTTGCGGATCGCCCAAGACTCTCGAAAATTTCAATACTTTTCGTTATCAGGTCTTTGGCAGACTCTTGGCTCCCATGGGTCTGATCCGTACCGCCCTGCCATCCAGCCAAAGCGCCAACCCGCAGCAACACCTCAGCCTGCTCTGGTTCATCAAGGCCCTCCACCTTTGGAGGCTTGTCTAGCTCCGGCCAGAATTCAAGTAGCGCCTCGCATGCTGCTTCGTATTCGCCGGTCTTTTCAAGTTGCTTGGCCAGGCGGCAGGAAAGCTCAGCCCGCTGCGCAAGCGGGAGGTCGCGACTCTGGGTTCTTAGTGCTATTAACTGCGACTTGAAGTTCATGTGAGGGCTGCCTTTCTCTATGAGTGATAAAATCCTTGCGCCACGAAGCTCGGGCCGAATATTGACGACATGAAAGCCAATAAACGGCTTCTGAGATTATGCTTCGTTTTGTCAGCTTAGAAAACTCGCAACACCGATTCACTAACCTAAGGAGAACAACATGAAGAACCTAAGAAGACTAGGTCTCTCTCTGACCTTGATCTCTGTCATCGCAGTGACCGCTCTAGCGGGCACGGTAAACTCTCCGCCGTGCGCGCCACCGGATCCCGGCACGGTAAATTCGCCCCCGTGTGCCGTCGCTCAGATGACACCGGATGACTCTGTAGCCCCGGGGGAAACAAGCGCTCCTCCGGCTTCAAATGCGGGAGACGCTTCCTCGATTACCGAGGTTGCGTTAGATCTCCTGCAAAGCGCGCTGTTGCTCTTCTAGCAGCCGCTTGATTCTCACCCAGGCTTCTTGGTTGCCATTGACATCTCTCACTGGCGACACGTTATTAGTGTGCTTGTTGTGAGGGACTCCCGGATTGGCGTAAGCCGCACAATGATCACCCTCTCTGAGTCACGCAGAATAAACCCCACCTCATTTATTACGCAACTCCATCGATTTTCGTTTTGGTCAAGCAACTGACTTCCATTAGTTTAGCGCAGTCAGCAACGCCCTGCGCAAGGGGAATTTGCGGCAATCAACGTTAGTCGGAACTGCTTAAAGGTAATGTTCGAATGAACCCGCACTCTGGTATCCTATGCCCGCTCTGGACTTTGATAATCTAGCAACGGCCAAATGCGTAGCTCACCATCCCGTGTTTTCGAGTGATGAGCATCGCCGTTGAGCATGGAAGGTTCCTACTCACGGCGAATCAAAAGCTCAAGATCAATCTGGATACAATCGTATCTAGCACTGACACAGGTGTCAAAGCAAAAGTTGAGTATTCAGCGGGAGGTGTCTCCCGGTGAAGAAGGTCTCCCCGACAAAATCTGGCCGTCTGGCAAGGAAGCTCAGGACGATTCGGTTAGGGCTGGGATTGTCTCAGAGTCAAATACTTCAGCGTCTAGGCTTCAGCAGCCATCTGTTTCGGAGCAACATTTCTCAATATGAACGTGGGGATCGTGTTCCATCTCCTCCGGTGCTCTTGGAATATTCGCGTTTGGCAAATGTCGACCTCGCAGTTCTGATCGATGACGATCTCGACCTACCGAAGGAGATTCCAAGTCAAAGGAAGAGTGAAGCAATCCGGCGTTCGTCTCATAAGCGCAAGAAGCGCTAAATCTCCAGGATCCCGCGTTCAGCAATTTCATTGCGCGCGAATTGCGTTCTCAGTTGATCGCAGCCAAGAACCGCCTTCAGAATTGACCTGTAAGAGATTTTTCGGAATGAGGCAAACCACTGACATGGACTTCTTAGTGTACGCGCGATCACCACTAGAGAGGCTGGGAGAGTAATTCCCAAATTCGCCTCAACACACCTTAAAGATACTAGTCATCAGTCCAACAGTCGCAGTGCGACAGATTGAAGATCTTTTTCGAGTCAGTCAAGCCAACGGGACGAACTCTAATCTCCTAGAGAACGCGTAGTAGTCTCACCTGCATGGCGGATGACATTTCCACGAATTCATCTAAGAAGATCGTCAGAAAACACGCAACCTCGATTATTTGTCCGTTCTCAACCGCTTAAAGCTGATCCATATTTTCTGATCCTAGATCCTTTGGAGACGTACCTATACAAATATAAGGGACTCTGAAAAAATTGATCGCGCAGCCTTAATGATTTGGCATCAAAGTTCGCTCAGTTCCCTGGCGAGAAAAAGATGCCCTATCAAGCGCAAGCTACATGGCTATCAAGTTTCAGATCACAAGGCACACGTCTATCTTTCCTACACGCCGGCGCAACCGCAGGTGGAATTCTCGAAATCGGTAATCTTACTGACGCCTTGTGGTCGAGCGCGAGTTTACAGACTCGCGCGAGGCCGTGCTGGAGGGCATCGTAGCGAATGGGTCGGGAGTTTGAGCTGGATCGGATTCCATGCTGGGCAACGATGTTGGCAACGCAGAGTCCAGTCTTCACCTTGGTAAAAAGAACTTGCCCAAGGGTCAATGGAACGGGCGCGTCGGTTTGCGCCCAGCGCCGGTAGGCGCTTTCGGGTTGATGAAAGCGCTGTGATAGAGCGCGCGCAAAGCCTGCGTTCCAGTAGCCCGCATCATTGCAGCAATGCGCGATAATGCGGTTCCCTGGGGCGACCGGATTGGTGGCGTCGCCGACAACGTAGTTAATTTGGGTTGGAGGTAGCATCGGGGCTTTGCGATCGCGCAAAAACCTATAGCGCTAGATTGAATTCATGAAGCGAGTAACCCGTAAAGGGAGATAATACCGTCGAACCTATGCCTCAACGGAGAAAAAAAGTCGCCGGCCCCGGTGATTCTTAGCCATGTGTTGATTCGAATGAGGCGTAACTTTTTGAAGTGGGAGTGTTCTTTTGTCAGTTACGTGCGGCGCTCGGCCGGAGAGCTGTTGCTTTCTTCTGCCTTTTCGTGGAGGCCGGTTTAGGGTTGTATCCGTCCTTTTCGGCGGATAGGTGCTCTTCGGATTACGCGTCCGAAATTTGGCACTGTGTACGAGGCCTGAAACCTCGGTTGGAAGACGTGCCGCGTTGCCATTAAGGCCTCTGGCGCTTCAGCTCTTTCCTGGATCGTTCCGATTGGAAGGGTTCCTTGAATTCTTGCCTTGGTATGGTCGGCGTCACCGTGCGCGGCTCTGGCGGTAAAGGACAGAATTGAAGTGATGAAAAGGGCGACGAGGACTAACAACGCGATTCTAGAAATGGAATTCTTTGTCATTGGTTTCCTTTCGGTTTGGATCTCGGGTGGAAAAACTCAGAGAATTGCTGCGAGTGACGGGTTGAAGGCGTTCAGCTGTTTTTGGTAGCGGAGCAGTAGCCTTCGCCCTGACGCCACGTCTCGGGGAGATAGAAATGACTTTGAAGCGAGAGTGTGGCCGAAGTCTGCGTCAAACTTACTGAAGCCGATGCCGTCGCGATCGCGCGCTCCATCGCAATTGCTTGCCAGGTATCTCAAGCCGGTGCTCACAGCTTCTCTTAATGCCGGCGTGTAGATGTTTTCGAGACGCGCGACGGCTTCAGACAGGACGAGTGGGTTTGGCTCGCCGACTTTGGCGGTCGATCGAGCTATTTTGTCTGCGGCTTCCTGTTCATGGTTCCCGTTGTGGCCGCGTATCCATTGGTAGCTGACTTGGTGTAACGCGGCGGCTTTGTCGAGACGGTCCCAGAGCTCGAGATTAGATTTTCGTTTGAAGGTGCCGTTCATTGTCTCAACGACGTATTGTGAGTCCGTTCGGAGGATGACCTGGCACGGTTCCTTCAATGACTCGAGCGCGAAAGCGGCGGCGATCATTTCGGCGCGTTGGTTAGTTGAAGTTCCGATGAAGCAAGCTACGGCTCGGCGGTGTCCGCTGTATTCGAGAATTGCGGCTGCAGCTGCACGAGTGTTTTCACGTCCGTTGCCGAGACAGGCGCCATCGGCGGTGATGATGACGAGTTTTCCTGGACTGGAGTTGCTCATAATTTTAAGCCGCACAAAAAAAAAGGCTCGCGCGCCGAGCGATCTGAAGACCGCTGGCGCGCGGCTGGAGCCTTTCGATTTTAGGTTGATGGCGAGCTAAAACGGTATGTCGTCATCGCTTAGGTCATTCGGCTCAGGGGCCGTCTCGCCTTGTGCCGTGGCCGCGCCCGCGCTGGCGCCCGCCGCCGCTGCTCGCGTAGCCGGAGCCCTGTCTTCTGCGTTCCCGCCATTGCCGCCAATGAACTGCATGTCAGTGCCATTGACTTCGAGTGAGTGACGAGGCTTTCCGTCGCGATCGGTGTACTCTTCGACGCGCAGGCGGCCTTCGATGTAGACAGGCTTGCCGCGGGTTAAGTACTGAGCAGCAACTTCCGCCTGTCGGCCCCACAACGTGACGCGAAACCACGTGGTGATGTCGTTGTTTTCGCCCGTAGCGCGATCTTTCCTGCGCTCGTTCGTAGCCAGATTGAAGCTGGAGACGGGCGTGCCCTGCGGCGTGTAGCGCAATTCCGGATCGGCGCCGAGGTTACCGACGAGGGTGATTTTGTTGAAACTCATAGAATCAGTTCTCCTTTGTTTTAAGTGAAATGAGCGATCTGCGATTGATTCGAGACGCTCGGGTTTTGGTCTGTCCACCGACGCGGCGAACTGACTCGTTGCTTGTCATGGTTCCAGCTCACTTTTCTTTCTTAGTCGGTGAGTGGGCTCAGGCATGAGACGAAACTTAGTGAGAGCAAATGATTGCAGTCTGGTCTTAAACCTGGTTTTGGTTTAAGGAGCGGGATTATGAAAGGCTGGTGGTCGTAAGAACACTGAGTACGTCCTTTATTCCGATCATGAGAGGTTCTTTGCCTTCAAGCTTGAGGCGCTTGCCGTTAGCCTGGATCTGGATGACTTTTCTTGTCGTGGTGTAGCTGTAGGTGCCGTTCTTTACCCGGCATCTTATGAGGCTTCCTACTTTGGGTTGGACTGAAGTTTTTGCCGGCATGATGAACTCCTGGAGTGAGTGGGCGTCAGCACCGTACTTCCCGCGTGATGCGGTTTGGCTTCGTGAGACCCGTCGCTAATAGTCCGATTCTGGTGCTGCAGGTGTTTTCGGATCCGAACATGAGCGCTCTTTAAGCGTTCTGAAGCTCGGGAAGTCCGGATCTCTTTTTGAGCAGTTCCCAGACTTCGGCTCTGTCGTCCTTTGTCAGTAGGTGGATCATGTTGTGAGGCTCATTCGGAGCTCCCGTCGTGCGGTCCTCGAAAAATGCGAACCGGAGATACATGAGTTTTCCCGGCGAGGCAGATTTGACGATTCCGGCCAGGCCATCTTTGATCTTTTCGTACAAGCTGTGCCGGACTTCGCGGAAGCTGTTACGGACACGCTCTCTTTCTTGCATCGGGAGAGTGTGCATTCGGATTGCGAGCTTGCGCAGGTGTTGCTCCGGGATCGCGCTCGCTTCATTTAGCAGGCAGGTACTGACGTTAAATAAGCGATCGTCTTGCGATTCTCTGGAGAACGGCCGGCTTTCGAGTAAGGCCGTTTTGGTTTCGTAGAGAGTTTTGAGTCCATCGAACATTTTCGTGCTCAGTTTTCCTGCCAATTGGGCTGCGCGCGCAGTTTGAATTTTGTTCGCGAGGAGCTGGATGTCTGAGGTGGTTACCAATCGCCGTACAGCAGCTTGAAAAGCTGGAGACGCCTCTGGGAACATCTTGGCCGTGTTTCTCGCCATGTGTTGCATGATCAGATCCACGGTGTCCTGCGCGCACTGTCGTTCCTCGAAACTGGTTCTGCAGAGTGGAATGCTCTCAAGCTCAGCGCGTTTCGCGCCGTAGATCGTGCTCAGCGCTGTGAACAGTTTGACGGAGAGCTTCCCGTCTTTACGAGCCTTAAAGGCGCCCTGGACGCAAGCGATCAAGGCTCGAGTGTCGGTGGCGTCTTTAATCGCGTGGAAAAATCTGCGGAAGCGTGGAGACCGGTGCAGGCTGTTCAATACAAAGTCGCGCGCCATGTTTTGGATAATCTGATTGAGAACCTCCTCGGCATAACGACGCTCTTCAGCGTTGGAATACACGGAAGTGATTTCGTGGAATTCGTAGAGTCCGGTATGGTCAACGGACAGTGTTCCTTTGACGATCGCAGGTAACATCCGGAACACGGTGTTTCGGAAGTGGGCAATTTGTGCGAGCGCTCTTTGGTCGTTCAGATCGCTATTTGAATAAATCGTCTGAACTTCCTCGTTCGTGAATTTTCGTACGGCATTCATGAGCTGTACGTGCCGTCTGGTCAGATCTTGCTCCGTTTTCAAAGCTTCGGCAGTTGTGAGAGCAACCTGGGCGATCGCTGGAATTAAAGAATGGAGCTCGGAGGGCAGGTATGCGACGGTTCTCGTTGTGCGAACACTACGAGCTTCGCGATCGGCTCTGCTGCCATAGATTAAATCGAGCTGGTGTTCGATGAACGTGCTGATTGTGTATTCGTCCTCGTTCTCGGAAGAAACGTTCGTGCCGTTCGTGAAAAGCTCGTAAAGTTCTGGAACGAGCTCCCTGACTTGAAACGGCAGGTAATCCTGGTCGATGTCTTCTTCGAGCGTCCCATCGACAATGAAACGTTCGCCGTCGCTCATGTGAAGCGAGGTGGCGCCGTCTTCGGTATACTGCTCCGTTATTCGCTCGAAGTCTTCCACGAGAGTTTCCAGGTCGTCTTCTCTGACGCCTTCATCACGTAAGTGACATTCGAAAACTTCTGCTTCGGATCTGCGGGTGGAGCTTGCGTGGCTGCGTGAGATTTTCTTGACTATTGATCGCAGCTCGGCGGTAAACGGATTCGTAGTATCTTGTCTGTCGAGCAATTCTCGGCAGCGGAGATCAAAGAGGTTTTGCCGCTCACGTTCGTCATCGCCATCCGTGTAGCAATGTTCCCGGCCGAAGAATTCATAGACTTCAGGTTCGGCAAGGAGTTGCTCTTCGTTGGTGGCGGTAACCGCTGTCAGTTCCATGGCCATGCGGCCAAGCTTGGTAAGAACCTCCGTTACAACTTGCGCTTTATGCTCGGCGGGCGAGATCCCGGACTCTGCTGAATAGCTATCCAATCCGGTCTTGATCTCGTCATAAGCCCAGGAGGCCCAGATTTGGAGCGATCGCGAATCCGTGTCGCCGGCGCATTCTTTGATGACGCGCACGAACTCTACGGCATTTGGATTCGAGTCGAGGCTCTTCTCGGCATAGGGGATGGTGAGGATACGATGTTGGAGCTCGCTTTCGTCGGCGGGGCCAAGGTCATGCTCGATGTGACCGATCACACGTCCGCCGATCAATTGGGTTTCTTCAATATCCGTTCGGTGGGTTTTGAAGCGGCTGATATGCTCGCTCATATCATGGCCAGGGCTGCCGGTGTCGATTGGACGGTAGAGCAGGGCCAGGGAATTAGGAGCATATTTCTGAAGTAAGTGTGTCTGTAACATGCGTGTTCTCCGTTCGGTCTCAAGGTAAACGTGATAGCGTCCAAGGTTCTTATGGAATCAGGTTTGGACCCTGCCGGATTCAAGCTCAGGTCGGGTTTATCGCGATTAGTGATCTGCTCACTGCTTAAGCGCTCGGATAGCCATGGACCAGCTCCGCGTTACCACGTGGATTCAGGTAGTCACTTTTGTGCGATCGCTCTAAAACCCAGCTTTAGTTTTGTCTTTGGTGGTTGTCTGGAACAGACAACGCTGGAAGCCGCGAAACGGCGTAGCCGGGCGGTCAATGCTGAGGCAGATGGAAGCGGGAGTTTGAGTTTTTTTCCGTGGGGAGTCTGTCTTTTGTGACAGGTCCGGGCTACGCGGCCTGAGTTCTTGAGAGGAATTCGATGGCTTTCTTAACCACCTCGCCGTGACATGCCTCCGGTGCGCACCAGCAGGCCAGGTTAAGTGGTCTTGTTTCGGCGATTCTCTTAAGTCTGAGTAATTCCTTGAATACCTTGCCATCCCTGTTTTGCATTTCTCGCCAGAGCCATCGTCCGTATATCACAAATACAGATTCGTTCCGTTCATAGGGTCCGTGCGGTTTTACTTTGAAAGGATTTCCCAGGAACTTTTCGGAACATGAACCCTGTGTAGTACGAGGAGCCATGCTGAGAACCTTACACTCCGAGCTCTCGAACCGCCAGATTGACCCTCCCCCATTTTCGATACCCAGTCTTTTCGATACCAGTCTAAAGTAGTGACCCTCTCCCATTTTCAGTGCCAGGCTAAAGTAGAAAAATTCGGGTCAGTAGAACATTCCGAGTCATGGCTATCCCCATCTAAGGGGTTGAGAAAAAAGCAGACAAGAATTGAACCAAATCTTTCGACGAGCGTTGCAAGCAGCGCCGGGGATGAGCTCTGCGGTTTGTACTTTCTTCGTCGGAGCGTGTCATGTGAAAGACCTGAAATGAAACGGATTCCGAGTTCATACATCTTCGGATGGCGCAAAAGCAGATGGGGTCTACTGGCAGGGGAGAGATGATGTGCATAAGAGATGCAAGACCGAAAAGACCCTTTCCTAATGCAGTTGTCTTGACACACACAACTTCCCTGATAGACTCAAATTCAACTTTCACTCAATCTAGAACGTTAGGGGCCCAAACTATGCGAATCTCAATATTATTAACTGTGAAGAGGCTTTCGTTGGTTCTGTTCATCGCCCTCAGCTCAGCCGCATATTCACAAAACTCAGTCGTCCTGGCACAGTCCAACGCCAACGGAGATTGGGCGGGCACACTAACATTCCCTGGAGGCAGTCTTCCACTAGTGCTGCATATCAACCTCAGCGGGGCTTCTACGATGGACAGCCCTAGTCAGAATGCGAATGGGATGCCAACGAACGTAACGATGAACGGGAGCAACATTCAATTCACTGTGCCCTCGGTGGGAGCGAGTTTCAAGGGCACGCTTCAGGGTGCAGAGATCAAGGGCACGTTTTCACAGAACGGTGGGAACCTGCCACTCACTTTGACTAAGCAGAGTGGAGGCTCGGGGAGTGCTGGGAACAATCCGTCGGCGCCAGGCAAGGCAGATGGAGATTGGGCGGGCACACTGACATTCCCCGGAGGCAGTCTTCCACTAGTGCTGCATATCAACCTCAGCGGGGCTTCTACGATGGACAGTCCTAGTCAGAATGCGAATGGGATGCCAACGAACGTAACGATGAACGGGAGCAAAATTCAATTCACTGTGCCCTCGGTGGGAGCGAGTTTCAAGGGCATGCTTCAGGGTGCAGAGATCAAGGGCACGTTTTCACAGAACGGTGGGAACCTGCCACTCACCTTGACTAAGCAGTGACGTTTTCAAGTGCATAAACTTTGGTGACCCAAGAGCGCAACAGTAGCATCGGACTCTATTCAAAAGACTTTGGGTCGAAGTCAAACATGGCGAGCCTATTCTTTCCTGAACTGAGGGCAAGGAGCATGCAGAACAAAGAATGGCGATTAACTGCCAGAACGTTGGAATAGGAGAAGTATTATTGTGGCAGCCGACGTTCACGTTCCTGAAAACTCAAACCCACCCGAGGATGAGAAGAAAGGCGTAACGCAACTCTTTGATCTTGCAGAAAAGATTGTCAAATTAAGTGCGATTCTCGGCGTTTTCGGGTATATGTCGTTGCGCTCACACCTGAATTACCTAGGCATTCCCTCCACTTCATCTCTTGGAATAGAACGCTATTTGATGGAGACTTATAACTTGGTTGTGACGACCTTTTTTCCTCTTGTCTCGGTACTATTACGGATTGCTCTCGCCCTCTTTCTGCTCTATCTCTTATCTCCCTTACTGGCGAGGCTCTTCAAACGCTTCAGTCCTTTTCTGCGAAGGGTCTTCCGAGTCAAAGGTCCCTCAAAGCCGATCGCACAGATCATCCGTGAGTATTCCGCCAAGCCAATTGTGCCGGGGCTATTGCTGTTGTTCGTCTTGGGTATTTATGTCTGGTTGCAGGAGATGTTGGATGCGAGCTGGCAGTATGACAGCATTGCTGTCGGACTATTGCAAAGCTCCCATCTCCAGCAAGCTGATGCTGTTTGGTTCTATTATCTCATCTGCTTGCTCTGCATCTTTGGGTTTCTGGCGTATTCGCTTCTTTCCAGAACTCAAAAATTGCAGCCTCAGGCGAAGGGTCATCAATTGGGACGCTTGCTTTTGCTGATGTGCGCTGTCGGCATTGTCGCTCTGGCGTTGCACTTACCTATCCTTTACGGTCGACTGATCCATTATACCAACTACACTTTGGTCGGCCTTAACTATAAGGTAGATGACCGCAGTGTGTCGATTTGCGGCTTGCTTGTGCTTGATTCTCAATCGAGCCTCTTACTCTGGCGAGCAGAAAAGGGCGTCGGCAATATCCTCGAGGTGCCACGCTCACAAATCCAGACGATGTCTACTGGATCTACGCTTGATCTGATTAAATTGGCCCAGGATGCTGCAAACAAGGGCACTACGCAGCCGGACTGTAAGTTGCTGACTGACCGGCAAGAAAATTCGGTCGCGCCTTAAGGAGAGTATTATGTTTGCTTCGCGCTCACGTATACCCGGAATGATTATTTCGTTGGTGTTAGGCGTCGGATTGGCGTCAAACGTCAGCGCCCAATCTCGTCTCTCGGACTGGATTTGCCGCATTCTGGGAATCAGAGTGCAAACCTACAACCGGCTTAGCCAGGTGCGTCCCGGAGAGGAGGAGCCGACTCTGGGCGCCCGACTAATGCGGCTCAAATTACCTGAAGGTCAAGAGAAGTTAGTCTGGCAGTGCGATGGTTGCTGGTCTCCGGTAGCGCTCAGCGAGACAGAAGCTGCAGTCTTGAGACGAGATGGAATCTGGCTCGTTCCATTAGCCGAGCGCTCGCCTGCGCCTACGCAACCCAAAATTGCCGCACAGAATATTGTCGCAATCATCGGTCTGCTCGACCGCCAATCAAAGCAAGTGATCGTGGCCCAGCGCAATCGCAGCCCGGGATGCGCATACGTTCTGCTCCAGGCCAATTTGTCCAACGGGGAGATTAAAGAGTTGGTGGGCCCTACGGAAAAATGCCTCGAAGGCCCGAATCAGTTATTGCTGACCATAAATGCCGGGCGTCTTCGCGACGACAAACTGCTGTTCGCCCCGAAAAATAAGTCCGATACGCCTCGAACGCTATGGCGGGGCACTTACACCCAGCGGCAAGATTCAGACAAGGTCGATTACCGAAGCGAGAGGCTCATTCCGGCAATCGATAGCAATGATGATGGCGTCGACCGGTACGACCCGAACTGGATCAAGGACAACGAAGTAATCTATGTCGCAAACCCTTAGTTTGCTTCTTTCAGAGGTGGAGCCAGGCTCCTCATTGTTATGAGAATTGGACGCCGCGGGAACGTCCTGCTAACAGTCATATTGGGCGGGATCTTTTGGTGTGGGGCACCTGTTAACACTCCCGCACAAACCCTCCCCCCGCAGAATTTCACCAGACTCTTCCTTCATGCCTGGGTGCCCGAAATGGGACCCTTGGAAGTACCAGCAAATTCGATAGACGCCAGGCTATTGGGAATTGCTGAACTGGTTCGCCGTGGAAGATTTGTTCTAGCTGAACAAAAACTCAATTCCCTTGAACAAGAGAGTCAGGATGCGCAAAGCATCTTTGCGGTTCACCTGTTTCGGCTGCAACTCTTGCAGCGACGCTACGCAATCACAGGCGGCGGTCGCCTCTACAATGGCTCGTCCCAACTGGATCTGGTCAAGAAGGACCGACTCTCTAAGGCGCTCCTTCAGCAGATGGATGTGCTCGGCAGGCAGATGCTGCCGGGCGCGGGCATGGACGCAGGGATGGCTATCAGGTATAGCAACATACTTGATTACTGCGTCTACGGCTCGCCTCCTTTGGCTCGTCTTAACCGAATTACTTATGAATTCAACAGCGATCTGCTTTCACCCTCGGTGGGCCAGGCTGCAAATAGTCAACCTTGCCTCCAGGAGTTGAGCGGGCTGAATCAGAACGCCTTGAGCGCCGGCATCCTGCGTCGCGCCCAACAAGACTTACTGGTTGCTCTGGTAAAAGGAACTTTCGCCATCGCAAATCAAGATTTTGCAGACGCAAAGAGTATCTATGAAGGCGCCGTCGCCCTAGCCCTACAGGAAGGTCTGTCTCAAAGCGCAGAGGCTTTCTTACTTCGTCGAGGTGACCTAGAGGTTGCGCCTCACGGCGATGTGTTGACTCTCGGTTACAACCTCCTCGCCGAAGAGGGCGTGCGTACGATGCTTCGTTATGGTGATATTCCGCGGATCATTATTACGCCGCCAGCCTCGCAACTGGATGCGGCTGAGGGCTGGTACAACAAGGCAGAGGACATTTCCAAACGCATAGCTGACACAAATATCTCTGGTGCCTTGATTATTCGGCGCGCGCATCTGGCGCGTTTGCGGCGCGACTATAGTGGAGCCTCAAGGCTTTATAAGGAGGCTGCCAGCGCCGCCCGAATCAGCGGTCGGGTTAATGATGCCGCTCTCGCTACGGCCGGTTATGCGTTTTTACAGGAACAGGCAATCGGCGCGGGCGCTGACACGAGCCCTCGTGACGCTTTCAGCCCATTGCAGGAGGCGATAGATTCTTTAGCTCAGAATGGCGATATGGGTGGAGTATTGAGCATCGCCGAACTGACGAATTCGGCGGCAACCAGGCTTTGGTACATTGACCACGACCTCATACGGTCAAGCCGGCTTTTACGGCAGGCGATCGGTGCGCTTGAAAAAAATAATCAGAGCCGTGCGACAGTCGAACTGCTCTTTACTTTGAGCAGCGTCTATATGGAATCCGGGCGTGCCGAGACTGGTATCCAAATCGTCCAGGAAGCGGTTTCGAGACAAACGGCCTTTATCAAGGAAGCAGAGGCCTTCAACGAGGAATATCGAAAAGATCAGCCCGAGCTCGGTAAAGATCTCGTGGGTGTCACGAGTGAGAAGAATCGGCAAGCGAACTTTTTGACGCGTATGGGCACGCCTCTTTTCGGGATATACCTGGAAGAGCGTACTCCGTTCTGGAGGGATCAGGTCGATAGCATTGATAGACAGGCAGACGCGCTTTCCGCGGAAGTCGCGGCCGCCCGCCCGGAACTAGCGCCGATGGTCCAACAGACACTCCAAGGTCGTGAAGCCGCGAGGCGTATCACCAAGTTCTACGATGATGTGGTGAGCGGCTTCCGCAGCCGGTTAACATGTCAGGGTATCTTACAGGTCTACGGCACACTTCGTCCGCGGGCGAATGAGCTGGTTAGTCCTTTGAGCGTGGCTGGACTTAATGTTGCCGCGGAGTTGAACGGCGCTGGACTTGACCTCGCTGCCGGACGATGCAATCCGGATCTTCTAAAGTCGCCACGCGCCGAACTCCAGAAGGGAAGTCCGGTTGCTTCGCTCAGCCGGTCGCTGACGGCATACAGTCAAACGCCGACGGTCCAAACTCGTTTGGCAGCCGTTAACGCTGTTCGCGCACTAAACATCTACTTCAATTTGGCGGCGCGCTTCGACTCATATGAGTTGCTCAGTCGCTGGCTGGATGAACTGGATGCCTTGATGCGCGATAACCCCAGACTTCAAATCCTTGACCCGCTTGCTCGAGCCTATCGCGCGACCGCATTGCTCGGACTGAATCAGACTGCAAAGGCGCGCGACGTCCTCAACGGCCTCGTGTCGGATAAAGCTATATGGGCGGCGCAGTCACCGCAATTTAAGATTGAAGTGCTCGATACTCTGGTTGAGGCAGAAACAACCCTGGGAAATGCAAACGAAGGTTTACTGGCGTTCGAGCAAATGCGATTTGAGCAGGAACAGTGGCAGGGCCAAAAGAGCGGAGTCAGGCCGGCTTCGAGATTAAGCGCCGAACTGGCGATGCTGGAGCGAAAAGCAGCGGGCAGCGGAGGCTTGAGCGATGATGATTTGAGACAGCTCCGTCAGTTGCGCAAGGAAGTTGAGAATTCTTCGCCAGGCGACCAAAGCCCGCCCTCTCTAAGGGTTCTACAAAGCGCGGTTGCCGCGATGCCTGAAGGAACGACGGCGTTGGTATTCCACGTGGGGCGTCGTTACATCACTTTGTGGCGTGTCAGAGCCAATCAACCGTCACAGGTCGTAAGACTTGAATCTCCTGTTGATGACATCCTTCGCCTGGTGGTGAGATTAGAAAGGTCCCTATCTGGAGGTGATGGAAACAACGAATGGGAAGGTTTCTCGAGACAGTTGTATCAAAAACTGATTGTGCCCGTAGCCTTGACCTCGAGCGATGCTAGGCTTGTCTTTATTGTGCAAGGCAAGCTTTCGTTAATTCCCTTCGAAATATTGGGAGCGGATAAAGAACATCTCCTGCTGGCTGATCGGCCCATTACTTACGCCAGTAGATTAACGAGCGCCAGCACTCTCTCGCGCCCGAGCATTCCCCAGAATGCGACCGCCCTTGTAGTCGGACTCAGTCAGGATTTGGAAAACGCTCAGACTGAAGCGACCAAAATCGCCGAGCTGCTGGGAGGAACTCTCCTAATTGACAAGAACGCCACGAACGAGAAAGTCCGCAAAAATATCGGCTCGGCCAGGTGGATACATTTTGCAACTCACGGAAAAGTCAACAAGTCCAATCCTTACTTGTCCTACCTGGAACTCTTTGGGAACGAGAGGATAGAAGCCTGGCAGTTGTTTCGCGACGCACCTCAGGCCGAGGTCATATCACTTAGCGCCTGCGATACGAGACAAGAGGCAGAGAGCGCTGCTGGCATGTCGAGCATGGCTGGTGATGCAAACAGTCTGGCTGCATTTGCCTTCGCCGGTGGGGCTCGCTGGATATTAGCAAGCCTCTGGCAAGCCGAAGATAAAGAAACGGAATTGCTCATGACAGAGTTTTACCGGTATCAGAAAGAAGAAAAGTACGACCCGCCAAAAGCACTCCAAATGGCCAAGTTGGAAATGGTGAAGGATAGCCGGCATCCTTATTTTTACTCTCAATTCGTTCTAAGTTCTCATGATCTGTCGTCCTTGCCAAAGTGATTGCTGGCTGTAAATTCGTGGCCCGTCCGTCGATGAATGCGGCTTGGTTCACATTCAATGATCAAGGTGATAAGGCCTAGCGACCAATGGATAACCTTAGGCACGGCGTTTGTTAGTTGACCGAGCACACAGGTTAGAGCCTTGGAAGCCAAGGACTGAGTTTATCGCTTTGCGGAGTACCGGAGGGGCGGGAACAACTCACATGACAAAAGGGCAGAGCTAACAGCCCTGCGTATTACTCACCTGCTACGGCGCTCAGGTCGCTCTCCAGCGTTGCCCTATCCTCCGAGCAGGCGGACGCACTCTATCAAAAGATCGAACTTGTCAACCGATTATTCAAGGAAGAGATCCTGGGATTTCGTTCTCGTCTCCGTTGGTCCCTGCGTCATCCTTGGACTCAAGATCCTCGATCGTAAATAGGGGGGGCGTGCGTTAGCATTCATTGCGAGGATAAATGCGTACCCACAGCAGAATAGGATTGATTTGAACTTGCTTCTCTTTAGGGAGAATTTTGAAGACGGGATTCAAAAGACCATACCGCACGAAATTGCCCACCTCGAAGCGTACCGTCTAGGACTCCGGCGCGGAGACGTTCATGTGAACGTTGGAAAGGGTTAATGAAACAGTTCGGATGTCGGTTCCCACCCATAGTTATTGAAATCCTTTCTCAGAACTAATGGCTCCTCTCCCTATGAGTTCGATTATATGAAATGACATTAGTGGATCATGAAAATGAATTTGGCAAGACATAAAGTGACGCATATTCGATCATCCGACTGATTATCCCGGAATATAAAGCGGGTGGAACTTGCACGTTAGTCAGTCGCAATGATCAACTAGGACCTCGGAGCTAATCGTAATCACGTTATAAATCTTTCCACCCGGTGTCCACCGGTTGTTCCCTGAATGGAGCAAGGGCAAAGGGGCTTGCTCCAGAACTTAGCGGATTGTAAGAGTAGGCAGTATTCTTGTTGATCACTAGCTGGAAGGCTGGAAAGCCACTATGCTTGCCTTCAATTCTATACTGGAGCACGCCATCGTTCCGGCGAAGATGCACCTTAAGGCTATAATGCAAATTGGGTGTGAATATTAATCCCGCGGCAACAGGGTTCTCACCGTCCAGGTCGAAGATGACGGCAGATTCCGCGATGCTGATATTCTCAATGGATAGCTTGTTATTTTCGTCTGTGACGGGCAAGGTCTTGTGCGCCCAGGGATTTCCTCGTTCGTTAGGGCCAAGCGCCCAACACCATGAAGGCTGACCTATCAGATGATGACCTTGGGGTAGTTTGTAACGCTTTGATTCGCCCCAGTGCCGCTCTTCTTTGAGTAGGGAGTAACCTCCATCTATCTTTGGGATTATTTGAGCACTTTGGAAGGCTCTATAGCTGGAACTGTCCGCTCCGTCGCCGGCAAAGAGCGCGAAGTCGTATCCCTTTCCAAAAGTTGTCGCAACAGCGTCACAGGGAATGAACGCTCGGAGGCTAATATCTACTGAGACCTTTCCTTGTACTTCAATGTCCTGAGTATCCTGCTCGCGCCTGAATAGCCATGCAACTCTATTGCCGTTCGGCACGCTCGTCGCTTGGCCACTCGATGGATTGTACTGTTCTATGATTGGCATTTTTACCGCATATATCATCGTCCCTTCAACAAATCGAGTTGGTTCATTTGTCCTTAACCCCCAGCCAAAGGCAACCTTATCTCCCTGCTGCTGTAAGTAGCCTCCGCCGATCTCTAGAAACTGACGCAAGGCGTTCAATGTAGCGAAGTCTGCGACCGTCTTATGGATACAGTTCCCTTGGCTATCACGTTCGGCGGTATCCGTGATCTGTGCATAGGGCACTTTCCGAGTGTGGGTGACTTCACAGGGGAGCGCATTAAGAATCGCGTTTGTTGTACCGCCTTCAAGTGTAAAGCTACTTCTGCCATCTTCATTTATGCTAATCGTGGCCCTTCCGAAAACATTAAGTTGAGGTGAATTGTGCGCTCGGGCTGGTGGTAGAAAGACAAGCAATCCCGTCAAGCTGAGAAGAACAGTCACAAGCTTGATCGTAGTTGGAAGGTAAGTTTCCATTATCCTTCGGTCCTGGCCTGAAGGCGGTCGGCTAATTATCTTCCGACTAAAGCAGTATCGTCAAGATGTTTGACCGAAACCATTAGAATTTCTCGTTCGTCAAAGCTTATCAGCGCTAGGCAAGAGTTGCATCAGATTTGAGAATTCTAATGGGAAACGACAGTAACTACGAGAATCAGATTGTGGTATCTCTGATAGAATTCTTGTATGTCGTTGCAAAAACGTTCTAATGATTTCAGTAACCGTGGGGATCCCATATCGGAGCGGTTCCTGATGCTTGCCACAATCTGGAAGTGGACGCGGTATCTTCTCGGACAGGCTACTTTACGTACCGTTGCAAGTGTAATCCGGGCTACATGGTTTCGTTGGAGATGCACCGGCGTATTCAAGCTAGTTGGGAATTGTTTCGCTGTCGGAAGTGTCGGCAGTTGCCGATGTTTATAGAGTCGTAGCGTTAGCGGTTGCAGCGATGATCTCTTGAGCAGTCTCCAGGGCCGTTTTATTTCCGCGGTTTCGGAATAACTCGTAGTGGTCTTTGAGAATCGTGAGGGCGTCGGCGCGTGGGAAGTCATAGTGCCATTGCGAGAGAATGTTAACGACGGTGCTCGGGCGTTCAGCAGGCGTGAGACAAAGCGCATGATTGTGTCTAGGCATAAAGCTCCTTTTGATTTGTGGGAGAGGGCGTCTGCATAAGATTGGGGTTCCGGGCTCTGCAGCGGCACTGCGGGTTGGTACCGTGGCAGCTATTGCACTCAGTGAAGGAAAAGGCGGGAGCTGCGGCAGTGGCGTAAGGTCGTGCCATCTCGAGGTAACGGTCGGGCAATTCATCGTTATGCCAATGCTGCTTTTCTTTTTTGATTGTAGCCAGGTGGGTGGTGTTTCGATTGAGATCGATGAAGGGTTCGCCTCTTAGATTAAAGTGCAGCGTTGTTCGATAAATAGAATAGTACGTCGTCGTGCCGTCAGTGGTGGCCATACTGGCGCATGTGATTCTGCGGGTGCTCATTTTTACAGTCCTGGGTCTGCGTCGCTCGTTGAAATTGAATCGAAGTATTCGAAGGTAGCTCCCTGGGCGGTGAGTTCTTCATCGTTACAGGAGAGGCAATCGGTCTCGTAAGGCTCTGTGCAGCGATCGTCGTAATGCGTGCGGACGCGCGGTCCTGAATGGAAGCGCGAGTTGCAAACGTGGCGGTGCATGACTAAGCGTCGAGCCGAAGCGCGGCCGGGCCGTGGGCTGCAAGTTGGATTGATGAGGCGAGGGATTCTGTTGATATGAATTCGCTGATATCTACCGCGTCATAGCTAGTGCCGAGGGCAAGGGCCTTTGAGAGCCGGAAGATTCGTGTGGGAGGACGTTCTTTGTTTATGGCAAGGTCACAACGAAGGATATCCTCTCGGTCGTAACCTTGAAGATTGTTGTTGTCGTCCTGAACAAGAAATAGTGGCGCGTCCATTGATTAGATTCCTTCGGTTATCTCAGCTGTTGGCGCATGTAGTTGTAAACGCTCTCAACAGTCGTGAACTGCTTCTCGGCGTCGTCGGGCAAATCGATTTCGAATTCATGGTCGAGGTGCGCCGCGATATAGGAAATCTCTTCCTCGCCGGCGCCGAGCGCGTCGAGTCGAGCTGTGGGCGTTAAACCTCATCTCGTTCGATATCCAACTCTTGGATCAAGATATCGCTGATCGCTTGATCGAGGTCTTTAGTCTTTCGTTTTGCCATAACAGTTCTCGGGGTCTTCGTCGGACGTTGTGCATAAAAAGCTCGCCGCTCGTTCGTTCTTTGGTGTGATTGATGGCGGTCTTCGTGTGGTATAGCGGACGTGGTAAGACGGACGCTGCTTGCCGGCAAACGAAGTTGGACGGTTGCGGACAAGTAATTGTACTTATCGAACGGGGCTGATTTCTCGCTGAGGGCGTTAGTTCTTTATTGGAAGCAGGGCCACGCGGCCTGAGTCATTGAAGTTCTTAACTAGACTTAGATTGACAGTCGTTTCAGTAATCTCGTCGAGTCTAAGCGAGCGCGTACTCGAATTGAATGTTTCGCGTGGGGATACGGTGCTCGATGGCGAGTTCGCGAGCTGTTCGTCGGGCTAGTCTTTTGAGTTCGGTGATTCTGATGCGGTTCGGATCGCTTAGTGGCATTACTTGAATTGAATCGTGCGGGGAGTTGCCAGCGGAATATTCATCGATGATTGTGGAGCCCTGGGTAAGGAAGATTTGGTAGCCATGATTGTCGGCTGTCCAAGTGATTATCTTTGGTGAGTTGGGTTGGGGCATGGCTTTCTGTTTTTGGTGATTCGGAGATTCGGATCTTATGCAAAGCAGAATCCTAATTGTGGGGCTTCGGTCGGGTCTGGGGCTGCGTAGTTTTTAGATAGCAGGGATCCTCGACCTGCTTGGTTCGGCTTTGCCTCAAAAAGCCCCTTTCACCCTGTTTTGCCCCCAAAAGCATATTGACCGAATTTCTATTTATGATTGCGTGTCTTTATCGTGTTCCAATCTTCCAATCTCATAATCGGCATAGAGTCGAGCGCGACCATAGCCCGCGCCTATCTCATACATACGGTAAAGCGCGGTAAGTGATACCACGCTCAAGCCTGTCTCTTCATGCCAGATGTTTATTTGGGATTTCGCCGGACATTTCAATGAGCTTTTCCAGAATTGCGTCGCTCACTTGATCGGGCGTGTTGCTGTGATCCACAAGGTTAGCGGTCAGTTGGGCCGCGTCCTTATAGTCCGTGCTACCATTATTGGGCATGGTCGATTCCTTTCCCTAAACCAGTCAGGATTCGGCTGTGTAGGGCTAATTTCGGGCGTGTGGGGACAGCCGGAACCGGTGAAACCACAACTGAAGCTTCGCTGGATTCCATGCAACAGTTCGCTCTGGCTTGCCTACAAATGCGCTCGAGTTCTTGCTCCGCCGAAACGGTTTAATAAAACTCTCCTATGTGGGCATTAGAAAATCGCAGGGTGAAAATCGGAAGCTATGTTTGAGTTTCGGTGGACTCAACGCAAGTTTGTCGGTACGGTTCATCACCGAAGTAAAGCCGCCACTCCTCGCTCGAAAGGTTCTCGATTTGCCATCCGGCAGGCGTGCGCTTTCCACACCTCGGGGCTCACGATCCATAGGAAGACTTTACCGTTTTCACAGCCCGCAGGGTGAAATTGTTCGCAACCGCCTGCCCCCAGGTAGTAGCCATCAGAACTGAAGGCCAAAGACTGGACCGTCGCGGGAAGTACCTGGAACTCGCCAAGACGTTCGCGTGACGGGAGGTCCCAAAGATTCACCGAGCCATTGTGATGCGCGGATGCGAGCCACGATTGAGAGGGACTAAACGCCAGACTGTTCACCGTTCCTGCCTGGAGATCGAGAGGAGGACCTAAGGGCGCAAGTGTCTCCAAATTCCATAGTTGGATGGTCCCGTCCATACTTCCGGAAGCGAGCACTAGCCCACTCTGATCAAACGCAATCGTCGTGACGTGACCAGTATGACCCGAGAGATACTTCTCGAACTGCTTTCCGGTCGCAACGTTCCAGAGGACAATTAAGTTTCTTGCACTTGCAGCCAAAGTGCCGCCGTCAGGACTAAAGGCCACGCTCACTATTGGCACGTTCTGTTCGATCAAAAATCGTTGCAGTACAGTTTGGCTGTCGACGTCCCACAGAATTACTGATCCATCAGCACTGCTTGAGGCTAATATTTTTCCGGCCGGGTGAAAGGCGACGCTCGCAACGCTACCCTGATGTCCAGCTAACTGCGGCAGATGTTTCACCTGCGCCAGCTCCCAGAGGTCCAGGAGCCAGGAGTAAGTACTTACCGCGAGGAATTTACTGTCAGGACTAAACGCAAAACTCGTAATTCCGTGACTATGACTGAGTATTCCAGGCGTCTGTGGCTTTACGACGTCCCGCAGGATGATGTGGCCGTCCAAACAACCGCTAACGAAAACATGTCCACGCGGGCTGAATCCGACCCGCGTAATCTGGTTGGAGTGGTTGATTGCTTCACTTCTGAGGGGCGATTGTCTAATCGGGTTCCAAAGAACTACAGCTCCATCCGAATCAGCCGAGGCTAGCAGCTTGTCTTTGGGTGAAAACGCCAGTGCATAAACCTCCCCAGCGTAGCCGCTCAATTGAGTTATTTGACGCTGGCTACTCACGTCCCAGAGTGCGATCGTTTTGTTGAGCGCTGCGGACGCCAACATCTGTCCGTCGCTGCTGAAGGCGACACTGGTTATTCCCTTCGCATCGTGAAGCAAAGGGCGTCCCTGAGGTTGGCCCGTCGCAACGTCCCAGACGATGACAGTTCCATCTAAACTTCCGGAAGCCAAAAGAGCTCCTCCTGGATGAAAAGCGACCGCTGTCACCTCGGCATAATGACGAGCTAACGGTTCTCCAATTGTTTCGCGCTTTGAGATATCCCACAGCCGGATCGTGTGATCACGACTGCTTGACGCTAATAATTTTCCGTCAGGACTGAAAACAACGCAGGTCACGCCATCCGTGTGACCTTCAAGGGGCTTACCGTGTGCGTCAGGGGGGAAGATATATCCTTCCTCTGAATCCTGAAATGACTTCAGGGTTAGCAAAAAGATCTGTTTCCTCGTGGCCATTGCCAGCAAACTGCCGTCAGGGCTAAAGGCGACACTAGTAGTCGGACGATTGCTCGTTTCGATCAGTGGTCCAATCTGGTTGTGCTCTTTGAGTTCCCAGATAATGACGCCGGAGAATATGGCGGCCGCCAGGAGTTTACCGTCTGCACTAAAGGCAAGACTGTGTACCTCTTCCTCGAGCGTGTCCAGGGGCCTCTGTGTGCGACGACACAGCAACGACGCGAACTGTTTGCGCGTGGCCATGTCCCAGAGTTGGACTCTCCCCTTCGCAGTGGCGGCGGCAACTGAGGCGCCATCCGGACTGAAGGCCACCGCGGTCAACGGCACTTGATCGCCCCGCAGCCAGGTCAGAAGGTGTGGATGGTCATGCACTGCCGCAAACAGGCTGCGTTTTGCTGCTACAGTTTCCGAGGCCCGCATGGCCTCAACGCTTAACAGCAGAGCCAAATCATGTTTTTCGTCACGTAGCTGGAACGAAAGGTCGGCAAGTTGAGAAGATCGTCGCTCGTTTGCAGCTTGCGCCGACGCACTAATGTATTCAGCATGGAGACTAAGCTCATCCGCCGCATCGCTAGTCTGTTCCTTGAGCCAAGTCTGGGCTCTGGTTAACTCACTGCCGAGCAACAGCAGACTTGGATCATGTCGCCGCTCCCGCCAATCGCTGGCACGTAGCGCAATCTCTCGCTCCAATCGCAACGAGTCTAAATCGCTGTTGATTATTTTCTGCAGCGATCGCAGCGACTGATCAAAGGGATCCGTTTCGCGAAAGCCGATCCACTGCAAGGGCTGCAAAGCCGCCGGAACTAGCTCTGATTTCACGTCGCTGCACTCCACCCGTACGAGCCGCTTCTTGAGCTCAACCGCGATCGAGAGCTCCTTGAGGCACGTTTCGGAAGTTACTGAGTCGGGGCTGATGAAGAATAGAAAGGTGTGAGCGGCCTCAATGCCGGAGTGGATCTCTTCCCGCCACTTAGCAGTGGGCAGAATGTCTTCCCAGTCAGCCCACAACTCTTTGCCGTCCTTAGTGAGCGCCAGACAAATCTTACGCACCAGGGCGGCGTCCTTTCGCGAGTAAGAGACAAAGCAACCTGTACTGATCATAGTGATGAGAAGATTGTGAGCGGGAAGCGACCGCTCGCTTCCCGTAGTTTAGGCTAATCCCGTGTTCGCAATCCAGTTAGATTCAGACTGACTTCTGAGGCAGAACGATCACTTTTCGCATAAATCAGCATTTATAAGGCAAAGCCGCTTGGTTCCAAGGTTTCGAGTCGCGGCGATAATCTTTTGAAAGAAGGTAACGATAACTCCCTGTCCGATAATTTCGCCGGCGAGAGTCGTTGATTCGGACTCAGCCGACAGGCGATATGCGCTGGGGATTCCATGCAACTTACGAGCTTCGCGGAGAGTCAGCCAACGCCATGTCGCGCTCTTAGATCTGTCTTTGACGACTGCCCCGGTCCCTTGTCCGGCAAAATAGCGCTTGGACAGACAGGGAACTGAAGTGCTTTGATCATCGAGTTGGGTTGATGTGAACCCATTTCCTTTAGCGGTCTGGTTGGCCCAGTGATTCGTAAGCCACGGTTTTGTTTCTGACGTGAAGTAGCGATCTTCGAGAAGTGATTCGTCGTCTCTGATTTCAGCGAAGGTGCGGGTGTCTGGAGCGGGCTCTGGCCATCGGAAGTCTGATCCTGAGTGGGCGACGATTACTGTACGAACTCGGGCGGTTATTTCACCGTATTCACGAGGATCAATTACGCGTGCGTCGACGGTATAGCCGGCTCGTTCGAGAAAGAGTCTCATCATGAATCCGGCGCCGCTGTTAAGATAGCCTGGTGCTTCTTCGATTACGACGGTGGCGGGATTTAGCGCTCTAATAACCAATGCTGCCCACACGGTCAGATCTCCAAGGGGATGGGCCTCCGGAGGAAGTGTCTTGTTGCGTTTCTTTCCTGTTCCTTTTTCAACTCCTCGTCTTGCCATGCTGAACGGTTCGCAAGGTAATCCGATGGAAAGAAGTTCAACGGCCGGCAGCATCTCGACGGGTACGTCTTCTATGCTGAGGTTGAACATTCTAGCCTCGTGGTGGTTTTCTTCGAAGACCTTGGCGTACTGTTCGTTTATTTCGACGGCGAATGCTGGTTGGTAACCAGCGAGTCTTGCAGCTTCAGTTAACAAGCCGCCTCCGGCGAAGAGGCTGCCTTCTTTACCGTTGCGGCAGCGAGTAGCTCGTAATCGTTCGGTCTGCGTGGGAGTCAGAACGATAGCGCCCTCGCTTATCTGAACCTGGAGGCTTGTGATTGGACCGAAACTATCGGTAAGAGCTGAGGTATTGAGATCAAGAACGGGGATGGATTGGTTATGACGGGTTTTGCTTGAAACTACGCGAGTGCCTTCTGGGGCGAGAGTTATTTCAACTCGCTGTTTTGAGAAGTGAACCTGGATTCGATGGGCCGGAACGAAGCCTGCTCTCAGAAGGTAGAGGCCTTCGAGCCAGACTCGTGGGGCATCCTTGTTACGGCCGATCTTGGTGGTTGAAAACCGTGGAAAGACATTCATGGTGCGAACCTGTTTGGATCTATTTCGGGGTTTGAATCGCGCGCAGGTAATCTGTGAGAAGCTTGTCTAGGCGGTCCACGTAAGGTTCGGCGATTTGCTTAACGGGGCTCCCAGTTTTGGCAGGCTTTGCTCTGCGGGGCCTGGTGGCAGATGGATCTGATCGCTGCGGGTAGACTTGCCTCGGGCGGGATTGTGCTGCGGTATTCGATGTTGCGAGGGACAGACTGAGGGCGAGAAGAATTAGAGGAAAGGTGAGCGAAAGCATTTTGTGTGACATGGCGCCGGTTATTGACCGCTTGATTCCCTGGTTGTCGGCCAGCCGAAGTTTCGGAATAGAAAGACGGCGGTGCTTGCGTGGCCAGCGAGGACTGCTTTCCCTCGATAGGGAAATAGATATGCGCTGCATCGGTGAAAAGAACCATGCAGCGCGTTTCTGTTTTTAGATGTAGTCCACGGAAAGGTCTTTAGGGAGGTCGAATTCCTTGAGACAAGCGCGGCATTCGAGCCGGTCGTTCTTTTCCGGATCTTCGTCATACTTGTCGGAGAGGCCTTCCACGATTAGCGTTCGCGGCTGGGCTTTCTTTGCCGGCCGGACTCGTACAATTTCGCGCCAGATGGTCGTGTCGCTCAGAAGCCGAAATGTGCCGCCGTGTTCGGATGGTTCTTTGCCATCGTATCCGCAGTGCGGGCATTGGAGTTTGAAGGCTTGCGGTTTTGGTTGGATGATCTGGCCGTCTTTGATTGTGATTTCAACTTGATCGTCGCTCTCTTCTTCGCGCACGTCGCAGGTGTAAGGACCTTCGCGATCGTCTCCGCGTTCAAACTCGAGCATTGTAAGCTCGCCTCGGTGGAGCATCTCGCTGATAGTGTCTTCGGCGTCGCTTGCGCTTTCGGCGAATACGCGGACGGAAGCGTATTCGGAGAGATCGTTTGCAACTCCGACGATAAAAGGCTTCTGAGTCGGTTGCCGGCGTTTGCGAGTTGGTTTGGCCATGGTGTTTATAGTGCGGGCCGCTTCTTTCCAACTCAGTCAACCATTGCTGATCGGAGCCGGTGTTTGAATCGAGAGTGCAGCCAGGGTGGTAGCCAATCTATTATCAATCGAGGATGGTTGAGTTGGCGGGAAGCTCGATACGTTTCGATTTGCCACTCGTGTTCAAATTTACGGCCGTGAGTTGCACGGGGCTTTAGTGTCCCAGGAAAGCCGTCAATTCGGCGGTTGATGCGATCATGCAGTCCGCGGCGAAATTCGCGCAGAACTTCCTTTCGTGATTCTGGATACCAATTGAAGCCGTTTTGAAAGGTTGAGTCTTCGGGCGCCGCAAGCACTGTCTTCCAGGCGGCGACATAAGCGCCCAAAGTCACCGTGCGGTTCTCAGGCAAGTGAACGACGCGTTGCATGTATTTAATTGGTCTGTGATTTGAAGAGTTCGCCGGCTGGAGAGGTCCCTGCTTTTCCAGGTCTGAAGATGATTGGTGGGCCAACGAGCACGTGCGGTTTGCCGGCGCTTATGACTTGCATTCCGTGATAGAAGCCCAGAGGGTCGTTGCGCGCGGTATCCCCAGAGTATTTGCAATGGGCGTCTTTGGGGTTGTTATTCACTTTGTCGGCATAGGTCAATGGCTCGCCGCTGAAGCTTGCAGAAGGCACTAATTGGTAAGCGGATGCGCTATCAGGGAGCGGACCGGTGCCGGTGGAAACATAGCGACCGTTTTCGAAGTGGAAAGGCTTTCGCACGGTGCTCCTTGGGTTTGAGATCATATCTCCTGAGTAGGAAGCATCGATGTCTCCCTTCTTCCGGCCTTCTTCGTAAGAATGTTCAAGCCGTCCAGGTTCTACGTAAATAACTCGCCGGTCGGCACGGTCTTCTTCCTGATGGATTTCTTCGGTGCCGATGGCCGGGCGGTTTGCGATTTCTTCCTGTCGTTTGCGAACGCGTTCCTCATTTTCGCGAATGATGGGTGACGATCCGGTCTCGTGCCATTCCTTTAATTCTTCGAACCTGGCGAGGACTTCGGGTGGTACGGTTTCGCCGGCTTTAAGCGCGAGGAAGACGTCGGCTTCCTGGCCTGTTAGAAATTCCTGAAAGGGATTATCTCGGCCGGAAACGCTTGGACGGTTGTGGTAGAGGATCGTGTCTTCGTAGACTTCATATTCCTCTTCAGACATCTCCCATGGATGTTTGTCGGAGACGGTCGGGACGTGGATAGGTTGGGCCAGAGGCTGGAGGTCGTAGAGGCTTAGTTGAATCGTCGGGCTCATTGTCATGCTCTATGGGGGGGACCCGGTGCTCAGTAAAGTTTGAGCCGAACTTTTTCTCCGGTCGCCGACTTGACGGTGATTTCCGCGGGGCTCATTGTGCCGGACTGTTTCGCCTCTGGTTTGTAGCCTCTTCGTGGGTTAACGAATTTGCCGGCGACTTTGTAGCGGTAGGTTATGGAGATGATCGGTGCTGTTGGGTCTTTGAAGAACCGGCTGATTTGATAGAGGGTGAAGTCGCGCGGGACACAATTGCCGATGATAGAGCGGATAAGATCGTCGATTGAGTTTTGATACGACTCCTGTTGCGGATCGTAATCTCGTTCGTCGTCGGGGCTGAATGCGGACCAGACGTGCTTGTGGAGAAAGTCTATGGGGTTGTCGGCAGTGCCGACAATGAAATCGACCTCGCCGGCGTCGTAACTACTTGGATCGTTAAAAGTAAAAACAGGTCCTTTTGTGATTTGAAGCCATTCTTCGGGCGGCGCGTCGTCGTATGAGATGCCGTACTGGCCTGGCTGATAGAACCAATCGTGTTGGGGCTCGCCTTCGGGTTTCCAGCATAGCGTTCCAATTGAAACTCGATTTTCGTCACCTTGTCTCAATATATAAACGGGGCCGGTCTCGGCGAGGAATGAGCGTAGACCGTACTCTGCGTCGATAGCGCCTTGGGTGAGATGAACGGACACTTGTTCGCTTAACAAAAGCGGTAGCTCATCGTATGAAAAGATTTCGCTAATGCTGCGGTTGTTAAAATCGTAGTCCGACGTTGAATTAAAGTCTTCGAGAGAGTTCGGATTTTCGCTTGTCTGGATGGACTCGGCGACGATGTAAGGACAGTTGGCGAGTGAATACGCGGCGTCGAGTTTGTAGCAAGCCTCAACGTGGGCGGCCTTGATGCGCGAGCGATTTTTCGGGTTGAAGATGAAGGCGAAGATTTCGGATTTGATGAAGGCGAGCAACTCATTGTAGGCGGCATCCTGGATGATACCTGCGCGCGATGGAGAGAGTGGGTTTACCGGGCGTCCGGTCGTCACCTGCAGGTGGAAATCAAAGTAATTTCCGAGTCCTCGTTGAAGTATGAGTTGACCGTACCAAAGTATGCTCGAGCGGAGGGCTGTCTCATTGTAGCCGATTTCGAGTTTGTTGCCTTTGTAGGTCGTTGAAATTAATCGGTCGCTCAGTCGGGCCCATGCTGGCAGTGACGTTCTGACTTTCTGAGAGTTGAGGGTTACGGCGAGGATGCCTTCGTAGCCTTGGGCGGGGCTGGCACTTTGATAGATGTGATCGGTGAAGCTGTAAATCTGATCTTTTGGGGTTAGCGAGCTTTGAAGGGCCTTAACGAGTTCCGGCGAACATGAGACGGCAATGCGGAGGCCTGCTACCGGCTGGTCGAGCGTGACGATTCGTTCAAACCATACCGAATAGTAATCAGGCTCGCTCCACCAGAGTTTTGTATCAATGTTTAGTTCCAAGCATCCGGAGCTGAAGGTGACTTCAGTGATCTGATCGTGCGTTAGCAAACTGACGATGCCGACGCCCATCGGGTCTTGATCTTCGATCGTTTCGTTGTCGAAGTGAGACTCGGCGAGTTTGAGCAAGGTGTGGAAGCCGTCAATCCCATTCAGTAATCCATGGCCGTTATCCTGGACTGTGAAGCCGTCGTCTGAGGTTGTTATGTCGACGGCTGTGGATCCACTCCTCTGCGAATTCTGGAGCAATTCTGCGAGCGACTCATCGATGCGGTTACGAAACATCCGTTTAATGCTGGAACGAATGCGATCGTGATTAACGAGGACGCTGAGGGTGGAAGCACGATCGGAAGAAAGGGGCGGTTGGTTATTTGTCATGGTGTGAAAGCTGAAAATGCTGTAGACGTTTTGGTTTACCAGAACTCTGCTGAACCTAAGTTACTGGCCGCTTGTATTTGACAAGTGATCGTTATCGCGCGGCGCAACGCGTGCGCGCGCGTGCGGGTTCGATCATTAAGTGAAACTGCCTCATAGCAGAATCAATAACTTACAGGCGTGGTTCGATCATTAAGTGAGAAAAGAGTCGCGCATAAAATGATTAGTTCCTACAGATTTCGACCATAACATGAGATTTTCCAAACCACGCACTCTTCAAGGCAATTTTGACGGGACTTTTGGGCTTGAGCTATTGGGGTTGACTAGAAGCATTACGAATCAAACCAGTATTCAATAGTTCTTGAACCTGTCTTTCGGTGGGAGTAGAGTTTGATTGGCGTCCCGTACGCGAGTCGAACCCGTGTCGCCGCCGTGAAAGAGAAGCGATTCACTGTAATTCAACGGAACTTAGCGGCATGGATAGCACACTACCGCACTTCAAGGACTCACGGGAACTCTTATTGGACGTTTAATGGACGCGCGTGGGGTGGTCGCGATCATGAAGAATTGCCCCCACGGACGCGAAATAACGTCGTTCGAAAATTCTTTTCTTATAGAACCCGGAACCAGCCATGCCACTGGCCATCCCAGCCATGTGCTCAGGTACTGCGAACCTGACCAACGAGAGCGGAGGAGTGGTCCCAGCCATGTTACCGATCAGGGGCTGGGGCGTGGCCAATCTTTTTCACCACCAATGAGGACAGAGATTGGTTCGCAGCCACTTCAGAGCTCACATTAAGTAGAAACATATGTCAACAGGTCTCTACTGATCCTGTCCCCAAAGTCCTCGCAGACCGGCTTCATCACCGTTGAATTTGTTTCGATCGCAACGGCCGATGCCCGGCACTTGATGTGGCTGCGGTCCAGCAGCGCCGTCCGTATACTGAAACAAGGTGAAGGTCTGGAAAGCCGGCGGAACTTTGGGCAACTGCGATGAAAACCTGGCAATCCACAGAAAGCAGTTTTTCAAAACGGTATTGCTATTGTTGCCGAGCTGCTCATTGATAAAGGCCTGCCCGGAATAGAGGCCGGGAAACCGTCCCGTTCGCTCGTTCACTTCTTGCACAAACGACTCAGCCTCCGCCAGCGTCATCGTTGGGCCTTGCGTATTCGGTTCGAAATCGAGTACGAGCAGAGTTTTCGGATCGGGATTCACAGTGTCCAGGAAATGGTTCACCTGCCCTTCGACATCGCCGCCGATGCCGAAATGATAGGCGCCCCAGAAGAGGCCGACAGACAGCGCTTGAGGGCGGCGTTCGTCGTAATTAGGATCGACGAAATTCGTACCTTGAGTCGCCTTGTGGATGATGCCGAGGATTCCTGAATCCTTAGCCGCCTGAAAACTGTTGACGTTGTTGTGATGAGATAAGTCTACAACTACGTTTAGTAATGACATGATCTGCTCTCCTTTTGTGCCGATGTTTTACGAAACCCGACAGCCGTTTTTCACTCTCCAGGCCTGCGGGTTACTGGCCATCTCGCTTTGCTGCTCTCATACACTAAGGCGGAAATTAGAGTTGGTTCCTATCATGAGTTGGAGAGGATTTAGGGATAACCCGACTCTCAGCGAGTTAACAGGCGGTCGACATAATCCAGCCCATCCCGGCGTAGACCTCTCACATATGGAGAGTTGTCCGCGGGAGATTCAGAATTTCGCGCAACGGTCGGTTTCGGTCATCGGTCCGTACCAGGCTCATGAAATCCTCGATGGCGATAGGCATGGACATAGTGAAGTTTCTCCTCTGTCTTATCGGATATCAGCCAGGGATACAGTTGCAATGCATCGAGTACTTCGGTCTCTGTGTCGATGTCCCCCTCTGCATCATTCGCTATTCCCGGCGACGTCAGAAGCGTAGAGGGAAGTACTCCCAAAACAACTGACGGGATTAATGCGAAATGTTCTATTCTCCTATCACGCGGATCGTGCCAGGTCGGCCTGGTTCGTTGAGATTAACCCGTGAAGGCTCTCGGCCAACCACGCCGAGCACCGGTTGAATTAACTTGGTATTGAGCCTGCCGGCGACGCCGGAGCCGTTGGGCGCATATGTGGATGCGGTGCAGACGCTCGGATATCCATCGGTAGCCTTTCATTCTGAGATTCACCCACCGCCGGTCACCCGGGATGCCCGCGTTTGGGGGACGGTTCTTCCAAGAGCCCATCGGGAAACGGGCTCGGCAGCTTGATATGCGCTTCCGTCAGGAAGGTGTTGTAGCTGAGAAACCTGATTGCCGATGAATCAGAGTGGCGGCGGACCACTTCCAAAAGCCACGGCTTGAGGAGGGAAATCCAGTCGGCACCTCGCAGGCTGCCTATAGAGCACTTCCGCATACAATTTATGCAACGATAGGGTCTACGGCCCAGGAACCAGAACCTTCGACACTTTGAAAAGCCGAACATCGAAGAATGCGATGTAACCCCCGCCTTCACCATTGTTCAGACTGAGTTCCACATTATGCGGCTGATCGAAATCAGCATGAATGAGCGCTTTGGGTGTACGCCATTCTTTCTGTGCCGCATCGTAATCGAAGAACTGCAACGAGTTATCGCCGACACGGTCGTCACCCATGCCGAGTAACCCTGAGATAATATCGCCAGCAGTGCCCCCGAAAAGATTCAGAAAAGACTGAACATAAGCGCCAATGGTCGGGTCCACTCCGAGAAGAGGTAGCGCGAGCGTTAGCTTAGCGGAGAAGTCGTTGAGCGATTTCGTGACCTTAGCAGCAGCCTCGTCTGGACTTCCACTGTCGTGATCCATTCCCGTAACGGACAACACAAACGGTGGCTTAGCCTCCGTTGTAATCATTTGATGTAGGACAACGTTGTTGTCTGCTTTGATCTCCTGCCCTTCAACTACATTTGTGCGCATGCTGACATTGGTCTCCGCATTTGCGCCCGTGACGCCGATGAGGAAATACGGTTCATCGGCGCTGGCATCATTCGTGTCTGCCACACGGTAGCCCACAAATTTTACCTCAGCCCGGAACTCTTCAAGACCCTGCGGGCCGGTCTGGAAGTCGAGCAACTCGATCTTGCCGCCCGAATATGGCTTGCTGAAGCCATCGCCGCCGACACCGGCAGGTTGCAGGTCGCCCATCGAGAATCCAATACGGCCTTTCAATCCACCTAACCGTTCGTGATGACGAACAATCAGGATCCTGCCCGCCTGTCGGCGAAAGCTTACATCGGAAACCTTGGTAATCGACGCCAGACCCCGGAGCGAACTGATGTCCGGCGGAAGAAGAGAACGAAGGCTAAGTGTCATGATGGACCTCCTCTTTCATTTCTTAGCTTCCAGGGCCGCAACCTTGGCTTGGAGCGTGGAAATCTGTTTCTGGAGCTTCTCGAGCTCCGCGTTCAGAGACAAAGTCTTGCCTCCGGGATCGCCGCCTGGAGCACCTACAACAACTACGTGCGTTGGCGTCTCAAAGGAGATGTCTCCTCGGACCACGAGAGCACCTGAGCTCAACGGCTTCTTGGCTATCCCCGTCCCCGGGTCAAAGTGAGGGATAATTTCGGCTACGCCGTTTAGCGTGATGCCGCCTGGGTAGTCCCCATTGAAGTTGACGGTCAAACCGTCGCTTTGATTGTGGACCAGCGCTCGTCGGAAAGGAGTGGGTCTTATCCGTCGTGCGGGGGAGTCGAGCATGAAGTCAGCAGCAGTCGCCTTCACGACGCGCCCTTCCAGTACCAAAAAACCTCCGTCAACCTGATCTAGTTTGACATCTGTAGCCATGATTATCTCTCTTTCTTTTAAATTAAATATTCCTGTCCAAGCCTGTTAGTGCATAGGAGGAGAACAACCTGGATGCGCGGGGACTCTATAACGATTCCAATCCTGCCGGCGAGATTACCGAACCACGGCCGGCCTCTCATCCTTTTTCATCCTCCATTCAATAAGGCGGAATTCGGCGCTGGTCTCCATCACGCCTGACGAAGGATTTCGCGAATATTAATCTCAAGGAAATTCCGGCGTAAGGCGTGATAGAATCCGGTCGTCCTGCTATCGGCCTTTCGCGGTGAAGGGTTCCGTAATGACGCCCTCTCCAAACTCAATTACCCAACTGCTCATCGAGTGGCGCGAAGGTGACGAGACTGCACTGGACAGGTTGATGCCTCTGGTCTATGACGAAATGCGCCGGATGGCCCACCAATATATGCGCCGCGAGCGTGCCGGCCATACAATGCAGACATCTGATCTACTTAATGACGCATACATTCGACTCGTTGATCACAAAGGGATGCGTTGGCAGAATCGGACCCACTTTTATGCTGTGGCTGCGCAGGCAATGCGTCGCATTCTGGTAGATCACGCGCGCATACGGAATGCCCGAAAGCGCAAAGTCGACCTGGTAGATCTTGACCAGGCAGCGCTGGTAACTCAGAAGCGACCTACGGATCTCGTCGCGCTCGATGAGGCTTTGAGCGAATTAGAAGCGATCGATCCGCGCAAGAGCCGGGTAGTTGTAATGAAATACTTTGGCGGCATGAAGGACGAAGAAACCGCTGAGGCTCTCGAAATATCGACCGCGACGGTCAGCCGCGACTGGGAGAGTGCCAAGCTATGGCTACTGAAGGCCATCAACCCGAAGGTCTGAGAGAATTGATCCAATCCGTTGATGTGAAATAACGAAAAATCCCGCCTTAACAGTTGTAGGCACGAAGATGACGCCTGAACGCTGGCAGCAAATCGATAACCTCTTGCAGAGGGTTGTTGACATTGGCGCGGCTGAGCGAACTGCTTTGCTGGATGAATTCTGCACGGGCGACGAAGATCTGCGCCAGGAAGTTGAATCTTTGATTAGCTTTCAAGAAATGGCCCAAAGCTTTCTCGAAGTGCCTGCTTTGGAGGAAGCGGCCGACCTGCTAAGTGAGGATGAGGCTGGCCCCGTCGGGGAACTGGTTCTTGGTCGGTACCGAATTGAAGCGCAGCTTGGCGCGGGAGGAATGGGCGAGGTCTATCTGGCGGAAGATACCAATCTGGATTCCAAAGTGGCAATAAAGTTTTTGCCTTCGTACCTGGAGGCGGACGAACTGGCCAAGCGACGTCTGATTCTGGAAGCGAAAGCCACGGCCCAGCTCGATCACCCGAACATTTGTAGAGTCTACAAGGTCAAGGAAGAAGCCAATCGCAGCTTCATCGTGATGCAGTATGTCGACGGGAAGACTCTGGCCGACAGAATCAAGGACAAACCACTGGATCTTCGAGAAGCGTTGGATGTGGGTATGCAGATTGTCGAGGCACTCGCCGAGGCGCACTCTCATGGAATAGTTCATCGAGACATTAAGCCGCGAAACGTAATGATCAATACGCGTGGACAAGTAAAGGTGCTGGACTTCGGACTGGTGAAGGTCGTCGGCGGAACAATAGACCGAAGCAACACTGATAAGCGGTCGAGCTTGCTGTCAAGGCCCGGATTGCGCGCAGGCACGCCTCCTTACATGTCACCCGAGCAGGCATGCGGCGCTGCGATCGATGCGCGGTGCGATCTGTTCGCGGTTGGTGTGATTCTGTACGAGTGCCTTAGTGGCAGGCGACCGTTTTCGGGGGATACGGATGAGAAGATTTTGGCGCAAGTCCGTTACCTGCAGCCACCGCCGCCATCGCAGTTTAATCCACACGTGCCGCCGGAGTTGGACATTGCAATCCTTAAAGCGCTCGCGAAAGAACGCGGCGCGCGCTATCAATCAGCTAATGATCTCCTCGGAGACCTTCGTGGGATCTATGAAACGCTGCAAACTCAGGACCAACTACAAACCAAACCCCTACCACGCAACGTCGACACGCGGACGGTCTCGAGGCTGATAACCCTCACCCGCACGTTGCGGCGGCCGGCTGTTTCTATCCCGTCTGTTGGTGTAGCGATCGTTATTCTTGTGTGGCTTTCCTGGCCCTCGCCGACGATACCGCGCCCTTCACGCGAAGCCATGCATTGGTACGAAGAGGGCACCACGGCTCTGCGCGAGGGTACATACTATAAGGCAAGCAAAGCGCTGGAGCAGGCGATCCAAACGGATGATAAGTTTGCTCTGGCGCATGCCAGACTGGCCGAAGCGTACGCCGAGCTTGATTACACCGACAAAGCAAAGGACCAAATCATTCGCGCCGAGTCGCTCGCGAACGAGCTCCGTATGCAGCCATTGGACACACTCTATCTGCAAGCGGTCACCAAAACTGTCTTGCGCGATTTTGCGCCGGCGATCGAGAGTTACCGGCAGATTGCGCAACAGGCACCGGACAAAGACAAGGCACGTGTGTACGTTGATTTGGGGCGCGCGTACGAAAAGAATGACCAGCTAAAGGAGGCCAGGGAAAACTATCTGGCGGCAACCAAGCTCGCCCCGCAAGACGCGGCCGGCTTGCTACGGTTAGGTATTCTCTGTGGTCAGCAACAAGACTTTACTTGCGCCATTGAGGCGTATCAAAAAGCCGAAGCGTTGTATCAAGCCCAAAGCAACCTTGAAGGGGTGGCGGAAGTGTTCTACCAGCGCGGCTTTCTATTCCTGAACCAAGACAAACCCCCAGCAGCGCGGGCAGAGTTGGAAAAGGCGCTGCAACTAACGAAAGCCACGAAGAACCAGTACCAGCAGATCAGAGCGCTGCTAGCCCTGAGCAGTGTCTCTGCCATCGAAGGTCATACCGTGCAAGCGGAGCAGCAAGCCACTGAAGCAATAGCGTTGGCACAGACCAACGGTATCGAGAACCAGTCCGCAAGCGGGCTCATTTGGTTGGGCAATTCGTTTCTCTTGCGCGGTGACTACAACAATGCTGAAAAGTATTACCAGCGCGCACTTGAGCTTGCGCAAAGGGACAAATTGCGTCTAAACGAAGCCTGGGCGCGACTGCAGCTTGGCAGTCTGCGCATCTCAGAGCACAAGACGGATGAAGGGTTGCGTTACATCGATCAAGCCCTGCCCTTCTATCAACACGGAGGCTATCGCAAGTGGCTTTCGACAGCTCTGACTTTGCGCGGACGCGCCCTTCGCGACAAGGGCGATTACGATGCCGCGCTTAAGGCATTCAACGAACAGCTTCAACTCGGAGAACAACTGGGCGATCAGTCACAGGTGGCGCTTACACATGAGGAGATCGGCAGTGTGCTCTCTGATCAAGAGCAATACCCTGAGGCTCTCCGCCACTTCGACGAAAGTCATAAGATTAACAGCTCACTGAATGCCAAAGAGTACGTTGGGTTTTCCGCAATGTATCGCGCGCGAGTCCTGTGGAAAATAGGTCATTATGAAGAGGCCCGGGCGGCGCTCCATGAAGCCTCTTCCATTGCCGAGACGCCTAACGGAACTAACAAACTTTTGTTGGCGAGGATCCGCATAATCGAGGCTCTTATGGAATTGAGTGAGTTCCATAATCAGCAAGCTGGGGTGAAGAGTCATCAAGCCCTGAATTTAGCCGGCGCCCAATACAAGTTCACAGCCATTCAAGCAAGATATGTGCTTGGATTGGCTCAGTCGCGTTCCGGCGCGCCCCGTGCAGGCATGCGTTGGTGTGAAGCAGCGGTTGACATGGCCACGCACACTGGTGACCCAAATCTGGTCTCGGATGTGTTGCTCGTGTCCGCTGAGGTGATGCTTGATGGCGGCGAAGCGCAACCAGCATTACAAACCGCACTGCGGGCACAAGAGAGCTTTGCACGCTTTGGGCAGAAAGACTCGGAGTGGCGCGCATGGTTGATTGCCGCGCGAGCCAGTCAGCGACTCGGCAAGGAAACAGTGATGCGCGAATATGCCTCGGAAGCGAAGGCCCGCCTTACAAATCTTGAACAGGAGTGGGGCGCCGAAGCTTACCGCGGTTATCTGTCCAGGCAAGACGTTCAGCGCTCTATTAAGCAACTCGACTTGTTACTTAAACCCCAAACTTGAAAGGAAAACTAAAATGGCATCAGGAGACGACAGACCCATTATCGTTAGCGGCGGTGGTCAGATGATCACGGTTGCGCTTCCCCCTTCCGCGAAAGCGGATGGAGGATCGCACACTGTCAACGCTCTTCCGGCAAACGGACCGTTCAAGGAGATTGTGTTTACGAACACCGACACGAACAAGGTCGAATTCCGCAGAGGGACAACCGGAAATTGGGCGATAACGATAGAATGATCGGATCGCGCGCTGATCGCGGCGGCTCTTTAGGCTGAGCAACCCGTTACAAGCAGGAAGTGCGCCCATCCCGTAGCGGTCGCTCTTTGGTTATTTCATTCGCTTCTACGAACGGAAACCGAATGAATCCCGGGGGCGCTCAGCTAGTGGACGTTGCTGGACGTGCGGCGGAACGGGTCGAATCGTCCAAGTTCTCAAAAATGTTGGCGTCCCGTACGGGAGTCGAACCCGTGTCGCCGCCGTGAAAGAGAAGCGACCTATTGTAATTCAACGGAACTTCGCGGCATGGATAGCACTCTATCGCACTCTAGAGACTCACAGGCACTGTTATTGGACTCTTAATGGACTCGCGCTTGACATCGGATTTCTCAATTTGTTGACAAACTATTTTAAGAACATTGGAGACGGCATCACCTAGTCTTACCAAACGATACGAGCCAGTATTTACGGGCCTAGCGGTTGTCAAAGGATCGCTCAGGCGGGCTTCGTATCAACACGTACCGCCACCATCTTAACCCCACTTCCTCATGTCGAGAGGAGGGAATGAATTGGGATTGCGCGTCTAAGCTACATAGTTATGTCTTAGAGTGTCACATTGCTTCGCTGCGGTAAGCGGCGGAATTATTGGCACGGCTTCAATTGCTCGTTAGGTCATCTTTTAACAGTAACTCGTATAGTTATTTGGTTGGTTTACGCGGACAAGAGAAGCCGTTATGAGGGAGAAAGTTAGCGGTAGAAGGACTGCCGCAAATGACTTGAAAGACGCATACGTTGGCGAGAGCCATCACTTCAAGAGCGTCTTTAGTTTGTCACTTGATGTCCTGCTACCAATCTCATTTTATGCTCCACCAAATCTCACTTTATGATTCCACTAATCTCACTTTATGCTCCATCAATCTCATTTTATGATCGAACCCACAGCGCGCGAGAGGGTGGTGTTTGTCATAAGACCGGCGCAAGTAAAGTTGACTGACGCGCGTATATATTTCGGTGGTCAAAATGCTTTGGTGGCCAAGTAGGCGCTGCACAAAGGGCGTGCTGGCTCCGTTCTCGAGTAGATGCGTGGCGAAACAGTGGCGCAGGGTGTGGGGAGTAACATCGATAAGATTTGCGGCGAGCGCGTAATGGTTAATTACTGTCCAGGCGTATTGGCGAGTAAGGGGCTTTTGCTGGTTGAGAAAAAGCGTGGCGTTGATCGAGCGCAGGCCAAGAGTTTTAGTCGCGCTGTACTTCTCGATCCATTCGATAGCTTGGCGCGTGATCGGGACTTGGCGTTCTCGGTTGCCCTTACCGTGGCAAAGGAGGAATCGGGAGTTCAGATTAAGATCGCGGTGACGGAGGGTTATGGCTTCCGTTATGCGTACTCCCGTTGCGTACAGGAGCTCGAGAAGCGCGCGATCGCGGAGTCCAAGATCTGTCGAAGTGTCGGGCTGGCTTAGTAGGAGCGAAACCTGTTCCTCTGTAAGAACGCGAGGGAGGGTCCTCGTATTCGTCCGCGTTGCGACTTCGATGGTCGGATTAGAGTCCACCTCGTTTTCAAGAAAGAGAAAGTTGTAGAGACTTCTAATAGTGCTGAGACTTCGGGCTATCGATCGAGCGTCAAGACCTTCGCGATTGAGGTCACCAAGATGGCGTTCAATGTCTCGAGCGGTCAGGCCGCGCAAGATCTGTTTCTTTTCGGAGGCCCAGTTTTGCAAACGGAGAAGATCGGCGGCGTAAGCAAGGAGGGTATTGCGTGACAGTCCTCGCTCGACTTCAAGGTAAGACAGAAATCGTTTAATGAGCGGAGACGTGCGTTGCATATTCAAAAGGGATTTAAGACCGAAGGGGTATAACGGGGTGCAGTCTCCATTCGGCTGGCGCGAGACGAGCGTTTAACCCAGCCGCTCCTATCGTAGACAGCTCCACAATCGCAATGGTTGTCGTTTGACGTAATTGGAACCTGGTAGCCGCACGGACAATCAACGTGCATTTCGGCTGGTTGCCCGACGGGAGCGACTGGATCTCGTTTGACTGCGAGTTTTGTGTATGCCATAGGGTTATCTAGATGCAGACCGCTTAGTTTACGTATTCGCCGGATTCCTTTGACTGAGGCCGGCCAGCCTTTAGAATCCGTTCGGCGGCGCCGAAAATCTTTTTAGCGCTTGATTCTGGAATTGAGTCGCCGTTGAGCCAGCCTTGAATATATCCGCGGCAGTACTTGGCTCCGTCCAAGTTTAGAGCTTCGCAGCAGAGCAGGGCGACCGCTTCCGCTTCGACTTCGCGGAGGTTTCTGGGAATTCTTTCACTGTCATTGAAATCTGCTTCGGCTGTATGGCCAATCTCGACGTGCGCAGTCTCATGGAAGAATGTCTTGTGCGGCACCTGGGCGACAGGATTAATAGCGATCTCCCTTAAGCGAGCGTAACCTTGTGAATTGCCGTCGGTGTCTATAAATGGAATCTGCGTTATGTTGAGATTCTTCAGGGCCGTTTCTGCGTTCCATGTGGGAAGTGTTGGTAGTTCAAATTCTTCGCCGTCTGTCTGTGATATGACAAACCAGCGGGGTTTGTATACGAAGGAGGTTGTGAAGGCGTCGTCTGAGTCAAGTTCGCCTGCTCCCGTCTCGACCGACTTATGTTTGAAAGTGATCGGCATGCACAAGATCAGCGCTCGTTCACCTTTCTTGACGAAACGTCCGTGCGCTTGCCAACCCTTAAAAGTCTTTATGGGTCCCGGGCTCAATCCGCGGGCATGGCATTGAATCAACGCGAGCAGTTGGTTTCCGATCGAAAAGTTATGAAACGCCGAGTACGCTTCCATGATGGCGCCGGGGGTTCTTACGGCCGTGTCGAGGGCTTGAGAAAAGTTGAATTGGTTTGATGAGTCGCTCATTGGTTGTTTTTTCTCTTAAGCAAAAAGTGACTGTTGCGTTTCGCACACAGTAATCGCCGGTATCTGTTGATTGGTTTCGACTGTGCCTGGTCCAACGGTTTCAAATTCGTTCGTTACGCCGATGGTTTCAAAGACTGGCGGTTGAGCGGGCGGCTGTAGGTTGTAGCGGTCTGCGGTAAAAGCGGGACCATGCGGCAGCTGTGCGGCGTGAATTTCCAGACACGAGAGGCACGTGACAAGAGCGCCGCAGTCGCGGCAAATAAAGTCGCGGTGTGCGTGATCGTGGGCCATGGCTAGGGATTAGATTGTGACGTCGGAGTTGTGCCAGTCAGACGCTTCTCGTGCTTCGCTCCTGTCGGCTTTGCCTTTGCTGTGGTTGTGGTCAAAGCAAACGGCAGCTTCCTCTTCGGTCAGGCGATGGCCGTTTCCGCTGAAGGGGCGATAGAAGGTGTAGAGGCCGTTGCTGTATCCAGCAAAGATGTAGTAGTCGCCGGTCTGCGTGCTGTTATAGCCGTGGCCTTCTTTGAATCGCAGAGCCTGTTTAGGGAGAAGGTTTCGCAGCGTCTCGCCGGCGAGGGCGGCTATTTCGTCGAGGGCTTTCCCCCTGGCGTCGGGCTCGCTATTGGAGTTAGCCGGCCAACAAGCAATTCGCTCGAGGATCTGGAGCGGATCGGGTTGAGGTTCGGAAGCGCCGACAATGTGTCCGGCCTCGCAGAAGATGATCGTGTTGTCATCTGCGCAGAGTTCGATGATATCGGCCTCAGACTCCGGTTGCGGCCCGCCGTCGTAGTCCACAACCAATCCATCTTGAAGGGCGACGCCGTACAGGCTGAGTCTGACGATCGCGTTTAGAAGTTCAGCGCCGCATTGCGGACAGGCGGTTACGATCGGGGCGGTGGTTTGTTTTCCAGTGCTCATGGGTTGGGCTGCTCCTAAGACTCTTGGGACGCGGGTTTGTAGCGATACACTCTGAACGGGATTTTTGCGCGAACGCCGTTATGGGCCTTTGCGTGATCATTGGAAAAGAACCAGACCGTGCCGAGGCGCTGCTCGTCCGTTTCTTCGAGCTCGTTTAATGGCAATGGATCATCGAGTGCGCCTGAGAAATCACAGTGGCCTGACTTGGTGAAGTAGAAGCTGGCGTCCTTGATGGTGGGGCACGTAGTTTGGAGTCCTCCTCCGACATCGGACCAGTCATAGGTAAATCGTCGCTCGGAGTTGTCAGGGTAAATTACAAAGTCACCGATGCGAGGTCGTCCCTGACGTTCATTCAGTTTCTTAATGCGCGCGGTGAGGATATCGAAGTCTCGTTCGACGTCTTTATCGGAGCGATGGAAGTTGGGATTTAGCTCTCTGAATTCCTTGACGGTCATGAATCGGACAGGCGGGTGTTTGAAGGCGCGGCTATTCACGATGCGATCCGCGATCTCGTCCGCTGGGAGCGAGATTAGATCGTTGAAGGTGAAATACCGCTTTCCGATTCGGGCATAGATGGCCGTAACGCTCCCGTAGAAACGTTCGGACATTTTGAAGGATTCAACGCCTCTGGCCGTTCTCCAACCGACAGGTGGTAAAACCTCGAGCGCGTAAATGAACTGCTCTTTAGTAATCTCCTGGGGTTCCGTTTTGCAGGAGTTTTCAACGGCGCGATAAACGTCTTCCCACTCGCCTACTTCCGCGTCCGGATACCGTAAGCGGATCTGCTCAAGTGTTTCACCTTCGATCGTGGAGACATAAACTCCCTCACGCAGAAAGGCGGTGTCGATGATGGTGGGTGTTCCAGGTACGTGGAAGACGGGTTCTTTGAATTCTGGAGGCGTGGTCTGTGATGTTGGATTCACGGTCAAGCGGTCTCCTGGATTGTCGATTAGTTCGACGCTTAATAACCGCTTGATCTCTTTGAATTCGTTGACTGGAAACGGCGGGCCAACTAGATAACTGGCAAGGTTTCAGTGGAGTGCGGCGGGCATAGCGATGCCGGCGCATACAAGCGAGATACCATGTACCGGGTCGGCTGTTAGTTTTTTGGAGGGAGTTCTTTCAGGTTTGGGTGGGCATGGCCATGCGGCCTGAGCTAAAGCACTTGGGACGACTCGTTCACATCATGATCGAATGTGCGTCACTTTATGTCCTACCAATCTCATCATTTTATGACCGAACCCACACGTAGTGTGGGTTCGAGCATTAAGTGAAAATGGCCTCTCATATAAATCAATCATTTACGGACACGATTCGATCATTAAGTGAAAAAAAATTGCGCATAACGTGAGTTTATTCCTACACTTTTCGCGCATAAGTTGAATCTTTCCACGACGTTCATTTTTCCCTGCCATTTACACACTTCTATTCTTGTGGAGTAGAGTTATGAAACGATGTTTGGAAATATTGACGTAAAAACCAGACCGCTCCGGCTTGCATGTCTCGTTGATCCAAACGATGCCAAGGGAATCAGAGAAGCAATCCGCCTTAGCTCCACGTTGTGGGGCGGCTCAACATTTCCGATCATCCAGTTGTACGAGCGCTCGCCCAGTACATGGCGAGAGAAACCATTTCGTCCGCCGTCAGCTAAGAGCGTTATTCTCGGTTACTTGGAGGCTTTTGATCCGGACCTATTGGTTCAGTTCTCGAAAACTGTACCAGACTTCGTAAGTGGTCTCGGACTTGAAATCATTAAGCCTGGAGACATCTGGAAGGATCTCAGCGAACAGGGTCGGAGGTTAGCCCCCCAGTTTGGCGTCGGTATCTTTGAAATCCTCAACGATGTCTTCGAAAAGCATTTTAGATACAAGCCGAAGTATCCGGTACGCATCGTCATTCCCCGCATTCCATCCGTATTGCCACTGTTTTGGTCTAGCTTTTTCGGCGAGGTTCCGTCCGAGATTAGTAATCTATTGGACAAGCACTACCGGGAACCTCTTGAGATAGAAGCGCCAAAGTTTAAGGCGGATCTGCTTTCAGACATCGTTAAGGGAAACGTTTTCTTTCCGCGCCGTCTGACCCAATACGAGCTTGAGTATCGCAACCGACCGAGATTTGGCAATGGTGCCAGTATCTTCTTTATGGACGCGAGGAAGACAGAGGATGTCGTGGACTTCTGGAACCTGCGTGCGTCAGGTCGAAGTGTATTGCCTTTCCCGAAGCAACTCCTAACGTCGCCACAACTCAACGAGGTCGTCACAGCTTTTTTGCGGCAACATAGACGCCCTTGGCGACACAACCCTTCAGTATGCGATCACGCATCGTTTATTAGATCTCGCAACAGCACAATGCAAGAGTTGCAGCAGTACGCTACCAGCCTAAAAATAACACCGGACCCGGCTGATGAGTCCGATAGTCCCTTTTTTTCACTTCAACACTGGTATCCAAGGATCTGGGATGAATGGGCAAGAGATAAGGACGGCGCGTCTCCCGCCGACGTTTATGGCCGCGAAGAATCAGCCGAAATCTCGGAAACATCGGAGCGGAAAATAACGTTCACTCCCATCCTTCCTTCATTCGCGGAGAAATACGGCTACCATGGTAAGCCTCGGTGCGCAAATGAGGTGAGCTTTCGGTTGTATGGCGAAACCGAATTCTTAGCCGAAGTGTTTCCAACTTCGGCAGGTAAAAAGGTGGCTAATGCAATCTCGGGACGAATATCCTTACCAGGCGAATGGCGTGTTGGACGGCACGGTCTTGTAAAGCTCGTGAAATACGGACTGAGCGAGATGCGTGATATTCCAGCCTCGGAAGACGTTTTTTTCGCTTGGTTGGAAGATCGGGGCTGGACACCAAAGCTTTCGACACCGGGTCTTATTGCTAGGCAGATCAATCGGCAGCTCGAAGGTCAGCCACAATATGTGCTGCGAAACGAGAAGGTGCTCGGCCTTTTTGAGAAAATGAACGGTGGGCTCGTAAAAGAAGATGGATCTCCCGTTGATGATAACCGATTCGTTCAAGAGCGGGACCTTTCGATAGGCGAAGTCAAAAGCCGGATTGGGTCTCCGTCTCTGTATGAATACTTACTCTCCAAAGGCATTTTCAAGCTTGGTGCACGTGTGCAATGCTCCAATTGCTTACGCAACTCATGGTTTCAACTAGACAACGTGCAGGATGCGCTAACGTGCCCTCGCTGTCTCAACAGCTTCCCAGCGGTAGGGCATCTCGACTCTTGTATATGGTCTTACAAAACGACCGGTGCCTTTAGCCTTCCTAATTACGCGGATGGAGCATACGCAGTTCTCGTGACTCTGAAGTTTTTTGACGACCACAACATGAATACTATGCGAACTACGCCAGTGGTAAGCTTCACAGCGGAGGCTCCCCACGACAAAAGGCTCGAAGCAGACTTCGCCTCGTTCTGGCAGGAATCGTTGTATGGAGAGAAGAAGGACGGCGTGATGTTCGGAGAGTGTAAGACCTATGGGCGGTTTGAGAGGCGCGACTTCGATCGAATGCAATACATCGCTAAGACATTTCCAGGCGCTGTTCTGGTATTCAGTACCTTAAGAAAGAGCCTTACCCCGAAAGAGGTCGCGTCTCTTACGCGCATCACAAAGGCTGGCAGAAAGCGGTGGAAAACAGAACGTCCCATCAATCCTGTCCTTATTCTCACTGGTACAGAGCTTCTCAATTCCTAGGGCCCACCGGACTGTTGGGACGAGCCGATTAAAGCCAAGTACAATCGCGTCTCAGGGTTATTGAGTCTCTGCGATGCAAGTCAGCAGATCTACTTAGGCTTACCTCCTTGGGAGACAGAGTGGCATGCGCAATTGGAGAAGAAATTGCAACGCAAGAAGAGCAGACAGGACCGAGCGGCAGCTTAGTCAGGCATTAAGAGAACCACTAGAAGACTACCGGCTTTTTTCGCGTCTTTTGTGGTCTCTTTTGTATCCTATGTCAGTTCATTTTGATTCATCCCTTCGGCCCAACCTATGATCAAGTTCGAGTAGCCAGAACGCTCTAGTTCAGTAAACGTATTGATAACGCCACGCTGCCGAAAGGCTTTTATTTCGGGATGGTTGATAGAGACCTCCTCTTGCCCCAACATCGGGCTGTACCCGTTGATCATTTTATGCTCCACCAAATCTCATTTTATGCTCCACCAATCTCACTTTATGCTCGAACTCACACGTAGAAATGGGCTTATGAAATTTATCAGGTCGTCTGGTCCTGCCTTGATCATGTGAGATGTGGCCCCAGCTGCGTAGGCCAAGTCCAAATAGTTTTGCGATGTGAAGAGAAGAATTGGCAGATCAGGATTTGCTTCACGAGCAGTTTTGATAACAGTGAGTTCAGCTTCTGGCCCGTCGTCGGTCAGTTGCGACGGTCTGGTCAGGTCTCCGAGTAAAATCAAGTCGAGTGGCGGATCTGATTTCAGGGTTGCTAGCGCGTCTGTTAGATTCGACGCCTGTTCTACGGAACAGTTAAAGACGCTGCTAATTCGCGGGACTAGAGCCCCTTGTACGAGGTCCGATGCCTCGACGAAGAGCAGCCGTTTACGCGCATGAGAGTCCGTCATGGGTGTAGGCTCCGACTCGTTAAGTTTGATACTTTGCAGGGATGTGGAATCCCTGGCCTTTCCGATTTAATCGGCACAGAGAGCCCGCCATTGTAAACAATTTGGCTGTGGTAGGGAAGGTTGTATTTGTGAGCAATGGGATAAATGTCCGACACGCGGACAACGCGAAGGGCCGATTGCGAAGGCCAGGTAAAACGAGTCAGCATGGGGTACCCCCTTACTAATCCCTGAGGAAAATAGAGTGTGTTAGTCAGCGCCTTGGCTGATGATCGAAATCTTGGTGGCGAGGACAACTATTCTCTGATATGTTTTGTGTCGCTCGATCCTTGAAATCATCCGAGACGCTATGGGCCAAGAGGCTTCTTAACCCTAACTATGAGAGCCGCGGGGGAGTTGCGAATTCTTCTGCTCCCCGCGAGCGAATCCTTCGAGAGCATAGTAGGGACAAATAGCCCATATTGCAAGAGAAGTTGTAACGGCGAAGCTTCATCAGGAGGTCAACCCTGATGGGCAGAGGATCGCGCGACAGACCGAACAAGCTGGGCAAGAAGCTGGCGCAGATTCGAACTTATCTTGGGGTTTCACAGGATGGATTAGTCAGGATGTTGGGTTTATCACCGAAACTGACCCGGAATGACATCTCGAAGTATGAACGAGGTATGCGTGAGCCGTCGCTTTCGGTCTTATTAAAGTATGCTAGGGTCGCGAAAGTGAACATGGAAGTCCTCATCGACGATAAGCTTGAAATGCCTCGAACGGTTAGTCATTCATCGAGACGAAGTCGAATCAAGCCTTCATCTCGTTGACATTGACTCGTGTCTTACACATAACTTTCCAATGAGTTTACTGAAGGACCGAGAATCATTCAAAGGAGTGAGGAGAAAGCGAGCTAAGGTTTATGGCGGTGGTGCTGACGCCGGCTGGTAATGGACGTGGTCGTCACTTATCGCGTCAATGCCGAGCCAGTAAGACGCCATTGATCGCCAGTGGCCACGTGCGGAATCTACAATCGAGCTGGCAAGTTTTACGGCCTTAAGGGCGTTAAGATTTTGTTCTCTTATAAGGAGACGTACGATCTTAAGGAGCAGCCTCCGATCGGAAGCTTCGGTGAGGCAGTCATTTTCGAACAGGAGATTGGCTATGCGCTCACCAAGTGTAGGTTGGGGCGGTTGGGAAGGTTGATTCTTAGGTTTCTTTGAGCGGCCGCCGCGAGGATTCTTTTCGCCCATAAGGCTTCGAACATACGGGAGGATGCTGGCTCGTTGGCGGGTTCGTTCCTCGTCCAGGAAGGTAGCGAGCAGAGCGGTTCTGTCTTCAGCTGATTTTTGATAAGGAATGCCGGTTATGCGGCGAACATACTGAGAGATCTCCTGTGCGGTGAGCGTTGTTACTTCGATCTTGAAGGTGGAGTCGCGGACTATCAGGGCGGGTTCGCCTTCAGGCCTGAATTCTAAATCCACTGATCCTTGCCCCATGCAAAAGCAGTGGCCGAAGATCTTCCCAAGTTCTTCGTCGCTCGCGCCGAATAGCAGTTCACGTTCGAAGCGACGGAAGCTGCACATGCTCTGAAAGATGTGTTGTAGCAGTTCTTCAGTGGTAACGGTTCCAAGCTTTGCCGCCGCCGGCTGGTCGGGTCCCTCGGGCTGTGGACTAGGTGGCTCGGTGTTCGGCGGCGGCGGTGGCGGCGCAAAAAGCTGTTGTTGGTCGTTCGTTGTGGCGGTGATCATGGTTTCAGGTGTCAGCGACGTTTCTTTAGCTTCAGGCGAGTGGGTATTACCAGTTGCTGCAAGGCGCTGTCTGTAAAACGTTGCGCGACCGGCAACGGTAATTGTTTGTATGACGGTAGCATGCTAGGGAAGGTTTAGGGTTGTCGCTTGGTTTTGCCGTACACGTATCCGCAATCAGGTTGAGCGCATTTGAAGGGATGTGCTGGATCGCCGGTTTCAACCATTACGTTGTGTTCGCAAGTGGTTAGATTGGAATTCGGTAATACAGCAAGGGATGGGTATTTGACCAAGCCTCTTGGCAGTAATTTCTGTGGGCGTTGTTTCTTTCGCATGATTAGTCGAGTCTCCGCAACATAATTAAGGGAGGGAGGTCGTTTACTGGGAGAGGAATCGAATTAATTCAGATCGCCATTGATGAGTACTCAATTTGATTCACCTTTGGACGGTCGTGATTGTCGGGCGATGCTGGCCGCTCTATTTCTAACCAAGGAGACAGTCCAGTTACTCAAGTTTCATGACGGAGATGTTTTGCTAACTATTTGAAAACATTAGAAGGGTAGTGTTCGTTTCAGACCGCGTGCTATAACCTAATTGTACTGAGAGGCCGGACACGTTGCGCAATTCTCTTGACACTCGCATCAGGCTCGTTCGGTAAAATAAGTGTTTCTCTTCGCACCGCCCTCACAAACGTTTAGAAGGCGAAGCAGTCGTTTGAAATCATTAACAATCCGCAGGCAAACGTGACCGCTCCTTTTTCAGTTCACGCTCGGCAACTACTTACTTCATTTCGGTGATCTTTTGAAATAATTCTTGAGCCAGAACCGAGTTCATCCCCACCAGCTTTCCGTGTTGTTCGAGAGCTGCGCGCTTGTCCCGCATTAACACGTAGGTCACCCCCAGGTCGTAATAAGTCTGATCGGGTCCTAACGGGGGGCCAAGGGTGTGAAAGTAAGTTATCGCTTCCGGGTAATTTCCCCGCAGCCGCGCGATTCGACCTAAATACAGACGCTTAACCGATGATTCGACGGGGCCAAGCAAGTCAATCGCCTGTTGATAAGATTTTATTGCGTCCGCACTATTACCCTGTTCCTCAAGAGTCTTTGCAATTTCCTTATGAGCGAAAAAGCTCGTTGGCGCGAGTCCGATTGCTTTGCGTTGCCAATTAAGAGCCTGAACGAAGTTCTTCTGCCCCCTATAAATCGTGCCTAACTCAAAATAAGGCGGCAGGAAACTCGCGTCATGACTAACCGACTTCTCTAACTGTTCAATCGCGTCGCTGGTCTTACCTTCCTGCCGAAACAACTGACCCATTGCAAAATAGGCAGGGGCGAAATCGGATTTGACCTGAATGGCCTTTTTTAGCTGCTGAATCGCGGCATCGTTGTTGTGCTTTAATGCTGAATAGACGCTCGCCTTTGCCAAATAGATGTTTGGATCGTTGGGCCGATATCCAGATGCCTTATCAAAGTTTTCAAGCGCATCGTCTGCTTTATTCTGTGCTACATAGAGGTTCCCAAATTGTACATACACCTCCGGATAGTCCGGTTTGAGACCGCGCGCGTTGTTCAGAAACGTCACGGCCTGATTAAAATCCTCCTCCTTTCGATCACGTAAGTATCTAGAGCTGAAAGCGATTGAGAGATCAAAGTAGGTAACAGGGCTCTCCGCTTCATTAGCCTTTGCGCTCTTCAAGAGGGCGATGGTTTCATCGACCTTTCCCTGCTTCAATAACAGCGCCCCAAGCATCTTATAAGCGAGAGGCTTCGTAGGGTTATGCTTAATTGCCTCGCGAAAGTTCTCTATCGCTAATGACTCTTCGTTCAGATTGAGATAGTTGATCGCGATATTCTCGTACTCTGTAGATCTGGCCGGCTCCTTGGTCTCAAAACGCAGGGCGGTCTCGTATTGGCCGATGGAATCCTGATACTTCGACTCGATCGTGTAAAGTGCACCCAACGCCAAGTAGACCTCCGGCATGCTGGGTTTAATATCTCTGGCTTTAATTAATTCACTGGACGCTTGATCAAGAAGCGTTAGTCGTGCTGTCTTGTCGCTCTGAAGAGCACTTTCCAATATTGCGATCCAACCCAAGGCCACGTGTTCGCTTGCGGTTCGAAGACTCAATCCAGAGCTACATTTTGTGGGCCCACGCATGCCGAGTTGATCAAGCAGCTCGCGACTCTTCTCAGCGAAGAGTCTGATTTGATTGTTTGCTTCCTGAAATTGCGCCTGAACGGCCAAAGCAAATCCCAGCACGAAGTAGACCTCGGGAGGATCGTAATGAGATTCGATGGCTTTCCGGGCAGCGGCGGCGGCCTGGCGCGCCGAGGCCTGGACCGTTGCCTGCGTATTCGGCTCATTCAAGAAATCAGAGTGGGAGCTGGAGTCAATTAAGTATGCAACGGCTAGTTTCAAATAGGCTTTCCAAAAATCCGGCTTGAGGCGAATCGCTTTCTTATACTCCTCGATGGCCTCAGCGATCCTTGAGCCCTGCAGAAAGTATATATCGCCTAACGACAAGGATACTGCTGCTTGATCTTTGACAGCCTTAGAGTCCACCAGACTTTTGAGTTGGGCCACCGCCTTGGCATAGTCACCTCGCCTAACGTCGACAGTGGCGAGTCCGGTGTTGGCATTGATGTCATATGGTGTCTTATTAAATACCGCGAGAAACTGCTCACGCGCTTCGTCCAATCGATCTTCTTCGATATAGGCAAACCCCAAACCGATGCGCGCCTCTAAATAGTCTTTCTTCAGCGCAATCGCTTTCCCATAAGAGGTGATGGCCTCGTCATAGCAGTCTGTTTCGAAATATAAGTTGCCGAATCCGTAATATACTCGCGCGTCATTGACATTCCGAGACTGAGCTTGTCGATATTGATCGAATGCCTCGGTGTAGGCGCCTGCATCCCGCGCTCGGTTGCCCAGTGCGATATGCTGGTCACTGGAGTTCTGTTTGACATTCCCTGCCGTTCTGGGTGGAGGTAAACGGTCCGGTCGAGAGGTTTCGAGGCCGGCAATCAACTGAGCTGACGCCGGATTCAAACCGCCGACCACGAGAAGTAATAATAAACAGATGACGATTAGCGTCGGCCTCGAATACACGTGCTTGGAGGTTGGCATAGAATCAATTTCCTTTCCGCATGAGTGTTCAAGTCAAGACCGTGTTGGTGCTTCTATTGCCAAACTCTAACCAAATGGTCTTCACCTCCGGTTATCAGCGTTTGACCATTCGGGGAAAATGCAATGGTACGTTGAACGCCGATTGGGACGGCGCTGACCGACAGAGATTTCGAAGAGCCATCCGTAAGATCCCAAACCAAGATTTTGTTGTCAGCGCTTGAGGAAACTAGCGCATTGTCCGGTGCAAACGCCAGTGCGATAATGAAATTCTTACTCGGATGATTCGTCTTGTCTGAGACCAAGGTCTTAACCTGCTCGCACTTTTGTATCTCTCCTTGACAAGAGAACAATTGAATCTTTGCATCGCTGGTGCCGCATGCGATGTATTTCCTATCGCGTGACACGGCAAGCGCAATCAACGGACGCTCAGTAATTAGCTCCTGACTTGGCGGAGTCAGATCCGAGTCCTGCGAGTCTTCTATTACCTGTGTTTTAGCGATTGGTGAAAGCCGCCACAAGCGCATTTTGCCGTCGAAATCAACGCTTGCCAATGTCTCTGACAAGAAAGCGATAGCCCAGACTCGTTGAACTTTGTGGGTGAGAATTTTTGTATACCACTCTCTCCGAGGATACCAGAGCCTAATTTCATCACCGCCGCGCTGCGGGTCTTTGCCGGCGCAGCTCGCTAGGACATCACCGTCGGGGGAAAAGGCTAAACGGAGAACAGGGACTCCCACGTCTTTAAGCGTTTTCAGCAGTTGTCCGGTCTCGGTGTCCCACAGTTTTATGGTCTTGTCCGCGCTACCGCTCGCTAGAAGCTTTCCGTCAACTGAAAATGCAACTGCATACACTGGCCCCCTATGAAGTTTAAATGGCGGAAACTTCGGATTCCAATTTTTTGTATCCCATAGAATAATGGTAGCGTCCTCGCTAGCGCTGGCGGCAAGGGTGCCGTCAGGGGAAAAAGCAACGGACCACACCGTTCCATTATGTCCTTCTAGGACGTGTGCGGGCCGTAGATCGATCCGTTTTGCTACGGTACCCCCCAAGGTTCTTTCCGGTGCCGACGAGTTCGCCTCGGGAGGCTTACCCACGTTAGAAGGGAATCGCCAGCGTTTTATGACATAGCCTCCAGCGAACAGCACCAAAATGAACGATACGAGCGTTACAAGGCCGAGGAGATGTCGGCTCGAGACTGAGCGCACAAAACGCAAATTTAGCTTTTGGGTGAAGACCGACGCTATGTGCTCCGACGAAATATGCCTGCCATCGCCTTGTTTTGGGGTGCGTGTCTGATTATTCAGTTCCACTTCGAGGCTAGCCGGGACAGGTTCAGGCATTCCCTTCTGCAGGCTTCCAGCCAGTAAGGCTAAATGCATCTCCTTGGCAGACCCAATCCGGTCCCACCAACGCAAATTCAATGCTTGTGAAATGACTTGAGAAACCGCAACGGGAATTTCATGGTGCGCCTCGTGTGCAGGTATCAGAGGATCGCGCTGCCCTCGCTGGACGGCCTCATCGCGCTGCGCAGGACCAATCGGGATTTGTCCCGTAAGAAGATGATAGAAAGTCGCGGCCAGTGAGTAAAGATCGCTTTGCGGTTCGGTGCCCGAATCTTGCAATTGTTCCAGCGGAGCGTATGCGCGGGTGCAGCCGGAAACACTTGGTAAAGATTCCCCGTCAATAACCGTAGACACTTGGCCGGTAGCCCCTTTGGCTAAGCCAAAATCGAGCAAATAGACTTGTCCGTCTTCGGCCAGTTTGATGTTGGCCGGCTTAATGTCTCTGTGAATGATCGGTTCTGGTCCACTGTGAAGGTATTGGAGAGCCCCGAGGAGTCTATCGGCCCATGGAGCAACGTCTTGCCAGACGAATGGCGCGCCGACTTGTTGCAGCCGCTCCCTTAACAATGCGGCAAGATCCCTACCCCCGATGAAATCCATTACCAGAAACTGCTTCTGGTCGTGCAGGAAATAGTCCGTAACGCGCGGCAGCGCATCGTGCTTTAGGGCGTGGAGCAGCTTGGCCTCGCGCTCGAATGCCTTGCGTAATTTGTGCCGGCTGAGATGTTCTCCTTTGATTTCTTTGATCGCAACGCTACTTCCAAAAGCTTCGTCGATTGCTTTGTAGACGTAGCCAAAACCACCACCGCCAATTTTGTGGAGAATTCGATAGCGCCCTTTGAGGTGAGTGTCAGGCTCTAACATGCCACTGGAAACGTAAAAGAAGCGGTGCAGCCGAGTCTAATAAGCCTTGATATGCCAAGCGAAAATCGTCATAGCCTGACCACAAACACTCGATTCAAATTCATTAGCTGCGAGCGAAATTTGGCCCAAGTCCATACCTGTTTGCTTTCGTTAGTTGGCCAAGGATCACGCAAGACTACATAGTCGAAGACAAGCCGTTGTGCGTAAGTCGGTACGTTATACCAACGGCCCCCCACTAAGACTCGATTGTAACCGCTCACGTACGTTTCTTTATGAAACTGCAACGCCGTTAATACGTAAGCATGTCCGGATAGACCATCTTCGTTCCTTAATCCTGCGATGAGGGGCCATTTGTAAGCAAGATCATTGACTAGAGCTTCGTCCCAGACGTATGGAGAGGCGGTGATAGCGGAAAACCGACCTCGGTTGTCGGGAAGCCAACCGGTGAGCGCTGTAAGTATTCCGGCTTCATCAGCTGCCTGGTCGATCTGCTGCCCAAAGACCCGTTGCACGACCTGTTCCTGCGTAACATACAACCCGTGATAGTTGAGGACCATTTGTACGCAAGCAGCCCAGCACCAATTCTGCTGGCGCTGGCGACCAGCCCACTCCGGTGCGACAAAATACTGAAACTCGACTGTGTTAACTCCTGCGATGTATGAGTTTGGTGCCACCTGCACGATGTCGGCCAGGGAAGCGGGCGTAAAGACGAATAGAAGGATCGACGCACAAATCAACCTTTGCATACATCTCATAATATCTTCTCCTTGAAACGACACTAGGTGTTGAGAGCGAGGTACAAGTCATTTACCACCAACAGTCGATAGCTGTCAATAGTGCGTTGTCATAATCGATCATTCTTTGCAATTAGAATTCAGAATCTGGCCGCTCAGCGCCTGGTCATGTTGCGCAATTCTCAGGCTCAGGCGACCTAAAGCTCTGTGTCAGGACTCTTAGGCAAAACTTGTCCGTAGCTTTAGGTAACCGGAGTGAGACTCACGCTATGAAAAGGCTACCACACCTCGCGCTTCTAATTTCGCTCGCTTCGATTGCCGCCTACGGCCAAGATTGCAGTGGTTCCGAGACGCTGATGAAACACGCTTACCATCCCGCGCGGCTAATACCTCAAAAGGGATGCGTGGACTGTCAGAGGCATAATCAAGAAGAAGATCAAAGAAGGTGATGGCGACTTTCACGTAAGGGTATTACTCGACTCCGATCAACCCTCTGACCTAATCAATGACAAGAACAAATCAGGCCAGGGCGGCTTCCTTGTGTTTGAGCCAATCTGCGTCAATCGGTGACTCAGGCAGGCGCCAAGAAATCTGCAAGAACTTCAAACAGAAGATTAACTTGCCAAACGTAGGCGATCATGTGGAAGTTACCGGCATTCACATGCTCGACAACGACCACGGCTGGCTTGAGATTCACCCGGTAATCAAGATCAAAAAGCTTCCTTGATAAAAATCATTACTTGACGCCGGGTTTAGGATCGCTCTCATGAGAAAGAAGCGCGATCCAAACCCAACCATGCTCGTCTACCAAACGGCCACAAAGTAAAGATCGTGTCTCAGGACGGCGCTACCGCTTTGGTTCAACGCCTCGGTGGCGGTGAGCGCAAGGGTACGCTGGCTGTTTGTTCTGTCGATAAGCTCAAATCAGCTTAGCGCCCGCGCGAAGGCCCCGCTTTTGTTTACTTTTGATGAGCAACATAGAATTACCCACAATCCAGGGAATGTACTCGGCGGGTTCGTAGAGATCTCCTTGATCGTCACAATTTGTCGGCGTCGAATAGTTGGCCGTCTATGCAAATGGAATCCGGGTAGCGCCAATTCATAGCCTTGATAATCACCCACGCTCATTGTCTTCCGGGGTGGATGGTAAATGTGGGAAAGGCGGGACCGTCGCTGAAAAGCGTTATTCCGCTTCGTTGGCGTCGGGATCCGGATTGGGTGGTATCAGCTCAAGCGGCTCCGGAATAGCAAAATCACTTTCCGGCTGAAGCAGCGTACCGTATGCCCCGTACTCATCCTCGCCCAGGGTCTCGCCGTTGATGTTGGTTAGCTCTGCCATAGCGTCCTTATTTATAGTAAACACTGCAATCAGTTTGCTCGGTTTGGCTACCGCTTTTGTCCTCCTGTCGCTCACGCGGCGATGTCATTCGCTTCAGCAAGTTCCGAGCGTTGGCGGCGGCTATTGATCCGCTGAACTATTCGTAGCAGAGACGAGCGTTCGACTTTCAGGCGTTGGGCGACGCGGCTCATGTTGCCGTTGCTCCTGGCTTTGACGCATTCGATAGCGGCGCGTCGTACTCGGGCTGAGAAGTCGTCGAGTGACTCTCCGGATAGAAGGGTGCTGCAGGAATCGGGCAGTGAAAGGGTATCGCCATCGAGTTCCTGGAAGCGTGAGATTTCAGCACGGACATTGACGGCGGTTATGGTTTGTCCTGGGTTCGCGTTACAGGTGAGTCGGGCAATGACGTTATGCAGCTGCCGAATATTGCCTGGCCAGCTATAGGCGACGAGTTCGCTGACGCCGCGGGTTTCGATCGTGAAGGGCTGCCGCTGTTTGGCGTTGCGTTGTTCGGTCTTGAGCTGCTGTTCGACGAGCTGGCGAATATCATCTTGGCGTTCTCGTAGCGGTGGAATGTAGATCTCGAGCACAGCCAGACGGTAGTAAAGGTCTTCGCGGAAGGTCCCGGCTTTGACCATGCGTTGTAGGTTACGAGACGAAGCGGCGAGTATTCGGACGTTGCAGCGAATGTCCTTAGTGCCTCCGAGTCGGCGGATCTTTTGTTGTTCGATGGCCTTAAGAAGTTTGGCTTGGAGTTCAAGTTTTAGTTCGCCGATCTCATCGAGGAAAAGGGTGCCGCCAGCGGCGACTTCGAAGAGACCCTGCTTCCTCTCGGCGGCGCCGGTGAATGCGCCCCTTTCGTAACCGAAGAGTTCGCTTTCTACCAGAGTGTCGGGAAGCGCGGCGCAGTTAATATCGATGAACGGACCTTTGGAGCGGGAGCCGCGGTCGTGTACGAGTTGGGCGGCGGTGGTTTTGCCGGTGCCGGATTCTCCGGTGACGAGCACAATATGACTCGAAGCTGCGACGCGAGAGATTTCGCGGTCGAGGCGAATCATGGTTGGGCTCGAAGCTACTATCGGAGTACGTGCGGTGTTGGGGGCGGCGTCCGTGGTCTCGTCCTCGTCGAGCCATTCGACGGCCGCGGTTGCAGTTGCGGTGGTAGCTGTTTGCAATTCGGCGTTAATAGAGGCCTCCATGGGAGACAGGACCGTCACAACGATCGTCGTGTCAATATAGCGGCCTTCGACCGGGCGTTGGACGCCTTGCTGCGTGTCATCAACAACGTGGCGGTAT
>DATHHW010000034.1:0-23400 GCA_035317005.1 Pyrinomonadaceae bacterium | reverse complement strand
CGAAAGGTAGTCACCGCCCCAGTCGTAGTAGAAAACATTCCGTGACATCAGTGCGCCAGTCGGTCCGTCGTAGACTATACGCTCATAAGGAAGTCCAATGATTCGCCGATCGATATAGGCAGAGTCCGTCTTGTACGAGGTGGTCGTCAAGCGGAGCAGCGTCTGACCATCAGCACCACCATACTCGCGGACATGCGTCGGCAGCCCATAACCCTGATTGTATTCAAGCGTGTTGCGCCGACGATTGCCCGCTGAGTCGTAAACGTTAGCCTCGGTTACGCGGGGATTCGTTTGATAGTTGACCCCGGTGTTGTCCTGTACGTAGCTGGTTGTAGTCCATTTTTGTAACACTCCGCCCGACCGGACTTCGCTCTGCGTCGGCAGTCCCTTCTGCCAGCCGGCGCCATAGAACTCTTTGTAGATCGTCCCATCCGGAGCGGTCATCTGGTGCGAACCATCGCCAGGCTCGCTGAAGTACGTCACCACCTCATTGGGCACATCATTGATGCCGTTCCAATTCTCAGCCCAGACGCGCGCGTCCGTGATGCGCGGGCAATCATCGCTTCCGGTGTAGTCATACGCCATGTAAGACCGCTGCACGGTGTCGGACGAAGTGTAGCGGCGGACAACGTTGACCTGGCCCGCGCCGGTGTATTCAAAGTTGTATCGTGAGCCGTCATCCAGTCCCACCTGTGTGAGCACTGGAATACTTTCGCCGCTGTGTGTGCCTACGACTTCAACTCCGAAGCTCGGCTGCATCGCCAAAGTGTTCCAGCCAAAGCTGGCCCAGGTGTGCGAGGGTTGTCCACTCCAAGCTTGACTGATCGTGCTCAGATTGGAATTGGAATCGTAATTAAGATTGATTACCCGGCCCAACGTATCAGTGATCGTGGTGATGTCACCCTGTCCGTCATAATTGACGTTGATCAGGTTGCCGTTGCGATCCTCAATCTGGGTGCAGTGCCATTCATTGTTGGCCTCGCCGAAAATCATTTGCGTGCCGTCAGTGGTGCGCAGAGAGAGGTTGCCGCCCGCAGTCAGTTGCAAGTAGGAAGAGTCAGCGGCCTCATAGACGGTTGACGTGCCTACCTGTCGTAACTCAACTCGATGGCCTGAGGAAGTAATCAACATGTAAACGTTCCGGCCCACCTGCGCGTCGAAGTGCGGGCCCTGAATAGTGGCAAAGCCAAACCTAAACCCCGGACTCGGTGAACCACGGTCTTCGTCAAAATAGACATACGGCCCCGAGCGCGTCCATACCAGCGACGAGTAAGAAAGACCGAGACCCAGATCCAAACCCGCCCGACCCGGCAGAGACAAAAGCATCAAGCCCCATTCACAATCGCGCGCCTGAAGTTGATTGCCGGTTTGATTGAATGGATCGACTCGCGCCGTCGCGAGCGACGACACCGCGCTGGAAGGCGCGCCGCTGGCCGTCAACGTGGAAACGATGCCGGAACACTCTATGCATCCATCAAAAGCATAGCGCACATTCTCACGGCCCATATGCAACGGGGAAGCCTGTTCGGTCCAGAAGGTCCAGCCATCTTCTTCGGGCTCGCGCATTAGAAACGTCCTGTATAAATCGTAGACATATTCGTGATCAGAGCGATTACGCGCCGCATATTCGGTAGATTCAAAAATAGTCATGCCCAGTTCGCGGATGGCGAACCGCATTGAGCCCTGTCCTTGTGCGTAAGCCGAGCGCATGATGTCAGTCCAATAAGAAGATTCATCGCCGGTCGGTGGGCGCGCGAGTCCACGTTGGAGGAAGTTCTGCACAAACTGATCACTTGAGGATGACGAGATGCTAACCGTCGTCGTCGCGCTTCCCTGCGCTCCCAGGTTGTCAGTTACCGTCAACGTTACGTTGTAAGTTCCAGCAGCGCTATAAGGATGAATCGGCGAGACACCTGAGCCCGTGCCGCCATCGCCAAAGCTCCATGAATAACTGGTAATACTTCCATCGGAATCAAATGAGCCCGCGCCGCTAAATACGACATTCTGTGCGATGACGCCCCTGTAAGATCCGCCCGCATTGGCTACAGGAGATTGATTTCCACTGGCTGAAGTCGAACTAGAGCTGTAGTCGCCATTGCTGCTGCTCGACAGATTCGTTTGGTTGCTACCGTCTTGATTCATCGTCCAAACCTGCGCAGTGGGATCACAGCAATCACGTTCGCGGTCGCTGCGAAAGACGATCTTAGTTCCGTCGCCTGACCACGAAGGCGAGTCGTCGTTCGCCAGCGTGTTTGTCAACCTCACCAGATTACTTCCGTTGGCATTCATTACATAGACTTCTTTGTTGACGCGTAGTTTTGACTTGGTAATCACATTCCCGTCGTCATCCGTCTCTTGCCAAGTTTCAACTGTGCTGTCACGCGTACTGACGAACGCAAGCTTTGCTCCATTAGGAGACCAGGCCGGTTGTTCGTCTCGCGTGCCATAGTCAAAAGTCAGCCTCGTTTGGTTAAGGCCACTGACGTTCATGACGTAGACAGAAGGTGTGCCGGGATCATCGCGGTCGCTGGTAAAAGCGATCTTCGTGCCGTCAGGACACCAGGCTGGCTGTCCGTTGCTGCCCATATTGTTATTGCCTGTATCGTCGGTAGTGTTCCCGGTGATCTCCATTTGGCCGCTGCCGTCTGCATTCATGACGTAAATTTGATAATTGACGCTATTGCGGGCGCTCTGGAATGCAATCTTGCTGCCGTCAGGCGACCATACCGCAGCGCTGTCATCGTTCGGGTCGGTTGTCAGACGCGTCTGTCCGCTGCCATCCGCGTTCATTACATAGATATCGAAGAATCCAGTGTCTGGGTTGTCGCGGTCACTTTGAAAAACAATCTTCGATCCGCTGGGCGACCAGCGAGGGTAGTCATCATTGGCGCCCGAATAGGTCAGCCGCGTTTGACCACTGCCGTCAGCATTCATCACATAAATCTGCATCGAGCCGTCGCGGTTGCTGGCAAAGACAATCTTCGAACTGCCTGACTGCGGCATTAACGGAAGAAACAAATCAAAGTTTTCGGTGTTAACGTCGTCCGCCAATACGGACGCTGCGTCTTCACTGCGCGTGACCGTGCGATGTAAATCTGAGATAGAACTTGCGCGAGTATCGAAGTGAACAATTGGATAGTGAAGAAAATCAAACGCGGAATGGTTTGATAGACCTCGCCTGGGTTCGATCAGTCTTAGAAGTGTTGTGGGAGATGCACTGCTGTAAATCCCCGCCGGTAGCGAGCGAGTTGTGCGCGCTTGATGTGAAGGCGCGATCCCCACACTACCGCGCCTATCAGCGCTGGCGACATTTACTCGCTCGCTACCGTCCCCGAACTCGTTCGTGCTCACTCTCTTCTTTGGCGGAAGGGGATCACCGACTTTCCTACCGTGTCGTGACTCAGGCGGCTTTCGGCGCGAACGTATCGCCGATTCGATCTGTGGAGGCGCTCGCGGTGCTTGATGTCGACGCCGACGTACGTCGTCGACGTTTGCAAGTCTCGCTGCCGGTGGCCCTGCTTGTGGCGGCACAGGTTGCACTCGCTTCCCCTTGGCCCTGCCGTTGCCGGACTGTCTGTTCCCATGTTGCTGGAATTCCTGACTAGGGCCCGATCCTTTGCCGTTAGATGATTGTGTGATCAAGGTCAGGCTTCCGAAGACCAGGGCAAAGCAAACACATAGACTCGTCCAGCGAATCAATCTCGCGGGAAGACGGTGAGTACGTCTCATTTAGGGACTCCCTTAGGTTAAGCAATGACAGGCGTTACGCCGCTTATGCTGAGCCAATGACTACAGCACCAACAAAGCAATCGTCTTCTCTTAGACATCACCCAAATCACGCTTGTTCAATTTTCGGGATGCGCGACCCAGTAACACTATTGAGTGACATGCCGACCATGAGGGTCGCCCGTTATTTCTTCTTCTCATCTAAACAGAGCGCGTCATGTCAACCTTTGCTGCAATGTCAGCCTTTCGCGACTCTGAGCAACCGTGAAATCGTTGCTGGCAGCTCATTAATCTGTTCCGGCTTTTTCAGAAAAGCATTGACACCGGCGCGCCACGCTTCAGTCTCGCAATCGCTTCCTGAAAGCATGACAATCGGCGTGCGCCGACGGTGCGTGATCGTGCGCGCGCGCTGTATCAACTCCAAACCGTTCAGTGCAGGAATGTCGCTATCAATCAGAAGCAGATCGTAGTGATCGTTGCCCGTAAGTTTGTCGAGCGCGTTATAGCCATCGGCGCAAAGCTCCACTCGCCATTCATCAGAGGCGAGCATGTCGTTGACTAGTTTCGCTATTTGCTCATTGTCTTCCACGTGCAAAATGGAAATTTGAGACGTGGCCCGCTCTGGACTTGTCTTTGTGACTTTCCTTTTGCTCTTTCTGGGATTGCGGTGATTGATCAGGTGGTGTTTGCGTGTGCGGACAGCGGATCTCATCTTTAATAGATCCCTGTGGCGAGTGTTTATTATCGTAACGAGGCTTTGGTGATGTCTGAAGCCGAGTAACCGCGCCGCGCGCGTGACCGAACCACCCGACTTTTTCAGCGCCAGCGTGATCAGATGCTTTTCGTACCGCTTTACTGCGTCCCAAAAAACGAAATTGGTCCAATCAGGCGGCGCGGGAATAGCCTGAATTAGAAAAAGCCCCTGAAAAGCGGCTTTAGTCAGGCGTCTAAGCGTGCTGATGTCCTGGGTCTTTTCTAATAACGTCCCGGCGTGATCAATTACCTCGCACAATTCTTTGGCGGATAGATGCCTACCAAGTTCCTCAATAATAGTTATCGCCGCTAGACCAGCTTTTTCAAGATCACCAGCCTGCTCAGCTACCTTGACCGCGCGTTCCAGGGATGTCCGAGCTTCAGGGGCACGACCAAGTTTGGCCAGCGTGATTCCATGTGTTGTCAGAACTTCGACCAGCAATGAAAGCTCGTCGCCCTTTTCGAGCACGCGCACCGCAGATCGAGCGGTCCTCTCCGCCTCTAAGGTTCGCCCTTCGGCCAGCAAGACCCGCGCGCGTGTTTCGTCAAATTGAGCTACATGCACATTATCTTTTAGCTGCGTCATCAGCACTTGGGCACGATCCAGATGCTCGTGAGCATCATCGAACTTGCGTAGAGTGCCAAACAAGAATCCCAGATTTGCTTCTACACATGCCTGATAGCGCGTATGCCCAGCTTGTTCAAAATGGAAGCTCGCGGCTGAATACTCGATGAGAGCCAAGTCCACGTAGTCCTTGCGATGCTCCGCTGAACTAAGCTGATTCAACACGTTCGCGAGGCCAACATGAAAAGTTGCCGCGAGATAGTGATCATTCACTTCGTCAAATAGAGGTGCAGCTTCGTTGTAAATACGCAGAGCTTCATTGAATCTGGTTGACGATCTTTCGACTACTGCTCTTCGGAGCAACGCTATCGCTCTTTGTTCGACATCGCTTTCGTTGAATTCTCTTAACGCCTCTTGTAGGGTGACGCGGGCTTCATCGTATGCACCCGCGCGCCAGTAGCAGAGCGCGAGATCGCTACGCGCTTCACCGACCTTGTTTCTCTTGCCCAACTGCTCAAACATTCTCAGGCTCTCACTGATCAAATCCTTTGCCATTTCCTGAGAGCCTTCGATTTGTCCGGCGCTACCAATCCATCCTGTGAGCGCGCCGACACGCAAAAGGACTTGAGCCCTCGTCTCGTCGTCCAGTCCCTCAACCATCGGGCGCGCTCCTATGCCTTGCCATAGGTCCGCCATAGCTTCGCGCGCAGCGTCGTAATCGCCCGCTTGCTCCTGTTGTCTGGCAAGCTCACAGCGCAGGAGTGCGCGTTCGCTCGGGGAAAGGCTAGGGTTATCTAGTTCCTGGAGGATCGCCCTCGCTAAATGCATGTGAGAGTTTCCTTTCGATACGACTGTAATGATCTTTGCGTTTAGAGTGCTAACATGCCGCCCGCCCTTTTCAGGGCGAATACCAAAAGCCTTATCAGGAGAAAAACCATGAGAAAACTTCGACAGCTCAGCATCGCGGTACTGTTGGCGCTTATGCTCTGTGTCCCCGTTTTTGCGGGTATCGTTGACTGTCCCCCAGAGCCAACGCCGCCGCCTCCGGCATCAGCGATGGCAACGGGAATTGTTGACACGCCGCCAAGCGATGCACGGCCGGTAACTCCGGCAACCGATCCGCTCGTTGATGTCGCGCTGAGTCTGCTACAAGGCGCGCTGTCGCTGTTCTAACAGTCCGGTTAGTTCAATTCGTTTAGCTGTCCAAAGCCTGGGTCTTTGGCGGCCAGGTCGTGGTGTGCCTCGCGAGAACCGAGCGACTCCGACCGAGCGAGTTAGCAACAACCGATGCGCCGTGAGATTAAACCCCATACTCTCTCGATAGCAAGGGTTTTTTCGGTACTCGCTGATCGGATATAAAAGCTTTATGTGGCGTAGCAATGTTGATTGCCTCAGTCCTTAAGGCTGCTCGACGCCAACTTTGTACAGCCACGGGTCATAATGGCTATTCACACACCACCTCGTACTGACCCCAAAAGACCAGAAAACTGGGAGTGCTCAGTGCAGCAGCAATCAACGCTAACTGCCGAATCTCCCTATTGCAAGATCGGGGTTAGGCACATCTGGCGCACAATAGCCTCATAAGGACTCAGCTTCCATTCAATTTCATTCCATTCCAGAACTTTCCGTTTTATTCCAAGTGCTCCACGTCACTACGCCCCGCTTCGGGTGTGCGGCCAAGCACCGTCTCCATGTTGCGCGGCTAGACTCCGTTACATGACAAATCCACATGGGGTTAATTTACTTGTGGCAGGATTGTGGCAGGAATAAATAGAAAGCACCTGTAGGTGAATGTAACTGAATGTCAAAGGATGGGAAAAGGTTTGATTTTGCTCGTGGCTGCATCTCGATGCAAAATCATTAGTTACGTTTATGTGTCCCGCGTGATTGGGGTCGTTGCAGGCACTCGCCGACTTCCCCGCTTCTAACATCATGTACGCTTCAACTCGGCAAGTCGGATGCAGAAGAGTAGTTAAGTACAACCGACTGGTGGGTCAGGAAAATCGTCAACGTTTTTATGATCAAGGTTGGCAACTAACCTCAACGCAGGCTGTTCTTCAGCGCGACAGAGTATGCGCAGGCCACCATCAGGAGGTCTCCAGGCAAGCCCGTTCTGCTTTAACTCACCCAAGAGTATGTTCGAGTTGGATTCATCATCAATCCACAGGATACTGCTTTCCGGAGGATCGGATAATCCGAGTTGCCCCGACAGATTCCGCGCCAGGGCCATATTGTGTTGATGTCTTCGCAAGAGCCGGCTTCTATCCAATCGTCTTTCTCTCAACCAGCTAACAACGGTTTTGACTTCATAAGGGTCAATCCATCTGGCTAACAAATGAGTTCCCTCTTGTGGGGTTGCAAGATAGTATGGTCGAAAAATCTGAGTTGCTTTTTCCCAGAGCGATCGATCACGAAACCAAAGGAATGCAAGGTTACGTTGCCATTCAGAAGGGGTAATCCATTTACAGATATCACCGCAAATAATGTCAGCTTCGATTTCATTCATTGAGGGAAAGCCGACCGCGCCGGCGTGAGCACAATCAGCAATAAGGAGAGGAGAATTCTTACCGAGAGCGCCGCGGATCTGACGAAACACCCGATTGAGCGGCAACGGTTTTCCCCGCCACGTTACTAAGCTGATTACTGCCGCGTCAGGCGAAAAAGTGTCTTTCGTCTTGAAGGACTTACTAAGTAATTTCATATCAGGGGCAATGCTGCTCTGGCTCAAGAGCGTTAGAATCGGCGATGTGATTTCTATGAACGAGTCAACAGTTGGCCAAGTAATGGGTGTGACCATGCGTTACTTAATTGTTGAGGATCGCAATGACATCGAGTACTTGATTCCTTATTCCCAATTGTCAAGCGCCACGATTGAGAATTGGAGCAAGGGCAAAAAACAGGTCAGATTGAAATTAAATTTGTCAGTCGCTTACGGAACGCCCATAGAGAAGGTGAAAGATATAGTGACCTCGGTCTGTTTTGAAGTGCCTAGAGTTTTGAATTCTCCGCTTCCGGTGTTGCTGGTGATAGACATGGGAGAGTCGGCGATTCAGTTTCAATTAAGATTTAGAATTGCGGATCCCGAAAATGGCATCAGCAACGTGAAGAGCGAGCTCTACGAGCGGCTGTTGAAACGCTTCGAAGATGCTCAGATTGAAATCCCTTATCCGCAACGTGGAGTCCGCATTCGCACAGCACCCGGCGAGAAAGCTCCCCCGGCGTTGTAGCATGAATGTGTCGGCTTGCAACTCTCCAGGCAGGCTTTCGTCCGTAGGCATTCACTTCGCGATTGGTGTGTTCTTGGCACTTGGCCTTGTCGTCTCGCCGTGGGTCATTGGCCACCGGGAACGAATGCAGGCGATGGCCATAATCTCTGCGGTCTTGTTACCTGTGGCGCTGTTAATGTTTTCCACGGCGTTCGCCCTGCACCGAAAAAAGCCTCTGGGCAGAAAATTAGCGTTGTGGTCCGTTTCGGTGCTGTTCATGGTGTTCTGGCCGGCCGCAATTTATAGTTGGTGGTTCTTGCATAGTCAGGGCGCCAAGCAGATGTATGGCGTCAAGGACGAAGAGGTATGACAGCGGGTCATGAAGTGGCACCGTCGGGCAAAGTAACCGAACCAACATCCTCCAGCATTTTTTCCTTCAAAGGATGCGCTGTTCCACGAGTCGTTGATCTCTCAGCGACCCTCCTTATCCGGTACTTGCCAGGGGCCAATATTCATTTTTGACCGGCGTGTAGACACCTGTAAACAGAACCGCGCAAGAAACGCAAGAAGATGCGAAAGACCGCGCGACAGCGGGGTCTTTCGCCAATGGCGTTGGTGCCGAAGGGGGGACTCGCACAACCTTGTGTTCTACAGCGTTTTTAGGCTAGTTTTTGAATTTCCTCAGTAATCTGACATTTTCTGTCATCGCGCCATTTACACTTCTTACACTATCTGCTTTATTTTGTGACTCCGATGTGACTCCTGCTTTTTCCGCTAAAATCACACGAAGCGTCACCAGCGGTAAACAATTGGTAGGCGCGCGGGAACTTGAACCCCAGACCCCTACCGTGTCAAGCGCCACATCCTCTCTTTCAAAACTTGAGCCTGAAAGAGGATGAAGAAACTGTTAGTTATCTCAAAACGATCTTTGATGCAATGGACTGGCTACAACCCGGCATACTTAACCCAATCGACAACTCAAGAATCCATCCAACGCCGCCACACGGAGAACAGTGGAGCGGTTATTTTGTGAATCTAATAGTCCCGAAGGACAGCAGCTCGCCCTCGCTGTCAGTCCATTTTCTCCAACGACACCAATCCACCCTGCCCGCATTGAAGGTCGAAATGATCGTGTCAATGATCCGCGAGATGCTCCACTTCGCGACGGACCCAAGCGCGAAAGCAAACTCCAATTAACCGCGCTTCTTCTAAGTAATCACTTAAAACTTAAAATACATGCCTGGTTCAAAATTGATTTCCGAATCCCAAACGATGACGTCGCCGGCAAACCAGAAATCTTTTGAATCGCAGGATCCCGCGAGCATCGTATTTGCGGTTGACCATTGACACCTCCACGCCAATCATTTCGATGATCTCAAAGCTTCCACAGCTCTTCGTTGAATCCGCGAAATCGCCTCTTGAGAAGAAACCGCTATCCCACCCTCCAAGCAAAAAGGAAGATCAAGTAAAGGCAGGCCAAAGAAACGAAACACTCGCTGTCGCACCCAGTCCTCACTAACGGTAAAGGCTATCACCGGACAAAGATCCTCCTTCCCGAAAACACAGAAATCAACAAGCCCCCTTTGACGGCAGTCTCTGTCTGAATATTCTGCCATCCTTACCTCGCTTGTGAAGATGCTCTGAAGAGCTACGTTAGGGAGAACCACATACTCGTCAGGTGAAAACACTCTATTCAATAACTCGAAATATTCCTTTACGTTGTCCGCACATATAACTTTTCGACCTCTGGTATCTATTAGTAATTCCGCAACTCCTTGTGGCCCGCCGCTCAATCGCTCAATCTCTTCTTCCAAGTTTAGCCACTTAGAAGTGTCCGACTGGTCTCTATAAACCCTTAACCTCACCAACGGTATTCCCGCCCTGTTAAATAACAATGTCTTCAATTCATCCTTTTTTCTTCGCCCGATACTAGAATGAGATCCTCCGTCTATCTCAAACGCTACCTGGGCCAAGTAATCGCTTTTACGAATCACACATAAATCCACGGACGAATTCTGAAAGAAGTTCCACGGCGACCATTGTATATCCCAAGCCTCGATCCATTCCGTTCCTTCATAAAGCTCTTCTTTGACCGCGGGGTACTCTGAGTCAATGATGACTTGTAAGGCAACATTGGGGTAAACGATGTATTCGGACTCAGGGAAATCGGCTCTTAACCACGAATAATGAATTCGCTCATTACCCGCCCCTTCATCATCTTTGAAAAGAGATGTCAGCATGTCAGCCTGCCCATAAGTAACGCTTTCGTTGTTGACATTAAGTCAACATCGACCGCCCTCCGTACCGCCCAATTCTTCGATCAATTCTCCCTTCCATAAGTCTTCTGAAACCAATAACGGCAGAAATAAAGCTCGCGCGTCTCGAGATAAGCGATCGTCCACAGCACGCGCGGGTTAGGAGAAGGTGTGAGCTTCCGGTGGCTGCCGAAAAAACAAATCGCTCTGTTCTCTACTCGTCCCATTTAGTAAGATCCTCAAGTTCCTGCCGAGTCATTGAACCAGGCTCGCTAACAAGTAATGACAGGTCAGCAGCACCGACCATCTCTAAAGCGGTCTCTCGACTAGCTTCGTTCGCCCTCAAGGATCAAGGCCATGCGCCACGCCGGGTGACTCCAAATATCTACCTTGATTACGTGTTGTCGATCTTGTGTGCTCATGTCGCGCAACCTCTTCAGCTCGTTCATCAATCTCATACTCGCGCAGTTTTCGATACAACGTACGTGCCGAAATACCAAGGACCCGGGCTGCTCGTTCTCGGTTCCCACCGTGCTCTTCCAATATCGACAAGAGATGCGCCCGTTCCAAGTCCGCTAACCTCATCTTTGTTCCTACCAACGACAACCGAGGAACGTGCTGCACCTCTTCGACCGGCGGCCGCGCAACCACATGCAAACTCCCGCTGTCCCCAAGCCCAAGACGTTCTTCCTCAATAACATCTTCAGTTGACAGTGCGCAGGCTCTTTCCAAACAGTTTCGCAGCTCTCGCACGTTTCCCGGCCAGTTATGTTCCTGAACCCGGCGACCGGCCTCACGGGATAGCTTCAACGCCGGCCGGCGAAACCTGGATCGGAAGATCGTCATAAAGCCTTCAATTAACTCAGGCAGTTCCTCACGACGTTCCCGCAAAGGCGGCACTAAAAACGAAATCACATTTAATCGATAGTAAAGATCCGCTCGGAAGATCCCTTCACGGACTGCCATTTCGAGATCTTTGTTAGTCGCCGCAATCACTCGGACATTAACAATGCGATCGTGCGTAGACCCAACCCGGCGAAAACTACCTTCCTCAAGAAACCGTAAGAGCTTTACTTGCATCAGCGGCGCTATGTCCGCTACCTCGTCAAGAAACAAGGTTGACTCGTCAGCGGCCTCTAACAGACCCTGGCGCGCTGCATTGGCGCCAGTGAATGCACCTTTTTCGTAACCGAAGAATTCTGCTTCGAAGAGGGTTTCAGTAAATGCTCCGCAGTTAACCGTGATCATTTTCTTGGCGGCCCGATCGCTGCGGAAGTGAATGTAACGCGCGATCACATCCTTGCCGACTCCGGATTCGCCCGTTACCAAGACAGTGCAGTCAGTCTTTGCAACTGCGTCAGCCTGGCTAACCAACAAAGTCATAGCGGGGCTTTGGCTGACAATAGACGGACAAACAGATCCCTGCTCGGTGCCAGCCTCACCAAAACGCGCACAAGTGACCTTGCCCGTCAACAAACGGTCCTCATCACTTCTGCCTATCTCTGAAGATTCTCTATGCACTAGGCGGCTACCGGAAGGGTGCGGCTCCGGCTGACAAATCGGCCGGCATCGAAGCAGACGTATCGGCTACAGCCCTCATAGCCACAGGCACAATCCTCAGCAATGACCCGAACGCTGCTTAACTCTCCAACAACATCAACACGAGCTGCGACAATAGCCGACAACGTTACCATCCGGCCGAGACTTTCATCGAGATAGCGGACCAACACCGAATCACCGAGACCCAAACGTCGGGCGTCAAATAAAAAAGACAATTCGCCAGTGCGCCGACAAATGTTTGCGCTGACCAACGCGGCCCAGGTGTGACTCATCCGGGCGCACGGGTCGATCGAGATAACGACCCATATAACGTCATCCTCTGTTGTTGGGAGCGGCGCGACCACACCATCTGCAATCAAGCTGAACATAAGCCCAACGGCCTCCGACACTCGCCTATGCACTGACCGTGCCAGCCCGCTTACTCGTTTAATTCCCAAAGATCAACGAGTGGGAAACGTGACTTTTGGTCAACGCGTCCCATTAAGATCAGCTCATCGTCCCGTTGTTTCCATCAACCACAAAGGAAATTAGCGGTAAACAGCGATTGCTCTGCTCATGCTGCTACTAGAAGGGGGGGGTCGTCGCATGGTTAGTTCTTGTCGGCAGGAAGACTCAATTAGAATCGTCTGTGTATCTCTGTTCCGATCCTCTTCAACGCTTAAGAAAGGCGAACGACCCACGCAAGTGCCTCACTCACCTACGTGGGTCTTGCTGAATTCTCGCGCGCGCCTGGCGGCGCGATCAGCAAGAATCAGTGTTCGCATCTCGGCCTTACGGCCGAGTCCGAGCCCTCCACGATATGTTCGCATCCTGAGTGCCTGAACGAGCAATACGGGAGGTGATTGTATCACTTTGATAAATTCTAGGGCTCACGCTAGCCACGGTAAAATAAGCGAGAATCAGAACAGCAACTACCCAAAGAACAAACGAGAGTTGTTATCTATCCAATCGTACTCCGATTAGCCTTGGTCGTTTTTCTTTTGCTAATCAAAACACTTCTTTTGCCCAGAACTGGGGCCGCCGCGCCTACCCAACCTAGTCAGGGCCCTCTGGCACTGGTCACTCCCGATCGCGCCGGGCGGGAGGCCGTGCCTAATTAAATTAAACATAAGAGTGCTCGCATTCACACGAATAACGATCAGCACCATATATCTGACTAACGTCAACGCGACCAACTCGGACAGTAATCGCCAAACTTATTGTTCGAAAGGTTCACTTGATTACTGCCATCGACGTTCATCACCCACACCTGTTCAGAAGGATCACAGCAGTTTCTATCCCGATCGCTACGAAATGCGATTTTCGTCCCATCGGGCGACCACACAGGAGAATCGTCATTCCCCATAATATTCGTCAGTCGCACTTGAGAACTTCCATCGGCATTCATCACATAGACTTCTTTGTTGATAAGCAGCTTCGGTTGTCGCAGCGTATCCAATTGCCATTCCACAACGGCACTATCACGCGTTGTAGTAAACGCCAGCTTCATCCCATCGGGCGACCAAGCGGGCTGCTCATCTAGAAATCCACTGCCGCTAGAGGTCAATCGTGTCTGATTGCTGCCATCAGCATTCATGGCATAGATACTTGAGAACCCCGCCTGATCACGATCGCTAACGAAAGCTATCTTAGTGCCGTCGGGTGACCACGAAGGCTCAATGTCGTTGGCTGTGCTGTTGCTGACGTTCACCTGACCACTGCCATCCGCGTTCATTACATAAATCTGAGAATTGACACCATTGCGGAAGCTTTGAAAAGCGATCTTATTTCCATCAGGTGACCACACCGGTGCGCCGTCGTCATACGCTGCATAGGTAAGACGAGTCGGCGCGCTGCCATCCCAGTTCATCACGTAGATGTCCATTCCGTAGATCGGATTGTCAGTATTACTTTCAAAGTCGCGATCGCTCTGAAAGACGATATGTGAGTTGTCCGGCGACCACTTGGGAGATTCGTCGTTGGAAGCGCCGTTGCTCAAGCAAGTCTGACCTGTGCCGTCTGTGTTCATTAGATAGATCTGCGCGCAGCCATCGCGGTTGCTGGCAAAGGCGATCTTCCCAATGGCGACACTGTTCGGAGTGACAGTGATAGTGACGCTATTCGAGGTCATCGAAGCGCCAATGTTGTCCGTGGCCTTCGCTGTCAAAGTGTAGGTTCCAGCCGGCACGTAGCTCCAGTTAAAACTGTATGGACTAGCAGTCACACTACTGATCAATGTCGAGCCCTGATAGAACTCGACTTTGCTGATGGACCCATCGCTATCAGAAGCTGTCGCGTTAATGCTGACGAGACCGGGAGCAATAAACAATGCGCCGTTCCCCGGACTTGTGAGACTCACGTTGGGTTTAGCATTTACTGAGATGCCGACCACGTTAGAGGTTGTAACTCCTCCAAGATTGTCGGTCGCTTTAGCGGTAATCGAATAATTACCCGCCGCGACATTACTCCAGGTGTAGCTGTAAGGACTCGTCAAATCTGTAGCAAGCAAGGTAGCGCCCTGGTAGAAATCGACCTTGCTAATCGTTCCGTCAGCGTCGATGGCGTCGGCGTTGATCGAGATCTGAGCTGGTGCAGTAGGTATATCCTGCGGGCTTGAAGCCGTGATGTTTATGTTAGGAGGATTATTGACGGTAATGCTGATAGGAGTTGAAACCGTACTATTACCCGAATTGTCACTTGCCACAGCGGTGAGAGAATAGCTACCACCGGCTACGTTGTTCCAGATCAAATCAAAAGGAGCCGATAAAACTTGACCAAGCTTGACGGAGCCCTGGAAGAACTCGACCTTGCTCACACTTCCATCACTGTCCGCAGCGGAGGCGCTAATGCTTATCGATGTAGCGTGGAGAAGGGTGCCGTTTGTAGGACTTGTAATCCTCACCGTTGGCGGCGCGTTAATAATCAAAGTACCAGTAGCATCGTTAGCGCTGTAGTTGTCGTTTGTCAGCGAAGCAACCACCGAGTAGCTTCCGGCGTTCGATGGCACTGTGGAAGAACCATTGTACTTAATCGAGATTCCGCTTAGTCCGCTCGGATTGGTTGTAGCAGTCACCGTCTTCGGTGTGCCGTCGTAGTTTTGATTTAGGTTCGTGAGCGTGATTGTGGCTGATGCTTTTGCAACAGTGAACGACTGATCGACATTAGTTGCAGCGTTGTAGTTTTCGTTTCCACTTTGAGACGCGCGCACCGTAACCGTACCTGCGCCGTTTAGGGCGACGGTACTGCCAGCAATCGTTGCCGGACCTGAAACGATTGAAAAACTTACCGGCAAACCTGATGAACACGAAGCAGTGACAGCGAATGAAGGGTCACCGTATGTCTTGTTTGCCAGCGGATTGAAAGTGATGGTCTCCGAAGCTTTGCCGATCGTGAGTGTGCCCGTCGCATCGGCGGCTGTGTAGTTGCCATTAGCGAGTGAAGCGACAATCGAATAGCTTCCGGCATTTGTAGGCACAGTCGCCGAGCCATTGTAGTTAATCGAAAGTCCGCTAAGTCCGACAGGATTCGTCGTAGCGGTAACTGGCTTCGCCGTACCATCGTAGGTTTGACTCAAATTGCTAAGCGTGATCGTCGCTGAAGCCTTAGCGACGTTTAATGAGAGATCGACGTCGGGGGCCGCGTTGTTGTATGCATCGCCTGCTTGAGATGCGCGTATAGTCACGCTGCCAACTCCGGTAATTGTCACCGTGCTTCCTGAGATAGTCGCTGGCCCAGAAACGATTGAAAGAGTAACCGGCAGACCAGATGAAGCCGTGGCGCTAACCGTAAACGGCGCATCCCCGTAGCTCTTGTCTGGAATCGGATCGAATGTGATGGTTTGACTTGAGACTCCAACAGTTATGCTCACCGGAATCGATGTGGTTGTCGCACCGGCACTGTCTGTTACTGTCGCCGTCAAACTGTAGGTTCCTAACGGCGCATTGTTCCAAGAGAACACGTACGGTGGATCGGTAACTTCACCAACCTTGCTGCCGTTCGCAAAGAACTCCACCTTCGCAATCGTGCCATTCCCGTCGACATCGAAAGCGTTCCCGGTGATGGCAAAGTTGTGATCAACTACATCGCCGTTTGCGGGAGAGGCAATGTTAATCATCGGCGGTGTGTTACCTGGATCGGCGTCTGGGTAAACACATTGAGCACACGCAGCGTTCGAATAAGCAGAGTCACCGAACGAATTATAGGCTCGCACGATATAGAAATTATTTGCTGGCGGATGACAACCTATCTTGAACGAATTAACGTTAGCGCCAACCGTCGCAAGTTGGTTCCAAACACCAGTCGCAGAATCCATACTCACGATCTTAAACCCGGTTTCGGTCCAGGCGTTGTCTCTCCACTCAAGATAACAGCCGCTGACTCTCAGAAAGCTTGGCGGTGCTGGAACAAGTCCGCTGTTTGGATAGACGTATGCGACGATCCCATCTAACGACATACCGGCGGGAGCAGTTGGAGTGATGCTGTAGTAAAAAGTCTCGCTTCCGTGAAATTCATACAACGGCACGGTTCCCGGAGTTGAACCATCTGCATATACATAAAAAGCCACTCCATCGCGAGTCCAGCCAGCTTGTTCTGCACAATCCCGACAAGTTGAGTAATAGAATTTTCCCTTGAAGTCGTGGAAACGATAAAAAGGTACTGTCGCAGCTGCCTGGTTGGGATGCGCATAAAAAGCAATTCCTTCGGCGGGATAATTCGGCACACCTCGTGTATTCATGTCGTAGGCATAAAGGGTTTTGTTCCTTAGACTATAAACGGCTGCGGTTGCCGCCAATGGCAAGAATACGTTATTCGAGTGGTCTGCCTTTCCAGAGCGATCCCAAGTCACCGTGGGTTCCTTTCCATAGATACTAAAAGCCATACCCGTTACCGACTTACCTTCCAGGCCAACGTAGCTCGCGGGCACTTCCAAGCGGCACCAACCCGGATGATCTGGTATGCCACAATCTCCGGATTGAGCGTTTGGCACTCCACCCATGTAGCGCTGACTTTCCGTGCCTTGCACTCCACCAATAAGGTGATTTATGAAGTTCTCACCCCAGAACGCTCGGTGTTCCCAACTGCTACCGTCATACCATTGCAGCATGATTTGATCCGCCTTGGCTGACGGATCAATAAGAACGTACGTGAAGAGCACGTCGCTTGGGTTTATTTGCATTGGCGTTTGCGCGACCTTAAAAGCATGGGATCGGTAGGTAAGTGTATTGTGGTCTGCGGTCACTTGGGACTGGTGCGCCCGCTGACCTGAGAAACGCGGATTCGCGACCCAGGTCCACTGGTCGTTCACGGTATCTGACGTATCGATAACCCCAGCCGGAAAGTCATCTTCAATCCAGACAGAATCACCCGGCGGTGTAGTTGGCAGAGGTGTTGCATTCGCGCTCGCTTTTCCAGAGAGGTCCCACGTTGCGCGACCTGCGTCCAGCGTGAAGGCCATCCCGTCCAGCGTGGTCCCTTCAAGTCCAACCGCGCTTGCTGGTACTTCGAGTCTTACCCAGCTTCCGCCCCTTGGCAATGGTCCCATGTATCGACGGCTGTTGGTTCCATCCGAGCCGGAATTGATCCTATTGGCTCCCCAGTAGGCGCGATGCTCCCAACTGTTGGTATCTTTCCATTCCAACATGATCTCACGCGGCATGTTGTTAATGTCGAGAAAGACGTATGTGAAAAGTTTGTCTCCGCTACCGATCGGCAGCGTCATTGTCGCACCGTCAAAATAGTGTCGATGGAGACTGTCGAAGGGCAGGTCGAGCTGCGCAAAGTTACGCGATTGATGTGCCCTCGTTCCTGAGAATGACCCCGGATTCGCGTCTACCCAATACCACCCCTCGTCATCCGTATGGGTGACTGCGCCAGCCGGCAGAGCATCATCAAACCAGATGAACTCCCCTGCGCGCGGACTCGCTTTGTTGACGCCAATAGTGACGGGTAACGAGGTGCTCTTTAGTCCGAGGTCGTCGGTAGCCACAGCGGTTAAGGTATAAAAACCGTCCGCTAGATGCCGCCACGTCGCAATAAAATCGTCAAAACCGCTAATTGACGTAGCAACTAAAACGCCATTTGCGTAGAAATCAACTCTCGCGACCGAGGCCGTAGTGCTGTGCGCAGTCGCGCTAAGGCTGATATTGGTATCGCTGGGAAATATCGTGCCGTTGACCGGGGCAGTGATGTTCACGGTCGGGGGCGTATCAACTGTTATCTTAGTTGGGTTCGATCTCGTCCTAATGCCCAGACCGTCAGTAATAACGGCGACAATAGAGTAAGCTCCAGCATCTGTCTGGTTCCAGGTGAAACTATATTGACCGGAACCATTGGGCACACCGGTCCCGACGAGTTGTTCATCTACCAGGAACTCGACGTTATTTATCACGCTGGACGGATGAGTAACATTGGCAACTATAGATATATTCGAACCGGGATTCACGAGAGCGTTGTCGACCGGGTTCGTTATGTTGACGGTTGCCAGTCCATTTACGATCACGGTGACTGGAGCGGAAGCGTTCCGCCGGCCGTTATTATCTGTGGCAACAGCAAGAAACGTGTGTACGCCGCATGGGTTTTCGCGATCACTTGTCTGTGGACCCGTTTGCTGAGTTGTATCGCATGGAGAGAGGGATCTCGTAATTGTGTAGTTGTTTCCACCCGCGGCGATGCCATCACCTATTAGGTCGTCGTTGTCAAAGAAAGAGACGTTGCTGATCGAGCCATCGCTATCAGTCGCGACTGCGCTTATCGAAGTATTCACCTGTCCGGCATATACGGTCCCTGTAGTTGGACCGGTGATACTAACGATCGGTGGTTTGTTAGGACTCGGCAGGACGTTCGTCTGTTCGAGAACTTCATCATTGCTTGCATCACTGTCTTGTTCTAGAGATCTAACGACCGCGGAATTGACAATGGTTTTACCTTCGGGCGGAAAGCTGCCAGTGCCTTCGGTAGGCTGCACGACCACCGCAACTGTGGCCGCCGCGCCGGACACAATGGAGCCCAGAGCGCAGTACGGTGCTCCTTGCCGTTCTTTACAACTTCCCTGGCTGGGAGTGGCCGAGACAAAACGGACGTCGGGGGAGAGTATGTCCTTGAATGCGACTTCCGTTGCTGTTTCCGGTCCATCGTTGTGGATAGTCACTGTGTAAGTCAGATTGCTTCCGGACGTGATAGGGTCCGCAGAGTCAGTTGAAGTCAGCCTCAAATTAGCAAAGCCTCTCGGAGGCACAATCTGGACGAATTTGCCAATAACAAAAACCCCGAGGTCCTCGACCTTTGCACTCAGCGTTTTGGTCGAGAAATCTGCTGCCGGTGAGTCGGGCGCCAGGATGGTCGCATCTACCCAAATTGCCTTGTCCGGATCGAATGGATCGACTTCCGCATGGAAGATACGTAGATTATTGAAGTCAGACTGATTGGACACAGAGGGGACGCTAAAAGTGACCACATTTGGCCCTGATACGATTGCTGTGGTCTTGACCAGGTAGGCGGCATTGTTGAGTGCTGCGTAACCCGGCGGGGCAGGTGGCAATGTGTTCAAGTTGTACGAGTCGAAAGTTGTGTCACCTGATTGGTAAACTGAGCCGAAGGTAACTGAGGTAGGACCATCTTGGCCGGGTGGGGGCGTGCCTGAGGGGTTTGCCGCCGATCCCAACGCAACCGTCTTGTTGGCATCAACCGTGTACTTGGTGAACCACGCCGTATGCTGAAAGAAAGTGTCCGAGTTTGTGAAGCCAGTTGGTGAATACCACAAAACGACATCGAAAGGTCGGTTGTTCACCCAGGGATCTCTTAGCGGAAGACCCACTACTACAGGGTCTTTAGCGTAATCCTGCGGATCAATTTTGGTGGCAGAAGCCGGACCAACCTGGATATCCACGGTCTGGTCGCTGAATACGATCGGGCGACCCCCGTTGAAACCGGGCCCTGGAGTAAGGTTACTCCATCGCCAATGGAAGTGTACGCACTCGGGGCACCCGAATGGTATCGGAATAGGGATCGGGGAACCGATACGCGGAAGAACTACCGCGTCTTTTTTGTTGGTTTGGTGGAAGTTGTCAAAGCTAATGGCGTCCTTGGTAGCGTTCACCTGCTGAGGTACCACCACTTGCCCCCACCATCCTTTTTTAAGCGGGTTCTCTAGCTTCGTAAAGCCCGGAGTGCCTCCCAGCGTTCCCGCCAACTCGCTGAGCGAATTAGCATCCCGGGCGAGTGCAACAGTATTCCCCTGGGCGGTAGTATTTTGAAAGTGGAGCCGTATCGGTATGTTGATCGACTCCAATGATTCCCCATCGAGGTTCGTAATGCTGTAGTCAATCATGGGGCGAAATTTGCTGCATGGCTGTACCAGCCCGCTAGGTTCACAGGGACTGGTAGGTAGGTCAGTGGGACCGGTGAATTTGCCGTTATCATAGAACTCAAACCTCTCAGTAATAGTAAGGCACGCTTTTGGCATTCCCGGAATGTGATCGATTGCATACTGGACATTGAAGGCTGCTTTGTTAGTTTCTCCAGTATAAGGAGGCTGTGCGGAAATCAGATGGCTTCTCATGGTAGTGCCGGTGGCCTGAGGAGTGAGTTGTCCCCGAGTCCGCGCATGACCCCTCGGAGTCAGCGAAAAGTATGGAACGCTCATTCGATTAGCCATTAGTTTGCCGTTCAGGGCAACATTTGAGAGCACCAGCCCATCATCAGGCGACGTCTCAAAATGCATGGACCATCCGAACCTGCTGAAATCTCCGCTTATTAGGCTGCCCACTTGCTTTGAGCATGCATTCGCTAACGGTCTTTCTTTTACAACGTTTGATCGCCGACCCTGGCCCGCAAGATTAATCGGGGTAATGAAGTATGAATAGTCGCGTTCAAAGCTCAACCCGGCGCCGGAATCGGTGTCCTCATATTTACAAAGCGGCGCGGTGTTACAAAAGAAGGTGGAATTAATAGGCGCGAAGGTCACACCCTCGGGTGACGCGGCACTGCCTGAAGCCGGCTGGCCAATTGACCCTGTCGCCGGTTCATCAAAACGCTCGATCATGTACCAGCCTGCTCCCGCTGAAGGGGTCCACAACAAATCAATTTCGTTCTCCTCCGGCTTAGATTTCAGATCAGTAATGTCAGGCGGTGGAGTTGGTGTTGGCGACGCGGCCGGCGTTGGCGTGGGACTGGGGGATGGATTCGGCACCGTAAACCTGAAGTTGTCGAATGCTAGTCCCAGCGGATCATTTACTCTGACAATAATCCTGGTTATGTCCTGGAAACTCAGAGTGTAATTGAGATTGAACGACCTGCCGGGACTGAATAGCGGAACGTTTTGAGTCCATCGCCCATGCTGATAGATCTCGACCGTGGCGATCACTCCACTGTTATCAATGGCTAAGATGGTAAAGCTGAGGTCATTAGCCTTGTTGGGAAAGTCTACAATCAGAGGAGCGAAATGATCTGCCGCGCCATGAAACGCGCGTGTAATGCCCGGTTGAGGGTTGCCATAGTTACGACCGTAGGTAACCACATAGTATCCAGGGTCCGAGGAGAAAACAGCGTCTTGATATTGCGTGGCAGGTAACGGCCAAAGAGGAACGTTCTCGAAAATGGAACTTGTGGGAGTCGCAAACGGTAGGCCGTCAAAGCCAATGAATACCTGTCTGCCTTGAACTGAAGTCGAGGCTTGAGCTGAAGTCGAGGCTTGAGAATTCAGTTCTGTCGGCGGCATATCCGCTGGAGGAAGAATGGCTGACGGCGCATGAGGTGTCGTCACAAGCGTCGGCCCCTGTGCTTCAACCGAGCGATCCCAGTCGAATGCGCCTTTCCGAACCAGCGCTGCCGAAAGCGTCATAGCCACCAAAATCAAAGCTGCAAATAACCTGACAAGACGAAGCTGGATAGCATGAGTTCGTAACCAGTTTCGCATTACTTTGATCGCAAGCATGTCTCTCCTCCGTTTTTTGCCGGGATTCTGCTGAAACGAATACGCCATCGGCGCGCTAAGACTCCGGGTCGGCTTAGTTATGTTCGTGACGGTATGACTCCGGCTTGAGTCACTGCTGCGGCATGCGGTAGGATGAGTTTACTAGGACGCATCTCTACGCACCGCGTCAGAGCTGTTGTTTCTATTGGCCTCGTCTTTACCTGACCGTAAGGACGAGGCCGCTGTTCAATCTACTGAGTTCGAATTAGACGTTCACGTTAACGTCGCTTGTTTCTTGTCCTTCCTTAGTTTTTCCTCTGCGAACCGACCAGGATTATCTTTACCGGAGCGGATTCTCCAGTTACGCCCATTGGATTCGTGGCAACTGCTGTCAAGACATAGAGTCCCGCCTGGGGAGATCGCCAGGTAAAGCGAAAGACATCCAGTTCGTCGTTCGTCATGTGTCCGATGAACTTGCCATTCGCATAAAGGTCTACTTTCTTGACCTCATCTCCCTGATCTGCCTTGGCAATAATGCTTAGATTCGTCGATGCTGGAAAACGAGCAGCTTCTGCGGGTCTGACTAAAGAAACTTTAGGTATCGTACTTACCTTAATCATAATTGGCGCAGAAGTGGTGGACACCTCGGACCCGTCGGTAGCAACAGCGACGAATGAGTAGCTCCCCCTTTCCAGCTTCGGCCAGCGAAGGCTGTATTGAGTAGGCTGGACCTGGGCGCCTTCGCCCAGCGAGATGTCGTTCGCGAAAAACTCGACTTTCTTCAAAATTCCAGACTCTGGGCGGGCGCTTGCCGTAAGAGTTAGATTTGTCCCCGGCGAAATAACAGAGCCGCTCAACGGGCTCACGATCTCCACCCTGGCAGAGCCGTTCACAATGATAGATACAGCCCCTGCTATATTCTGTCGGCCTTTATTATCGGTCGCAACGGCCCCAAAAACGTGTCTCCCAAATTGGAGTTCGCGAACCGAAATCGTGAAGTGATTCGCAGTTGAGCGCGAGCCGGCGCCTATCAGCTTGCCGTTATCGAAGAACTCGACTGTATCCACGGTACCATCCGGATCGGACGCCTTCGCATCAATCGTTAGAGCTGTCGGTCGTACTAAATAAGCTCCCGATTTCGGACTTTCAATCTCAACCTGGGGCGGAAGATTAGGGTCCGGTAACATTAGAGTCATTTCCGTGACCGAGTTGTTCGCGGCATTGTTGTCGACCTCCCTCGACCCGACGTCGGCGCCGGTCGCCGTCATCTTTCCCTCGCGCGGAAAGCCTCCAATGCCCTCATATGGCTTGATCACCATCACCACAGTCGCTGACGCTCCAACTGCCAGTGTTCCAAGCTTGCAATAAAGGCTTCCGCCTCTGAACTTGCACGAACCCTGACTTGCGTTTGATGAAACCAGTGTGCCATCTGGGGTAGGGGAGCCT
>DATHHW010000033.1:0-16395 GCA_035317005.1 Pyrinomonadaceae bacterium | reverse complement strand
ACGGCGACAATAGCCTGGCCATTGAAACCCATGATGTGCGATCCGGCGAGATTGATCGTGACTTCCTCTGCCTGCACGCCACTCATTCGCTCGGCTTCTTCAACAGCTTTCTTGACCGCTTCGACGGCTGCATCAGGATTGACGATCACGCCTTTGCGCAGGCCGCGCGCTTCGGCTTCACCGAGGCCCAGGATTTCCAGGATGCCCTCTTCTCCGGGACCGGCGACGATGCACGTCACCTTACTCGTTCCGATGTCCAGCCCGATTGTGTGATTTGTCCGCTTTGCCATTTAGCTTTCTCTGATCCGCCTATCGCAAACGAATGCGAGAAGTGTTCGCGGCAGCGTTGGGTCCCGCATCACTTCGCGCCGGTTTCTGCCGTTGGTTATTCGGCAAAGCACTTCGGTTTGCATTAGCAGGGCTCGACGGCTTCGGAGTGCTCGGTGTGGTTGACGCCGCGTCCGTGTTGTCGTCAGTCGCAGTTGCATTCGAAACTTTGCTGCCGGAACTGGTGCCGATAACGATTCGTCCAGTCTGTAAATCAATATAAGTAATTGATGAGCCACGCGGTGTCTGCCGGTATTTGTCCAACGCCTCGAGCGCCTGCTTGAGGCGCTCACCGAGATCCTGTCCTCCCAACCTGACTTCGATCTCGGAATCGTTGCCGGCCAGTTGCGCGCGCACATCGTGTAGATCGATCAGATTAACTTCGCTCACTCGATCTGGCAGGCCCAGGCCACCCCATTCCCGCACCACCTCCTGGTACTTCCGGACGCGCTCGGCGTTGTCGTTGCGCGCTTCCTCTGTGCCTTCTTCGCTCCAGCCACGAATGAAGAACGAGGGTACGGTATCAGCGGGTTTCATTTCCCCCAGCGCGACGCCCTCTTCGTCCACCCAAAAGAAGTGGCCGGCAGCAGTGCGAACGACCGCAACGGGCACGCGTTCGGTGACGCGGATGCGCAGACGATCCGGCAAGACTCGGCTCACTACGGCGCGGCGCACGCCGGGCAGACGCTCCAGCTCACCACTGATTGCGGAGAGATCGGCGCGCCAGACTCCCGTTTTCGCTACCGCCCGGCGCGTGAGGCCTTCAATCTCTTCCGCGGACGTGCGCGATGTTCCCGACACATCGATGCCGCGTACCTGGAATAATGAAGCCGAGGCCGCCACGCGATATCCGACAAACAAAGCGACGATGGCAAGAATCGCCAGGACGACCTTCAGGGCGGACGGCACATAAGCGAAGAGCGCTCGCGGCGAGAAGTTTCTCTCTCTCCCAGTTGCCGAGCCGTCACGACGCGCCGGACGCTGCACAAAACCCCTCGGTTGCGCGGCGGCAGCTCTCGAGCTTCGTGAGTTCCTGTTTGCGATGACTTGTTCTTTCATAAGAGTGGCACAGACTTCAGTCTGTGATTTTCCTTCCCAGATCTCCTCGCATCGGCTCACACACAGACTGAAGTCTGTGCTACTTACTGCTCCACAACTCCACTTCGTATTCCAGATCGATTCCATGTTCAGTCTTAACCCGCTGGCGAATCTCCTCAGCCAGGGCCAGCGTGTCTTCGGCCCGCGCATTATCGCCTTCGGTAACGATAAAGTTGGCGTGCTTTGGCGAAACTACGGCGCCACCACGGCGCGTCCCCTTCATACCCAGATCGTCGATCATCTTGCCGGTACCGATTGGGCTGGCCGGAGCATTCTTGAAGAAGCAGCCCGCTGAGCGCGCGCCATGCGGTTGCGTCGCCATCCGTTGGCTCTTGGCTGCTTCCATCCTTGCGGTAATCTCTTCCGGATCGCCCTGGTGTAACAACAAAGTCGCGCCCAAAATGAGTTCGCCTTCCCGAAATGACGTGTGGCGATAGTTCCAAACGATCTCATCACCGGGGATTTCGATCACGCGGCCGCCGCGCGCAACCCGCACACTTTCGACGACCGTGCCAATCTCCTGATCATAAGCTCCGGCGTTCATCCACAGGGCGCCTCCAACCGTGCCGGGTATTCCATTAAGTCCTTCGATCCCGGAAAGACCGCGCCGCGCTGAGTCAATACAAAGACGAGGCAGTGAATAACCCGCACTGACGGAAACTCGATCACCCTCAAAGACCGGATCGGCTTTCAAATCTTTCAAACTGACAATCACGTAATGATGGGCGCCGTCATCGGCGAGCACGTTGCTGCCTGAACCCAACGGCCGCCATGCGACTCCGCGTTGCTCCAATTCGTATACGAGCGCCGCTGCCTGCTCTTCAGTGTCGGGCGACAGGACCCAGTCAACCGCACCGCCTACCCGCAAACTCGTCAACTCGGCAAACCGGCGGCCGCGTTCGGCGCGCACACCCAGACGGGCCGCGACTTCTTCAATCGCCGTGTCACGCCGGGTTGTGTCTTCAATCGAAACCATCTTCAAAAGTATGAACCGCGTTCCTACTCCCTCTCCCTGTGGGAGAGGGTCTACAACCAAGCCTGCAATTGAATAAGACTCAGTGTCTCGGCTATCACACTCAAGTTCTCTCCGTGGCCCTCTCCCAAAGGGCGAGGGTAAAAGCAAAAACCCTAAGCTTGGACCGATTGGCCATTCTCACCACGCAACAGCGCCAGCAACTGATCTCCTGACCGATGCACCGAACCCGCGCCCAACGTAATCACCAGGTCGCCTTCGCGCACCGTTTCGCGCAGAATATCGGCTGCGCCTTCGACGGCGCCGACATACTCAGCGTTCTTATGGCCGTAACTCTTAATCCGCCCAGTGAGCACTTCGGCATTAATTCCGTCGATCGGTGTTTCGCTCGCCGCATAAATGTCGGTCACCAGCAACACGTCGGCGTTGTTGAAAGCGCTGGCAAATTCGTCCATCAGATCAGCGGTGCGCGAGTATCGATGCGGCTGAAACAAAACCACGATGCGCCGGTTCGGCGCGCCAATGCGGGCCGCACTCAACGTCGCCTTTATTTCCGTCGGGTGATGGCCGTAATCGTCGACCACCGTGACGCCCGCCTCGTCACCCTTGAATTGAAAGCGACGATCGGCGCCGCTGAATTCACCGAGCGCATGCGCAATCGTGTCGAAAGGCACTTCCAATTCCAGCCCGACCGCAATGGCCGCCAGCGAGTTGTAAACGTTGTGCTTGCCGGGAACGCGCAGCGATACGCGTCCGAGCACGTCGATGCCTCGCAACACTGAAAACTTCGACCCAAACGATTGGTCATAGCTGATTTCGTGCGCCGAGACGTCAGCCTGGGCGCTCAAACCATAGGTGACGCGGCGGCGCTCGACTTTCGGAATTACTGCCTGCACGTGCGGATCGTCAAGACAAAGAATCGCGGCGCCATAAAAAGGAACCTTGTTGACGAAATCCGCGAAGCACTTACGCACGTCGTCCATGTCATTGTAGTAGTCCATGTGTTCGCGATCGATGTTGGTCACCACTGCAATGGTCGGGGTCAGCATCAGAAACGAGCGATCGCTTTCGTCCGCCTCAACCACCATCAGCTGGCTCTTGCCCAGCCGCGCGTTCGCGCGATAGGTACGCACGATGCCGCCAATTACAAACGTCGGATCCAGGCCGGCAATTCCCAATACAGTAGCAACCATCGAAGTTGTCGTCGTCTTGCCATGCGAGCCGGCTACCGCCACCGTGTGCGGTTTCATACGCATCAATTCGGCCAGCATCTCCGCCCGCGGTATTACAGGTATTGAGCGGCGACGCGCTTCAAAGATCTCGGGGTTATCGTCGCGCACCGCGGTCGACCGCACGACTACATGAGCATCGCCGACATTCTCAGCCGCATGTCCCTCGGTCACTTCCACGCCCAGCTCTTCGAGATGCGCAGTCACTTCAGACTTTTTTTGATCCGACCCTGAAACCCGAAAGCCCAGGTTCGCCAGCACCTCGGCGATGCCTGACATGCCTATGCCGCCGATGCCGATGAAATGAATGTGCTGGAAACGTCTGAACATTTTTTAGGAGCGCGGGCATCCTGCCCGCCCAGCGCGCGAAGCGCGCTCAAGCCTCCCTAACGGTCGGGCTACTGCCCCGCTTGTTTACCGCAAGCGGTCTTTCACTAATCTCTCGATCAAATCAACGGTCGCACTTGCCGCATCCCGTCGCGCCAGCTTGCGGCCGGCGGCTTCCATCCGCGTAAGCTCGTCAGGGTTTTCCATCAACGAACCGATCTCTTTCGACAGGCGCTCGCCCGTTAGATCTTCCTGCGCAATCATCCTGGCGGCCCCTGCCTGCTGCATTACCTCCGCATTGCGCCGCTGTTCCAGTTGGCCGGGGAGTGGGACCATCACGGCCGGCTTTCCTGCCGCCATCAATTCGAAACTGGTAGTCGCTCCGGCCCGGGAAACGATTAGATCATTTCCGGCAAAAGCGGCGACCATATCATCGATGTACTCACGCACGTCGGCTTGGGTCCAACCGCCAGCCGCATACCCGGCCCGCACCTTTGCGAAATCCAACTTGCCGGTCTGATGTGTGACATGCATCCGCTCACGGTACGGGTCAAGATGCGATAAAGCTGCCAGCATCGCATCGTTGATGGCGCGCGAGCCCTGCGAACCACCAAACAGCAGCAAGCAAAACCGTTGCGGATCGTGTTGCTTGTCCTGAATGTCAAAGAACTCGCTGCGGACCGGATTCCCGGTCAAGAGGCCTTTGCCGCGAAAATACGGCAGGGCGGCGTCAAACGAAACTGCTGCAGCATCCACAAAACGCGCCAGCCTGCGGTTAGTAAAACCGGGCACCGCGTTGGATTCCATCACGAGGGTCGGCACGCGCATCAACGCGGCGATCAGCAGAACCGGCCCACTAACGTATCCTCCGGCGCCGACAACGACGTCGGGCTGAAAGGGCTTGATCACGCGTCGCGCAGCCAGAAGACTCTTCGGCAGAATCAATAAGCCACGCAGCCGCTGGACCAGCCCCATGTTTACCAGTCCCGAGCTTTCAATGATCGATAGTTCAAATCCTGCGTTCGGCACCAGGCGCGTTTCGAGGCCACGCGCCGTGCCGACAAACCTGACGACCGACAAAGGATCGCGGCGCATGATCTCTTTGGCCACCGCGATACCCGGATAGATGTGCCCGCCGGTACCGCCGGCCGCGATTAGCACACGCATCGCTCAACCATAACGCGGCCGCGCGACCGCTGCTGCTCGCTGCCGTGGTGCTCGCCGCTTTTTCGCGCGCTTCTCTTCCTGCCATTCTTCTTCATAATCGTCTTCGTCAAAGCCGGCCCGCTTACCGAGCGGCGCATACTGAGAAATGTTCAGCAGGATCCCTACGCCGGCCAACGTCGGCACCAGTGAAGATCCTCCGTAAGAAATAAATGGCAACGGAATACCTTTGGTCGGCACCAGCGCCAGCACCACGCTCATGTTCAAGAGCGCCTGGGCGACGATCCCCACCACGATGCCAATCCCGAGCAGCATGCCAAACCGATCCGGCGCTCTCAACGCGGACCGCATGCCTCGCCACAAAAAGATTGCAAAGACGAAAACGACGGTAACTGCTCCGATCAGACCCAACTCTTCGCCGATCACCGCGAAGATAAAATCGGAATGCGCGAAAGGCAGAAACAAAAGTTTTTGCCGTCCTTGCGCGAATCCAAGTCCGTGCGGTCCACCCGAACCGACCGCGATCAGCGATTGCACGACCTGGTATCCACTGCCCTGTTGATCCGCCCAGGGATCGATGAACGTGGCCATGCGGCGCCAGCGAAACGGCGTAAAGATCACCATCTTTGCCACATACAACAACCCGGGCACCGCGGCATAGATCACATGACGCGGACGAACACCCGCCGCGAAACAGATCGTCATGCTGATGATTGCCAGCATCAGCGCTGTTCCCAGGTCCGGTTCCTTCGCCACCAGACCCGCCAAAACACCGAGTGGGATCATGCAGGGTAAGAAGGTCTTCCAAAACGAGCCCTCTTCACCAACTCGTTTTTCCAGGAAGTACGCCAGGAACATAGCCAGCACGAGCTTCGCGATCTCGGACGGCTGCGCCGACATGCCACCGAACTTGATCCAACGGCGGGCCCCGTTCACGGGCGAGAAGGCGAACACCGCGAGCAGCAGGAAGATAGTTACCAGCAACGCTCCATAAACGATCCATCTCCGATTCAAACGCTGGTAATCGAAGCGCATCGCGACGAACATGGCGCCAAACCCGAGCATCGTCCAGATGCCCTGCTTGATGACGTAATGGAACTGGCTGTGGTTCTCTGATTGGGCGATCACAGCCGACGCGCTGTAAACCATAACGACGCCAAACAGCGCCAGCCCAACCGTCGCTGAGAATAACCACTTATCGATTTGCAGTTTTTGCGGCATCTGTAAGATTTTTGATTTCTGCTTTTTTGATTTTTGATTTGCGATTGGTTCCTCGCCCGCGCGAACTTCAATCGAAAATCCCAAATCTAAAATCGCAAATCCCCGACTTCCTCTTTGAATACTCTTCCCCGATGCTCGAAACTGCCGAACATATCAAAGCTGGCGCACGCGGGCGCAAGCAAAACCACATCGCCAGGTTTGGCTGCGGCAAACGCTCGCTCAACTGCGTCGTGCATGTCGGAGGCATGCTCGAAAGGCGCGGCCGACTTTAGTTCGCGTTCGATTGCGAGCGCGTCCTCTCCCAGCAAGATCATCTTCCGCACTAACTCCTTAACCAGCGGCGCCAGCGGCGAGTAAGGCGCCTGCTTTCCACGACCCCCCAGAATCAGAATTACTTTTCCGCGTTCGCCGGCGAACGCTTCCAGCGCTTTCATCGTCGCGTCCACACTGGTCGCCTTTGAATCGTTAAAGAAGCGCACGCCTTTGATCTCGGCGACTTCTTCCAGACGATGTTCGACCGGCTGAAAGCGCCGTACAGTTTCGCGCAGCGAATCAGGCGCGGCCCCACACGCCAGCCCCGCGGCCATAGCCGCCAGAACATTCTCGACATTATGCTTACCGCGCAATTGCATTTCGTCGCGCGTCACGAGAACGCGTTCACCGTCCCTCGTTCGCGACACCAAATCATTTCCGCGCAGAAACAAACCTTCGTCGAGTTCGCGCCTGGTGCTGAATTGCACGACGTGTGCCCGCAGGCCTTCGGTCCAGGACGATACTATTTCATCGTCAGCGTTCAGAATCGCCACATCACCGGCGGTCTGATTCGTGAACACGCGGTGCTTGGCCGCGGCATAGTCCGTCAGCGAATCGTATCGATCCATGTGATTCGGCGTCACGTTCAGCACGGCCGCCACCGTCGGATGAAAATCCACGATGGTCTCCAGTTGGAAACTCGAAACCTCAACCACGGACCAGCCATCGTCGCGCGACGACTCGGCCAACGAAATCAGGGCGTTGCCGATGTTGCCGCCGACCTGCACGTTTAATTGAGCGTCTCTTAACATCTCTCCGATTAACGAAGCCGTTGTCGTCTTGCCATTCGTTCCCGTCACCGCGACCACGCGTCCGCGTAGGAAGCGCGATGCCAGCTCGATTTCGCCAATCACTTCCGCTCCGCGGCGATCCGCGTAACGAATTGGAATGGCTTTGGTGGGAACGCCCGGGCTGACCACAACCAGATCAATCTGATCGAGTAGCCACGACGGCGGGTCGCCTTCGACATGACCCACTCCCAGAGTTTTCAATTCAAGCGCTTCCGCGGGCCATTCGGCCAGCGGCTTGCGATCATTAAGAGCGACAATCGCGCCGCGCTGCGCGAGAAACCGGGCGCTCGCGATGCCGCTGCGGGCCGCGCCGATGACTAAAACTTTCCTGCCCGCAATTTCCACTCGTAAATAATGCCCACCAACGATCCGGAAGCCCGCAAAAAGACCAGGGCCAACAGCAATGACGCAATTACTTCGGTCAGGCTCTTCATATCGGGCACTTGAAATTCGAAAGTCTTTTCTCCCTCTCCCTTTGGGAGAGGGCCGGGGAGAGGGCCTGTCTCCGTCAAGCTTCGCACCCTCCCCTAACTCCTCCCAAAGGGAGGGGAACCTAATCGGACCTTCACCGCAGTTTCAAAGTCGTCAGACTAAGCAAAGCAAACAGTATTGCCAGAATCAAAAAGCGAAAGACAATCTTCGATTCTTTCCATCCCACCATTTCAAAGTGGTGATGCAGAGGCGTCATCTTAAAAACGCGCCGCCCGACGCCGCTGGTGCTCTTCGTCATTTTGAACACGGACACTTGCAACATCACCGACAGGGCCTCGATCACGAACACGCCCCCAACCATCACCAGCATGAATTCCTGTTTGGTCAGCACCGCGATGGTGCCGACAGCTCCGCCGATGGCCAGACTACCGACATCGCCCATGAACACTTCCGCCGGCGGTGCATTGAACCAGAGGAACCCGAGGCTCGCGCCGGCCATAGCTCCGCAAAAAACCGTCAACTCGGCCGCCTCGGGCCGGTGCGCCAAATCCAGATAACGCGCCCAGCGCGCGTCGCTGCTCAAATAGGTAAACGCCGTCAGGGCGGTCATGGCGATGAACGTCACGCTGATGGCCAGCCCGTCGAGCCCGTCGGTCAAGTTCACTGCATTCGTGGCTCCCAACAGCACAATCACGATCATCACGAGATAAAGAATCGGTCCAATAGTGCTGATGCCGTTGGGAATCGCAGTGTCTTTGAAGAACGGTATGCTGACGTTCCATGAATACTTGGTTTCGAAGTATCGCGTCGACAGATACAGGGTAAGCCAAACTCCAAAAGCTATGGCCAACTGGAAAATTATCTTTTGCCGTCCCGTCAGACCCAGACTGCGCCGTTTGACCAGCTTGAGATAATCGTCGGCGAACCCGACTCCGCCAAACGCCAGCGTCGCAACTATCACCACCCAAACATAAAAACTGGACAGCCTGGCCCAGAGCAGAGTCGAGATTACAACCGAGGCGATTAGCAAGAGCCCGCCCATCGTCGGCGTGTTTTGTTTGGCCATGTGCGCCTGCGGGCCCTCTTCGCGAATTTGCTGGCCGATGTTCCATCTCTTCAGCGCATTGATTGCTCGCCGTCCGAACAAGAGCGAGATCAGCAGGGCCGTCACCGAGGCATAGGCCGTGCGAAAAGTAACGTACTGAAAAACATTAAGGCCTTTTACCAGCCACCAATCCTGGTTCGAGTGGTTAAAGATCAGCTCGTAAAAGATGTAATAGATCATTCTTAAGGAGCGCGGGCATCCTGCCCGCTCAGCGCGTAGCGCGCTCACGCCCTTCCTCACGGTCGGGCTACTGCCCCGCTCGCTATTGCTCGCGATTCTCGCCGGCCAAAGGAAATCTGTCCTTTAAAGCTTGGACCACCCAGTCCGTTTCCACACTGCGCGAGCCCTTAACCAAAATCAGGTCGCCCTCACGCGCTGCGGCAATTGCCGCGGCTGCCGCATCGTCTGAACTTTCGAAGAACGCCGTTTCCGCAATCCCCTTTTCCGCCGCCCCTGAAACAATTTCCGCGGCCAGCCCGCGCACGCCCCACAGAACATCGATGCCCAGCTCAGCGATTTCGCGGCCCGCCTGGCGATGCATCTCCGGGGCGTCCGGACCCAGCTCCATCATTTCTCCGGCTATCACAACCCGGCGCTGCACTTTCTCACTCGCTTCCGCCAGCGTCCGCACCATGCCGAGCAATGAACGCGGATTCGAGTTATACGAATCATCGACCACCGTGAAGCCGGCGGCAAATTCCAGGACTTCGCCTCGCATGCGCGGAGGCTTTGCAGTTCGCAAAGCGTTCGCAATCAGCTCAGGCTTGACCTTCAATGCCGTGGCCACGGCCGACGCTGCCAATGCGTTCATCAGGTTGTGCCGGCCCGTCATTGGCAACTCCGCCGCCGCTTCACCCAAAGGCGTTTTCAAGCGAAAGCGGATCGAGCCGAAGCGAGCCGTGTCGATGTCGGTCGCGGCCACGTCCGCCTGGTTTTGGATGCCAAAAGTTAACACCGGTCCATCTGTTTTTGACTTCATTTCCATAACAAGTTCGTCGTCCGCGTTTAGTATTGCGATGCCGCCGGGCTTCAGACCTTCTATCAACTCGGCCTTCATCGCCGCCACGTTTTCGATCGTGCCGAGATGCTCGAGGTGCACCGGCGCGACCAGTAATTCCACGCCGATGTCGGGCGGCGTGATTTGCACGAGACGTCGAATCTCGTGCGTGGGGGAGGACATGCCCATCTCGAGTACTGCCAAATCATAATCATCGGGTTTATGGCCCCGGCTGACCATCTGCAAAACTGACAGCGGCAGACCGAGACCATTGTTATAATTGCGTTCGCTCTTAAGTATTCGACTGCCGGTCACGGCCAGTACATGCGCGGTCAGCTCCTTGGTGGTCGTCTTACCCGCACTGCCGGTAATGCCAACCACGGGGCGCGCCCATTGTTCATAAACCTTGCGCGCCAGCGTTTGCAGAGCCGCAATCACGTCGTCGACCAGCAAGAGTCGATTGCCTAAAGCCTGCAACTTTTCGTCGCCGGCCACGCGTTCGCGGCGTGCGACCGCGGCGATTGCTCCGCTCGCTAACGCCTGCGAGATAAAGTCGTGCGCATCGGCAAAGATGCCGTTGAAGCCTGCTCGTTCATAGTCGGGTTGAGACAAAGCAAAGAACAGCTCGCCTTCACCGGCCGTCCGGGAATCAATCGAGAAGTCAATTATTTCTTTGTCAAAGAACTCAGCGCGCAGACTATCAGTCGTGGCGCTCATCAAACTTGCTGCTGTCTTAATGTCCACGTCCACTCATCCGGTGTAACTCTCTTCCAGAACTAATTTCCGCGGCCAAAATCGACGCGCACAATCAGACCCGGATCAACCTCAGCGCCGGGCTCGGGAATTTGCCGCATCGCATGCCCTTCGCCACGCGCCTCCAAACGCAAGCCAAGCTGTTGACACATGCGGAACGCATCGCGAACACTTTGCCCGCGCAGGTCCGGCATCAAGGCCGCTCGCCTTGTGGCCACCGCAAAAACCACTTCTTTAGGTTGGCCGCTGAAACTCCTTGCCGCCACCGTCGGCAAAGTCGCTTCACGTGCCTCGGTCTGCAGTTGCTCCTGTTTCAGTTGTTGTGGCGAGGGCCGGGACGCTTGCGCGATCAACTCAGTGCCGGACTTGATCTCAACATCGGGTGAGACACTCAAGTCAGGCAGTACCTGTTCGGCAATCTCGCGAAAGACCGGCGCGGCGATGTCGCCGCCGTGATACGAGCCCTGCGGCTCATCGATGACCACGATGATCACCACGGCTGGATTTTTGACTGGAGCAAACCCGACAAACGAACCGATGTATTTTGTCGCCGAATAGGCATGCGTCTTGGGATCAATCTTCTGCGCGGTGCCGGTCTTGCCCGCCGCCGTGTATCCGTCCAGTTGCGCCTTGCGTGCGGTTCCGTGCAGCGTTACGCCCTCAAGCATGTTGCGCAGCGCCGCGGTCGTTTCCGCCTTCAGCGCTCGCCGAGTTTCGGGTTTCGCCTGAAACACTACGGCCCCTTCAGGCGAACGTAATTCGCGCACGACGTGCGGCTTGACCAGCATGCCGTCGTTTGCCAGCACGCAGTACGCGGTAGCCATTTGCAACGGCGTCACGCCGATCTCCTGACCCATCGCCATAGATCCGATCGACGAAGGCTGCCAACGGCCCAAAGACTTCAGAAGTCCGGCAGACTCACCGGCCAAATCGATCCCCGTGCGCGAGCCAAAGCCGAGCCTCTTCATGTATTCATACATCGATTCGTTGCCTACCAGGAGGCCCAGCTTAATCGCCCCTACATTGCTGGACTGCGCCAGAGCATCGGCAATGGTGAGGACGCCGAACGGATGGTGATCGTGAATCAACCGGCCGGCGACGGTGATCTGGCCCATCTGGCAATCGATCTTATCTTCAGGTCGAACCAGTCCTTTCTCGATTGCCGCTGAGTAAGCGACCACCTTGAATGTCGAACCGGGCTCATAAATATTTTGCAGCGCGCCGTTGACTCGCGCTTCGGCTGTAGACTCTTGAGATTGGTTGGGATCAAACGACGGTGCGTTAGCCAGGGCGAGAATCTCTCCCGTCCGCGGATCCATCACGATCGCCGTGCCTGATTTTGCGTGAGCGCGTTCCACCGCCGCGCCCAACGCCTGCTCAGTCCGGTACTGAATTGTCTGATCGATCGTTAGCACAACGGTCTGTCCCGGATTCGGCTGGACCTCGTAGCTTTCGAACGCGCGCCGATCGCGGTCCATTTCCAGATAGACTTTCCCCGACTCGCCGCGAATCTTCTCGTTGTAGGATTGCTCAACTCCGCTCAACCCAATCTCATCCGTCCCCACAAAACCGAGCACGTGGGCGGCCAGCGAATCATTCGGGTAGTAACGTTTCGGCTCCCGGCGCGAATAGACTCCTTTGACTTCCATCGCGTCCAGCTTCTTCGCTGACTCGATGTTCACGCGCCGGACGATCCAGATAAATTGCTTCTTAGCATCGATCGCGACAGCGAGGCGCCTGGCCAGTTCGTCGCGATCCTGTCCGGTGATCGACGCGATCCGTTTCGCGGTGTCGTTAGGATCTGAAATGTCGCGGGGATCTGCGAAGAACGATTCGGTATCTATGCTGCGCGCCAGCTCCCGGCCTTGCCGATCGAGCACCTGTCCGCGGGTCGGACTTGTCTCAATGGCGCTTAGTTGTTGATTTCTGGCGCGGGAGGTGAAGTCATCGTGCTGGCTGACTTGCAACTGAACCAGGCGTGCACCGATTAACACCATCCAGGCCACTAACCCTAGCGCTACAAACAGCGCGCGCCGCTGCGATTTGCCGGGCCGTGGCGCTTCGATGGCGGTAGAACGACGGGGCATTGGGCACTCCAAACACTGCGGTCCTGTTAGCGCGTTCGCGCCGAATCAGATTGGTTTACTGCAAGCCAGGTTCATCGGGGTTTCGGCTGCCGGATAACTTTTGCTTGAACATTTTTCGCCGGCGACGCCGCACTCGGACTAACTGCCGGCGTAGTCTTAACCGCTGAACTCTTAACTGTTCGCTTGAGCGGATCGAGTTGCTCAGCCTGCATCGGTTGCAACCCCAGTTGACGAGCGGCGCGCTCTAAACGCGCGGGACTGGCCGCCGCTTCCCGCTCTAACAGAAAGCGGCGCTGGTCTTCGGCCAGATTGTTTCGCACCTTACGCAGGTTCTCGGTTTCGTATCCGAGCTTTAGCGCCGCAAAGTGCTGGCCGCCGGCATAGACGAAACCGCCGGCCAATGTCAGGCCGCAGAACAGAAGCAACCCCAATCGTACTAACGCGCCGGGATCGCGCTCGCGGGCAACCCGTGCGTTTCGCTGTCTTGATGGAATTCGTCTGACCATCTCAACTCTCCAAATGAGTTTCGAGTTAGTTCTGTGTTACGAGCTTTTTACAAACTCGCAGTTTTGCGCTGCGGGCACGTGGGTTAGCGGCGACTTCTGCCTCCCCGGAAGAGATTGGTCGCCGCGTCAAAATCTCGACTGTCTTTTGGGCGCCACACATACACTTCGGTAAACGCGGCGGACACTGGCAGCGACCCGAAAGCTTCCAAAGCGTTCGCTTGATAATTCGATCCTCAAGCGAGTGAAAACTGATTACCGCAAGACGCCCTTCCGGCTCTAAAAGGTCAACTGCGTCAGTCACGAAACGATCAAGGTTTTCGAGCTCGCTGTTGACCGCTATGCGCAACGCTTGAAACGTGCGCGTGGCGGGATGGATCCTCCGTTGTTTACCGAGTCCGACTGCGCGCGCTACTAATGAGGCGAGGTCGCGAGTCGTTTCTACCGGCGCGCCCTGCTCTCTTCGCTCGACAATCCAACGAGCAATCCGGCGCGACCGGCGTTCTTCACCGTACTCAAAAATTACTTGCGCAATCTCTACTTCGGAAAGACGACCGAGCAACTCTGCGGCGGTCTCCACCCCGGTCGACGCATCCATACGCATATCGAGCGGTGCGTCGTGCTGGAAACTGAATCCCCGCGCAGGCGAATCCAGTTGCAACGACGAAACACCCAGGTCGGCGAGAATGCCGCGCGTTTGCTTAACCTCCGCAGTCGCGAGGACCCGCGTTATTTCGCGAAAGTCAGCATGCACGGCGCGAAAGCGCGTCCCAAATCGCGCCAATCGCTTCCTCGCCAGCTCGAGCGCTTCGTCGTCACGATCGATACCCAGCACTTGCGCGTCACGAGATGCTTCCAGAATTGCTTCGCTATGCCCGCCCAGGCCTACCGTGCAATCGACAAACATCCCGCCCTGCTCCGCTGCGAGCAGCTCGATCGTCTCTCGAAGTAGCACAGGGCGATGAGCCAACGTGCCCCTGCCCCCCAAAGGCTCCGCCATCACCACCGCCCCGTGATCTCGTTCAAAGAACTAATAGGTAGCATAGACTTTCAGTCTGTGCTCCGCTCGAAACTCTCGATCATTTAACACAGACTAAAGTCTGTGCTACTTCACCGATTTCAAATCCCCAGTCGCGCAATCGCCGCTTCGTCTTCTTCTAGATAAGGATCGGCCAGCAGGCGTTGCTGGAACTTCTCCAACTCCCAGACTTCCAGATAGGTCAAATAACCAAGCACCGCAACGTCGCCTACGACCGCGGCGCTCTTTCTCAGCAGCGGATGAATCAATACCCGCCCCTGCGTATCCATCGACGACTGCTGTCCGTAGTAGTTCGTCCTGTCAAGGAACTTTCGTCTTGCCGGATCCATTGAAGGCAACAACGACAACCTTTGTTCGATCGCTTCCCATTCCGGCATCGGATAAATTCGCACGCAATCGCCGGTCAAGCTGGTAAGATAAAAAGCTGAGCCATACTTCTCTTCGACGTAACGGCGAAAAAGAGTCGGCACTTTGAGCCGGCCCTTGGAATCGATTCGGGCTGTGTAATTGCCTCGTAACATCGGCACCGGTTGGGGGAAGTAAAAGAGACGGCTCTACGGTTCGCGCTGCTTTCGGGTTTGGTTCGAGTCGTTGCGGCCACCTCACTCCACTTCACTCCACCGCCGCATCCTACGCCCGTAATTCGGGCGTGTCAAGACTTTTCACAGGTTATTCGCAGTTTTTTTTGGGTCGATTAGGTCTCTCCCTCCCTCAATGATGTATAGTCCCCCACCGCTGTGGCACGCGCATCTTGCGCGTGATTCTCACGGCGGGACGCCCGCGCGACGTTGGACTCGAGATGACTGGAATTCCTACGCTGCTGCTATTGGGAGCTTTGGCGGCCCTTGCCAATCTGGCTGGAGGGCTGCTGCTGGCTTCTTCGGGTGCTCATCGTCGCGAGACGCGGCTGCTGAAATACCTGATCGCGCTCGGGGCAGGCTTCATGTTGGCCGCAATCTTTATCGAGATGCTGCCCGAGTCAGTCAGCTTGTGGGGAGTAAAGCTGATCGACGCATCGAACGCGGAGGTGGCAGTGATTCCGATGACGCTCCTGCTCGGAGGCTATCTGCTGATTCAGCTCTTCGAACACACGATTGCGCCTCACTTTCATTTTGGCGAGGAGACTCATCCTGAACATTTGATCAAGCCTTCGGCCGCGTACGCGGCCATGGGTGGGCTCACGATTCACACGTTCTTCGACGGCGTTTCGATCGCGGCTGCGTTCTTGACGAACTTGAAAGTCGGTCTGCTGGTCTTCATCGCGATCATGCTGCACAAAGTGCCGGAGGGATTCACCGTCGCCTCGATCATGCTGGCCTCTGGCCGTTCCACTAAGAAAGCCGCCGGCGCCGCCCTCGCGATCGGCGCGGCCACGTTCGCCGGCGTGGTCGGCGTGGCTTTGCTGAACAGTCGCTTTCAGACTTCGGTCGCCTACGCGTTGCCGTTTTCTGCGGGAGTTACTCTTTACGTCGCTTCGAGCGATCTGATTCCCGAAGTCAATCGATCAGAAGGAAAGAACCCGATGGTTTCAATCGTGGTGTTTGCGGGAGTGGCGCTCTTTTATTTGCTGCATCGATTGATTCCCCGCTGAGAAGACTCTTTGGGATGATGATCTTAACGCGAAGGGCGCAAAGGCAAGCCGCAAAGTAACGCTAAGGACAACTCCTTTGCGTTCCTTTGCGTTAAAATCACGTCTCGATAGCAACTAGTCAGTTGAGGGCGTTGAGAGGGATTGAGAAAAAGGCCGCTCTCGATCAAAGAGCGGCCTTCATTTAGCTCTTCGAACCTGACTAGAACCCGCGCGAGCTGCACATTGAGCAATGATCGCAGGGCTTGCCGCCCGGCTCGACCGAGCATTTCTTTTCGTTTTCGAAAAACTCCACCAGTTCAGCCACGGTAGCCTCTTCGACGCCGAAGCGTTCCTGGCTTGGGTGATCGGCGGCGCTGTTGAAGTCCCGCACCCAGGGCGAATGAGTAGCCGGAATAAACTGTGCAGGTTCTTGCGAAGCGGTGGGCGACGTACGAGGAGTTTGAGAA
>DATHHW010000032.1:0-56955 GCA_035317005.1 Pyrinomonadaceae bacterium | reverse complement strand
TAACTGCATTCGGCCGGTCGGCCCAAGCTTCGAAATCGCCGCGCTCGACCTTGTCCCCACGCAAAATTACTTGCCAGAGGCCCTCCTCCCACGTCTCGCCTCGCTCCAAGACAATGCCGATGCGGTTGTCGCCGTTTGTCGGGTGGCCGCTTTCCGAATGGACGTGTGCTTGGTTTCCGGCAGGGAATTCAATCAAAATGTCCCCCGCGTCTGGCTCGATGAAGTCGCTCCTCTTGCCGCTTGGCGCTTGCAGGGCAACTGCGAAGCGATCGCCGCAGCCGTACCAGAGTTCGATTGTGTCACCGTCGACGACGCGTCCCGGGCCCCCACTAAGCGCAAATGAAAGCGCGAGTTCGCGCCCTTGCTCGACCTTCCCTTGTGCGTGGTGACTGGCCGGCCCACCTCGTTCATTGCCAGCCGAGACTACGACCAGTACACGCCCCTCTTCGATCATGTGATCGATTGCGCGTTCCAACCGACTCATGCCGTCGTGCGCGCCCAAATTGTCGCCCTGGCTCAAATTGATGATTACGGGCCGCCCCAAAGCTCTGGCAAGTTTTCGTATGTAATCTATCGCGTCCAAGATGTAGGTTGACCCTCCCACTGGCACGTCGTTCCGGTAGGTAACAAGAATGAGGTCTGCCTTCGGCGCGACCCCTTTGTAAACACCCTGCGGCGCTCCGTTACCTGCAGCGATCCCCGCCACATACGTGCCGTGTGCTCCAGCGCCCTCATGATTCCTGACTGTTAAAGTGGTCCGAACTGCGACGTGCTCATCGATCGTCGCACTGGTGTACTCGACGCCGTAACCGAAGGCCAGCGGTGGCGCGCCCGCCGAGCCGATGAGATTCACCTGATCCCACGCCGCGATAATCCGAGTCCTGCCCCGCACGTCCAGAAAGCTAGGGTGGGTAAGGTCGAAGCCCGAATCGATGATGCCGATGAGGGCACCGCGCCCGTCGCTTGGGACAAGGCGACCGCAGGTGATCGGTTCAACTAGGTTGATTTCTATAAGACTGATATCCATCTCGTCCCTTGTTCGCAGGAAGGGCGACAAAAACGATTTCGGGGTGCTGTCACAACTTCTCCAAAATTCCCGGCCCGAACAAACACCGCCGCGACATCACCGCGGACGAAATGACTTTCGCGAGTCATTTCGTTGAGCGCCGACATATCGGTCTTTACCCGCATCAAGACATGGACGCGTGCTTCTGAGCCAATCGCCTCTTTTCATAAGTGCCGAAGATCGACATCTCGAGGCGTGGTGTTCGCTAAGTCGGTTATGACCGAAGTCTGTGCAAGGCACGTCACCTGGGATACTGCTTTCGCCTAGCATTAGCCCCACAGCCTAATAACGCGGCAATATCGCTCGGAACACACGCACCTCTAATTCGCATTCTCTGCACTCTTCCGTGTCAGCAGTCCCTTTGAGTTGCGTAACTAACCGCGCGACTGGCCTCCAGTGACGCAGCCTCCACATTTACTATTCGCGCCGAACTGTGTGATGAACTATCAGGGGTGGAAACTTCTTTAATCAGAAACTACGGCCCGTAGTGTTTCGAGAATACGTCTCATGTATGATGGCTCCTTCTACAGCCGGATGCCGCGATCGATAGTTATTAGTGATAGCAAATTGGCCCGCGTGTTCGCTTCTCACTCTGCGCAGGCCTTTCCACTAATCGCTCTTTAAGGCGGCTCTTCACGGTCGTGATCATTTTCAGTTTGAGACTTATCTTCTCCAACGGCTGCGGTTGTCATCTGACGAAGCCATAAAAAACGACATTTTGAATTGCTGACGAACAAACATTTATTGGATTAACCAACCAGCTTTAGTCGATCTTGCCGGATCACTAGTGAGAACGAAGCCTGCCCAATAATAAGGATGTGAGTGTTTGAGCCGCGTCTCGCCTTGGGCAGCGCGCAAAGCCTCGGCCTTAGTCATTCCGCGCTTGAGGTGAGTGTAAAACGAAGTCATCAGCTCTTTAGATGCGTTGTCGTTCACCGCCCACATGCTGGCAATCACTGTCCTAGCGCCCGCGGTGAGGAAGGTCCGGTTCAGCGCTTCGAAATCATCGCCCAAGCTGTGCTCTCCCCCCAGATTCGTCCGGCAGGCGCTGAGCACCACCAAGCTCGCGTTGGTCAAGTCCAGATTGTAGATGTCACGCAGTCGCAATGCCGCAGTGCCATCCTGGTCTTTTGCCAGCATGATCCGAAAAAAGAATGGGCTGGTTGCGATAAGATTAGCATGAGCTGCAATGTGAATTAGGCTGTTACGAGGAGCGCGCTCCAGAAAATCGACTTTAGGGCGTTCGCCCCTTTCAGTGCGCTGGTATGATAGAGACCAGCCACCTTGAACGCCTCCTCCGATCGATCCTGGTCCATCAAAAACTCGTCGCCTTAGCCGGAAAGTTCGGGGCTCGCAGCCGCTGGACCTCTTCCCGTATTTTGTTCCTCTTGCACGGCGTCGCTCGGGAGAGATTCGGCTCTCGACATTGCGGAAAGACGACGAAGCCGCGGTCTGTCACTTGTTCCTCATCAGAACTTCCTGTCGAGGTGGAAACGACGACAAGATAGAGCCCGGGCGTTAATTCCGGTTCGTTTGCGGGATACACCAACTCCGTGCCCTTGACGGTTTTGGGGGGCCAGACTGGTTGCCCGTCGCGGTCTATGCTGACGTTATAGGATGTTTCGACGGAACTACGGGCAGGCGCAGACCAGCGAATCGTAGGACGCGTGGTAAGCAAATCCGTGCCGCGCGGCGAAATAACGATCGGGTAGGTGCTATGAGCAGTATCACTGCCTCGTGGTGGATTTCGGGCATCCGGAGTCCTTATCGCCGCCGTACAACCGAATTTGCTCCGCTTCATTTCGGGCCTCCTGGGTTGGCTATCCTACCCGGAAACCTCTACTTTTCAATGGTCTTGTTTTTAGGGGTACTTACATTCCTTCTTCCCACAACGGCATCAATCAATTGGACACTTCCCTGACCTCGTCGTCACCTAAACCTTCTTAGACTTCTTGTCGTTACAGATCCCGACGAGCAGCAGCCACGCCCCGGAAATAAGAGAAGCGAAGAAGAGCATCATCCCGCCTCCGGCGAGATAAATCCCGATTCCATATCCGTCAATCAGCAAAACGGAGCCAGCGATTTGCGCGAGGTAGCACGCCGTTCCGAAGACGGTACGTGCCAAGCTAAGCGCATTCCGACTTCCTCCTCCGCTGGAGGCCCGGATGTAGCCGCGCACGTACACAAACCCGGCGATGCCTGAAAGCACAAGCCACTCGATGCCGAGCGCAACGTTGCCCGGATGTCCCATTAGCGCAAAGCCGCAAAGGATAAACGAATACGTAAAGCCGGCTAGGGTGCCGATGGCGCGATTGCGATGGGTGGCGTCGCCTACGACCGACTCGAGGTTGAGCGACATGGCCACGAAAACCAGACCGCTCAAAGCGGCCGCACCTCCACCCACCATCACAAAAAAGTCGCGCCATAGCTCAGGGTCGTAAATCACTGCAGCTTCAATACCTTCCTTTCATGAACCGAACCCCTTAGCGGCGTCATCTATACCAAGCGAAGAAGAGAGTTCGCGGTGCGCGTTGGCTTGATCGATGAGCTGCTGACCCTTCTTCTCAAACGTTTCGACCGCATCGGCACCTGCGGGCCAGCGCAGCGGTGGATCATCCCTTTTAATAAGCTGCATTAAAGCGTTTGCGAGTTTTGCCGGATCGCCGCTCTGCTGTCCGCTCATGCCTTTCCACGCCTTAACTGTTTCTCGCGTCTTCTCAGCATAGTCATCTATCGAAGGAACGGGATAGTTGGTCGAATCCTCGGTGAGCAGCTCTGTGCGAAAGAACCCAGGCTCGATGAGCATCGTTCGGATTCCGAAAGGCTCTACTTCCGGTGCAAGCGACTCCATCCATCCCTCAACGGCGAACTTCGACGCGGAATAGGCCGAGACGAAAGCCTGGCCAACGATGCCGCCCGTCGACGATATCGTTACGATCAGCCCGCTCCGCTGTGCCCGCATCTGGGGCAGGGCTGCACGCGTCACATTTACCGGCCCGAAAAGATTTGTTTCGATCTGTGCCCGAAAGTCATCAGGCGTTATCTCCTCAAAAAAGCCGGCGAAAAAGTTTCCCGCGTTATTGACCAAAACATCGATGCGCCCGCACTTATCTACGGCCGCCTTAACAGCTGCTTCCGCGTCTGCGGGGTTCGTCACATCAAGTTTTACGACTAGCAGATCGCCCGAAGCTCCGACGGCCTCGGTCACCTTTTCGACATTCCGACCGGTTGCGATCGTCTTGCATCCCGCTGCTAGAGCGGCCTTTGCGATGTCCGTCCCCATGCCCCGTCCGGCGCCTGTGATAAAGACCACTTTCACATCGTTATTCATTGGTTCGTTATCTTTTTCATCGTCACCATATTTTCTGTTCCTACAAGGACTACGTTTTGCGCTTTGCCTCGCTGAGAAATTTAACCATCGCCGGATCGCGGTGATCGAAGAACAGGCTCTGCCCCGTATCCAAAGTGGCTATCGACTGCATATCGGAATCATCCAGATCAAAATCAAATATGTTGAAATTCTCTGCCATTCGTTCCTTCCGAACAGACTTTGGAATCACGACTACGTCTCGCTGGCTCAACCAACGCAATATCACCTGCGCGACAGTCTTGCCGTGCTTCTGGGCAATGTGAGTAGGCACCTCGTTGTGAAAGATGTTGTTCTTGCCCTCGGCAAAAGGACCCCACGACTCGATCTGGATGTTGTTCTCTCGCAGGAACTGTTGTGTCGCGACTTGCTGATGGAAAGGGTGTGTCTCGATCTGGTCAACAGCTGGAACGACCTCTTGGTGAATGATGAAGTCCATGACGCGATCCGGGTGAAAGTTGCTAACCCCAATGGCCTTGATAACGCCCTCACGGTACAACTCCTCCATCGCTCGCCATGAACCATAGACGTCTCCATATGGCTGATGAATTAAATAGAGGTCGAGGTAATCAAGTTGGAGACGCTTCAACGATCGGTCGAATGCTGCTTTAGTTCGTTCATAGCCGGTATCGGCGATCCACAATTTTGTCGTGATAAATAACTCATCGCGTCGGACGCCGCTGCTCTTAATGGCATTCCCGACCGCCTCTTCATTCCCGTAGGAAGCCGCGGTATCGATCAGGCGATAGCCTGTCTCGATTGCGTCAGCGACGCTGCGTTCGCATTCTCGCAGGTCGTCTATTTGAAAAACGCCGAATCCCAGGATCGGCATCCTTACGCCGTTATTCAACACAACAGTTTTCATAGTTCCCTTTTCTATTCGGGATTTCTTCTAGCCTTGATATTGTTCGTCGCTGACCTTCTCCATCCATTCGACTACCTTTCCGTCGAGCGCTTCGGCTATAGCGATGTGCGTCATAGCTGTTTTTGGCGTCGCGCCGTGCCAATGTCTCTCGTTCGGCGGACACCAGACGATGTCTCCTGGCCGAATCTCTACTTTCGGTTGACCTTCGCTCTGGACCCAGCCGTAGCCCGACGTCACGATCAAAGTTTGCCCGAGCGGATGACGATGCCATGCTGTGCGTGCACCCGGCTCGAATGTCACGATAGCGCCGCCCACGCGCGCGGGTGTGGTGCCCTGAAATGGCGAGTCAATGCGGACGTTGCCGGTGAAATACTCTTCCGGTCCTTTCTGAGAAGGTGCCGAACCATTTTGTTTGAGTTCCATTTTCCAATCCCGTCCCGTTACGAATTTGGTTTGTTAACGCCCAGGTTTTTGCGAGCGTATTGTTCGGGGGAGTCGATAATTTTCACAATCACTGTTGCCAGACTCTTCTGGGAAACTACCGAGCCCTTTTCAGGTTCCCCTTTTTGCGTTAATTCATAGTCGACCTCGTCTACATTCGTAAACCATGTCGGTCTCAATATTGTGTAGTCGAGGTCTGATGCTTCGACCACATCGGCGGCTTTGCGGTACGGCGTGAGCACCGATCACAAAGGCGTGTCGTAGATGCCGACAGAGCTGATGAAGATCAGCTTCTTCACTCCGGTTTCATCCATCGCTTTGACGATGTTCCTCGCCATTGCCCAGATCGACTTTGAGGATCGTCGCCGGTGACGCCTGCGATGGCGAAACTCCCGCAGCGTGGATAAGCCCGGTAACCTCGCCTAAACCCGTTGCTTTTTCCACGAGCGCATGCACATCCTGGCGCGAGGATGCGTCGACGGTCGCAACGCTCACCTCGTACCCGGCATTGCTCATTACCTCTGCCGCGGCATTAGCGTTGTTCTGACGCATATCGGCGAGCACGACTTGCTTACCAATGCCAACTCGCCGCGCGATGGCTTGACCGATCAGTCCAGCTCCAATGACCACAAGTACCTCTGTCATAGCTTCCCTCCCATTTCAAAACTCAATCATGACCTTGATCGACTTGCGTTCGTTCATCGATCGGTAGCCGTCCGGGACGCCATCGATATTCGTAGTCCGGTCGAACACACGGCCCGGCTCGATCCTGCCTTCAAGTACATCGGGCAGAAGCTCATCTATATATGCCCGCACGGGCGCGGGGCCACCGCTTATCGTGATGTTGTTATAGAAGGATGTCTCCGGCGCCGGGATTCCCGCGTAGTGCGGCACGCCGACGCGACCGACGGCCCCACCGGCGCGCGTGATGTTGACGGCGGTCGTCATCGCCTGCTCGCTGCCCACGCATTCGAGCACTGAGTGAACACCGAGGCTGCGTGTCAGCTCGCGCACGCGCTCAATGGCCGCTTCACCGCGTTCGCTGACGACGTCCGTCGCGCCGAAGTCTTTGGCGAGCGCGATCCGATCCTCGTGATGACCCATGATAATTATCTGCTCTGCACCGAGCCGCTTAGCGGCTATCACTCCGCAAAGCCCAACGGCGCCATCGCCGACGACGGCCACCGTCTTTCCAGGTCCCACCTTTGCGGCGACTGCTGCGTGATGACCCGTGCCCATCACGTCAGAGAGCGTCAGCAGCGACGGCAACAAAGCGTCATCTTTTCTTACCGGCAGGGCGTAAAGTGTTCCGTCTGCGAGAGGCACGCGCACGGCTTCGGCCTGCGCTCCCGGGATTTCCTCATTGCCGAAAAAGCCTCCGTGGGGACACGAAGTTTGCAATCCTTCGCGGCAGAACTCGCAAGTGCCGTCAGACCAGGCAAACGGCATCACAACCAAGTCGCCGGCTTTGACAGTGCGCACGTCAGCGCCCACCGATTCAACCAGCCCGATCGCTTCGTGCCCCATCACACGGCCGACATCGCTGTGTTCCATCTCCTGATAAGGCCACAGATCGCTGCCACAGATGCAGGCGCGCGTGACGGAGACAATCGCATCGGTGGAATGAATAATGCGCGGGTCGCGAACATCCTCGACACGAACATCGCTAGCGCCGTACATGACAATTGCTCGCATTTTGAAACTACCTCTCGATCATTTTCGGAGCGCACCTAAATACCAGTTCTCTTTTCCAGCGCTTCGGGATAGCGCTCCCCGTGCACGGCAATCCTTGACGCCGCGTCATCAATTTCGCTGAGGTCGTCAGCCGTAAGTTCCAGCGATGCGGCGCCGATGTTCTCTTCAAGGCGATGCAGCTTTGTCGTTCCCGGAATCGGAACGATCCACGGTTTCTGGGCCAGCAACCAGGCGAGCGCGATTTGACCGGGCGTCGCCTTCTTCCGTTCTGCGAATTGCTTGAGAAAGTCGACGAAGGCCTGATTCGCTTTTCTATTTTCTTCTGTAAATCTAGGAACGATATTACGAAAGTCTTTCGGATCGAACTTAGTCTCTTCCGTAATTTTGCCAGTGAGAAAACCTTTACCGAGAGGACTGAATGGCACAAAGCCAACGCCAAGTTCCTCGCAGGTCGGCAAAGCTTCCTCTTCAGGCTTTCGCCACCACAGCGAATATTCGTTCTGCAGCGCGGTAACCGGCTGGACGGCGTGGGCGCGCCGCAACGTTTGCATTCCTGCTTCTGAAAGTCCGAAGTGCCGCACCTTGCCTTGCTGAATTAGAATCTTCACAGTGCCGGCAACGTCTTCGATCGGAACATTCGGATCGACGCGATGTTGATAGAACAAATCTATCCTGTCCGTCCGCAGCCGCTTGAGTGATGCTTCAGCAACTTCCTTGATGTGCTCGGGTCGGCTGTCTGTGCCGGATTGGCCGCCTTCGCTATTGAACGCGAAGCCGAACTTTGTCGCGATCGCGACTTGGTCGCGAAACGGCTCGACCGCTTCGCCAACGAGTTCTTCGTTTGCGAATGGACCATAGGCTTCCGCCGTGTCAAAAAATGTGACGCCGCGTTCGAAGGCCGCGCGGATGAGCGAGATTCCCGTCTGCTTATCCACTGCTGGGCCATAGCCGTAACTGAGACCCATGCATCCGAGACCCAACGCGGACATTTCCAGGTTGCTCTTTCCCAGTTTTCGCTTCTGCATCGCAAATTCCTCTCATTTGAAGCTGGCGCAAACCTACGAAGTGGCAAGCTGTCGTAAAGCACGGGTTAAAATTTCCAGGGGTTTTGTTGGGGATCAGCGGCGACTGAGGGGTATCGTTGCCGACATCGTCGCGGTGGGGGGTAAACCTCAGTGTACCGAAGTGGCTGGAATTTGTATAACCGGCGCCAAGAGCAACATCGAGTGTGTTCTGTTGGCCCGGCAAAGATCTTACGCTCAGGTTGAGTCGGCCCGGGAAGAAAGGCAGCTGGCCAAGTAGTTCGACTTCCCGAAAGAAAAATATGTGTCCGTAGACACGGTTGTCGTCGCTACTTTAACCCTAATGTTTTCGCACAATTCTGCATTTTGTTGAAGATTAAGCGGAGTTGGCGTTTTACACCGTTCACACTCCCTACACTCTCAGCACCCAGTTGTGCCTTAGTTGTGACAGGCATTCAACACCCGTTATCGAACCAATCTCATCTACCCATCGTCTATAGGCTGCGACCGCTCTCATGTTCCGCGTTGAAGCTCTTGGCTCCATAACGTTCCGGCCGACTTCAAGGAGCGAGCAACAGAAAGATATTAGAGAATAGCGTCCTCGTCACCAAGATCACATACTGAAACCCAGAGGCATTACGGCGGGGAGTTCTTCTCAGGGGAAACCGGAAACCGCGGGATCAATTCGCGCATGGCTGGGACAAGGCGCAGATGTTAGTTCCGTTTCCATAACCCTCGCAGCCCTTGGCTGTTGGCATCACTATCGCAAGTGGGGACTATCGAGCGTCGCATAAATCGCGCCGATGGAAGTCGTTCTTTCCGTGGATTCTTCAATCAACTTACGAATCGTAGCACCGTAAGCCTGTTCGCCAAGTCGAAGGACAGCCAATATTACAATTTCCTCTTTGGTGAAGCCGATGCGATCGGTGGATTGCCGGACGATCGCCGGGGTTTTGGCAGTCAGGTCTGTTGTAAGGCGTGCGGTTCGTTGAAACGGAGATTGCCGCTCGCCGCGAGGATGTATGGCCAATCGATATTGTTCGGATCGACAGGAACTGCGCGCGGTGGATTCAAAGGAAATCAGAGTGCCCGGAAACTAGTCGTGAGAAGCGTCGCCTCCGTCCTGCGAAAACAGACCACCAGATCGCCAAATTTTTACTTGATTTCAAGCTGGTGCATTTGTCCGTCATCAGCGATCATAAACCCTTTGTTAGGGGTTACTGACTTGATAACGAAGCTGAACTCTCTGTGGCCCGGATTGTAACTACCCAGGGCGCTGATGTTCGCGGCATAGCCACGCGCACCGCGCTTCACGCTAACAATTGTGCGACGAAAAGCTCCCTGCTTGTAAGCAGGGCTTGCTCCATCATCTTCATATAGCGTGGACGATGCCGAACCATTATCGTCCGGATAAATTGCAAAAGTGATCGGGTCGAACGGTTTCTCACCGACATAGTTCATCTCCGGCCCCAGGGGAATAATCGCGCCGCCCCGCACAAACATCGGCACCGTTTCCAGCGGCGCATTGAACCGAAGCGTTGTTCCACCAGTGTACTTCTTGTTGGTCCAGTAGTCGTACCAGGTGCCTTTCGGCAGGTAAACCAAACGCGTGGTAACGTCAGGCTTTACAATCGGAGCCACGAGCAAATCTTCGCCGATCATGAACTCGTCATCGAGATTTTGCGTGTTCGGATCGTCCTGATAATTAAGCACCAAAGGGCGAAACAAAGGCGTACCACTGCGATGCGCTTCCTCCAGAGTTGTGTAGAGAAAGGGCAACAGTTGATATCTCAACTTTAAATACCGACGAATAATGTCCTCATAGTATTTGCCAAAGCGCCACGGTTCCTGATCGTAACCGTCAATGACTTTGTGATTGCGACAGAACGGCGCGAGAAAACTTATCTGATAGGCACGCACCAACAACTCGCCGTTGCCCCGACCGATGAAACCGCCGACGTCGCTGCCGATAAAGGGTTCACCGGAAAGACCGAGCGTCGTAAACATTGGGATGTTCAGAGCCAGCGCGTCCCAGGTACTGTTCGTATCGCCGGTCCACATTGTCGAGTAGCGTTGAATGCCGGCGTATGCGGCCCGCGTAATCAGGTAGGGCCGCTTGTTCGGCCGCAAACGCTCGAGGCCTTCGTAGGTAGCACGGGACTCCAACAGCGCAAACACGTTTCGATTTTTCGCATGCGTTGAGTTTTCGCCCTCGTCAAAACTAACTACATCGATCTGGTTCTTACCGCTTTGATCGACAAAGTCGGACGGTTCGTTCATGTCGTTCCAAATTCCCGCTATCCCGTTGTCGAGGTAAGCCCGATGCAGATCGCCCCACCAACGCCGGGCTTCCGGCAAGGTGTAATCGACAAACACGCTGTCGCCGGGCCAGACTTTCGGAATGAATAGCTCGCCATTCCGGCGATGCTGAAAATAGTTCTGCTGCACTCCCTGATCGAAAACGTAGTAGCGCTGATCCTGCGGCTCTAATTCCGGCTTGGCTGACTTGATCGTCGGCGCATTCCCTGCCGGCGGTTGATACTTCACCCCCGGATCCACGATGCTGATTAGCTTTACTCCCTGCCGCGCGAGATTGTCTGCTAAACCCTTCGGATCGGGAAATCGCTTCGTGTCGAAAGTGAACACGCGATAGCCCTGCATGTAATCGATGTCGAGATGGATCACATCCAAGGGCAAATCGCGCACGCGATATTCCCGGACTACTTCCTCGACCATCTTGTCGGGATAGTAACTCCAGCGGCTTTGCTGATTACCGAGCGCCCACATCGGCGGCATAGGCATATGACCGGTGAGATCTGTATACCGGTTGAGAATCTTCTTAATCGACGGCCCGTAGAAAAAGTAGTAATTCATCTCGCCGCCTTCGGCGCCAAACCACACGCGTTGTTGCGAAGAGCGGCCGAAATCAAAATAGCTGCGATAGCTGTTATCAAAAAAGATCCCGTACGCGGCGCCCTTTTGCAGGCCAATATAAAAAGGGATCGTTTGATAAATTGGATCTTTGCCTTCGGTGTAGCCGGGCGTGTCCGCATTCCAGTTCACAAAGAAAGAGCGACGCTTGTCCAGGCGTGCGGCCTTCTCCCCGAGCCCATAGAAGTGCTCATCAAAGCCCAGTCTCTTTGACGAAGCGATGAACTTGTCGGCCTTGGGATCAAACATCATCGGCGCCATCAATCCCTTTGCGTCATAGGCCATTGGCTGCTCGTCCGCGTTAAGACTCACGTGCGTACGAGCATCCCGAAAATCGATCAGCAGCGGCGAGCGCTGAACCACCACCTCTACTTCATCGGTCGCGAGCGTGATTGCTGCCGGAGTTTCACTTAAGCTCCAACGCGGTGGGTCCCACCTTTCTTTTGCGATGGCCCACGAATGGTCTTTGGCAGGAATTGGCTTGGTGAATGAAGCTCGCACGCGAATCAAATCGGACGCGAGAATAGTTATTTGAACCTGGGAGTTGTCCCGGCAGTTGAAGGTGACACCGTCGTCGCTTCTTGCGAAGCTGACAACCGGGCCGATCTTTTCCAGTGTAGTTATGTCCTGTGCCTGAGTGCTCAGGCTGAGACAGAAGAGGCAAAGAAGGACCGCTGAGAATATTTTCATACAGGTTTATCCTGGCTGTTCTCTAGATGGATTGGAGATTCGGATTGAATGCCAGATGCGCGGCCCCCAGCAAGCCCGCATCGTCACCACATTCACCCGGCACAACTTTCACTTCCTTAGCCGGCACGGGAAAAGCCCTTTCTGCAATCTCACGGTGCATGTGCTTTTCAAAAAGTTCCCACGCACTCACGACTCCACCGCCAATCACAATCATTTCGGGATTCAGAATATTAATTAGATTTGCCAGACCAACGCCGAGATAAACACCCATGCGCCGAAAGACTTCCAGCGCAAGTTCATCACCCTTCATCCCGGCCCGATAAATTTCTTCCGCCGTCAAACTTTCGCCGGGGTGAAGCACAGTGTCCGGGTAGCGCGGTCTTGCCTCGCGGGCCATGCGCACGATGGCGGTCGCCGAGGCGTAGACCTCCAGGCATCCACGACTGCCGCACAGGCAGGCCACTCCGCCGAATGGATCGACACACATGTGTCCGATCTCCGCGGCCGAGTCGTTTACCCCGCGCCAAAGTTTCCCATCCAGGATTATGCCTCCACCAACACCGGTTCCCAGCGTTACGCAAACGATTGCACGGCGCCCACGCGCGGCTCCCTGCCACATCTCGCCCACCGCCGCCGCATTCGCGTCGTTTTCAAGGATCGCGGGCAGATTCAGTTCACTTGTCAAAGCAGCGGTCAGGCGAAATCCATCCAGACATTCCAGGTTTGGCGCTTTCACTACGAGGCCTTGTTTGACGTTGACTGAACCAGGCACGACAACCGAAACTGCGCGCATGCGATCACCGGTCGCTTTACTTTGCTTTTCGCATTCGTGGACAGCGAGCACCAGCGCGCGGACAATCTCCTCCGGCTTTTCAGCCTGCGGCGTATTCTGCTTGAGACGCAAATGAATCTTTCCGTTTTCATCAACCGTCGCAGCACGCAGATATGTCCCGCCCAGATCGGCAGCAAGTACTACTTCCGGTACTCGTTCGCCCAACTCGTGAATCCGGGCCTTTATCGATCATTTGTTTTGTGACCTTTTGAGATATCGAGCACGAACAACTACTGGTGTATCCACGTTTCGTCCGGATTTGAGATTGAGCGCGAGACGAATGAACTGGGCCATCGACCACGCCAGCGGTGTAGCCGAGCCGGTTCCTGAGCACTCAAAGCTGGGCTCAGGCTCTTATTCAGATCCCATACCTGTTCAGGAATCATCAATCCCTGATTTGCAAATCCCATCATCGTATCGAGACGCTTTCGCACCCGCAACGTGTCGCCCAGCGCAAGCTCATACTCACCTCGCTCGCCAGTAAGCAGAGTCCAGACGCGTCCCTTGCCATTCCGCCCGTCGTAAGGCCGGCCATCGGGCCGTTCACCGTAGGCGTCGTGATTGTAACGGTACCATCCGGCGCCGGCAGGCGTTTCTACCTTGATCAGCAGGTCAACTACCGCCAGCGACTTTATTATTAAACGTGCCGTCGCCATTGTTATGATAGAGACGCGAGACCCCAAAATTCGTGACATAGAGATCCGGCCGGCCGTCGTTATCGTAATCACCGACCGCCGCACCCATTCCCCAACGCTCGTTGGCTAGGCCTGCTTTATCGGTCACGTCTTCGAACTTCCAATTTCCCAAATTGTGATACAGCGCGGCCCGCGGCGGCTTTTCTTTTCCCAGCAAAGCCGGCAAGGTCGATCCGTTCAGCAGATAAATGTCCGGTAAGCCGTCTCCGTCATAATCAAAGATGGCCACGCCACCCGACGGCACTTCGAAGATGTAGTGCTTGGCCGGTGTGCCTGAGCGATGTTTGAAATTCGACAGGGCGGTCTTGTCCGTTGCGTCTTCGAAGATCAAGGGAGCTTTTGGATCTGTAATGCCCACCGTTCGTCTTGAGCTGTAGTTAACCGGCGTCCCGGTCACTACTCCGCCCATGCCTTGCGGTTCTGGCTTTGGCAGCGTCTGACCAAAGAGCGTAACGCAACTCAACACCCAGAAAATCACGATTGGGCCGAAGGCTTGGCGGAAATGATGAGACTTCATTCTAATTATTTGAATCATCGATGTCTTGACTGAAACGGAAAGACGCTGCGTTCCTGAGTGTCTGTCTGATGCGGAGAGATCCCGAAAATACGCATCCCGTTCGGACGTGTCAAACCTTAGCCAGGGCGGGCGACAGAAATTGGTACGGAACCGCTTGCGGTAGCAAGCGGGTCTTACCCGCGACTACCCGCTCGCTACCGCGAGCGGTTCTGCACCGCTTCTCGCTCGTTAACCGTGAGGTAGCGATCGATTTCCGGATTCGAAATCGTCTGCGTTAAACCACTCGGCCAGTGTACTTCGACGGTGCGAACTCCGGTCGCATTCCCCAGGCCGGCGATCATTCTGGGATCGTTTGCGGATAGATAACTGCCGGCGGTTGAGGCATCGAAGATTTGCCGGCGTCCAGTGCTGTCCGAAACAATCACGCGCGCGCCAGTCCCGTCCCGATTTGACTTCGAACCTACCAGGCGAATTCCCAACCAGTGATTCGTCGTTCCGTTGTTGCGTAAGACGACCGGAGAGTCGTTCAGGACTCCGATGATGATATCGACCTGTCCATCGTTGTTCAGATCGCCGAACGCTGCTCCGCGCGCCACAATCGGCAAGCTAAAAGCGGGGCCGGCAGTAGCCGAAACATTGGTAAATCCAGTCCCGATATTACGCATTAACAGCGGAGCTTGTTTGTACTTCAAATAACCCGTGGACAGTTCAATCGTATCCAGCACATGACTCTGGGCGACGAAAATATCACGCAATCCATCATTGTCGGCATCAATGAAGTGGGTGCCCCAACCTGAATAAATCAGAGTGATTTGACCAACCGCGGATTGTTTTGTCGCGTAGGTGAAACTCATGTCGCCGTTGTTGTGATAAAGCGGATACGTCTGATACGAAAGCGTGGTAACGAAGGCATCAACGAATCCATCGTTGTCATAGTCAGCCGCATCGACTCCCATACCCGCAAAGGTCTTCCCATCCTCGTCATAGCCGGCGCCGGCCTCGACCGCGATATCTGCAAACGTTCCGTTGCCCCGGTTGTGATAAAGCGCCTGGCGCACACTATCGTTCGCGACAAGGATATCCATGAAACCATCGTTGTCGAAATCGGCAAACGCCACTCCCAGCGCTTTGCCGTCAGGATCAGCTATGCCTGCTTTTGCGCTTACATCTTCGAACGTCCCGTCAGACTTCTGGTGAAAGAGAATATTGGCGGCCCCTTTGAAATTCTCCGGATGACAGTAGGCCCGCGTGCCTCGCGAATCACCGCAGAGGGCTGCTCCCTTTTCAAAGTCCCAATCCAGATATCGAGCTACAAAGAGATCCAGCCGCCCATCGCGATCATAATCAAGCCAGCCCGCACTTGTGGACCATCCTCCACCGGCAACGCCGAGTTTCTTTGTGACATCAGTGAATGTACCGTCGCCATTGTTGTGATACAGATGATTTCCGCCATATCCGGTCACGTAGAGATCGACCCAACCATCGTTATCATAGTCGCCAGCGGCGACGCCCATGCTGAAGCCATCACCTTTCACACCGGCCCGTTCGGTTACATCTTCAAATGTGCCATCGGTCTTCTGGTGGTAGAGCCGGTTCCAAAACTTGGGATCGGTCTTGTCGGGCATGGCACCTTTCGGCATCGGATCTTTCAACAATGCACCATTGGTAAAGAACACATCCATGCGCCCATCGTTGTCGTAATCCAGGATTGCCCCGCCGCCGCCCATCGTCTCTAATAGGTACTTGACCGAAGTCGGCGAACCCGCATGTTTGAAATTGATTTTCGTGGACGCGGTGATGTCGGTGAACGTCACGGTCGAAGGCGCCTTCGGGCCCGGCGGAGGCGGCGTCTTTGGCAATTCGTCGGCACTGTATGAACGGCCGGGACGAGGTGGGGGGGTAGGAGTTGGCGCCTGACCTTCGATCAGGGCCGGTAGCCAAAAGCAAAGCGCGATTGCCGCCACCACGCGAAAACGTCTGAGTCCGAAAATTTCATTTACCAGAGAGTCCACTACGGGCCCGATTGAAATCCTCTCAAACTCCGACCAGAATGGCGTCTTCGATTTCGGTGGTAACGGTGAGACATACGAAGAAACTGGCAGGAAAAAGATCGTCAGCCAGACTGGATAGTACGCAATCGCCGCGTTCAGCTTCGGGGTCCGGCAAGATCGGGTAAATCTTGCGAACAGCAAGCGACATTTCATTAGTCGGTGCTCTCAACACAGATTGCTATACGATGATTCGGAGCCTGTTCTGTCGTAGCTAGTCAAAGTATCTCTTGATCGTCATCTGGCAATTGGTGCCGCTTTGCACTCTTTTGCGTAAAGCTCAATCAAACGCATCCTACCACTTTCAAGCTGAACCTTGGCAATGCCTTCCAGCTGACGCCAAGGTGGTTCTCCATACAGGCGTCCCAGAACTTCAAAGTCCGGAATTAAATATTTCATTGCTATAAATTGCACGTCTTCAAGTCTGCCAATTAATCTCCTGACTTAAAACTTGGCGCCCGCACTGGATCCTGAGTTGCTGTGTCGCCGGCCTTGACCGTCTTAGTGAGCAGTGTTGTCGCCACCTCCCAGAGAACAAGATGGCATTCGGAGATAAAGAGTTCGACCAGGTTTTGAGTGACCAACACCCGAAGTTCGCAGAGATGAACAAAGCTGCGCCAGCAGTGCGTTCGGCTTTGTATTCTTAGAACTTCAGTGTTAACTTGATCCCAATTCCCCCGATGAGAAATTAGTTTATTAAGAGAATTCCGGCCGAGAGATGTCCCTGGCAAATCAACGATCCCATGTTTTGCGTATATATGCGCCCGAATGTTTCGGGCTGGAGGTTTGAATGCATAAAGTATTTCTGTCTCTCCGCATAGGCTTGTGCGGCTTATTTCTTCTCTTCCTGTCTACCAGCGCGGCAGCACAATTTAAGGCTGGCATCCAGGGCACCGTAACGGACACCGCGGGAGGTCTGATCCCGGCAGCGAAAATCACCCTGACAAACACCGAGACAGGCAAAGCCCAGGAGGCCACCTCGAGCGACGAAGGTTTCTACAGAGTGTCGGGTTTGGCGCCTGGCAAATACAAACTCGCCGTTGAAAAAGCCGGATACAAGCAGAAAGTTTTTGATAACGTCGCGATCAGCGCCGAGGCCGTTCAGGGACTCGACGTGGCGCTCGAACCAGGTGACGTCAGTGCGACAGTCACCATAACGCAGGAGACCGCCCAAACTTTAGAGACCGAAAACGGAAACGTCGACAAGGCAATATCCAATCAGGAGGTCCGGTCGCTGCCCCAATTTGGCAGGGACCCTTACGAGCTAGTGCGATTGACTCCTGGAGTATTCGGCGACGCCGCGCGTGGCGGCACAGGTGGCGCGGTCAGCTTACCCAACACTGCCGGGCCCGGCGGGTCGAACCGATCAATCTTTCAGACCGAGAATCAACCGCAAATTTCAGCCAACGGTCAGCGGATAACTTCGAACAATTACCAGATCGACGGCACGAGTGTGAATAGTTTGACCAATGGAGGCGCCGCGGTGATTACGCCGAACCAGGAATCAGTCAAAGAAGTGCGCGTAATCGCAAATGTCTATTCAGCGGAGTACGGTCGTAACTCAGGCGCGCAGGTGCTGACCGTCTCGCAAAACGGCACGAACGACTTTCACGGCAGCCTGTTTCTTAAGAACAACAGTCCCGGACTAAATGCCTTTAATAAGTATGGCGGTCCCAATGGGGCGGCGGGTATCCGAGTAAACCAGCACCTTAACCAGTTCGGCGGCAGCGTGGGCGGCCCAATCTATTTACCGCGATTTGGTGAAGGCGGGCGCTCTACCTTCGGAAATAAAAACCGAGCTTTCTTTTTCTTTTCCTATGAGGGCCTGCGCAGCAGGAACACCGACACGGTTAATGCCTTCATCGAAACCGCGCAATTCCGGCAGACCGTCATAACAGGGCGGCCGAATAGTATTGCGGCGCGAATCTTAAGCGCTTCCGGCATTGCGCCGAGAGTGATTTCAGCTATTCCCGCTACTTGCGTCTTCGCGGGTTACAACGCCACTAACTGTCAGCAACTGGCGGGCGGCCTCGATATTGGCAGTCTTCAGGGTGCTCAGGGTCAATACATTTCATTCGGCAATCTCAATGGACCGCTGGACGGCATTCCCGATATCCAATTTGCGCAACTCTCGGTTCCGACCATCAGTCGCGGCAATCAGTTTAATCCGCGTATTGATCTCAATGTGACGAACAAAGACACGCTCACCTTCAGCTCTTACGTTTCACGATTCAACGGTCTCGGTGGTGACGCGGCGGGCCGCAGCCGACCCATGGGCGATATCACCACCGCGCCGAAAAATTTGTTCGGCATGCTCACCTGGGCGCGGACGATCTCTTCGAACAAAACTAACGAGGCGCGCTTTAATGCGACCCGCTTCGCGTTCGACGAAATTGCTTCGTCAAATGGCACGAACTTCGGCATTCCGCGAATTGAAATCGAAACTCTGCCCTTTGACCGCATCCGCTTCGGTGCGCCCTGGGCCGAGACGACGCCCGGCATCTTTTCCGAAAACACTTTCGAATTTCGCGATACGTTTCGCTGGGTGCGGGGAAACCAGGCGTGGAGCTTGGGTGGAGAACGACGCTGGGAGCAGGACAATAACGATCTCTCTGGTGGTTCGCGCCCGCTCTACACTTTTGCCGGGCTATTCAACTTTGCCAACGACGCGCCCTTGTTCTATCAGATCAATGCGGACCCGCGCACCGGCGGGCCCGCGCAGTCCAAGCGCAACTTCCGCTCATCGACGGATGCGTTGTTCGTGCAGAACGATTGGAAGCTGCGGCCCAATCTGACCGTGAATCTCGGCTTGCGTTGGGAATACTTCGCCCCGCTGACAGAGAAGAACGGAATACTTAGCAACCTGATTCTGGGCCCGGCTGGTCAGGAGCTGACGGGAGCAAAACTCGCCGTCGTCAAATCGCTCTACCCAGCGGATCGAAACAACTTTGCGCCGCGCGTCGGCTTTGCCTACAGCCCAAACTTTGGTGATAAATATCACGGCTTGCTGAACGAAAGTAAGTTCGTTCTGCGCGGAGGTTTCGGGATCGCTTACAACCGTATCCCTCTACTTGAATTCGCTAACACTCGCGGCAACCCGCCGTACTTTGCGCGTTATGCGGTCTGCTGCGGAACATCGGCTTCTGATTTCAGCACTCCTTTCAACGGCGGTCAGATTCTTTATGCGCTGGGCGCTAACAACTCTCCGTTCAGCTATCCGACAAACACGGCTTTGCGGGCGACTTTTAATGCCAACGGTATTCCCATCCTGCCTCCGGGAGCGCAGGTGGAAATTTGGGGCGCGCCGGGCAAGGTGCCAACACCCTACGTCTACACGTATTCTTTGGAAGGCCAGTACAGTCTGCCGGCGAAGCTAACTGCGGAAGTTGGTTACCAGGGCAGCCAGAGTCGGAAGTTGATCCGACTGGTTAACGAAAACTTCTTCTTTTCCGGTTCAGGGGCCTTCTCGAACATCTTGTTTCCCACCCCCGACACGAACGCCAGCTACAATGCTTTGATCGCGAGGCTGACCCGCCGTTTTTCAGGTGGTTTTCAGTTCGATGCGATCTATCGCTTTGCCAAGAGCACCGACGTCGTCTCGTACGACGGGCCCACGGCAAATACCAATCCGACTTATCCGCTGGATGTGCGTCAGGAAGTTGGTCCTTCAGACTATGACGTGCGCCATAACTTTGTCGCTTCGGGACTTTGGGAGTTGCCGATTCTCAGGAACCGTCACGATGCAGCCGGGAATATTTTAGGCGGTTGGCAGCTCAGCGGCATTCTTACCGCGCATACAGGATTCCCATGGACTCCTGTCGTCGGACAGTGCCTCAGCACGCGCGGCCCGACGATCTGTCCGGTGCGGCCAATCTCTTACCGCGGCGGTGCCGGTACTGATGCCTCGAACAACGCGTTCATCACGGGCAGCAACTTCCCGGGCGGTGGCCCGGCCTTCTTCAGCACCGCGGCGCCAGTAGGATTCCAATTGCCCGGTATCGGCCGCAACTCGTTCCGCGGGCCGCGTTACTTTGACATTGATATGGCGGTTGGCAAGAGGTTTGGTTTAAGCAGTCTATTGGGCGAAGGAAAGTTCTTTGAGATAAAGGCAAACTTTTTCAATGTCTTCAATCTGCTGAATCTGCAACCTTTCAACTTCAACAGCCCGAGCACCCAAGTACAGAACGCGCTCTTCGGTCGCGCGGAACGCGGCTTGGCAGGACGCGTGGTCGAGATGCAAGGACGGATTCAGTTTTAAGAAGGTTCGTCAGGTTCCGACTGGGTCGAAACGATTAGCCTGGCACTTCGGTGTCGGGCTATTCTGTTTTACGGGGCGGCTGCGTCAGAAGCCCCCGTACGGGAGGGCCAGTCACGCGATTCCACCCGTGATGAAAAATCAGCGGTGAACCGTCCCCGGCGAATGCGATAGGCGTCCGAAACGAGCGGCGCCCTTGCTTACGCGCGGGCTCTGACACAACTCTCAACTAGTTTGGTTTGTCCTGATTGGCCGGACGCGGTAGCGTGTCTTCGATGCGTTCTTCGCCTTCCTTTCGGCGCGCCTTTTGCTCCTCATCGTACTGCTTGAAAAGCACCAGCTCTAGATCTGCTTCGTCCTTCCGCTTGAGCCGCGAATAGCTGATAAAGAGTTGATAGTGCGAGCCCGGATCGCGCTCTCGTAGCCTCACCGCGCCTTGCAATACTTCTATCGCCTCCTCATACCGCTTCATTCGGACCAGCAGACGGCCCAGGTCGTAATGCGCATAAAAATGGCGCGCATCGAGCGCGATGGCCCGCCGCAACAGTCTCTCTGCTTCCGTCGTTTGGCCACGCTCGCCTAAGACGAATCCCAGTTGCGCCAGGGCGTCCACGTTATTGTCTTTAACCAAGAGAGACTTGCGCAGGGCCGCTTCAGCCACGGCATACTCGCCCAGCCCGCGCGCCGCTATGCCCGCAAAGTAGTGAGCTTCCGGCGAGGCGGGAAAGCGCTGCGCCGCCTGTTGAAACAGTTCCAGCGCCTTGTCGTACCGCACCAGCAGCATGTAGGCCCCACCCAAACGGACGTAATGAACCAGTTGCGTGGGATCTTGAGTCAGTGCTCGTTGATAGAACTCCAGGGCGCCCTCATAGCGGCGTTGCTTTCTAAGTTCTTCCCCGATCATAAAATTCGCCGCCGCGAAATCCGGACGTTGCCTGAGAGCCCTCGTCCAGAAGTCGAGTGCGGCACCGCTGTCGCCACGAGTTGCCGCGATCAGACCGAACCCGTAGAGAACATCAGGATCACCCGGAGCAATCTCCCCGGCCGACGCGAGAATTGTTGACGCTTCGTCTATCCGCTTGAGCTGATACAGTGCCAGGCCAAGCTGCGACAACACGACGACGTTGTTCGGCTGATATGAGCGCGCCTTCTCGAGCAACGGGACGGCCCGCTCAAAGTCTCCGCGCGTGACATACAGGAGGCCCAGGTTAAGCGTTGCCTGCGGATGGTCCGGAACTTCCCGTAGGACTTCTTCAAAAGCCTCCACGGCTTTCTCAGGCCTACCCGTTCGAGCCAGCACTACTCCAAGGTTTGCGCGCGCTGAAGTTGCTCGCGGATTCCAGCGCAAAGCCTCTAAATACTCGCGCTCAGCGGCGTCGGTCCGACCGCGCTGGTCCAGAATCACACCGAGCAGATTGTGTGCGTCGGTATTGGACGGCGCGATGGCAACCACGCGCCGAACCAGCGGTTCCGCTTCAGCGAGCTTAGCTGCCTGCAGGAGCGCGGCTGCTTCGCGGAGGAGTGACGCGATGTTTTCGCGCTGAGGCGCTGTGCCCGCGGACTTTGGACCTTGTTGCGTAAGGCCAAGCGATGCGGTCAAGCCGTTGCAGAGGATCAGAGTCGTTAGCAGCAACGTGAAAGTGATGATAGTCGCCATGCGTTCTCTTATTCGGTCAGAATTCATTTCGCTGCCTCTGCTGTTTCTCCATATGAAGATATCGAGCGTGGGGAAAGTCACTGTAGTATACTGAGCCGATAATTCAGCAACAAATTGGCTTGGCGCAGGGTTTCAAGGTCAGTTATGCAACGAACACTTCGTCTGGTTTCGTGGAGCATCTTTTCTACGACAAAAGGATCGATCCACGAAGCCACACGAAAATCCCCAAGGAAATCTTTTACGAGTAATTAGATACACTTAAGCCGCGCAACAGAAGGTGCCCAAGTATGAAACGTGTCAGATCCGTGATCGCGTTATTTCTTCTCGTTCTTACTCTATCCAGCCTTCCCGTCTCCGCCCAGGTGCGACGACCGGACATTGAAAACAGAATCAACGCGCTCCTGGCGCGGATGACGCTCGCGGAAAAACTCGGACAACTTCAGCAACTCGATGGCGAGGCGAACGGAAACTTTCGGCCGGAACATCGCGACCTCGCCCGCAAGGGTTTACTTGGATCGACCCTCAACGTGCGCGGCGTCCAGCGGACGAACGAATTGCAGGCCATCGCGATGAAGGAATCGCGTTTGAAGATTCCGTTGATCTTTGGCTTTGATGTGATTCATGGCTATCGCACGATCTTTCCAGTCCCTCTCGGTGAAGCGAGCAGTTGGGATCCAGCCGCGGCCGAAAAGTCCGCGAGCATTGCCGCGGCGGAAGCGAGATCGGCCGGGGTCCATTGGACCTTTGCCCCTATGGTTGATATTGCGCGCGATGCGCGTTGGGGTCGCATAGTCGAAGGTGCAGGTGAAGATACGTACCTGGGTGCAATCATGGCCCGCGCGCGCGTGCGTGGTTTTCAGGGCCGTGACTACAGCGCCCCCGATAGGGTCCTGGCCTGCGCCAAGCATTGGGTTGCCTACGGCGCGGCCGAGGCAGGCCGCGACTACAACACAACGGATATCTCTGAGCGAACCTTGCGCGAGGTTTACTTGCCGCCATTCAAAGCCGCTCGTGACGAAGGCGTCGGCACTTTCATGAGCGCTTTCAACGATCTCAACGGTGTTCCTTCTTCAGCTAACCCTTTTACCTTGACCACGGTCCTACGCAACGAATGGAAGTTCGATGGCTTCGTTGTCAGTGATTACACTTCGGTACAGGAACTCATCAACCATGGTTCGGCCGCAGATGAAAAGGAAGCTGCCCGCGAGGCACTCAACGCAGGGGTAGACATGGAGATGGTCAGCCGGCTTTATAACAATCACGGCGCGGAGCTCTTGCGAAGCGGAAGGGTTTCACTCGCGACGATTAACGAAGCGGTGCGGCGCATTCTTCGGATCAAGTTTCGGCTGGGCTTGTTCGACCGTCCCTATGCCGACGAAGGACGCGAGCGTTCGGCTCTCCTCAGCCCTGAGAATCTCGCTGCGGCGCGTGAGATCGCTTCACGTTCGCAAGTCCTTTTGAAAAATGATCACGAGACCCTGCCGCTAAGCAAAGAAGTGAAGTCAATCGCGCTCGTCGGTCCGCTGGCGAACGATCAGAAAGACTTGCTGGGTTCGTGGACGGGTGACGGCGATGTCGCTAACGCGGTCACTCTGCTCGACGGCATCAAGGCCAAGGTCTCCCCTGCAACGAAGATTAATTTCGCGAAGGGTTGTGACATCGATAGTGATTCCATCGCCGGAATTGACGAGGCTGTGCGCGCCGCGCGTAAATCGGATGTGGTAATCGTGGCAGTAGGCGAGTCGGCCGATATGAGCGGCGAGGCGTCTTCGCGCAGCTCTCTGGATCTGCCCGGACGCCAATTGGATCTGGTCAAGGCCGTTCAGGCCACGGGCAAGCCGGTCATCGTGGTGCTGATGAATGGGCGGCCGTTAACGATCAACTGGATCGCAGAGAACACGCCGGCCATTCTCGAAACATGGTTCGGCGGCACGCAAGCGGGCAACGCGATCGCTGATGTGATCTTCGGCGACGTTAACCCCGGCGGCAAGCTGCCGGTCACCTTTCCCCGCACCGTGGGACAGGAGCCGCTCTACTATAATCACAAGAACACTGGCCGGCCGCCGGATGCCAAAAACAAGTACAGCTCAAAATATTTGGATGTTCCCTGGACGCCGCTCTTTCCGTTCGGCTATGGCCTCAGCTACACGCAGTTTCTGCTGTCGAATTTGCGACTGAGTCAGCGCAGCATTCGCCCCGACGGCTGGCTGACCGTTAGTGTCGAAGTGACGAACACAGGTAAACGCACCGGCGATGAAGTGGTGCAACTCTATATTCGAGACGTAGCGGCGAGCGTCACCCGTCCCGTCAGGGAGCTCAAAGGTTTTCAGCGGGTAACGCTGCGACCGGGAGAAAAGCGAATGGTCGAATTCACGCTCACTCCCGCACTCCTCGGCTTCCATAACCGTGAGATGCGCTTCGTCGTAGAACCAGGCGAGTTCAAAGTAATGGTCGGCAGAAGCTCAGCGGACGATCACGAACTGGTAGCGACTTTTGCGGTCGAGACGTAGGCGCATGCAAAGGGCACCAGCCCGACCGTTAGGGAGGGCTCATGTGTTAATGACCTAATTTCCGTTTAGAGTCGGGCGTTGCCCGCCGGTGCCTGTCAGAAGAAATTGAGTTCGCTTTAATTAACGTTGGGCCGGCGGGCAACGCCCGCCTCTAAAGGAAGAATCAAGATTCAAAGTAGGGCACTACCCTAAAGAGTGAGCCCTCCCTTAAGGTCGGGCTAGCGCCCCGGTGATCGCATCCAGGAACGAGTGACTACATTGATGACCGCGCGCAACCGCTCTCCTTTCCCTTCCCTCCTTTCGTATCAGCGCCGACTTGTCACCTTATTCCTCGCCTGCTTGGTCATCCTTTCACCAGCTTCTCTAACCTACGGACAAAAGCTTTCGATACCGTCAACCCCCTCTCTTTCGGCACGAGATGAAGTCTTTCTTGAAGACCTGGAGCGACGCCAGTTCCGCTACTTCTGGGAGCAGGCTGATCCGAACACGGGACTGGTTGCTGATCGCGCGCGCAGTGACGGCGCACCGCTCGATGAGGATCATCAGGGCGTGGCGAGCATCGCCGCTACAGGCTTTGGCCTGACCGCGATCTGCATTGCCGCCGAACGACAGTGGGTTAGTCGCGCTGAGGCAAAAGAACGAGTGCTGGGGACGTTGCGGTTCTTCTCATCGCGGGCGGAACAATTTCGTGGTTGGTTCTACCACTGGCTGGACGCCCGCACAGGCACGAGGCGATGGAACAGCGAAGTATCGTCGATTGACTCAGGGTTGCTTCTGGCCGGCGTGCTTACTACGCGTCAGGCATTTCGCGACGATAAGGAGATCGTGCGCTTAGCCACGACGATCTATGAGCGGACGGATTTCAAGTGGATGCTCAACAATCATCCGACTTTGCTTTCGCACGGCTGGAAACCAGAGAGCGGCTTTCTCAAGAATCGCTGGGACACTTACAGCGAGGACACGATCCTTTACATGTTGGCGATTGGCTCACCCACTCATCCCATCTCGCGCCGCTCCTGGTACGCCTTCCGGCGCGAACGCATGACGTATGCAGGCTACACGTATCAGACGGCAAAGGGTGTCCCGCTCTTTATGCATCAATACGCTCACGCCTGGATAGACTACCGCCATCGCCGTGAGCGGAGAGGCACGCACACCGATTACTTCGTCAACTCGATCAACGCCACTCGAGCCCATAGGGCTTTCTGCATCAACCTCACCTCGGAGTTTCCCGGTTATGGCCCGAACATTTGGGGCATCACCGCATCGGATAGTGAGAAAGGGTATTTGGCGTGGGGTGGACCGCCGCGCGATCCGGCGATCGATGGGACGGTCGTGCCTTCGGCCGCCGGTGGCTCGCTGATGTTCACACCTGATATTTCGCTGCCCGAATTGCGTGCGATGCAAGAGAAGTTCGGAGCGAAAATCTATAGTAAGTTCGGATTCGCTGACGCCTTCAACCCCAACAATGGGTGGGTCGACAGTGATGTCATTGGTATCGATTTGGGTATTACTTTGTTGAGTGCTGAAAACCTGCGCACCGGAAAGGTCTGGTACTGGTTTATGCGCAACCGCGAGATTCTTCGAGCCATGGATTTAATTGGACTCGAAATTTACAGCCCAGAGCGACGTTCCAAAGCCCGAACGGCCAGGTTTCAACTAGCCGCGGCAGTACGAAAACGAAGAAAACTCACGATGTGGACTTAAATCAGGATTGCCGCGAATAAGCATTTGCTGAACGCACCATGGATGGACTACGAGGTGCTCGCAAAAACGAAAAAACCACTATAAGCTACCCAGCCAAGAACACCTTACGATTGCCCGTTCTTGGTTTCTTAAGGATTTGGCTCCCCACACTGGACACTCTTCGCAACTTTTTTACTGCCAACGGCAGAAATGCTGGGCATTGTGCAGCCAAGTGAGTTACGGCGACCCTATGGAACTCAACCGTTTTTCGACCACGAGGTATGAATCGAGTTGGTAGAATTTGTGTAAACTTGGGTCATTATGCACTTGACTCACGGACGGACCGTGAGTCAAGTAGATAATTACCTAAACTTGGATTGTGGGGGCGACTGTTTAGAAGCTCTAGCAGTCCGACTTGGCTAATTCCCTGGCCAAACGTTTAGCGCCGCGCGCAGAAGTTTGGCAACGCCCCAAGGCTTGAGCGATGCAACCGCGCGTGTGTGGCGAATCGCCGTGGAAGATTTCTGAGACCTGCCCCAAACAAGCTTCGGTCAAATTATCGTCCTGACGACGAGGACGAACTGCCCCATCCCTATTCGACGCCGTGTCGCCATCGCCCGACACACCGAAATAGATCAGATCGCGGTCGGGAGATTTGCTCGGTCGGGCTATAACCTTTGTCGGGGGTACCTTATTCATTAATACATGAGAACTATGTCATTTCGTTTCACCGAGGCCAGATCGAGCGACGGCTGCCGAACAGAAATCCGATACCTCTGGCAGTGACGCAAACGGTGAACGAATGCGGGTCGCTCAGTGGTAATCTCTCTTCATTTTTCGCACTTAAAGTTATAGCGCACCTCCACGAAATCGTGGTCAGCCAAGTAGTTGGGCCAATTCGGCGCATGCTCTTTGACCTTTGCCTGTTGTTGAACGCCGATCCCATTAGTCTCATTCAGTTGGTCGCAGGAGGCGAAATCAACAACCAGAACGTTTTTGCCTTTGAGCTTCTCTACGTATTTGAGATTACCCTCCCAAGACTGCGACGGGACACCGCCCAGTTGGTCATCCCAATCCGTGAAAAAGTCTTCGAACATGATTGCCCATGTCAATTTTCTATAATCGTTGGCAAAGCCGGATTTTAGTAGACCAAGCCCGCGATTCGCGATGATATTCGGGGTAATGTCGTGGATCTTTTTGAGTAGGGTCCTTTTCGGCCTTTTTTATGCTTACTCACAAGTGATCACGCCTTTAGAAGTTTCCGAAAAGCTTTGCGCTGGTCATTAATCGTGCCATATTCACGCCTCACTCGAGCGAAGTAGAACAGAAGATTTCCCGATTGAAACAACCACGCCATGTAGAGATACAGCAAGCATTTCAATATGAGCGCTAAGTCTATAAGGAGCAGCGCCCCAAGTGAGTTCTTGTGAAGATAAACAAAGAGTGCCTGAATGGCTGTATAGGAGTAAAGCGCCACGAGAAGCCAAGTGGCTGGGCCGAGAAACTTACTTTGGAGTCGTCCAACATAGAGGGCCATAACAATTCCCGCAGCAATTCCAGTAACTAAATTCGTGAATGTTAATCTTAGAGAAGCCTCAATTGGACCAGCAAATAAGAACGCGACAAATGAGAGAGTAATAGCAACCAAGACGAGGCCACGGATGAGATGTATTCTTATATCACTTTGATTTTTTGGTCGGTCGTCAGGTCTCTGGTTAAGAACATTAAAACAGAGCCATATCATGAAGGTGTTCGCAATATTCAGGATCGTATTGAATATACTTAGATTCATGGCAAGAATATGCTGTGCCTGGTTGGGGTCAACGATCAAGACCGCCACATCCCAGTTCTTGAACCCCGTGATCGTAAGGAAAACATATAAAAAGAACCAGGACACCAGTAACCCGCGCCAGTACGTCGTATACCGTGCCAAGATTTCGGGGATATCTTGATCTCTTTCGAAGTCCTGCTGATTTTCGTACCCGGCCTTCCTGAAATCTTCATCTTTGTAAACTCTGACTGGAGGAAACTTCTGTGGTCGAGCGAGGAAGAAGGAATGGGTAATCGCAATTAGAATCACGATCAGCTGGGCCAGGGAGGCACTCCAAAAGGAAAATTTGAGAGATATTGCGACGGTCAGAAGCGCGCAAGCGAAGAGAGTCCGCGTAATGACTCTACCGCGACCGAGCATCCATCTTTCAAAAGTGTCTTCGACGGCAATCGACTCTGTTGAGATGCTTTCACTTAAACGGTCATCAGCCGTCAACTCATCCGCTTTTATTTCGACCCGCCTACTTTCCACGAGAGGTTCTTCTTCAAGAGCAATCTCCGTCTCTGTCTCCGCCGCCGATGTCTCATGCAGATCTTCCGTTCCTAGATTCTTTACGTCGGCTACAAAGCGGTATCCACCACCCTCACTGCTTATTAGTCGGCTTTCTTCCTTGGGATCAGCGAGTGCCACTCGCAAATCGTGTATTGCTGTGTAAACGACATTATCATCAGCAGGAGCTCCTCTACGGATATGCAGCAGCAGATCCTTCTTCTTCACACCTACCGGGTGCTTCTCCACCAGGATCTGAAGTGCTCGTGACGCATCCGGGTCGAGTTTTACGAGGTGACCGTCGCGGTAAAGTTCTATTTTGTTACCAGCGACGGTTAGACGGAAGATGTCAAACAAATAGATCACGCCAGCGGGCTCGGCCATGCTCACCTCCACCGTCCTTAAGATACCAATCCAAACGATTCGGTCTATTGAAGCTCGTTGCTAGAAAACTTCCCAGAAATCTGTTTGGAAAAATTCCTATTTGGTAAGGAAAATTTCCATTGAGCCGCCGTTTGTACCCGCTTATGGTCGGGCGTGAGAGCAAGTGCTCAGAGGCTTTGACGGCGCGTTCATATTAACGAAAGTGGCTAGTCACGGCAATTGAAACGAAGGAAAGGAAGTCAACCCATGAGAAAACAACGCTTCAGGATCGCGATGCTCGCATTCATTTCGTTCATGCTAACTATTAATTGTGCGACAGACTGTAGAACGCTTGTAGATGCCGCGCAATCAGAGAGTACTGAAGAATCGACTCACTTTGCGCAACTCCGGGATGCATTAACAAATAAAATTCTCACCTTTGAACCCGAAGAACTGCGAATGCTCGGGGGCTCGGAAGTAGCGGGGCATCTTAAGGACTGGAGTCCCCGCGCAATCAATGAGCAAGTCGCGCTTTGCCGGGAAGGTCTCAAGCAACTTAAGGTGGTTGAGGTTTCCAACGCGACAGAAAGACTCGACCGAGAGGTCTTATCTGCCCACTTGACTTACCTAGAGTACTACTACGGGCAATACCATGGAGAGCTCGGCAACCTTCAGATCTCTGCCTATCCATACGATGTGATTCAATACGAGTTACAGCGGTTCGCCACAAATAAACGTGATGTAACATCGGCGCGTGATCATTTCGGCGCAATAGAGGGGATACTTCGCCGGCTCCCAAGTCATCTTAAGCAGCAACAGTCAAACCTGACCGCTGGGCTCAAGTTGCGACAACCAGACCGGGAGATCCTTGCGGTCTTGATAAAGCGAATCGGATCACAGGACATTCAGGACAGCATTCGAGGTGGGCTAAAACAGATTGCTGAGGACTTGGAGTCACCGAAGATACAATCTGTCCTTTCGGCCTCTCAAAGAGAAGTCCTTCTTCACCTTCTTCAAACCGCAGACATGGCATACGCACGTCACGCCAACTTTCTCAAGACCAAACTCATGCCACGTGCCAAAGATTCGTGGTCGCTCGGCAAGGATGAGTATAAACGCAGATTCTCACTGGTTTATGGGGACCAAGTCGTGCTGGATCAGCTTGTGACGGAAGCTCAGACAGAATTACAGCGCGTAAGAGAAACAATGGTCTCACTCGCGCACGAACTGCGACCTAAACTGTCTCTGACTCAAACTCTCGAAGAGTTGCGCAAGAAGCACGCGGCTACCGAGCAAGAGCTTCTTACCGCCTACGAACAGGTCCAGAAAAAGATTGACGACGGGATGACGAAGCGTCTCGGTCTTCCTGTGGGAGCGGCGCGTTACCTCTCCGCACCTCTTGGCGTATCGGTAAGCCCTGCGACAAACTGGCCCGCCCCACTGCTGTCTCCGGGGCCAGGCATCGTCCTGGTCGACACTTCCCCGTCGGGTTTGATAGACAATGCGCTGGTCGACTTGTCTTGGATCGCGGCTCATGAGGGCAACCCGGGGCACGCCGCCCAGTCGCTTCTCTTTCAAAGTGCCTTCAAAGAGGGGCGCACGCCGCTCTGTCGCTTCTTGAACGTGCCCGACGAGGTGGGCTATGTTCGCGGAAACTGGTACGCGATGGCAAACATCGAAGGATGGGCGTTCTATACTGAACGCCTCTTGCTCGCGTCCGGGTTGCTCACCTCTGAAGAGCGGCTTGCCGCATTGACGGGCCAAGCACTTCGTGCGGCGCGCGTCGTAGCTGATGTGCGTATGCACACAGGAGTCTGGTCGAGAATCGACGCGGCAGCGTATCTAGAGCGCAACGCTGGGATCTCAGCTAACGCGGCTAAAGGCCAAGCATATCGTTATTCGGGCATTCCTTTGCAGGCGGTTTCCTACTATCTTGGTGCTCGTCAGTTTGAGGAACTGTACAAGACTTACCATGCGCGTTACGGTGACGATTTTTACCGTCAATCGCTCTCGCTTGGCCCAGTGCCGCCGCGACTTATCGGCGAGTACCTTTCGTCTCGGCAAAACTGACTCCAGTGCCGCTTCTGTTATTGGGGCGTCTTCCCACTAGTCACGCTTCGCAGGAATTCCTTGGCAGCATTATGTCCGAATCTCAGAGTGCTGAATCCGTCGCTCGACCGTCTCGGTCTCGTTCGTAGTAGTCCTTTTTGGACCAGTTCTCGAATGCCTTCACGATCGAGACCAAGTTGTTTTGCAAGATCACGCGCAGTTACATACTGCTCAAACTCGCATTTGAGTCTTTCGATGTCTGCTACGTTGAGGCCGAGTTCGGGACTTTGCTTCCCATTAATGACGACACAGCGGATTTCTCCTCTGGCCATGAGATTGAATAGCTCCTTATTCGTAAGCTTTAACGATCGCCTCGCATCGGTCTGGGAAATGTATTTGCTCGATTCGCCTAGTGCGAAAGCGGAAGAGTTGGACGCGGCTGGCTGAAATTGGGAATGCAAACGATCCGTTAGGAATCCGCCGAACTCCTCGCGCATGAAATCGAATTGCGCTCCGTCCATGTCTTGAAACAGATATTCATAGACATGACCAAACTCTTTCTTAAGCGCAGTGCCGAGTTTTCCATCATCAGGATTTAGCCTGACTTGTCCCCTCGACTGTTTGCTCAAGCATCGATGAAAGTTGTGGGGCCAGTTTTCAAATACTGAATACGCTTGTCCATAAAGTTCGTGGAGATCTTTGTTCGGCAGCTTTATTGATTTTGAAGGTCTTCCTGTCGCCCACGCGATGTTTCGAAAGATTCCCGCGATGAAAGTGAGGACGACAACAAAATCTCGTAGGCCAAGACCGTGGAGCGGATTCTCATTCTCTACTCTCGGTGTCTTAGAAAGGAGGCCGCAGAGTTGGTAAACGCGTCGGGAGACCGCAAGTTCGTCCGCTGCTAAAACTCGCGGATCTATTTCTCGCCAGTCACATCCGCACGAGCAGATACTCAAGCTCTTTCGCACACACTTGATTCGTCGTCGGCATTTGGGGCAAGCATCTATAAGCATGCACCCGTGAGTCGCGGGACGTTTGCGGCACGTTTCTATCACTTAGCTAGGTCTTGAGTTTTCAGTTTACGATTTACTGAGGAAAAGTGGAGCGGGAACTTCATCCAGACGTCGGGCAAGGGCGTGTGTCGCAACCGTTACATGTATTTCTAAGACCTTGCCTATCCTAGTGCGCCCCGGTGTTTTTTGTCCTGGCCTTACGGTCATCCAACTCCTTCACTTTGTCTATGGCGTTCGGCGGCAGGTCAGGCGGTGTAATCAGAACTCCTCGGCATACGGCGAGTTGTGCCAGCACGGACACCTCTCTTCGGCGAATGCTCTGCGCGAGCAGGAGCCCCCGATCGAAATCCGACCTGGCAAGAACTTCCAGCCCGCGAAAGTCAGATACAGTGAGGTGGGTTGCGGTTCTGTCTGTTGTTTCCCGACGGGGCTCATCGACCGCCGCCTTGTTGTCGACTGCGGATTCATTGAGCCGATCCAGGGCCCTAATCGCAGACTGCATGATTTCGAAACCACGGTTCGAGTCGAGTGAAGCGGCCACCACTAAGAGACTGAGCAGCGCATTCACTTTATCCGGACCGTCTTCCGCACTCGAGAGCATCTTTTCCGCTTCGCTGAGAACACTCAATGCTGCTTCAGGGTCTCCGCTAGACATGCGGACCATCTGGTTGAAGACTGTGGCGCGCTGGCGAAGGTTAGGCACGCCCTTAAGGTATTGATAAGCGGCCGTGAAGTCCTTTTCTCTGACCGCCCGCATCGCCGCGTTATAACGTATCATCGAATTTGTGCTGGCCCTCATCGTTTCGTTGCTAATCTTCTCAGCAATGGAAAGTGCGCGGCCGGTATCATTTCCGCCCAATGCGAGCATCGCAGCCCGTTGGTATAGGCCATCTTTCTCGCGAGCGCTGAGGCTCCTCTCGGCCTTAGCCAACAGCCCTTCAAGGTCAGCGGCAGGTTTTTGATCGGTCGATAATTCCCGCATGGATTCCGGGGGGACAAGCGTGGACATCTGGTTCAACGATGCTCTTACCGTCTCGACCTGATCCGGCATGCGTTGTTCGAAGTAGGGCATTAACTGCTGGGCGAATTGATAGTCATAGGCGGCGCGCCTGCCGACGTACATATTATTCGCAGGCCCGGCGCCGGCCTGATTAAAGCTCTGTTGGGAAAGATAACTGTAAGCTAGTTCCAGAAATCTTCTTACCGAGGCGTCATTAGGAGATCCGCCGCCACTATTCCGCAGAATATATGGAGCAAGTCCTCTGATATCAAAGCTAGCGGCCGCATCCCGCTCGACTATTGATAGCGCGTGCTGAAAGAGGTTGTCCGCCAGCGCGGGATTCTTGTTTTGTATTCTGAAGAGGAGGTCCAGGACTTCAGCGCCGGGCTGGCGTTCAAGATAAGCTTCCGCCAAATCAACCGCGCGTTGCGGGTCAATGTCGGCAAGACGCTTCGCCGACTCCATGTAGAATTTCGTCTTCGCACGATCGCTTCGTGATATCTCAAAACGCTCGGCTTCCAGATCGAGCTCGGGCAGGGAAACCGACTTCACCAATGTTTCAGCCAGCTTAGCGTCCCTCGTTGACACGAGTTGAAGAAGTTCCGCGCGTAACCGGGATTGTGCTTCGACGGCCTTGTCTTTAGCTGACGCAGCATTATCAGCGTTCAGATCTGTTGATCCCATCGCCTCGATAGAACGGAAAGCATCTTCAAACATCCTGGCGGCCCGTGGCTTATCGGACGGCCAAAGAAGATCGGCGACCTGAACCTGGACCGTGATTTTGGCCTCTTCGTCGTTCAAGGCGCCAGCTTCAACGAAAAGCTGCTCAAGTTGACTCAAGACACGTTCGTTAAGAGCCTGCCGTTGACGGTCATCAACTCGGCCTCTTTCCTGTTCTGCCTTATTTTTCTGGCGAGGGAGTGTGCCGCTCTGAGCAAACAACAGGCTGGTTAATGCGAACACGAAGGCTACGGCACTAAACGCTGACTTCACTTCCCTCGACATGATTTTCCCTCCCGCAGGCTGTGGGTAACGTTCGTCAATCCACATCCCCTCCTCGGTACTGAGGCGGTTTCGGTTGCAGGGCGAGTTAGTATTGGGAGCGTGGGTGCCCGCGCTCCCAGTGAAGAGATGCTTTCAAGCTTGCACCAGGGCTTGTTGAAAAGAAAGATGCCCGGGACGAAGTAAGAACTCTGGGTACAACTCTGGGTCCTTCTTCTGACAGGCTCAACAAGACAACCGCCCCTTATCAACCGACCGCCGTTCGCCTCTCGGGCGGGCGCTTATCCGTTGTCTACCGGACAGCTATTGAACTCCGGACATTGCTCCTCGGTGCTGGAATAGTTGCTCCCGAACAGCAACGTAAAGCTGTAAGTGTCCGTGTTGTTGCAGTAGTTGTGGATCTGGTAATACGACCAGAACCTTTCTTTGCACACCTGCTGGACAGGTTTAAAGTGCCGCACATTGCAGTTGAAGGGTCCCGTGGTCGCGCTGTCCTCGCAACAGGGATACCCTCCACCGCCGCAGGTCGTAGTGTCGAAGTCAAAACAAGCTGTCGAACACGGAGTCGTTCCCGTACAGTTCGAACAATCTATGATCGCCTGTACGGGCGTCACCTGGACCAGCAACAGAGCGCACAAACAAGCGCCGGCCAGGATGGTAGATTTGATTAAGCGTTTCATGTGTCCTCCTCAAGTTGGCTGAGTTTTGGTTTGCAACAGAGTGGCTCCTCAACAACGCTGGTGGGCCACCTGTTGTCATCTGGTAGCTTGCTAAGGTCAAGTGAACAAACTTGAGCGTTTCCCAACGGGCGCATTCGGCGACTTGGCCAAGTCAGTATCTAGCGACTCTTCGGCGCGGTTGCTGCGCGTTGCAACTCCTCCTCGATCATCTCGGCGAAGTCTTCATAGGGCACCGCACCGCCAACCATCCGCCCGTTGATAAAGAAAGCGGGAGTGCCCGAGACGCCGTAACTACTCCCCTCGACTTTGTCCCCTTGCCATTTTGCGGTGTATTTCCCCGCGTCAAGACACTGGTCAAATCGATCCGTCTGAAGACCAATCTCCGTGGCGTAGTGCTTGAGGTCTAAGATCTGAAGTTTTGGAGCGTTGGCAAAAAGCTTATCGTGCATCTCCCAGAATTTTCCCTGCTCGTTGGCGCAAGCCGCGGCCTCGGCAGCTTTCGGAGCGTCTTTGTGCATGGGCAATGGGAAATTGCGGAAGACGACGCGGATTCTGTCACCGTAACGTTCTTTGAGCTTCTTGAGAGTGGGCTGGACCTGAGCGCAGTACGGGCATTGGAACTCTGAGAATTCGATAATCGTGACTGGTGCGTTCTCGGGGCCCAGCGACGGATCACCATTCGTATCCACATCGAAGCGTGGCGGCTCCAACAGCATCTTTACATTCGCCCTGCTCTTCAGCTCGCTAACGAACTGAAGCCCGCGCTCGCTGATTCTTCTTCTATGCAGGCTTTCATCGACAAGCTTGGTTAAGTCCGCTTCGCTCTTGTCCGCGAACCGGGCCTTGAACTTCTCGTATTCCGCTTTCTTATCCTCGGCGGTAACCGGCGCAGCCTTGCCCTCGATCTCGAAGCTCGTCAGATCCGCGACCGACATGCCGCGCTTTTTGGCTTCTTCTTCAATTAGGAGCTGGCCAACGATCTCATTCAAAGTCTTCCGCTTGAGGTTATATTGGTCGGCTCGCATGCGGCTGAGTTGCGCCTTAATCTTGTTTTCGACTTCGGAGACAGTGACTGGGTTACCGCCGACGATCGCGGCTAGCTCGCCATCAGACTTTTGCCCATCGGATTGCTTGCCAGGCCGGGCCAGTAGGTTCTTGGATACGGTCAGCCAAATGATCGCCGCCGCTCCAAGGCAGATCAGAAGCACAACGCCAAGAGATCTAAGCTTCGGCAGGGCTTTCATAGTGCCACCTTTCATCGTGTCTGCTCTGAGCTGAAAGACAGAGAGAAACTCACTTCGGGTTTCTGAACTCCGAGCGGGACCGGTCCGAACAGACCGGAAGCATGCCAGCGCGACCACGACAACTTACGAGGTGCGCCTAGTCGCGTACTCAGGGCATGTCTTCCTGGATCCTCTCGCCCTCCCCGTCCCGCATTGCCCGGAGCACTCGGTGCAAATTTTTTGCGCTGCTAATTATGATTGACGGAAAAGGTGGCTCCATATTACCTTCGGTAGAAAATTTCTAACTGGTTTCCAGCACGAAAGATCAAGGCTCTTGCAACGTGATGCGGAGGAATTGCTGTTCAGCCTTTCCGCAAATGTTTTGTGGCTCCCTGGTCACCGAAAGTGTCCTGGCGCACTCAGCCTATTGAAGCCGTCGGACATCGGTCATCAACCGCGTCTATTTCCTTCAGCGGTAGCCTTTTTGCTTTCTCACTAGTCTTTTTCGGGCAGCCTTGCGTAAATTGATAACCTGTTGCCGCGTTGCGCCAAGGCGTTTCGCGATCGCGGTGTCATCAAGCGGCAATTCTCGCCACAGCTTGGCGAACTGATCGGGAGGAATATCCACCGCCTCGGCGAGCTGGCGAACGGAGGCTGTCCCGGTCAGGGGAAAAAGGCCAGTGATGTCCCTTCCTTCCGTATCTCGCAAGTTAAGCAATAGTGCTGCGCGTTGCCGTGGCGGCAATTGATTTATCTCGCTCCAAAGGTGCCGCAGGCGCTCACGTTGTTCTATCCTGGTGGCAAAACTAACGTCCGGCAAGACCTCGGCCTCGGACAAGTGCGCATCGACCTCAAACGTTTCAAGTGGCCGATCCTTGATTTCCAACAAGTCGCCAACTACCGCCACTAGTTCGTCTAGTTTTATCGGAACGCTTACCCAGTTGAAAATCACTGGCAGCAGATCGGAAAGCTCCATGTACGGAACTTTCACGCCTGACAATTCTTGTATGAGTACTCGCGGATTTTCTCGCAACTCTCGAAGTCGTGTGGAGCTATTAACGTCGCCTGCTTGCCTGGTCCATGTCGCCAAACTGCAATTCAGGTGGTGCTCATCGTCACCCCACACGATGAAATTCCTATCGTGAGTCAAGACATACCGAAGTCTGCTCTTCAGAGAGTAACGTTGAGGATATTTCCGGCGCAGGTATTCATTACAAGCGTTATAAGCCGTCGCGGTAACGTAGCTACGAAAGTTTCTGATGGCGTCGTCGCGCAAGTGAGCTTTGAGATTTCTCAATCGCGCGAGCAGTTGAACGTTAATACTGCCGTAGACGTCTCCCACGTCGTTAGCACACTGGCCGGAATATGTGCCCTGCCGCGTGGCCCGCAATTTATTCTTAATTACGCTTCTAATAATCGGTTCGGCGAACTCGGTCAGAAGCCGGCTCAGCAGTTCTTGCGACTCAGTTTGATCGGCAGCCACAAGAAAGGCCTCTAGCAACGCATCTACGGGTTGTGAGGGTAGAGATTTAACGGCGGAAGAGTCGGAAAGTGGTTCGAACGAAGCCGGGAAGATTCTCTGTTCACCTGGTCTTCGTAAAGCTCGACAACTAGCCCAACAAGAAATCACGGTAGTTCGCCAGTACTCAACAACTTCTTCTCGTGCGCGAGGCTATATTTGCCGTTTGCGATCATCCTTCGCGTCGGTCCAAGTGGATGCTCTGCGAAAGTTGTTGCAAGTCTTCATAAGTCTATGTGACTATGCGCGATGACTCCCCCACTCTAAATCGAGGGCTTGGAACAAGTCGTCAATCATCGCTCAATTGATTGTCAACAAATTATCAACGCAATGAAGAACGGGCTGGTGAACTGCATTTACGAATTCGGTCCTTTTGGTTTGGATGAGTCAGAGTTTCGTCTGCTTCGTGAAGGAAAGGTTGTCCAGCTCAAACCGAAGGTCTTTCATCTGCTCCTGGTGCTGGTGCGAAACAGCGGCCATATCTTGACCAAAGGCGAGTTAATGGAAGAGATCTGGCCGGATAGTTTTGTCGACGAACATAATCTGGCAGTAAGCATATTCTCTCTCAGAAAAGCGCTTGAAGAAACTCCTGACTGTCCCTACATCGAGACTGTTCCCCGACGCGGCTATCGCTTTGTTGCGCGAGTGCGAAGACGGGAAATTGAAGCGGAGAATTTTGGCCCGGAGAAGAGCACCCGCTCAGACGGCGTCTCTAAGGATTTCAGGGTTCCTGTAGTCATGCCGTCTCTGGCGGTGCTCCCTTTCAAACTTATAGGTCGCGCGGCAGCTACTGAATACCTGGGACAGGGAATAGCAGATGCGCTCATCACCAGACTCAGCAACCTGAGCCGCATCATAGTGCGCCCCACCGGCGCGGTGCGGAGCTACACAGATGTTAACGATCCAATTGTCGCCGGACGCGAACTAAAGGTGACCACGATCCTGGATGGGAATATTCAGGAAATTGGCTCAAAACTGCGCGTGACCGTACAACTCATCAACATCGAAAATGGAAGCACGCTCTGGGGACAGAAGTTTGATGAGGATCATTCCGACATCCTGAAAATGGAGGATTCTATCTCCGAACAGGTAGCGGATGCTCTAATTAAGCTCACCGAGATCGAAAGAGAACGATTCGCGAAACGGTACACCAGGAACGCTCAGGCATATCAGGCATATATGAAAGGTCGCTTCTTCTGGGAGAAGCGATCGATCAACTCACTACAAAGGAGCAACCGTTACTTTGAGCAGGCCCTTGAATTGGATCCGGACTACGCTTTGGCTTATGTAGGCTTGGCCAGATCATTTCTATCTCAAACGGATCTACTTCTTTCGCCGCCGGAGGAATCGGTCAAGAAAGCAAGACATATGATTCAAAAGGCATTAGAGATCGATGCGGGACTGGCGGAAGCGCATGCCTTACTGGGATACATTTCTCTCGTCTACGATCGGGACAGGCCAGAGGCAGAACGCAAGTTCCGCTTGGCATTGGAAATCAATCCGAATGGTTCAGAGACCCACCAGTTTTACTCCTATTACTTGAAACTAACGGGACGTTTTGACGAAGCCATTGCCGAGATTCGGCGAGCGCAAGAGATCGATCCTACTTCTTCCAAGATTGGCGCAAAGGTGGGACTTACCCTGTACCTGGCTCGACGTTATGATGAAGCTGCCCCAGAAATAGAGAATGCGCTTGAGCTGGATCCGAACTGCGTTGATGCTCTTTTTTGCTCGGGACTGATCCATGAACAGAAGAACAATTTCGAGAAAGCTCTCGAAGCTTATCAAAGGGCCCAGAGCCTCAGCGGCAAGGCCGGTGCTGAGGTCCTGGGTAACCTTGGACGGGCTTACGCCCTGGCGGGCCAGTTAGTTAAAGCGCGAGAGGTGCTGGCTCATTTGTTAGCCTTGTCTAAGGAGAAGTATGTTTCGCCATATCACATCGCCTATGTTTATTTAGGCTTGGGAGACAAGAACAAGGTTTTCGAGTGCCTCGAGAAGAGTTTCCAAAATCGAGATCTTGAATTGGCTCTGCTCAGAGTCGATCCGGCCCTTGATCCTTTGCGCTTGGACGGGAGGTTCAAGAGCTTATTGACGCGCGCTTTGCCGTAAACAGGATCTTCAACCGTGTTTTCTAGTAAGACTCGGTGATGCCCCAGCCTTTTTCAAAAACCATGGTTCGGTAACAATGTTAGCAGCTCTAACCAACTGAGAATCGCGCGTCCATTAAGCGTCCAATAAGCGTCCAATAAGAGTTCCCGTGAGTCCTTCAACTGCGGTAGAGTGCTATCCATGCCGCGAAGTTCCTTTGAATTACAGTGAGTCGCCGCCGTTTCACTTCGGCGACATAGAACCTGAAGATGGGGCTAAGATGGTGGCGCGACGTGTTGATACGTAACCAGACGAAGTTATACCTTGACGACCGCTAGGCCCGTAAATACTGGCTCGTATCGTTTGGTAAGACTAGGTGATGCCGCTTCCAACGGACTTAAAATCCGTTGACCGCAAGGTCGTGTGGGTTCGACTCCAACCCTCGGCACCATTTCTAATCTCACTGTTTCAATCATTTGCGGTTCGTTTTCCGTCTGGTTGCGTCAACAGCGTCATGGGTCTTGGGTCAAGGATGACGCTAAGATGACGTACCTCTAACTCGCCCTTCGTGCGAATTCGATGACTTCGCCTCTTGGTGTCGCAAGTTTGTCAACCGCACTTTGGATCACGTCCGTCATTCCATGAGCGTAGCCAGCCGTGACTCCAATTGACGAGTGCCCTAGCAACTGCATGATGTCGAGTTCATGCACTCCCTGACCACGCAAACGCGTGGCGAAGGTATGTCTCAGATCGTGCCACGTCAGGCCACCTGCCTTCGTCTGGCCAAATGTAACTTCGCCTGCCTCACAGCCCTTCTCAAAACCGCGTCTAATCGTGACTGAGCTAACGCCATTTCGTGCCAGCGAAAAAACTAATTCACTCCCAGAGGCGTCCTGAACTGCCTCTGAAAGAACGGTGCGAACCAACGGGTTCATTGGAATGATCCGAGGCTTTCGGTTCTTACTCTTAACCACTAACAGCCAGTTTGGAGGTATCTCCACATCCCGCCCATTGACTGCATAGAATTTGGGAACGTTACTGAAATTGACATGATCGACCGCCAGACGCAGTAATTCCGACTTCCTCAATCCAGTGCCAATTGAGACAATGACCGCCGGACGAAGGTAGTCTAGCTCTCCCTTGAGAACCTTCATCAATCTGTGTTCCTCGTCAAAGGTCAAGTATCGCTCCCGTTTTCCTCCTTCCTTTTCTTTGCGAACGCGTTGGCATGGATTGGAATCGATAAATCCATTGTCACAGGCGATCGAAAAGATTTTGGAAAGGAGGGCTAAATACCGATTCACGGTCGAGCCTGAGCGGACTGTGCCCCGATATGTTTTCTTGCCAACTAATGACGATTTGAAGCGCTCAATCTGTAAAGGAGTGATCTCCCGCATTGGTTCAACGCGAAACCAATCCTTCAACATCTTTGACCGTCTCTTATCGTCCGCGTACGAAAGTTTGTTGCCTTTGGCCCACGGCAGGAACTGCTCATCCACAAAATCGCTAAACTTGGCCGTAGCAGTTGCCTTGTTGTAACGACGGTTGTAGATGTCTTCGCGAGTCGTGCTTTCGGCACGCTCGGCTTGTGCCTTGGTACGCGCGCCAACAACAGATTCGAGAACATAGTGACCTTGCAGTCTAAACTCCATCCACCATCTTGCCTTGTGCCAATTCGGATCGTCGGGACTGATCCGCTTGCCTTTGTATCGCTTGAATACTGCCATAGCTGCTCCTTCCTTGTGTTTAGGAACAAGCAGCCGTCAAAGTTGCTGCGATTTTAGTTGTTAATGGATTGTCTGTCACGCGATTTTTAGTTGCCGCTTTTCTTTTTGAGTTCGTCGCCTTTCAGCTTCTTCCTTTGCCCACAAATCAACCTCGTTACGATTGAATCGCAACAGGTCCCCCATATAAGCGTGCGGCAGCGGAAATTGATCTGGTATGCGCTTTGCCCACTTCAAGATTCCGGCGATCGTAGGTTCGTTCTTGTCGTTGTAGAGCTGCCAGTACTCTGCAAGTTGAGTGGCAGTCATCCAGTCTTGCGTCTTCACAGGCGTTTCCGTGGAGGGCTTTGTCTGGAGCACGCCCAACATTTCATTCGTCGCTCGCTCGTAGATGCGTACTACTTCCTTTGCTTGTTCTTCAGTCATGTGACCATCCGTTGTCGTAGCGATCGACGATTGGCGATGAGCAACTCTCTTTCCGTCGATAGCGCTGAATTTCGGCAGTTCGTGGAAGTGCCGGTCGCGCCATCCAATAGCTCAGCGGATGGCGTTTCCGTCTTCCAGCAAATGCTGTGCACAAGAGATTCTCGTCTTTGCCAGATCAGAGAAACCCCGAAATACCTAAGTATTTTCCAGAAACGAGGGGCTTCGCAGTTCGCTGATCGCGACTTAAAGTCTACAAGAGGTCAGGGGTTCAGAAGACAAGAAAGCAAAAAAAGCAACACTCACGCCGGAGCCGAGAAGCCAACAGGCGGTTCAGTGAGGCCGACAGGCCTCACTGAACCGCGCCCTTGAATTAAGGCCCCTCGTTCAAATATTTGAAGTAGGGAGTCGTTGATCTTAGAGCTCCTAAATAAGTCGACGAAGGTCATGGCTAATAGAGGGTAGCGCGGCGGAAGTGGAGTAGCTATTGAAAAAGCAACCCATCGACCTGTACACTCAGGCCCGATTTCGTCAGGCCGAGCCATAGTCCGACCCGTCCTTGAGTTGCTCACTAAGCTAAGGAGGTTCCGGTCAATTGATCGATGCAGTAGAGGACAGAGTCCCTCGGTTAGATCACTCGCCATGCATTAACGTGAGTTTTTCTTTGGCGGGGAAACAACTGCCAGCGGATCACGGATACCTGGTCTACTCCGCGATTTCGAGGTTGTCTCCTTCATTACACGGAATTGATTGGCTTGCGATTGAGTTGATCAGTGGCTTCTCTGCCGGTCGCGGTTTGATTGCTCTTCCGCAGCCCGACGCGAGGTTGCGTCTGCGAATTCCTGCCGAGCGTTACCGCGACGTGCTGACACTCGCCGGAAAACGACTCGATATCGGCGGTCACCAAATTCGACTCGGGCTTCCCATCGCGCGGCCGCTCGAACCTGCACATTCGCTCTACGCACGCGTTGTAACAATCAAGAAATTCACTGAAGCCGATCCATTCATGGATGCAGTCAAGCGCAAGTTGGATTCGTTTGGTGTCAAAGGCCGCGTTGAACTCCCGCGCGACGAACAAGAACGCTACCGCCGGCGCATAGTTACGATCCACGGCAAATCCGTCGTCGGCTTTTCCGTCGCTGTGCATGATCTGAGCGATGAAGACTCGCTCATTCTTCAGGCCGGAGCAGTGAAAGTGATCGCGCCCGAAGATGGAGCTATTAAGTGGCAGAACATCTTCAGTCGGCGTGCTATGGGGTGTGGCATCTTCAATCCGATTGTTCGTCACACTAATCCTGAAGAATAGCGATTGCTGAACTAAGTACTCGAAAAGTTACTTGCAAAAACCGAAGGTTTAGTCGCGCAAAGATAACGCTTGAATGTCATTCTTCGAGCAACAGAACGAATACGAAATCCTTGACCTACGTTCGTGAGTCGAGCGACGAGGCTTCACGATCGATTTCAGGGATCGAGACATCGGCGGCCAGAGGTTATGGATTGTAGGTTGCTTACTCCGGTGGGACCTAGAATGTCACAAGAACTACTGTGGGCCAAGAGCAGATCAAGGAATTTTCCTGGCAATCCACCAACTGTGGAAGGTCACTGCTGCGACGTTCACCGCTCAGCGGTGGCACTCTGGGACTCTATTGAGGACGACCTAGCACAGACGTTGAAAGTCGACAAGACTGTGTTACGAAGTGAACTCCGACCGCTGCTTCGTCTGGCCGCACTTCTTCACGATCTCGGAAAGGCAAACAGCGCCTTCCAGCGCCTGGTACAAGGGAATCGAGAGAAGCGTCAACCGGTCCGGCATGAGATACTTAGTGCCTTACTCATTTCCGATCCCTCCTTCTTGGGCAATTGGTTACGGTCGGCGTTGACCGAGCAAGAGATTTGGACACTCGCTTGGGCAGTCGGAGGCCATCACCTGCAAATGCGGACTCGAACCGACTCTGACCGTGAAGATCCATTGCTTAGAATTGCGGGAAGCGTTAAGACGATCACGCTTTACCTTCGTAATTGTCAGATCATTTCTCTACTAGACGTTGTCAGGGATTGTCTTGAAGAAGAAAAACGCCGATCCCCAGGCACGTTGCCGTTTTTGGAGGACCGAACGTTTACAACAGATGAAGACAAACCGAATAGCATTGAACCGCTGTTACAGAGCTTGGTGAGTCAGTCGCGAAAGATGTGGTTAGTATTCCGACGGGACGAGCAATTCAAGCTTCGGCTCTCAATGCTTAAGGCGTTGCTCATCGCCGCTGATGTGGCGGGTTCTGCGTTGGTCACGGAAGGGCTCTCGCTCCACGATTGGATATCAAGGGCGATGTCGAATCGTTTACAGCCAGTCGATCTTGATCGTGTTATTTACGATCGCCTAAGAGGTAAGCCACAACGTAATTTTCAGGAACAACTAGCAGGCAGTTCGCATCCCGCAACCGTCGTCATCGCCGGGTGTGGAAATGGAAAGACCATCGGAGCTTACTTTTGGGCCAAAAACTGGGCGGCAGGTAGGAAGCTGATCTTCTCGTACCCAACAACCGGTACGACCAGTGCTGGTTTCGAAGACTACTTGCTCGCTCAGACTCATCTTGAACGAGCACTCATTCACGGTCGAGCGCAGGTCGATATAGAAGCAATGACCGGATGCCCCGAGGATGACCCTTTCGAAGCTGCCTCACGCCTCGATTCGCTAAAAGCATGGAGCCAACAGGTCGTGGCGTGCACGGTCGATACCGTACTCGGTTTGATCCAGAACCAGCGCCGAGGTTTGTTTAGCTCTCCCGCGATCGCTTGCGCCGCGTTTGTTTTTGATGAGGTGCATAGCTACGATCGGCGATTGTTTGGCGAGTTACTCACGTTCTTGCGTGTCTTTCCTGGCGCGCCAGTGCTCTTGATGAGTGCCTCTATCCCGCCGGCTCGCTTGGAAGCACTTCGTCAAGTTCTTGGTAACCGGATGGCTGAAGTAATCCCCGGCGAAGCTGAATTAGAAGCGCGGCGGCGTTATCACATCGAGAGTCGGGATTCGGCTGAAGATTGCTGGCGCGATGTAGAGGAGACCTTGGATGTCCAGCGTGAAAAGGTGCTGTGGGTTTGCAATACTGTCCGCGACGCGGTCCGGGTTTTTCAGGGCGCCTCAAGACGGGGCTTGCCAGCGCGCATCTACCACAGCCGCTTCCGTTATCATGATCGCGTAACTCGACAACGGGAAATCCTTGACGCTTTCGCTCCGTGTGCGCCGCCCTGTTTGGTCGTATCTACGCAGGTCTGCGAGATGTCACTCGACATAAGCGCCGGTCTCCTCATAACGGCGCTGGCACCGCTGCCTGCTTTGGTGCAACGAATGGGTAGGCTCAATCGCTTTGCGCAATCAGACAGTCCGGTTAAGCCCTGCATCATTTACCCATTCAAAGGAAGACCGTATGACAAGCCGGAGCACAGACTGCAAATGGAAGCTGCCAAAGGAATGATTGCGAAGTTGTCTAACAAGCCTTCCAGTCAGGCTAATCTAGCGGAAGAACTCAACCAAATGTGGACCGACGAAGAATGGACCCTTTCATCCGCATGGCTTGATGGCGGTTGGCAGAGTGAGCCACTTCCAACACGTGAAGGCGAGTATACAGTCACGATGATTAGAAAGGATGACTTCGATCAGATCTCAGGAAAGTTAGGCCCAGAGTCCAGTAGACGTTGGACCGCACAGAGACTCGTTCCCTGGACAATACCGATGCCGCTCACTGATGGGTTTGTTTTTGAGCGACGTGCCGGAGGCTATCCGGTAGCGCCGGAGGGCGCGATTGTTTACGACCTAACTGAAGGAGCGCGATGGCGGAAGAAGAGCGAACTATAGTTTGGCGGCTCTCTGACAACGGAATGGGTATCCTTGAGCGCGTCGGTCTCGCGGCGCTGTATATGACTCTGAGAACCGCTGAAGAGCAATCTGTCGACCTCAAACCACTATACTGGCGAGAGGATGATCTAACTGCAGATTCAGTCACAGTCCGGTGGATAGGTAAAGACCGCAGTGCTTTTGAGAAACTTTTTGCTTGGGCGTGGCAAATTCGCGATGGTGTTTTCTACTTTCCTGGGATCCACCGTGAACTCGATCAGAAAGAGTTCGCCTATCGCCGGGTGTTTACGCATAACGGAGTGCTCCGCACGTTTCTACAGCACAATCGGGTGCAACCGCGAGCAAAGGCAAAGGATGCGACGACTCTCGTAGAGCAAATCGAGGAAGGCAAACAGATTCAAGTTCGCTTTCTAGCGATCGACCCCGAGCGACATGGTATCAAACCAATAAAGGATTTGAAGCTACTATTCCCCGACGGTCGTTTTTCTGCTTCACCTATTTCGCTTTCAGGTTGGGTTTTGCCGGGTATCGCTCCGCGGTTCGCCACGGAACTGGCTTGGATCGGGCTTGCATCGCGGGCGATTCTTTTGATGCTTGCCCCGATCGCTTGCTGTTATCAACGACTCGCGGGCAAGGGCAACAATTGGATATTTGTGGCTCCCGACGTAAAGAACCTCGAAGAATTCAATAACCTACGGCCTTACATCTTCCTGAGTCCAGATGCTGTTAATGTCGCAAGCCTCGGCGACGCCGGTCTTCGATTTGCCGCTGCGTATGCATCGCGGACCGCGTCCAGAGAAGTCCGCGCTTCGAGTCGCGTCGTTGCCATGGGTGGCGTCCACTACTACAGGAGCCAAAGCGTTAGAAAAGCTGTATTGGATGTGAAGCCGACGCCAAGCGCAGTAAACCGCTATCAACATCTTATACGAGCCTTTCCGAACAACTACGTATCAATCGAAGTAGGACCATCTGATCACTCCGACGTGGAAGGAGACGGCTTTTTTAGCGTCCCTTCCGGAAGGGGCCGCATTGCCGATAACTTAGTTGCCGGGCGGGGCTGGTTCAACGACTTGTGTATCCCCCTGCAATGGGATTTCGAGCGACTTGAAAGACAGAGAAAGGCGGCACCCGGAGCATCTATCGAACGCATCTGGTTTCAAAATCTGTCGTACCAGAGGAGGAAGCTAATGGAACTAATACAAGAGACTGAAATGTGGGACGACGACTTCGAGCGGCGTTTCGTTGAAGCTTTTTGGTCGACTCTCGCTTCGTTGTACGCGCAAGAAGCAAAGGCTGTTGAACGTGGGGGCTCTCGAAGGTTCGAAGAACGACTCGATGACCTGAACGAGGACATCCGCCGATCGCTGATGCGAGCGAAAACTCGCGTTCTCCTCAGAGGATTCCTTGCCGAACTCTTTGCAAAAAGCGGTCGCCAGGCGGCGGTTATCCAGAACGGAGCTGGCATCTGGAATCTTATGGACCACCCTTACGATTGGAAAAAAGCGCGGGACCTCGCTCTGCTCGCTCTTGCCACTTACCAATCGAAGGATAAGCGCGAACGAAGTACAACTCAGAATACAGAAAACGGAGGGACGCTATGACGATGCACTTGTTTGGCGCCGTCTTAACGGCAAAAGCGACCGCTGCCAATAACCGAGGCGAGAATGAAGCCGGTACTATCTCAACACTGCAGAAGATCATCCGCAACGGAGAACTGCACTCTACCGTGAGTGCCGAGGCGATTAGATACGCGCTGCGCGAGGTCTGGCAAGAGGATGATTCCTTGAAGTTGCATCGGCGTGTATCGCATACAGGCTCGGTTTGGGACGGCGACGCTAACTTTGAAGAGTGGTCAGACAATATCGACGACGACGTGCTCGGCTTCATGCACGCGAAACAGGAAACGATCAGTCGGCGCGGAATTCTCGAGATCAGTCGTGCGGTAAGCACAACTCCCTGGACGGGAGAACTCTCATACAACTTCGCCTCGCCTGGAGCCAACCCGGCGGTGACTCACAGGAATCCGATTCCCTACGCAGTCGAGGAGCACCATACCCGCTATCAGTACGGCTTCGCAATGACGCCAAATGAACTATCCAAAGATCGGCCATTGCGCGTCGAGAAGACGTTGCGTGCTCTACAGAACCTCAGACGAGTCGGAGGCAACCATGCACGTTTTCTTTTTGATTTCTCGCCAGAGATCATTGTTCTAAGGTGGACGGCCGATCCAGCACCTAGGATGTTGCTGTGCTTTGATGAAGACGAACGAGGAAGCATTTCGCTGATGCGATTGGCGGCTCGCGTCGGCGGCAAAGATACTGATCCTGAAGAAAAAGATATCAGGCCTGACGAGTTGATTATTGGTAGCGTTATCAAAGACGCCGAGGGTTTGAAGGAGTTGAAGGAAGCTGGAGCACAAATCTACGACGACGGCATTAAGAAAGCAGTCTCGGAAGCGGTCAATACCGTCAAGCGAAGCTTTGAAAACAGTGGGACTGGCTCTTAGGGGAATGTTATGGCCATTTCAATACATGTGGAAGTGCCGTTTTGCGCTTTTCGTCCCTACTTCTCGCGAGAATATCAGGACACTTACCCGGTCCCGCCTCCCTCTGCCGTGTACGGAATGCTATTGTCCCTGGTTGGCGTACAGCGCGAGCACAAAGGACTTCATCGCGGCGCGGCGATCGCTTTGGCTGTAGACAAGCTCCCTCAGCAGGCCACTGTGCTTCGAAAGCTGCGGCGTGGGAAGACGCTCCAAGAAACCCGGCCGGACTATCAGGACCTTTTAATTGATCTGAACCTGTGGGTCTGGTTGAGGCGGGGTCGAGAGAGTGGCTCGCCAACCTTGGCAGAGAAAGTTCTGGAAGCTATTTCAAACCCGACATCGATCACGCGCTTTGGCGGGCTTTCTCTTGGCGAAAGCAGTTACCTCGTCAACATTATTGAAAGAAGTGAACCTCCTGACCAAGACGGAATCTTTTTACAGCCCGATACCAAAGGATTTTACAGCATGCCGGTATGGGTTGATCACGAGGATGCAATGAAAACTCGATCAATGCGGTTCGCATTGGTGCCTCGGCCACTTCAGAGCGGGGCAGAAGGATGTTGGGTGGAAATCCCCTAACGCGTTCGGGTCTAAGGCAAGGAATGAGCCACCGGTTCGCAGTTTAAGTAATTGAGGATTCTCGAAGCGCAAGCACATGGGATTTCACGCAAAATGATTCTTTAGACTAATAAGCGGCGACGAGTCGCCGCACTCCACAATCCTCAAGGAGTATAGCCATGGCTGAACCACTGCGCATTATGTCTCTGCATGCGCTCGCCTATTGCGAGCGGTTGTTCTACCTCGAAGAGGTAGAAGAAACGCGGGTAGCCGACGAGCGAGTGTATGCCGGCCGGCGGCTTCATGTCGAAATTGAGAAGAAGGAAGACCAGCGTACCCGGAAGGGCAGTGTTCTATCTAAACCCGACATCCCGCGCCGGAAGAGGAAATCAGCCGCCGACAAAACTCAAGCACCTTGGGAAGCCCAAGCGGAAATCGCAAAGCAAGCCGAACTCGAACGCTTGAACGCTGCGCAAGCCGAGAGTGCCAATTCGCTTGAGGAAGGCGAGCCGCTCCGATTAACCCTCGAAAGTGAAAAATGGGGGCTGACTGGCAAGGTCGACTGCATTCGGCGGCGGGACGGTCTGCTCATTCCCTATGAGCACAAGAGAGGACGCTCCGCGCGCTCTGTCGACAACGAACCGGAGGCCTGGGCAAGCGATCGTCTGCAAGTCATCGCTTATGCGGCTATGGTCGCCGAACATAGCGGACAGGAAATCAGCGAAGGGCGCATACGTTATCACGCGGACAACGTGATGGTGCGAGTGCCAATTGATACGGCAGCTTTCGACGATCTCAAAAAAGCAATCGCCCGCGCGCGTGTCTTGCAAAGCAGCGTCGAGCGTCCGCCGGTGACTGAGAATGAGCGTCTATGCGTCAAGTGTTCGCTTGCTCCAGTGTGTCTGCCGGAAGAAGCTCGACTGGCGTTGATGCTTTCTGAATTGCCGCCGGCAACGTCGGAAGTCAGACAGCTTAAGCTCTTCCCTGCGGATGATGATCGGCGCACACTGCATGTGCTGACTCATGGCGCGCGTATCGGCCGGAAGGGCGATCGGCTGGAAGTTTCAGTGATAGGTGAAGCGCCGCAGTTGCATCCGGCACAGGAGATTGGACAGATTGTTTTGCACGGCTTCGCACAAATCAGCACACAGGCGTTGCGTTTTTGCGGCCAGCAGGAGATCGGCGTCCATTGGGTCACGACCGGCGGCCAATACATGGGCGCGTGGGTTTCTGGAACCGGGTCGGTGCAGCGCCGCATTCGCCAGTATCGCGCTCTGACCGATCAAGGATTGTGTCTGCAATTGGCTGTTCGCCTGGCTGAAGCGCGCGCGCGCAGTCAATTGAGTTTCTTACTGAGGTCAAGTCGAGAAACAGAACGGGGGACGCCCGAAGTCCAGAGTTCCATCAAAGCTATTCGTAAGCTCCTATCGCCAATGTTGCGCGCAACGAGCATTGACTCCCTGCGCGGTTACGAAGGAAGTATCGGTGCTTATTATTTCCGTGCGCTTCCCGATCTGATCGTTCCTGAGGCTGGTGAGGAGATGAAGCCTGATGGCCGCAATCGCCGTCCGCCGCGTGACCGTTGCAATGCGTTGCTGTCGTTTGCTTACGCCTTACTCCTGAAAGATGTGACGAACGCAATTATGGTAGTCGGCCTTGATGCATCACTAGGCTTCTTTCACCGGCCCCGCTCCCAGGCGCCGCCGCTTGCTTTAGACCTGATGGAACTGTTTCGCGTGCCCCTTGTTGATTTGCCGGTTATAGCATCGATAAATCGAAAGCAGTGGGATATCGAGAATGATTTTGACGTGGCGGGTCCGCAAGTTTGGTTGTCGGATGAAGGACGAAAGAAATTGATTAGTATTTACGAGCGGCGTAAGAGTGATTATTGGAGGCATCCGGTCGTGGGCCGATCACTTTCGTACTCAAGGATCATTGAGCTTGAAGTGCGGCTGCTTGAGAAGGAGTGGATGGGTGAAGGCGGTCTGTTCGCGCGGATGCGAATGCGTTGAGGCTAAGCAATGGAAGCAAAGCAGTGGTACGTGATCTGTTACGACATCAGCGAGCCCAAGCGTTGGCGAAAGGTCTATAAGAAGCTCAACGGGTACGGTCGCCGATTGCAGTATTCAATCTTTCGGTGCAGGCTGACTCGGCGGCAGATAGAGAAGCTGCGTTGGGAACTGGAAGGGATGCTCGATGCCAGCGAGGATCGCTTGCTAATTCTGAGTATTTGCGAAATCTGCGAGCGGCATGTGGCTCTGCATAATCGACCGGAATCTTGGGTTGATGATTCGCGACCATTTGACTTCGCGTGAGGGACGCAAGGATGTCACTCTGTTTGACGCTTGAAAGCTTCGGAAGGATACCAAAACCAAACTGAGGCACCGAGTTAAGCTCGGTAGGTTAGCTCTTCAAATGCTTGCGACCGAGTTAAGTGTCTGATTCTCCGAGGATTGAGCCAGGCGAACGGGCTTACCCAGCAGTTGGGAAAAGGAAAATGAAGGCAAAACGAAGAGATGCCCGAAAACAGCACTCCAACATCCGGCAAACAAGAGGGTTGGCACCAGCGCAGTGTGAATTCCGATGATGCCGAAAGGCGTTGAGCACACGACCATGCTAGGCTTTCAGACGTTGCAAGTCCTTTGTGTGAATTCCGATGATGCCGAAAGGCGTTGAGCACAGTTCAACCACGCTAAAGCAATCGCTTCCATCCTTGGGTGTGAATTCCGATGATGCCGAAAGGCGTTGAGCACACTGACCAGGACGCACGCGCACAGATAAAAGCCTCGTGTGAATTCCGATGATGCCGAAAGGCGTTGAGCACATTACCGGCTCCAACCATGATTATCGTCCGCGAGGCGTGTGAATTCCGATGATGCCGAAAGGCGTTGAGCACACGCTAGAACGCTCACAAGCGCTCTGTTAGTGTCAGTGTGTGAATTCCGATGATGCCGAAAGGCGTTGAGCACATTACTTTGCTCATGTATGCGATTTGTCTCTGCCTGGTGTGAATTCCGATGATGCCGAAAGGCGTTGAGCACAGGGCGGAAGAGTCAGAGTCGGATCATACAAACTGTGTGAATTCCGATGATGCCGAAAGGCGTTGAGCACTAAAGCCGGGCATCATGGCCAAGTCCTTCCTCGAGTGTGAATTCCGATGATGCCGAAAGGCGTTGAGCACAAAATCCTCATACCGATGGCCGGCCGGTAGGTCGGAGTGTGAATTCCGATGATGCCGAAAGGCGTTGAGCACAATGCAAAGAGAGCGCATTGGCTGACGGCTTCACGTGTGAATTCCGATGATGCCGAAAGGCGTTGAGCACATTCAATAGCTGCGAGCTTCGCAGTTTCGTCCTTGCGTGTGAATTCCGATGATGCCGAAAGGCGTTGAGCACGTACTCAACCCATCATCGACGCTAACTCCGAATAGTGTGAATTCCGATGATGCCGAAAGGCGTTGAGCACCCGCGAATCAGTGATCAAGATCGCGTTATGCGCTACTGTGTGAATTCCGATGATGCCGAAAGGCGTTGAGCACGCACTCAGCGCAGCGGTAAGAGTGGCAGAGCTTGAGGTGTGAATTCCGATGATGCCGAAAGGCGTTGAGCACGCACGAAGGCACCGCTCAGTCTCTCAATGTCTACGGTGTGAATTCCGATGATGCCGAAAGGCGTTGAGCACCGATTTGTGCAATGCTCTTATACGAACGAACTATCAGTGTGAATTCCGATGATGCCGAAAGGCGTTGAGCACCCGCATCAGAAGATCAACGCGGAAGGCACGGCATTGTGTGAATTCCGATGATGCCGAAAGGCGTTGAGCACTATTCAAGCGCGTGCCGCTTTACCGTGAACCACAGGTGTGAATTCCGATGATGCCGAAAGGCGTTGAGCACTGATCGCATGAGTTCACCAGCAACTAATGTCAGACCGTGTGAATTCCGATGATGCCGAAAGGCGTTGAGCACTTTCGCTGGTTGCCGCGATCGCTGAAGACGGGCGCGTGTGAATTCCGATGATGCCGAAAGGCGTTGAGCACCTCGTCCTCCAGTGCCGCTGGCCACTTGAGGCAGGAAGTGTGAATTCCGATGATGCCGAAAGGCGTTGAGCACCCGATTGATTCCTGCGTTACGAGTCGAAAGCTTGGCCCGTGTGAATTCCGATGATGCCGGAAGGCGTTGAGCACCGGATTAAACTTGCCCCAAAGTAAGGTTTTCTTCGTAAGTGTGAATTCCGATGATGCCGAAAGGCGTTGAGCACATGGCCAGAATCGCCGCCTGCACGTCTTTCAACGGGTGTGAATTCCGATGATGCCGAAAGGCGTTGAGCACTCGCTGATCGGTTTCACCTATGCGCTGCAACTCGGGTGTGAATTCCGATGATGCCGAAAGGCGTTGAGCACACGAAATTCACCGGCGCGACCGCGCTGGGCAATTCGGTGTGAATTCCGATGATGCCGAAAGGCGTTGAGCACCACCTATAGGGATTCTGGGTTTCACAAACAAAGTGTGTGAATTCCGATGATGCCGAAAGGCGTTGAGCACGCCGCATGGCTGGGGTGCAATGAGCGGCAGTTGCGTGTGAATTCCGATGATGCCGAAAGGCGTTGAGCACTATACTGCGCCGCCAGATTGGTATCCGTCACTCTATAGTGTGAATTCCGATGATGCCGAAAGGCGTTGAGCACATCTCAAACTCGCTGCCGCACTCATCGCACTCAACGTGTGAGAATTCCGATGATGCCGAAAGGCGTTGAGCACTTTCGGAGCGAGTAGGAGGGGGGCCAGACTGCAATGGGTGAGAATTCCGATGATGCCGAAAGGCGTTGAGCACGCGTTCTTGGTGGGCACACTGAGATTAGCATCCCAAGTGAGAATTCCGATGATGCCGAAAGGCGTTGAGCACAAAAAGCCGGCGTGGCCTTTGAACGGCGCCCGGGCGTGAGAATTCCGATGATGCCGAAAGGCGTTGAGCACGCCGCGCACATTTGTGGCGATGTGAATGTGAGATAACTGGTGAGAATTCCGATGATGCCGAAAGGCGTTGAGCACATGATGATTTTGTAAAACTTTCTGTCACTAGCGACCGTGAGAATTCCGATGATGCCGAAAGGCGTTGAGCACAAAGCAGGAATGACCGTCGAGCAACTTGATGCCTCGGATTGTGAGAATTCCGATGATGCCGAAAGGCGTTGAGCACGACTTCAAATAATCCTTCAATCCTATCCTTAACACAGTGAGAATTCCGATGATGCCGAAAGGCGTTGAGCACAGTTAATCGAGTTCGAGCTTGTTAGCGGTCCGAGTGTGTGAGAATTCCGATGATGCCGAAAGGGCCCCGCTTAGCGCCGGGCGATCTTCGCCCGTTTACGTTGCTTCGATTCCCGACAAGTCACAGATCTGGCGGTCACGAGCGAAGCCTCGACAGTTACCGTCCGTCTTGTCGAAAGCGATCCGCTCAATGCTTGGCGCCGCAAGCGATTGTTTTGCATCCCACTCTGGGATCTACTGGTCCAATCTCTTTCCCATAGGTCTGATTGACGACGAACCATCGGGCGAACTCAGGTCGACGCTTTTGACGACTCTTCGGATTCGGTCGTTTGATCGGTTGCGACCCGACGGTGGAATATCCACAATCGTTCTGCGTCAGTTAGAGCTGAGGATGTTTTGCTCACAATCGCCGCCCTGTCCTGCAGATAGGCCTGCCAAGCATCAACGTTATCTGTATTTATCATATAGGCACGAAATTCCAGCGCTGCCGCTCGCTTGAAGTTTCCTCTCCAGTGCGCTTTGTTTCCTATCTTAAAAAAGTAGTAGGAACACACGCGTGCTAAGAGTCTTCCGCACCTGAAGTACCATGAATTGAGCAATTTGTTCACTACCTCGGAAGCATATGCAGTAGCCGCCCTTTCTTTTTTTGAATCCACGAGGCTGTTCAGTTTTGTTTTGGCGGCGGACTTACTATTGTATCCACGGGTTTCTATTGCATGATGGCCCACTTCATGCGCTAGAGTTGACGCAATTATCAGGCCCGCCATAGGACTTGGCGCAAGTAAGCGAGGAATTCCGAAATAAAGGTCGTGAGTGTAAAGAAGAATACTGGCCGGCCTCTTTCCCTTCTTTTTAACATAAGATCCACAATACAGAAACCCGGCCAGATAGGGAGGTACCTTGCTTACATCAGGATCATCTGGCTTGTAATCGATGATTCGTACGTACTCCAACCCCTCCAGATCAAGTGGATCAATCCATTTGAGTGCGTTGCGAACGTGCCACGCCGTTAGGCGCGGAAAGTGGGTTGTTGCCATTTCAATCCGCATAGCGTGATCAGTTTCGTCTAGCAGGATATCCCCGCGGGCCATTGACAGCCCCATTCAAACACGGCCCACATACGACAATCGGAGCCAGATCTATGAATTTGACTGCGGGAGTCGTGATGCTGATTATCACTTTCCCCAACTCGCCGATAGCTCGGAGTCCCGCTCTAGCACCCAGTCTAGACTTTCCCTGCTCCCTGAAATATTTAAGATCCTGGTCAGGCCCTATTTTGAATCCATCAGGACCCATGTGAGGTTTCGTCGGAAATCCCGGTAGATCCGGTGGCGGTTCAGTCGGCACAAGCTCTGGCGGTTGAGGACCTTTCCAAAAGTCTGGTGGCTTAGAAGGATTCCGACTGAATAACGGATTAAGTCCGCCACCAAAGAGACCGAAGGTGGTGTCCTCAATCCACATCTCATTTCCCGCGAACACCAATTCGCCAGTTTCGGGATCTTGAACATAAGCATTTGCTATAATGCGCCTGACCTCCTCGTTCGTAACAAAACCGTACCCGCCTATCGCATTATTCACACGCTGATTGTGTAAGTGTAGTGCGTTGGCTGCACTAGCAGGCATTCCACCATACTCGCGATTGTATTCCGCGACCTCACCGCCAAAACCGCCACCGCGGCCACGCGATCCACCCCAGAACCCATCATCACCACCACACTCCTCGTAGCCAAATTCTGCGGAGCATGAATTGTTCATGTCCAGCCCGCTGGGATCGCTAAAATTCACCGGATCATTCTTGGTGTAGGCGTAACGATTCAGCGATTGAGGATCACTAAAGTCGTAACTCCCACCAGAAGGATCAGGCTGCGAGAAACGCGACGATGGAGAATACCGCCGTGCCATAGCATCTTGTCCGCCATTGCCGTCACGGATGTAACTGGTAAAGCTCTGTGGCTGAAACGCTACGTTGCTCGAACGGTTCGTGTCCGCTCCCCAGGGATCAAGCTCAACCGTGCTTACGATGTTTCCATAGATATCCGTGATTCGCTTGCTCTTAGTCACTGAATCTTCATGGACCCAATTGACTCCACCTTGCTGCACTGCCAGCAGACTGCTACCGGTATAAACATATCCACGCTGCCAGCTGCCACCGCCATCCAGTTCAGCTACCACCTGCCCGCCCAACACGGTGCTCCTCAAGTAGTATGTCGTTGTGCCATATTCTGTTTTCTGTGCTCGCAGTCCGTCGCCGTCATAGCCTTGCTGTAAGAAGTAACTGCTCGCACTGGCTGTGGTTTGCTGCCCGGTCGCGTCGTACGAATATGACTGCACCAGATCATTGGTCAGGTTACCAGCCGTGTCGTAACTGAAGCCATCGCGCCTGTTGTTTGTATAGCTGTAGAAGATGTCGCTGCTCTGTCCCGCCGAGCCGCCTTGTACTTCGCCGCCCCAGCCGTAACGACGTGTCATGTTGCCGAACTTGTCATAGTCGTAGCCTTGCGAATACGGCCCATCCATGATTCCCCACTGACCTGAATAAGCCGACGCGCGCGCTTCCGCTCCCGAATGCGAGATCACCAGCGCTCCCACTTGATCGTACTGATAGCTGCGATCCAGCGTGGAATCGTAAATGCTCTGCGCACAAGTCGCGCGCCCGGTGTGCTCGCCGTAGTAATCGTAAGCATAGTTGTAGCCAAGCACATTCGAGACATTTCAGGTCGTCGGTCTCAGGCGACTATCGTAAGCAGTCGAAAGCGCGCTACTGTCGCCAAAGCTCATGCTCTTGACGCTGCCCCACGCGCGATAGCTAATTCCACTGGCATAATTGGAAACACCAGCATAGCCCGAACCGCTGACGTTCGTCAGTTTCCCGGTGTTGTCATAGCCATAGCCCAATTGCGCGCCCCACGGGTTTGTGACGCTGGTCAGCTCGCCCGCGAGATTGTAACCATAGGTCAACCCGAAGGAGCCCACAGGCAACGTGCGCGTCTCCGAAGTAAGCTGAGACAATTGATTGTAGCCATAACTGACCGAGCCAAGCCCGTCAGTCATC
>DATHHW010000031.1:0-2914 GCA_035317005.1 Pyrinomonadaceae bacterium | reverse complement strand
CAATCGGCCTGGAAGCGCGGACTGACCTTGCCGGTTAATGCGGCGTTCATTCCTTCATCAATCTGGCGCGTCATGTCGCCAAAGAAGATCGAAGCATCGTGCCCGCGAACGTCTGCCGCCTTGTATCCCGTAATCTCTTCGGCCGCCGCATTGAAAGTGTAAATGTGACCCTGGAGGTCGGTGGTAATAACTCCCGATCGAATTGATTCAACGATTCGTTCATGCAACGCCCGCAGATCGGCGAGTGACCGAGTCGCCGCCGCCAGTTGAACATCCGACCGAGTCTGCCGGTCGGCGAGCTTGGCCGCCAGCAGACCAACGACCAGAAACGACACATCGGAAAGGCCGACAAATTGAATCGTGTTCGCGATCGACTCGCCTGTGACCCCGTGGACGGCGTATGGGCCCACTCCGCTGAGAGACAACAACGCGGAGGCATTAAACGCCGCCGCGCTGACGACGGAGGTAATCATCGCGCCGCGCGGTCCGACAAAAAGGCTGGCAACCGAAATAGTGACGACATAGAGCGCGGCATATGGCGAGCTGACATTGCCCGTCGCCCAGACCAACCAGGTGACCAACAGAATGTCCCCGAGAAACTGCAGGCGCGCCTGGGCCACATAGTTGTTCCACAGCAGACGCGCGGCGCAATAAATGATCGTCAGTCCGACAACCGCGAGAATCATCGGAGTCACGACCCTGAGTGAAGTGACTATGCCGTGAGCAGGCGCGCTCGACTTCCAGATCACGCCGATGAGCAAGAGCACGATCACCGCCGCCGCCCGGCCAGAGATAAGCCACCACAACCTTGCGCCGAGAGCCGGTTGAAAATGCTTTGGTGACTCTGTCTTCATACCATGAAAGCGTATCACAAATCGGAAGAGTTAAGTTTGGAGTCCCGCCTTCGGGCGGAATACTTCTCCAACATTCCGCCGCCTGAAGGCGGAACTCCAAACCCGAACTTTTGCGCTCCCTTACACTCAAGGAGTTTTTCAGCAAACTGCTAGAACTTATTGATTGACTTTCAAGTACCACCGGAATATCGTCCGGCTGTTCTCGAGTTTCCAGGGATGGCTGATCTCACGAGCCTGATTCATCAATCACCGCAGTCTCGAAATAGAGCAGCCGTCGTTAGCGCAAACAAAGCTGACCACTATTGCGGAGGTCTCTGACAGCTTCGCCAGGGCGAAGTTCGAATGGTAATAATGGGAAGGTGACTAGCAATACACGTTTAGAACCATATACATTTATGCGGATTTCAGCTTGCCCTCTGCTCCTGGCTCTATTTGCGTTGGTTTCGAGTGTCCAAAATATCCCGGGCGCTACGAACCAGACCAGTGTGGCCCGATGGCCCTCTGCTGAGGTGACGTCAGGGTCCCTGGCGCAGAAGAAAAACCCTTCAATCGGGCAATTTCCACAGACCGAGAATGTTCGGCCGCGCGTTGCCCTGACTGGTTGTAAACGCTCGGGTGAACAGCCGCTGGTCACGGCTAAGGTCGATCGGCGCCGCGTCCCCCTGGGGGAGTTGGTGACGTTCACGCTCTCGCCCGCAAAGATAGTTTTGGATCCGCACTACACCGTTATTATTATCTTTGGTGATGAGAAAGAGGAGCGAATAAGTCAGACGACTCGGGATCATCTCTATACCAAGACCGGCACTTTTACTTACTGTGTCCTGGTTAAGCCGCCCGAACGACCGACCACTCCGACGCTGCCGGAGGTCAAACTTTTAGCCAAGCCCACTTCGGTTAAGCCGGACAGCCCGGTGAATTTCAAGGCCGAGCTTTCACGCGATTATCCTAATCTGAAATTCCGGTTTGTGTTCGCCGATGGATCTCAAACCGACTGGCAAGACAGTCAACTGACGACGCATAGTTACCGTTCACCGGGTACTTACCAGGCCTATGTCGATATCGGTTTAGGGAATGGCCGGTCGGTCAAGAGGGAGGGCGGTAGCCCGCGGCGGCCAATTGAGGTGACCTCCGCGCCGGCACCCATCGCGGTGCAACTCAAGGCCAATCGAGTAGCGGTTCAAGCCAAAGACGAGGTCACGTTCGTGGCGCAGGCTGATCCGGCTGGACCGAACCTTGGATACCGTTTCAGTTTTGGTGATCGATCCAAATCAACTGAATGGCAAACCAGCCCGCAAACAAAACACGCATATTCTTCGTCAGGCACCTATGCGGCCGGTGTTGAAGTTCGAGCAATGAACAGTCGTCCCGGTCAGCAGAGTGCGCGCAGCAAACCTCTCGCCATCAAAGTCGAGGCTGAGCAGATCTCACCGACTGAGGTAAATCTATTAGTCGTCCCGCGATCCGTTACCGAGGGGTTTCCGGTCTATTTCAAAGCGACGGCCAATCCGGCAAATTCGAAAACGCGTTATCGTTTCAACTTCGGTGACGGCTCTCCACCGACTGCGTGGAAGGTAAAACGGGAAGAGACGCACATATACAAGGCCGGCGACTACCTGGCCTTTGTCGAAATCACTGGCAGACCGACTGAGCGAGTTGTCTCAAGTAATAAGGAGCAGGTTGGGGTCACGCCCGGAATCTCAACGGGACCGACGAACGAGCCAACGCCGTCGAAAGAGCGGCCGACGCCAATGAGGAGCACACCTACGCCGTCGAAGGACCGACCGACTCCTTCGACGAGCACACCTACGCCGTCGAAGGACCGGTCAACCCCAACGCCTGTCGCAGGAACGCCGACGCCTTTCGCAGGAACGCCGACGCCCGGAGGACCAACTCCAACGGGCACGCCGACCCCGTCATCCGACGGATCACCCACACCCGATGGCGTAATAACGTCAACACCATCGCCGGGTCCGACACCATCGCCGTCCGCTACAGCATCGCCCACCCCACCGACCGACTCAGGTTCCTGGGACGATTGGTGGAAGTACGTGCTGGTGGCG
>DATHHW010000030.1:0-2767 GCA_035317005.1 Pyrinomonadaceae bacterium | reverse complement strand
CTCATGGAGACAGCGAGACGGATATTCCCGTTGTGTTTGGTTCCACTCCGAGACCAATTGGTATTGCTCGTCTGCGCTGAGCAGCGACAACCGCGTGATCGCCTGATCGGGATTACGAAGAATGCTGCCGAGTAGCACGTGTAAGTGTTCAACCATTCGTTCGATGGTGGACTGGTCAAACAAGTCCCGGTTGTACTCTACGCGCCCATCAATTCCCCGCTCCGTCTCCCAAATCGATAAGGTGAGGTCAAACTTGGCAGTTTCATTATTTATCTCCACGGAACTGAGTTTTAACCCCGGCAACTCGAGTGTCTCGTGCGGCGCATTCTGCACAACCAACATGACCTGAAACAACGGCGTGTGACTCAGGTTCCGCTCTGGCTCTAATTCTTCCAACAATTTCTCGAACGGCAGCGCCTGATGTGCATATGCCCCTAAACAAACTTCGCGCGCTTGCCGGACCAACTCGCTGAAGGTGGGATTACCTTTCAAACTTATGCGCAAGGCGAGGGTGTTCACGAAAAACCCAATCAGCCCCTCAACCTCCGTTCTCGTTCGATTGGCAATGGGAGCGCCAACGACGATCTCTTCCTGCCCGGTGTGACGCCACAGGAGGACATCAAACGCTGCTAACAGCAGCATGAACAGTGTGACCCCTTCTCTGCGACTCAGATCCTTGAGCGCCTCGGCGGTCTCCCTATCGATTTCGAGTTTGACTGAACCTCCGCGATAGCTTTGCACCGCCGGTCGCACCCGATCCGAAGGTAAATCAAGCACCGGGGGCGCACCGCTCAACTGGCCCCGCCAGTATTGCAACTCCTCGGTCAACAGCTCTCCCTGCAACTGCTCGCGCTGCCACACCGAATAGTCCCCATACTGAATCGGCAACTCCGCAAGTGGCGAGACGTGGCCCTGGAAAAAACTGGTGTAGAGAGCGGCAATTTCACGCACCAACACTCCCATTGACCAGCCATCGCTGACGATGTGATGCATCGTCACTAGCAGCACGTGCTCTTGCTCAGTCAGTTGCAACAGACGCGCACGGAACAGCGGCGCTATTCTCAGATCGAAGGGCAAGTTCGCCTCTTCAGCCGCGATGGCCTGGACCACTTGCTCGTCCTCGGGGTGCTCAAGACTCGAGAGATCGCTAAGAGGAAGATCGAAAGGCATCGCAGGCGCGACCACTTGGACCGCCTGCGTATCAATCACCGAGAAGCTGGTGCGCAACGACTCGTGCCGGCGCAGAACTTCGCTGAAGGATTGTTGGAGGGCTGGAATGTTCAGGCATCCGGTCAGGTGAATCGCGACTGGAATGTTGTAAACGGGATTGTCGGGTTCGAGTTGGTTAAGGAACCACAGACGTTGCTGCGCGAAAGACAGAGGCACATTTCCTGCTCGTTTGACAGGTCGGATTGCTGCGCCTGGCACGTTGCGCCCGCCGCTGATGGCCTCCTCAACCCGCGCCGCTAATCCGGCCACGGTCGGCTCTTCAAACATCAGCCGCAACGCCAGCTCGACCTTAAACAGCTCGCGCACCCGCGAGACAACCTGCGTCGCCAGCAGCGAGTGCCCTCCCAACTCGAAGAAGTTGTCCTGAACACCCACACTCCGCACCCCCAGCACCTCCGACCAAATGCTGGCGATCAGTTCTTCCACCGGACTGCGTGGCGCGACGTATCCGACCGCCGCCGCCGCCACGGTCGGGTCGAACGCGGGCAGCGCCCGCCGGTCAACCTTGCCGTTCGGCATAAGCGGCAGCGCCTCTAACATTACAAAGTGAGTGGGAACCATCTGCTCGGGCAGGCGCTTGCGCAGGTAACTTCGTAACTCGGCGGGTCTTCCTCCATCGTCCTCATCGGCCACCACGTAAGCCACCAAACGCGCGCCATCATCAGGCTCGCCTTCTTTCGAAGCTTGCCGCAACATCACGACGCAGTTGCTGACAGCCGGGCACTCATTCAGCACGCTCTCAATCTCGCCAGGCTCGACGCGTATGCCACGAAGTTTCACCTGATAGTCGCTGCGACCGAAGTACTCGATGTTTCCGTCCGGAAGGTAACGTCCGAGATCGCCCGTACGGTAGAGCGTCGCTCCCGGCGCTGCGCTAAACGGATGCGGGACAAACCGCTCGGCAGTGAGATCGGGTCGGTGCAGGTAACCTCGCGCTAACCCCGCACCGCCCACATAAATTTCGCCAATCACACCGGCGGGCACTGGTTGGCATTGCGCGTCGAGAATAAACACTTCCGTGTTCGCAATTGGTCGGCCTATGGGAAGGCTTCGCTTTTCAAGCTGTGCCGGCGTCTCGTAACACGTCGCGTCGGCGCACACTTCCGAAGAGCCATACAAGTTGATCAGGCGTCTTTCACCCAGGCGCTCTTTGAATCGTTCCGCCAGTGCGACCGTGAGCGTCTCGCCACTGCTCACCCAATAGCGCAGTCGTGGCAACTGTGCACCGATCGTTGCATCCAGTATCGCCCTCAGCAACGAAGGCACCAGCACGATGCGCGTCACCTCTCGTTTGGCCAGAGTTTCCACCAGTAGCGCCGGATCTTTGACGACTTTGTCGGGAATCAATATCAGAGGCACGCCCCGCAATAACGGGCCAAAGATCTCCCAAATCGAATCGACAAAACTGAGCGAAGTCTTCTGGCAGCAGACCTCATTACGCGCGAAGGGGTAGCATTCCCACATCCATTCAAAGCGGTTGATACAGGCGCGATGGGTGCCGAGCACGCCCTTGGGCCGTCCCGTAGAGCCGGAGGTG
>DATHHW010000029.1:0-109110 GCA_035317005.1 Pyrinomonadaceae bacterium | reverse complement strand
GCCGCTTCGTCAAGCGCTAGACCGGTCAAGCCCCCACAGTCCGCCACATCCCAGCCGACAAAGCCGTCAAGCAATCTGAAGTTCTGGGATGCCCCGCCGCAGCTCATCCGGTCTCCTTTCGCTGCTGAACTATGACTTGGTGGATCTCGCCCCAAAGTAGTGCGTGCGCTTCCGGTACAAAGTCCTGGCACGCGAGAAATCGTGTGCCGTCCGCAATAATGTTGAGCGTAGGCACCGCGCTCACCTCATCGATATTGGTCAAACGCAGGACTAAACTCTGGTAACGCAACGTGCCTCCAAACGGCCAGCCAGAGCCGTCTTCGCCGCCGGTCAGTGGGTGCAGATATTCATCCAGGACTTTCAGCGCGTCGCGCACCGTTTTGCCAGAGTCGGCGCCGGTGCGAATTGTGATTGCGGCCTCGACCTTCACTTTGTGAAAACGCGCGGCCGCTGCCACAACCTCAACGCCCGCGGGCGCGGCATTCTTGCTCAAGTGAGTGGCAACCGCTCGCAACGTGTCTTCATCGGCAGTTGGCGGGCCTTCATTACGATCCGGCGGCACGACGAAGACACCGACAACCCCCGGAATCGATCGTCCTGGAAAAGAGGGATGCAGTCCGGCCACCGCATGGGCGCGGGCGACAAGCGCTCCCTGTGCTTGCCGTGCGAGCAGGGCATAGTCCGCGACCGTGACGGCTCTCGAGCGCGCTCGAATCTCCTGTGGCCCCCGCCGCATGGCTTGCTCGGTGGTCTCGCGATTAAGACCGCCCGTAGCCGGCCAGGGATTGACGACCTTGGAAATAAAGGGAGCGGACGAAAGCAGAGTGCTAATCGCGCCCGCCTTTACCGCGCCGGCGCCGCCACCGCCCACCCGATAACTTTGTGCGCGCACATTGCGGAAGCCCTGGGGAATCGGCGCCCCATGAACGCCCTCGCCGAAAGTAACCACGCCCTCGAGGGGATCCAGTACGTAGACTTCGTCGTCAGGCCCGTAAGGCCCAAGATCGTCAACCTGCTTCCACCGTCTGGTCTTGGACTTCTTTCGCGGGTCTGCCTTCGCGTTTCCATCGGACACCGGGACGTTTGCTTCCGGTCCGCTGGAAACATCGAAGCCACCTTCGTCGACTTCGATTATTAGAGAGTCCGGAAGAATTGGTTTCTGGCTCAAGCTCATCTGCCGGTTCCGGCTCTGCGGCAACGGCTCAAGCGCCTCGTTGAAAATGGTGCGCGCGGCACTTGCAGGCACCATATTGGGCTTGATTGATGCTAGTACCGGACTTTCCGCAAACGTACCTGAAACAACTTCCAGGCGCAGCCACCGCAGCGGTGGTTTGCCGCTTAACCCCGTCGGCCTTCCCACTCGCCATTCGCGCGGCAGTCGCAACTCGACCACCCCGCTGTGTATAAAGCCGCCGGTTTCATCGAGAACGATTTCGGCCGGCAAGAACTTTGTTCCATCAAGAACGCTCCATTCCAATTGTGGTGCGTAAGACACCGGCAGCGGCGCGACACCGCCAGCCGCCGACGGCGGCGGCGCGCCCGGTGGAGCAGCGACACGAATGCCGAGCGAGATTGTCGGTCCAGGCGTAATGTTGCTCGCGAAGCCGATGAAGAGTGCTCGACCGGGTTCTGGCCGACTGCCGAAGGGAAGAAATCCCTCAACATTCTCGGCCTGCGGATCTATCGACTGAAAGAGATTATCCTCCTGCACATGCATCTCAACGATCTTTGCCGGAGCGGCAACCAGATCGCGCTCGGTCTCGAAGACCACGAGATCGTCCGGACCCTCAGCCGACTGAGCGCTGGCTTGAAAACCCTTGCCGACAAAAACGGATTGCGGCGCAGTGTCAGAAACTTCGAACTCGAGCAACGCCGCCGCCGGAGACGCCTGCAGAGGTTTTATTCCGGCAACATTCAGAAATTCAACGAACGTCTTTTCGGGCAACCGATTTAGGCGTTCCAGCACAGGTTCCAACTGCTCACTGAAGAGTTGAACCAGCGCCATGCCGGCATCTGTGGTCCGCAAATTGGTCCACTCCGGAGTAAATGACCTAATCCGGCTTCGTAATTCATTCTTCACGTCCTGGCGCGATGGCGCCGAAAGCTCGGGGACGGGCGGCAAAGGCGGAATTACGGGCTTCAAACGTACCCGGCGGTTACTCAAAGACTCCTTTCCCCACCAGACTTCACTCATCGCAAACCTCCCCCACTCTCCTGGGCGCGATGGAAATTAATCGTGAGCCGGCGTAGCTCAACGAGGTCATGAGCGCCGATGGCGACATCCGCACAGGTTGGATCGTTTTGCTGAGAACCGTTTTCCTTCTCCGCTTGTGGCCAAGGCGAGCAATCAGGTTTCTTCTGATCTGGAAAGTCAGTTCCTTTGGGCGGCGTGGTTGTGGGCGCCAGATCAATGAAGATTTGTAGGAGTCGCCCCTGGGTACCGAGCGCGGCTTGAGCTTCGCGCAAGATGGCGGAAGGACGTAGCGGCTCTCCGAAGGGCCAACCGTCACCGGCATCTCCACCGATGAGAGGATCGAGGAACGATCGCAACCGCCGTCTGATCTTCTGACTGAGTTCGGTTGCTTCAGTTGAATTGGATTCAATTTCGAGGGTCAAATCGACCGGCCGGTAGAGCGGAGCGGAAACGAAAACCTCATTTCCAGCCAGCCGCGCGACCTCGAGTTTCGCGCGAACCGTTGCCAAAGCTCCGGGATCGGGAACGGGCGCGGCTACAAAAGCGCTCTCGACGATGGCGCCCTCAAACTCCGGAGAATCTTCGCTGAGGACATCCGGACGTGAGACGTCCGGAACGACAAAAACAGTAACGGCGCCCGGAATCAACGCCCAGGGATAATTCGGATGAAGCCCAATCGCCGCGTGCGCTCGTTTGATCGCAATCCCCGGAATTGTGCGAGCAATCTCTTCGTAGTCTTCGCGAATTACCGCCCGAGTTCGCTGCTTGAGTTCCGTGGCGGCGCGTTCCCGAGCCGCTTCCATCGTTTCCGGTTCTTCTCCCCCCGCGGTTTGGACAACGTTCACGGCTGCCAGGCGAACGTCGTTCAGCTCTGGCAACCTGGAAGTCTTCCAATTACCTAACCCGAGATTGCCTGCGGTTCCGCCGCCGAAGCAGTATTTCACTTTGAACTGGGGCTGGCTGTCATTCTTCACGATCGGCAAGCGTCCGGTGAGACCATCACCAAAAGATATTTCCCCTAACACCCGGTTAGCGATGAACACACGGTCCGATGGTCCGTGAAAACTCAAATCTGACGTTGTCCTCCAGGAATGCCACTTATCGTCAGCTTCTCGAATACTGAGCTTGATCGTGTCCTCAATCGGCGGATGGGCGTCGACCAGATCTTCCTCCGATAGATCGGCCAGACTGATTACGTTGCCGGATAAGGGTGGGAACTCGCGCGTCAACTGGTGTTCCCTTGTTTCTCGCTGGTGAGAAGCAATTACGACGTTGGGTATCAATCGCTCCAAACGCGGAGGAGCGCTGAAAGTAGCTTCGTCAACTCGCATCCAGAGCGCGTATGCATGAGTTTCGCTCTCATCGTCTGAAGGTTCGGGCTGCCAATCGATATTGTTGTCGGTCCCGACTCTGATTGGCAGCAGTACCACGCCCGACCGGCGCAGACCGCCGGTGCCGTCCACGACTTCACCTGGAGCGAATGGGATCCTTTTGCCGCCGGCGCCGCTGTAAGACCATGAGATCTCAGCCGGTGGAGGTATGGACGCCTCAGTGTTAGGTTCACCCTGGGCAGGATTTCCTTCGGCCTGCGTCGCCACATTCGGGTCGTCGCCGCGATCGCGTTGAAAATCGGAATTCCACTGCGGCGCCCACTCAGGAGCTATGCCACCCGGATCGCGCAAATCGAACAACAGCGAGAGATATTTGCCGTTGATTTTGGGCGGCAGGAGCCCAGCCACCCGGACAACGATCTTGACATCCCCAGAGCCGCCGGATGGAAAGAGTCGCAGGACGATTCCATGTAACAAATCCGGCGTTCGATCTTCTCCATCAATAAAGAGGCTGATCAGCTCGCCGGTCTGAGGTAGAGGCAGCAGGGCGATTTCCCTTTCAGCTGAAAAGATCAGTGGCGGCTCCGATAGTTCGAGAGTCAACCCTGTGCCCTTGGCCAACACTGTCGCTTGATCGATTTCTGGAAAGTACATTACGGTTGCAGCCGCCCGGGTTGGACGGGGCTGCGCGCCAAGCAGCGCCAGGGCGCCGCAGGTGCGCGAGTCAGGGACCTGGTCCATCCAGTAAAGTCGCTGCTCGAGGAGATACGCGAAAAGTTCGAGTAACGTAACGCCGGGATCGACTGGCGCGTGCAGCGTCCAATTTCCGGCCGACGCGGTGGCAATGCGCTGCCTGATGGCCACGACCATTTCGTTCCAGGTGAGATCGTCGAGTTTGATTGGATCGAGGGCCATCAACTTTTCTCTGGAGCGGTCAGATAAAATGGAAACACCAAATTGCTGCGCGTATTGGTCTGCCGGACGCGGTAGCCTATGTGAACCGTAACGCGTGATTCGTCGTCGAGGTCAGGTTCAACCCGCACCTCCTCCAGATCAATGCGTGGTTCCCAATCACGTACTGCATCACGCACGGTCCCCTCCAAGAGACCAAGGTTTTGCAAACTTCCCGGCGCGAATACGAGAGGCGAGGCCTTGCTGCCGAAGTCGGTCCGCATGACCCGTTGTCCCAGACTGGTCAGCAATAAAATTTTCAGCGACTGCTCAACATTTTCATCGCCCGAAGTGTAGCCAAGCCCCCCCGTCAGATCGGGTAGAATCGGAAAACGCCACCCTGTGCCAACAATCGGAGAATTCATCGTCGTCTCGCACTCCTTCTTGTTTCATCCAATCAAGACCGTGCCTACGGCGATCACTTTGCCGATGGGTAGGTTCGCCGGATCATTGCAAGTCTCGGCTGTGTCTCCATTGCGCGCAGCCGCTTTGCCGTTGAACTTAACCGTGGCGCTGCCGGTTTTGATTGTGGCCTTGTTGCTTGGGGGGTTCTGGAAAGCAGTGCCCGGAGGCGTCGGAATGTGAGTGGGCGTGTTATCAGCAGTGCTGTCAACCGTGGCCGCCGGTAGCCCCATGATGTTCACATCGCTGCTTAAGTTCCCCTTGATGATTCCGCTGAAAGGATGCGGAAGTGGCGTTGGCACGGTGCCCGTTCCTGACGGCACCAGCACAATGTGGGTGTCGGTGGCCATGACTTGATCGCCCTTTTTCGCTGCCGGTACTCCCATAGCTCCACAGTTCCACTCAGTTAATGTTTACGGTCGCACCTTTGATCGTCATCTCACCGCCTGCTTCAACCTTGAGCGTCGTGTCGGCTTTGATTTCGATCTCTTTGGCTTTCAGCACGAGCTTGCCGCCGCTTGATTCAATCTTGATCGAGTTTGCTACGGAATCGATCTCGACTCGATTCTTCTCTTTCGAGTCAATGATGCTGATCTTTTCCGCTCCGTTGATGTCGTCGAGCGTGATCTGGTGGCCGCCTTTTGTCTTGATTCGGATACGCTCCTGGTTTTTTGAGTCGTCCATCAGAATTTCGTGTTGACCCTTGGTCCGGATCATCTTCTGATCTTTATCCGCGGTGCGGGCACTCGGCGGTTTGTCCTGGCCGTTATAGAGGCCGCCCAGAATTACGGGTAAACGCATGTCGCCCTGGATAAAGGCTACCAGGACTTCATCGCCAACTTCGGGCACGAAAAAAGCGCCGTAGTTATTCCCCGCATAGAACTGACGCACCCGACACCACTCGCTCACCATTTCCTCATCAAACCAGGGGAACTTCACCTGGGCCCGTCCCTGGCTGGAGGGATCGTTGACTTCCGTAACAATGGCCTCGTAAACGCCAAAGAAACGCTTATCGGTTGTGCGGGAGCGTGACTCAGGCATCACCGACCTCCCCCGCCGCCGCTCTTTGTTCCGCCGTCGCTTACTGAACGAACTTCAAACTGGGTCCGATAGCCAGAGTTGCCCAAAGTGTGAGTGACCTTCTTGACGTAGTATTGAATTGGTTTGGCACTGGTGCCGCTGAAGCGTTGGCCGAGGCCAACGAGTTCGATCAGATCACCCGGCCGCATATCGGGCAATCCGATTACTTGACCGCTGCCCGTGAGGTAATCGTAGGCGCGCTCCCGCAGCAAACTCATCGCATAGTCGCGCGCTTCCTGGACGCTTGTCACCGGGCGATCAACCACTACGTCCTGCCTGTTTCCAAGCCTTTTTCTTGCCACGTCCGCACCATTGCTACCGGCCCCACCGCTGTTTGGTAGATCACTTGGCCCGGCGGTGTAACTAATGCGACTCTTCGTAGCCGGATCCCAGCCACTCACCGTCACGCTTCCGACCTGCCGTTTGAGCTTCAACTGCGGATTGAAGTTGATGAGATTCTTTCCCCATTCGAACGTAAAGATACGCGTGCGCCGCGCATCGCGATTATCTGTGGGCTCGACGAAATAAAGCTTATCAACTCCTGTTTTCTCGTCTGCCCGGATAAAGAAATCAAAATCAATGCTTTTAGCGCGCTCCATCAGAAAGATGGCATCGTCCTGATTGCGCTGGATTACCTCCGGTCGTTTTGCGCCTTTTTTTGAAACTTCGAAAGGAATCTGGTTGCGCTGGGCAATGATCTGCGCGATTTCCCAATCCGCCTTGTTTACAAATTTCCTGAGGTCGCCAGGCTGAGGCTTGCGTTCACAAAGTTTGACCCGAGGGTCAGATCCCGTCACGCCCATAGTGGGCGACCCTGAGTCGGGAAAACGCGGCGTCAATGTGGTGATGATGCCGTTTGTCATAAACTTGAGCTCGTCGGCATAGCCCATTTGAATGTTCACCCGATTGCCCACGTCAAACGTTTCCCGGTCGCTATATTTGAAATCGAAGCTTGCGTCGTCCCAATTGTTGACCGTCAAGTTGAAGGTGGTGAGGTTTTCGATGTCCATCACCACACTCAAATCCAGGATATCGCCGTGAGTCGACGCATCAAGTTCGCGGCCTTCGACCATGACTTTGAAATTTGGCGCGTAGTAGTCGGTCGGCGCCGGATTCTCAATTAGCTCAGTCGGCATTCTCGCGACCTCGTTCAAGTTATTCTCGGCAGCCTAAGCACAACTCCCGGCGCCAGCGTGCGCGGGTCCCGAATCTCGTTGGCCCTGGCGATGGCGCGCCAGGCACTCGCGTCGCGGTAAACAGCGGCCGCAATGCTGCTAAGCCGGTCACCACGTCTAACGACCCAATTCTTTTCCAGATCGGGAGAAGTCTTCGGCGATTCCTTAATCTGAATCTTGACCGGCCGGTATTCCTTCAGCGTCAGGCTAAGCTTGGCTCTTAGGGGGACGCCTTCGGGAGAGAAAAGTGTGTAAGTGATGTTGAGACTCTCAACCACCCCTTTGAATACTTTCGTGCTCCACACAAAATTGACTATTGGCGGCGCGTGCGATTCGCTCCTTATCTTGAGCAGATCGCGTAACTTGTTTACGTATTCTGTGCGGACATCCTTGAGTGTGTCAGAGGTATCGGCCAATAGTTCGACGCTCAGCTTTTCACAGTTGCCTCGGACAAATTGAATGGGCGGAGACTCCAGGCCGGGTATCGCGATTTCGGCGAAATTGTTTGCCTTTTGGAGCTGATACTCAGTCGGGTTAAAGCGGAAGTTGATGATGCGCTCGCTCTCCGGGACGGAGGGTGATTCGATCACCAGACTTGCTCGTTGCAGGCTCTGGGCTGCGCTGCTTATGGGAGTGTTCATTATTCAGGCTCCTCGCGCTGGTCCCCCAACGAACCTTCGCGCGCCGTTAACCGATCGCGCTCTTTTGCTTCGTCCTGTCGACCGCTCCACTGGCGAACGTACTTCTCAAACAGCCTGGCGAAAGTCGCGTCATCGCCGTCGCCCTCGACATCGAATCTCACTTCCAGGTTGTTGATTGAAACCATGTCCATAGCTCACAACCGGTAGTTCGCCGGCCCATTTCACCCTAAAAGACCGTGACCTGACGCACGCCGTTATGCGCAATCTCGACACTCTCTACAGCCACGGCATTCTGCGTGGCATTGAACTCCGGTCCGGTCCACTTGACGGCGATGCCGCCGAAAAACTCCCACGCCGCCACGGGAATTCCGGCCGGTGACATCAGAATCACGCTGCCATCGCGCCGCGCCCCAAGCGATTGCGTCAATCCCGCTTCGTACCATTCCCACAAACCCTTTCCGAGTGTCAGCCCGCGTCGCATCGAGATTCGCGTCCAGGAATGACGAACCGGAAGTTGATGCACGTGGTCGTTAACGCCCCCCTCTGAATAAGCAGTCACTTCAAGGTCTGCACCCAATCCCTTGACCTCCTGGAATCCGGCAGTCGCATATAGCTTGACCAGCGCGGCCTGCGCCGCCGGCAGATACGCGTCGCCAGGATTGAGTGTCACAATGAAACGGAAGGAGGTCAGCGGATCCGTTAATAGATCCAACGGATTCGGATTCACGATTCAAACACCTCCAACCTGCCGTCGCCACTGAAAGAGAGCCGCAACTGAATAAATTCCATGGGAGCCGCGGGCGCTACTTCGATCTCGCAGAAAACGCGACCGAGATCCTGCTCGTCGGGAGGATTCAGTTTTTCGTCACAGCGGACCCGAAAAGCTTCTTCCTGACGCGCCCCCTTCAAGGCTCCGGCGCGCCAGGCCTCCAGCAGTACTGTGGTGATTGACCGGACCAGCGCGAGCCATAGCTCAGGCCCGTTATTGTCAAAGACGAGCGGCTCAGCCACCCGGCGAATCGCGCGCACCAGACGATGAATCAATCTGCGGTATACGAGAAAGCGTCGCTCTCGATCGAGATGAAGAGTTCGTCCGCCCCAGACCAACAGTCCCCGGCCCGGGTAACATCGCAGCAGATTCACGCCCGACATGTTCAGACGCGCCTGCTCGACCGGATCGAAGTTCTGGGTTACGTCCACCGCGCCAAAGATCTCAGCATTGGCGGGTGTGTGATGCGCGCCGCGCTCGCGGTCCAGCCGGCTGATCACGCCCGCCACGTGTCCGGACGGAGGAATACTCCGCAAAGGGCTTCTCACCCCACCGAGCGGATCCTGAATCGTCAGGCGTGGGTGATAGACAACTGCCGCTCTCGCGGCTTTATCGCCGAAGCTGGTGCGCAAAACATCCACCCAGTCCAGAGTTTTCTTCACCTCTCTGATTGCCTGATCTCGCTTTCCCTGATGATCACTCTCGGTTTTCACGTCAATGAGGACGAGACGGTCACGAAGTTCTTCGGCCTGCTCAACCAACGCAACCAGCACTTCGTTCTGCTGCTCTAACGCGTCCGAGTCATCTTGAATGTCGTTGAATAGGCCCGGTACCGCGACCAGCGCCACCTCGTTTATGTCCCCAAGTTTTGTGAGCGCGTCGAGGTACGCCAACTTTCCAGGCGTTTCCTTACCCTCAGAGTCCTGACCGCCTTCCAGTTTTAGTTCCCAATCCACGGAGTGGGGCGCCTGCTGAGGGCAGACGACGACTTTCGGCTCGGTGGGATCCAGCGGTTCCAGGCGAACGAACCGCGAGCCCGAAGCGATGAATTCCTCGAAGGTGTTGAGTGTCTCAGCGGTTTCGGACGCGAGATCGGAACTCAGCGAGAGACCGGTGAAATACTGCGTCGGCTCATCAGGTACAGCAATTGTTATGTCCAACTCAGGTCTGCCCGAAGCTCCTCGCCGTCGATAACTAATTGCGATCCTGGTGTTATTGGCCCAGGCACCCAGGCTGCTGGCCGTAATTCGGTAACCCGTATGTTCGAACCCGGCGGGCGAACCGTCGACCCAGTTCCCATCTTTGTCGAGTGCGCCGATCTTCCATTCGGCGGACGCTGACTTTGCCGACGGGTGACAAAGCCTGATCACGTGAGCGACCTCACCTTCGTTTTCGAAATAGCCACGAATGGCATAAGTCATGTCGGCATCGCCGGCCAGGCCGCCAAACTCACGTTGATAGCCGCGCCAGCCTTCGACCCGAATTGGCACGCCGACCGGACCACGCCTGGTGCGTCCGATAAAGCCCGCCACATCCGAGCGCAAGGGGGAGCGCTCCGCCGCGGGAGGCGAAACCGAAAAGGAGAGGCCCGGAACTGTCGCCGCCGATCTCATCCTGCCTGTCCATCAACTGAGAGGCCTTCATGGCAGATTTCCACCGACTCCATGGCAACCTCGTTGTTCTTTGCGTTCATGCTCGGCTGCGTACATTTGACTGGCCAGGCCCGCTTGAAATTCCAGCGCATGACCTCTTGCTTGGCTTCATTGAGCAGGAGGACTGAACCTTCAGTGCGCACAATCGTTCCGTTCATGCCCTGAAGGATCCAGTTCCAGAAGGCGAGATCTCCAGTCACTCCGCGTTTGAGCGTGATGTTCGTAAATTTCTTCAAGCCCGGCAGCTTGCGCACGGTAATGTCTTCACTGCCGTTGCGGTATTCGATCGGATCCATCGCCGCCTCAAGTCCCGAGCATTCGGCGAATGAACCCTTGACCGCTTTGCCGTCGTCGCTGATGCCAGTGACGACGACCTCGAAGTTATAACCAGCGTAAGGGTCGTCTCGATATACAGGCATAGTTCTCCTCTTTGGTTATGGTGGTCTGTCTGCCGGCAAACACTGTTTAGACCTTGTTCTCCAGCGTCTTCTGCTGGATGCGGAAGATCACGAATTCCGCGGGTTTGACCGGAGCGATGCCGACAATGCAGATCAGCCTGCCGTTATCGATATCGTCCTGGGTCATCGTGCTGTGGTCACACTTGACGAAAAATGCTTCGTCAGGCTTCGCGCCTTGCAGTGCGCCGCTGCGCCAGACACTGGTAAGAAAGTTGGTAATGGTTGCTCGCACCCGCGCCCAGAGCGGTTCGTCGTTAGGTTCAAAAACTACCCACTGCGTGCCCTCGTCGATCGACTCTTCCACAAAAATGAAGAGCCGGCGCACGTTGATGTATTTCCACGCGGCATCAGAGGTGACGCACCGCGCTCCCCACACGCGATTGCCGCGGCCGGGGAAGAATCGCAGGACGTTGATGTTCTTCGGATTGAGCATGTCGTGCTCGCGCTTGGTGACCTCTTGCGAGATCTTTGTGATGCCCCGCACCACCTCGTTGGCCGGCGCTTTGTGAACGCCGCGTTCCACGTCAACCCGGGCGTAAATTCCAGCCATATGACCCGAAGGCGCAACAACCACGTTGCGCTTCACGGACGGGTCGCGTACCTCGATCCACGGGTAGTAGAGCGCGGCATACTTTGTGTCGAGCGGTTCGCGGAAAGTACGAATGCCTTCGATGCTTAGACCATCCTGCGGATCGAGAATAGCGAATCGATCTTTCAGAATCTCGCAGTGTTGAGTGAGCGCGGAATGAACAGTCGATGCCCAGATACCAGGGGCCAGACAGATCGAGATTTCATCAACGTCCTCAAACGATTGAATCCCCGTGCGATTACCGCTGCCCCCATCAACCCCGACAAAATCGTCCGAGGTCAGAGCATCCGGCTTATCGTCACCGCCGGCCAGAAATGCCCAACCGCCGCTGGAAGTCATCGGAAATCCAGTCAGGTTGTTCGCCGAATAAGCGAGGCCTTCAGACACGCCGACCATGGTCGACTGAGCCTTAAGGTTGTTAACCAGATTGCTCAGACTGCCGTCCTTGACCAATCTCAGGTTGCTATAGGTTTCGACAGTGGGAGTTCCATCCTTCGGCGCGTATCGCGCGGAGACCTCCGCTTCGATCACCCGCAAGCTGTGTCCTTCGTAATACGCTTGAATAATATTGCCAGAGAGTCTGACTGTGTCGCCTGATTTCTCTTCGACCGTGAAAACTTCTTTGTCGTGGCCGTTATCAAGTTCGACGATCGCTCCGGTGTAAAGACTGGATGCCCCCCAAACGTTCAGCGTGGGTCCCGGCGTACTGGTTTCGTTCGCCGGTCTAAGACGCTGAACTGCAGTTCCAACCGGCCACTTGGCCGGAGCCGCCGGGTTGATATCAAAGGTCCGCGGTAGCTTTCTCAGCTCAGTTCCATTCGCGAATCCGCTGGCCGGCACGACGGGATTTATGTTTATTGTAGTTGCGCCTACCGCGGCGACTTCGTACTCGGTACCTTCGATCAATACCTTATCAGCCACGATAAACCCGGCAACGCTGCCAAGTGTGATCGGAGCGAGCCCAGGCGTGGCCGCAGTTATTGTGGTGGTTGGATCGGCAACTACGGCGGTGACGGTGTATTCGCTTCCGTCGATCAGCACTCGGTCGTTGATATTTAGCCCGGTGACGCTGGCCACCTCGATGGTGGTGTTGCCTGTGTTAGCCTCTGCGCTCAACGTCGTTTTTGCTGGAGCGCCGCCGGCGGTTGGACTAGCCAAAATGCGGTAGGACGATCCGACCATCGGGCGAACACGAACGCTCAGATCGTTTCCCCAATCGCCTTTCGATTTGGCTTCGAATTTCAAAGTGGCGTTTGCATCTGTTACTGCGCCTCCGGTCGGGGCAGTATTCGGCACGACCGCCACGAAGTCGCCCCGTTTGACTGACAACGGCGGAACCACAGGAGTAACTGTCACTTCGCCTGTCTGAGAATCGTATCCAGTCACGGTGCAGAGACCACCGACTGCGACGCCTGTGTCGCCACGAATGATCCTCAGCTGGCGGTTGACGGCAATACCAATGAGGTGCCGCAACTTCAATTTCGTCGCGTTGGCGATTGTGTCTTTTTCCAGCTCGCTGATCACCCCGAAGCCCATGTTGGCGCTCGAGGCTTTGGATCCGCTGCTGAAGGCCCGTTTGACATAGAGGCGTTGTCCGCCATTGTCAAAGAAGCCTTTCACCGCCAGCGGGAACTGCCACCAGCGACCACCATCGCTCGCGTTCAACGCCCATTTGACTACAGTGGCATTGTCAGGCTCAGCCAGAAAGCTTCCGAACTTTCGCTGGAATTCGGCAAAGCTGGTAACTAACTCAGGTTTGCCCGAGGTTGGTCCAAAGGCCGTAACCCCGACGGCGCCGGCCGTGCTCGTGCTGACGCCTTCAATCGGCTTTGGCCCCGCGTCGATCTCTTCAACGTAAACACCAGGACTTAGATATTCAGGCATGGTTTCATCCTCTCAAGATATTGGTATCCTTTGGTTCGTCCCCAGGGCTTTGGGGATAATGATCTTTATCGTCCCCTGCCGCAGTGGTACTTGCCTGTCGTTGGCATCAATCTTTTGTTCTTCGGTCAAGTGCTCTATTCCCTTGACGCGCAACGGCAGGCCGAAAGCCCCCCTCTTGTCGGTCAATGCTATTTCCTTGTTCCCCCAACTTACTTCAGCTCCGGCGACTGAGCGCTCTGTGTTCGACTCAACCACCACTCCACGCAACACGCGCACGTGATTCGGAAAAGGGTAGTTTGGCGCCGGTACCAGCCAGAGCTTCCGCAGCACCGATTTGAGATAGTCCGGAAAATCGGCGGCTTGCGCCGGGTAGTTCTTCGGCGGATATGTATCGTTGTAGGGAAAGCCATCAAACTCAATTCCCTCGAGCGTGCCTTCGGCGGTCTTTGTGTATAGAGGCAAGTAAAATTCTGCCTCGACTCTGAGACGGTAACGACGTGCCGGCTGACAAAAAACCGTGGCGCTGCGTCCCAACCCCGGATAAGCAATGACGCCGCTGGCCGTCCTTATTTCTTTGACATCGGTCTGTCGCCACACGCCGTTGGCCTCGCGAATATCCAACATCACCTTGATCCGGCCGAAGGGTTCCCTCGTAGTAAAGGCATCCGTGGGTATCAGACCGACCGGGCTGTATGTTTCCAGGCGTTCGCCTGGCAAATCACGCCACCTCGTCATCAACTGGTCGGTCCCCCCTCTTCGACAGACCGTCGCGTTACAGGCTTGAAGCTCTCATCTCCGTCGACATCGAGATTGACAACTCGCACTTCATAAGAGAGTGAAAGGCGGTACGGTTTCTGCACGGCTTGCCACACTTTGGTTCTTTCTTCCAGGCTGAGCGGAGACAAAGTCACTTTCAGCGCCGCGTCCGTTGGATTCAGCGCGCCCTTTAGGTCGGCTCCGCTGAGAATCGCGTTGTTGTAAAGAGTCTGGAGTGTGATACCCAGAATCTTTTGCTCGGTGGCAGTATCGCCGCCCCAGGGAGTCAGCAAGTATCGCAATAACAAAGCGATGGGCGGCTTCTTGACACTCAGGTTGGGTGGCGTTGTTTCGCGAACCCGAGCATGATTGCGCGCGCTGGGATCTTCCCCAACCTCAAATAAAAAGATCGTTAATGTGGGAGACGTAGGCAGCGTCTCAAGCTTGAGGAAGTCCGCCTCGCCGGCTCCCTTCGCCTTGATGGCGGTGTCAAGTATTGCTTTGAGAGTATCTGAAACCGCCGAGATAACAGTGAAGTCGGCCACACAACGACCCTCCTCTTAGGCGCAGCGCTTCACCAATGACTGCAAAATCAATGTCGACATCTGTACTGGCAACGCCTGGACGGTCCGCTGCATTTTGCATGCCGTTTCCGAACTCCACGGTCGATCGCATAATGCGAGGAAATTCTCTAAGTTGCGCGCCAGGCGAGACTGTGAGGATGGAGTTTTTTTTCCAGTTTGGGCCTTTGGATCGGTGGCCAGGGATGAACGCAAGCTGTCTAATTCTCCGGATAAGTGCTTTGACTAGCCGAGTTTTCCCGAGTTTCGTAGCACTCAAGCTAGATGGATATTTTTGTCCAGCAACAAACCTGCCCCATCTGTAAAGAACATCTCAGTCTTTGCTAAATCTGGGATGAGGAGGAATTGATCGGGGACAAAGAGAATTGTCACCAGGGTATGTGAAAGAAAGCCGCAGCTCTACTGCTTGGCAAAGTGCTTGGCAAAGTCAAAGGTCGCCGGAGCCAACGTCCAGCGACCTTTACCAGGATATTGGCTCCCCAGACTGGACACTCTTCGCAACCTGTTCTACGCCCCTCCTGTGGAGATGAAAATAATCTTTGAACTTCTGCGGCAAGATAGAAATGCCCTGTACTGAGATGGTAAACTAATCTTCTGTGTTATCACGTTTTACGTAAGATTAGAGGTGGTTCATGGCAACGCTAGAGCAAATAATCGAAGAGGCAAGGAGACTCCCGGTTGAAGAACGGCGCCGGTTACGCGCCGCCCTCGAATCACTTGACTCGAACGGCGAAGTGAAGCCGGCCAACCAAGAGCTATCGCCCCAGAAACCACAATCCCTGCACATCAACAATGGTGACGATGAAATTCGGCAACTGCGCATGGAGTGGTTGAAATCGCATCGCGAAGAGCACGGCGGTCAATACGTCGCACTAGACGGTGATCAACTTCTCGCCGTTGGTTCAAACTACCGTATCGCAAGAGAGAAAGCGCTCGCGGCCGGCAAACCGAATGCATTCGTCACTTACTTGTCCAAGCCCGACGAGGTAGCGGAGATGGGAGGTTGGACTTGAGGCATCAACTCGCCTTCACGGAGTTGGTTAACTATGACGCCGGCCAGCCAAGCATCACCATTCCCGTTACTCTCAGCGTCAGCCAGACACGAGTCAACTGCGACGCAAAAGTAGACACTGGTTCTTCCAATTGCATCTTCGCCCGCGGCGTCGGGGAAGAATTGGGACTCGATATCGAGAGCGGTCTGCGTCTGCTCGTAGGTACGGTAACCGGCAACTTCGTGGCTTATCTGCACGAAGTAAATCTTTCGCTAGCCTCTTTTGAGTTTAGCGGCTTGGTCGGCTTCGCTGAAGATCGGATTTCGGCGCAATGTATTAGGCCGACGTGGCTTTATTGAGCAGATGACTCTTGGACTAGTCGATTACGAAGGCAAGCTGTATCTGAGTCGCTATGACGAATAACGATGTGTCGCTGGTAGGTTGGCCCTCATCGACTCTCACACTGCTGCTTAGGTGCTCCGTAGAGGTAATGATCAAGATTGATCGAGCCATCGGTAGGTACGTTCTCCCAAGTGTCTGCCGGTAACGAAGCATTGATCTCGTTTACTACCTCCCAAATGGATCTGCGATCCACACCTGTTCCGTTAGGTTCAGCGCTCGCACTTTATCAATCAGTTGGTCTTCCAGATTTGCGGCCATGATCTTTCTCCAATTGCGCAACGAGGGGCCTCAAGGGTTAGGCGAGTATGGCATTGTTAACGGGACTGTCTCATTTACCTGAAGATGCAGAAGGCTGTAATAGCGCTTTCAAGACGCAAACGCTATTCACGCTCAATAGCGACAGTAGACTTTCAGCATCCGGGGGTCTTGTGTAGCCTTTTCGCGGTTACAAATCACCGATTCTTAATCCATTCTTCAATTTCTTCCACGGTTGTAGTCTCCGCTTCGATCTTACTGGCCTCTTCATCCAAAGGGTTTGAACGATTAAGTTTGAGGTCAGACAACCGGGAGTTATCGCCATCGAGAGACTTGAGCAGAGCGATACATAGACTCCCAATATTTTCTTCACAGTCGAAGCACGCAAATACGGGCATCAATTCCATATTACTGATATTAATAACTCTATCTGACCGTACAATTGGATTATCTACTGGCGCGTATTTAGCCACAAAATCCAACAGCCGCTGGTTAAGATACCCTTCGCCAAAGCCTTTGAGTCTGTCGATGTTTCTCTTCAATAAAAGCAGGGCATTGTGGAATGAGCCAATTCTGTGTGCATTAAGGCTAAGGTCAAACTCTAGAAATACTCCTGACGTTAAGGACTGATCAATAAATTGCGTTGCTAGACCTCTTCCGGAGGCTCCAATCACTTAATAGTCGGTCGTGACCACGCAAGCCCTGGCGTCGATTCAAACGGACACCCGTTCTATTCACCTAAGGCCGCGCAACAATTGGTTGAATTGTATGCCGCGGAAACGGGCGTACATGCTGTTTCGTTCGACGAGTTAGTTTATCTTCCCTCCGAACAGCGTTACGAAGAACGTGTCCGGCTCAGGCCGGGCACGGCGATGATCACAGTTTCAGGATCCGAGCTCAAGGGCTTCATATATCGGAACGAATCCGTACCCAGTTGGTTCATGCGACCCGATGTCTCGGCGATTCTCGCAGCTGCTCACCCATCACGAAGCCACCAAGGTTTTTGCGTTTGGTTTACGGGCCTGTCCGGCGCAGGAAAGTCAACGACTGCCGAAATCGTCGCCGTCCGGTTGCTCGAATCCGGCAGAAGAGTGACCTTGCTGGATGGTGACGTGGTGCGGACACACTTGTAAAAAGGTTTGGATTTTACACGAGCCGGTCGAGATGCCAACGTGCGTCGAATCGCGTTTGTGGCATCTGAGATAGTGCGGCATGGCGGCGCCGTTCTGTGCGCGGCTGTTAGTCCTTACAGTGACACACGCAGCGAATGCCGTTTGATGGTGGGCTCGGACAACTTCATCGAAGTTTTTGTCGACACGCCTCTTGAAGTCTGCGAAGCACGAGACGAGAAGGGAATTTATGCTCAGGCTCGACGCGGAACGATTCAGAACTTCACCGGCATCAGCGATCCTTATGAGCCTCCGGTAACTCCCGACATTCACCTGGAAACGGTGTCTACATCTGCCGAGGCGAATTCCGAGATTGTGGTGCGATTTTTGATGGACAGAGGGTTTTTGCCGCGACCGTAATGTTTGTAGTCTTTCTTGATGTCAAAAAAGCTGACCCGGGGCTTGCACAAAAAGTCGCCTGAGCCTCGCTGGGTGCAGGAATTTGGATAATCTTGTGTAAAGCCCCCGGGACATGTCAGAGTCTGCTGGATCGGATGGCCTATCTGAAAACTACCTCAGATGTATGCCGCCTCGGACCAGAGGCTGCAGCCAAAATCTCAGCAAACCAATTGAACTCTTGCGGCCACACAAGTATAGTTACTCGCCATCAACACGGCTGAAGTTCTCAGGAGGTTGCCTCTTTGCATACTCGATTAGGGCAGACTGTTAGTTGAGTCTTGCAGTTTTCAATCTGTTGCCACAACGGATGATTCAGGATGATCCAGACCTCTCTAGTTGCCACGTTGACGAAGCTTCCCGATCCCAGCGGCGCTGAGCTTGCAGCCCTGCCAAGGTGCGTTGAGTGGCTGGAAGTACGATCGGATCTCGTGGGCGACCTTAATCCTGATTGGTTGCGGAATCACTTCAGGGGTCGCCTCCAATACTCCTTGCGAAGTCGTGCTGAAGGCGGCGAATGTGCGGACTCGATGTCTGCGCGCCACGGCCGAATGGCAATGGCGGCACGACACTACGATCGGATCGAGGTCGAGTCCGGCGGAGATTTCCTTCCCGAAGTGTTAAGCAAAGTTCCGGTCGAAAAGCGTCTTGTCTCCTGGCACGGAAAAACTAACCATATCTCAGAACTTAAGCGTCGATTCAGTCAATTATCATCCGTACCGGCAAGCCAGTATAGAATGGTCAACACCGCTGCGAGGATCAGCGACGAGCTGACGCCCTTGTTATTGTTGAAATCACTCGGGCGCACCGATACGATCGCTTATTCAACTGGCCCGCTGGGATTCTGGACCCGTTTATTGGCGTTACATTTGGGAGCGCCTGCCATCTTCGGCTTGGTCCCTCAGGGTTCCATCGTTGAGACCGAACCGACGATCAATAAGTTAATTGTAGACTACGGCCTTCCCGAGCTGACCCCAGCAAAGGTGCTCTTTGCGATTATCGGAAACCCAGTGTTTCACTCGCTCTCGCCGCGTTTGCACAACGCTTCTTACCGGGCGATGAATTACCCGGCCCTCTTCGTGCCCTTGCGGGTTGAGTCGTTCGATGAGTTCTGGCGCGAGATCGTGGCTTCGAATGCGCTCGCCTCTCTCGGGCTGCAGATTGCCGGCATGACCGTGGCGTCTCCACACAAAGAGGCGGCGCTGCTGAAAGCGAAGACGATTAGTCCAATGTCGCGGCAGGCCGAGTCCACGAACATACTGGTTAAGAAAAATGGCTGGTGGGAGGCGGATACAACGGATCCGCACGTAATTTTTTCGGGAAGTCATGAGCGAGATATCCAGGTTAGGCACAAGCGGGCCGCGGTGATTGGTTGCGGCGGCGCTGGTCGGGCCATCGCCGCAGCGCTGATTCAGGCAGGCGCAGGCGTGACCCTGGTCAATCGCGGGGCAGAGCGTGGCAATCACGCGGCTGATCTTCTGGGACTGCCTTACGTACCCTTGGCAGATTTTGTCGCCGATGGTTTTGACATCGTAGTTAACGCTACTCCGGTCGGTCGAGACAGCGACGACGTACCATTCAACGTCGCGCGGCTGAGTGATGAAGCTGTGGTTATCGATCTTGTCTATGGTTCCAAGCCAACGACTTTGGTCGACAGCAGTCTCGCTCGCGAGCACGTAGTAATCGATGGCCGCGATGTTCTTGTGACTCAGGTGCGTCGTCAGTTCCGGATGATGACCGGCAAAGAGATGCCGACAAGTCCAGCACTCGACCTGATGGGCAGTCGCACGCCCGTCGCGCCCGTCAATCCCTGCAGCCGGCTTTGCCCAGAATGAAGGCTAACAAAATCTTGAGTTGAACGTCTGGACGTCAGACGATTCCGGCAAATTGAGTATGGTAGCTACTGATTCAAGAGACACCCTCCGCCAATTCGATCTTGAAATCGCTCAGCGGGAACTTATAGGTCGCGTCAGCACGCTGGCCCGCGAGAAGTTTGCGCCTCGTGCGGCTGAGTATGACCGCACGGCCACATTCCCAGCCGAGGACTTTGAGGATCTTTTCCGCGCTGGCCTGCACGCTCCGGCAGTTCCGAAGAAGTACGGCGGTCTCGGGTTGGGACCATACCGCGACGACGTCTTCACTCTCTGGATGATGACCAGAGAGATCGCCAAGGTCGATCTTTCGTTGGCTCGTTGCTGGGAGGGCCACGTTAATTCGCTGGTACTGCTTGATGGAATGACAAGTGAAGAGCAAAAGACCCGTTGGTTTAGGGGCGTGGTCGAGCTGGGAGAAAAATGGGTAGCCTGGAGTGGAGAGCCTCAGGCGCGCAAACCGGGAGAACTCGTTCGTTTTGGGACCAGTCTGGAAAGAGTTGACGGCGGTAACGTCATCAATGGAAACAAAGTGTTTGCGACGAGTGCGGGCGGCGCGCAGTGGGCTATTCTCCTCGTGAATAGCGCCGGACCCGGGGGCGTTCGTCATGCGGCAGAGTCGGCCGCTTCGGATACGCAGCTAATGATGGCCTGCAATCTCTCGGACCCTACCGTGGAGATAGATACGGCATGGTGGGACCCGATGGGAATGCGCGCGACGGCCAGTCATCTGGTTCGCTTTCATAATACGTTTATTCCCGATTCCGATCTCATTGGATATCCCGGCCAATATCTCAAGGAGGGCTGGCAGACATGCTTCATTCCGCATTACGCCGCAACCTTTCTGGGCGCGGCCGAGGCCGCCTACGACTACGGCTGCGAGTATCTGACCACCCAGAACAAGATTGCCGACCCTTACGTGCAGCATCACATCGGTCAAATGTCGGTGAATGTCGAGACGGGCCACCTTTGGTTAAGACATGTCGCGCGACTATGGGAAACGCGGAGATATGCCGAGGCCCAGATCGCCGGCAGCCGTGCCCGGCACGTGGTCGAACATTTGGCGGAAGACACCGTCAAACATTGCATTCGCGCCTGCGGCGCGCGTTCTCTGATCCGGCCCAGCGTCCTGGAACGCATTTACCGAGATCTTTCCTTTTATGTGCGGCATGACAACGACGACCACATTTTGGCGATGATCGGGAAATCGGTCCTGGGTCTTGGCCACGATCCGTCTTTCTACAAACCGTAGCAGCATGGTTGTAAAAAGGAGATCATGAGGTAGTGTCTCAATTTCGAGAATTCATCCGACCACACTCGCGTGACGGTCAGCACCAGACGGAAGACTCAAGGTCAAATACGCACCGCCGATATGGTCTTGGAATCTGGGCGCTGGGCCTGGGATTCTATCTCTTCTACACCCCCTACAGTGGCTTGACCAAAGCCTTATCGAACGGACTGCTGCCAGGTCTGCACGGACCGGTCAAGGGCACAGTGCTCTTGCCGATCTCGGCGATCGCTACCGTTGCCGGCATGCTGAGTTTCATCACCGTCATGGGCTGGTGGAAGTATGCAGGGCATCGTGAGTTCTTCGGAATCAGCGTTCCTTTCCCTCGCCGTCTGACCTTCTTGTCCGGGGTCTGCATGGCGACAATCATGGGGACGACAACGCTCGCCTTCAGCTTTGGCGGACTTTCCATAGTGCTGGTGCTGGTCTTACTTCGCGGCGGCACCCTGATCATTGCTCCGGTCGTTGACCGCATAGTCGGGCGGCGAGTCCGTTGGTTCTCATGGGCAGCCATGTTCATGAGCCTGACGGCCGTTGCGCTGGTCCTTAGCGATGCTCAACATTACCAAGTAACCATCGCCGCGGTAATCGATGTTGCCGCCTATCTGACCGCCTATTTCTTCAAACTGCAGTTTATGAGCCGGCTGGCAAAGTCGGACGAGAAAGGCGCAACCTTGCGCTACTTTGTAGAAGAGCAAATGGTTGCTGCTCCGCTCCTGGTACTCGTCGTAATCGCGATGGCGATCGTTGGGACCGGAGACGTGATGATGGAATTTCGATTTGGACTGACAACATTTCTTGCCCGCCCCGATGCTATCTTCGCCGCGCTCGCGGGTTTCTTCTATGCCGCTCTGTGTATTTGCACCACATTTATTTTTCTTGACCGCCGCGAAAATACTTTTTGCATGCCCATGCATTGCGGGTCCAGCTTACTGTCTGGCTTTACCGCCACTTACATATTGGCTTATTTGTTTGATCAGAATTCGCCGAGCTCTGCTCAGATCACCAGTGCCGTCATGGTAGTGCTCGCGCTCGGTTTTTTATCACCGTTGCACCACTTCGACCGCTCGCTGGCCAAACTGAAGAATGTGTTTGCGCAACTCGGCCTGAAGTCCCCCGCCTTAGTCGTGGGGGCGAAGAGTTCTCTGCCGGGACGGCGAGTGCCAGTAGCGCGATCGGCGGCCGCCGGCTTACCAGGACGTGGGCCCGCTGGAAATTCTTCCGGAAAGCCGGTGCGTCTGCTCTTGTTTGTGTGTAGCGCTAATACTTGCCGCTCGCCCATGGCCGAGGTTATTGCTAATGCGGAGCTTTCGGCGCGGCTGCAGATTTCGTTTGCGGCAGTAAACAAGAATGGCATACACGCCATCAGCGCCGGCATCTCAGCCAGCGTCGATGCGCCCATGACGCCTGAAGCTCAGCGGGCTTTGCAGTATTTGGGTTTTCCGGTTGTGCCACACCGCGCGCGGAATCTGACCGCTGACCTGGCCCATCAGGTCGAGAGAATCTACTGCATGACACAGGCACATCGAAGTGCCGTCCTCGCCATGCTCCCGTCGGCAGCCGAGAAAACTCAATGTCTGGATCCCGATATAGACGTTCAGGATCCCGTCGGCAGCGGGCTGGACGCTTATCTGCAATGCGCGCGGAACATTCACACTCTGGTGCGCGCGCGCTTCGATGAACTCGACTTGGGGTACGGCGTGCAAGGCTAGGGCGCCGGGTGAGCACTGATCATTTACGGCCCGCGGCCGCAGCAATGATTTCCATCAGCGAGGCAGGCGATGACAGGCCATAAGCTCTCGTCCAAATGTTGGCCGCATCGTTGCCGATTAGGATCATCGGAGTGTGGTTATTCTTGTCGGCAACCGCAACGCCAAACGCCTTGAGTAAAGAATCAATTTCGCGCTTGTCGCCGGTCACAAACGTCCACCCGGGTTCCGCGCCAAATTTTGCCGCGAAATCACGCAGTCTTTCCGGAGTGTCCGTCGCCGGGTCGACGCTGACGGAAATCAATTGCGCCTCGACTGCACTTGCCTTCAACTCACGCTGCACGCGACGAAAGGTCGCGGTCATGGGCGGACAGATCGTCGTGCAAGTTGTAAAGATGAAATTGATCGCGACAGTCTTGCCCTTGACCAGGTCAGCGTAGAAATTGATCCGGGCGCCATTTTGATCATAGACGCGAACATCCGGAATTCGGGAAGACGAGAAGGAATCAGACCCGGTTTCAACTACGGGGAGGTTGTTTGTGGGTGTTGAGGTTGCGTCAACTTTATCCTCAATCAGTCTCAAGGCCATTCCGCACTTGGGACATCTTCGCCCGGGTTTTATGGAAGTAACTTCGGGATGCATCGGACAGGCGTAACGCACCGCCTTCGGCTTCGGACTCTGCCGCGCTTTTTTCAAGGATTGAGCTCTGACCAGATCGGCATCCGTCGCTAACCCTGCGCCCCATGTGACACCGGCGATCAGAGTTAATACAAACAACCTGATGAACATTGGCTTGTTCTTCATTTGCCAGCCTTACTCCCGGCGAGAGTCCTGGGCTCTAATTGATATTGACCCATCCGCTCGCAGGCACGAACTGCTTCCTTTTTAGATCGATCGTCACCACATATGCCCCCATGGCGCCGATGCGGCGATTGGGTCCGTAAGTTATTTCCGGCATCAGTCCGGTAGAATACTCGTATAGCCCCTCGAGAACCCGGACAAGTCGCTCCCGACTTAAGTCCTTACCAGCCCGTTTCAAAGCCTCGACCAATATTTTAGCGGCCATGTAAGCGGAAATCTGGGCTGTCAAATGCTTGGTAGTTAGCTGGTACTTTTCGGCAAGCGCCCGGAACTCTTTGATTCCTTCGGCGGTCTGATCAGCCGGAGTGTTGGGGAAAGAGATAAAAACCTTTCCGTCGAAGCCGATGGGCGCACCGAAGATCCCGGCGCCTACTCCTGTGCCAGGCAAAAAGATCGTCGGAAACCAACCGAGCTTCTCAGACTCGCCCATGAGCGCCAGTAACTCCTCGGTGCTTCCGATGAAAAATATCACGTCCACCCTAGTCTGTCTCAGTTGTTTGACTATCTGACCGGCATCAAAGCGCCCGCCCACATAGTCGTAAACATGGGGAGCGTTCAGTGCGTCTTTCTTACTCTGTAGTTTGATGGCCGCGAGAACATTGTCATTCATTTGGTTGCGCGGATAAACCACCGCGACGGTCGAGCTTTTGAGATCCGGCTTCGCGGCGATGAAATTTATGAGTGCTTGCGCCTGCCCATCGGCGCCGGCCAGTAAATAAAAAACTTGCCGATTTAGCGGAACACCGGTCTGGGGATCGAGCGTGAGCGGCCCCACGAGAGGCACTTCCCGCTCGGCCAGCATTGCCACGATCTCCTTCTCCGCTCCGGCGATGAAAGCAGCGGTCATCGCAAAAACGTGCTCGTCCTTGAGCAACCGCTCAATGTTGGCGCGCGTCGCTGCCGGAGTCTCAGCCGTTTCGATCGATTTTAGTTTCAGCCGCCGGTTGTAGATTCCACCCTGGCTGTTGACTTCAGCAAAGAAAGCCGCAGTTACAGCCTTCACTGCTTGTCCCAGCTCAGCCAGCGATCCGGACAGCGGAATCGCGGTCCCAATCACAATTTCGTCATCGCTGATTCCTGGATCTTTATCGTTCCCCAATCGCTTCAAGTATACAAGGAGGTCTTCCAGATCCTCTCTTGGCATCTGATAGCGAGGCATAATGTTCAATAATCTGTTGCCGGCAGGATCGAGCCCCAGGGTTATTGCGAACGCGAGTCCACGCTCGGTGTAGCCTGGACGCCGGCGTCCGCCGGAACCCGTCGCACCTAATGGGCTGGTCAACGAGGCCCAAGTCACGTTGGACGGACTGACACCACCCTCTGGCTTACCCAGGCCATCGAGCCCGTGACAATTCGCGCAGGCCATCACACTACCAGGTACTTCGACCGAGCCCTGGCCAACGTAAGCGAGAATGTTCTTGCCCGAGGCACTGGTGCCCCGCAAGTAGATCTGTTTGCCGCGACTCTCCTGGGGCGTCAGGGGATCTTGTGCAGTCGCGGTGGCCCATCCGCCAAATATGAAGGTCGAAGGAATGGCCAGACCGATCAGCCAGACCAGTGTCTTTGAACATGCTCGTTTCTTCATTTCGATGGAGACGCGGTTTACGGGGCGACCGGCGCCTGATCATTAAGGACGCTCTCGACAACTTTGACTAACTCAACGCTGCTAGCCAATCCGAAGGCTTTCTTCCAAAGCCCGGTGCGCTCGTTGCCGATGATGAAGATGTTAAGGTGGTCCTGTTTGTCGCTCACAAACTGGCCCAGCTTCTTCAGCGCGAACTCCACGTTCGCCCTGTCGCCAGTGAGAAAGTACCAGCCCGGTCTGGCATGGAGCCGTTTCGCGTATTCTTTCAAAACCGGCGGCGTATCAACGGTGGGATCCACACTGAGCGAAAGAATGCGAACATCTTTGCCGACGCGATCGCCGAGCGCCTCTTGCACCTTTTCGAGATTACGATTCATCGGCAAACAACTTCCCTGGCAGGTCCCGAAAAAGGAGTTGATGATGACGACTTTTCCTTCCAAAAGATCGGTGTAGAAACGCAGCTTCTCGCCGTCTTGGTTAACCAGGATTACGTCCGTGAAATACTTGTGAGCAGCAGATTGCTCTGCAGCGCCCGCGGACTTCACCTGACTGCCGGTCGCTTGCGCGGAAATCGAAGCAGATCCGAAAACGAGAACTACTATTGCGACGGTCCAGTTAGCGAGCCTGTTCAAAACTACTCGGTTGGTGTAATGAGCGATCACCTTACGCATAGTTATTCTCTCCCTCAGGCGGAACACTGGAAGAACATATGGTACACGGCGGTCTCACGAGGGACAAACCTCTGAAAGAAACGGTAATGACCTCGTTCAGAGTTCAAGCTTTAGCTTGCTCGTTAAATTGTTTTCGTTCTTAATGGCTGATACGGCCGCTTGCCTCGGATGTTTTGGGCTGCCTGCTCCATCTCGCTCCGCTTGATGTTCCCGACACAAGCCGGGTTTGCGCGGTTATACAACATTAGAACTTCGGAGATGTGCCTCGCTTTGCGTGTGCCGCTCATTTCCAGCATGGGAAACATGACGGCCAGGTCCTCGACCACAGAAAAATACTGCCCCTTTTCGTCTCTCAAATCTCTGTCGTCAACAAGATCCCATAACCACTTTTTCCAGGTACGCACGGCCGTCGCCAGCCATTCCATCTGACGAAAATCCGTGGCGCCTTCCGGGTAAGCCGGGAGCCTGCCAACTATGTGTGCGACATTTGAAACCCAGCTCCCATAGGTCATCCAGCAGTCGTGCTCGGTATAGGTGTCGGCAATGATTTGCAACGCATCGTCGGTGTGAAACCAATCGTCACCGTCAAGGATCACGATGATGTCTTCCGGCCCGGCGCGACTTCGTTCAATCGCGCGGACCAGATTAGCCGTTGAGTAAAGTCGGCTTTCATTTTGGGTAATTCTGATCCTGTCGTCCTTTTCCTTTCCCCGGACGGCCTCCTCGAGAGTTTTGTCGCCACATGGATCCACCGTGACGTAGGCTTCCCATCGGGCATAGGTTTGGGTTCTTAGTGAAGCGAGAGACTTTCCGATATACGCCTGGCAGGGACCGCAGTTAACGATGACTTTCAGATTGGTTCGTGGTGCCGCGGTCATTCGAAACCCTCTCAAGCAGGTCGGTGCAGACCCGAGCAGGTTGGCCGGAGTGTGAGGCGCCGCAGGTCGAGTTGTGAATATTCTTGGAGGACTACCTCATTCCCGGGTGTGATAGATCGCCGTGAATTGAACGCCGGTCTGAGACCCAAACAAACCTACCCGGCGATTCAGGGCACGAATTAAACCTTGTCGCGACCACTCATTGCGGATCGTATTTCGGAGCAACGTAACTCTTACCGCCACTCTTGCCGGTCTCGCCCCCTTCACGGTAATCGCGGCCACCGAGCCCTAGCAGGAGGTCGTAATAAAGGTCCTCTGCCAGCCGCCGATCGATTCGAATTGTGATCTTGTCATCGTACCCGTAACCGCTATCTTTTTCATCAGCCATACCAGTCTCCTATTCAAAATTCGCCAAAGTCCGTGCTCAGTTAGGACGCCCCGCCGCAACAATTTGTGAATCCTCTTCGAATCAAACCGGCCTGACAAGTCGGCTGGCCGCTTCAAGCACCGCCGTAACTCCGCTCTAACCGCCTCGAGCAATTAGAAACGAATTTGCCCGGCTGGTCTTCCGTTTCGCTGCTAGTCTGATTAAACTGCCTCGGGCCGGCCAACCTCGCATCTCGCGAGAATACCAAAGCAACAAGGCATGCTGGCAAAGTGAAAATGGCACCGGACATCAAAATGTCTTACCCCCACATCCCGGACTCGCTCTTCTCAGTCCTCAAGACTGAATTCAACCAGGCGACCGAAGTTTACGATCTGTTCGATGAATTCTTCCAGTGGGGTTCTTACGACAGGGCCTACGCCTTGACGCTACTTGAACGAGCTAGAGGGGGAAACGATTGTTCGTGGACCATCCGAAGGCTGGCAACTCTGATGCTGGAGCATCAACTCCTCAACCTTTCCCTCGATAGCACACTGGAGTTCGATTTTGTGTTCGTGAAACTGGGAATCAAGTCCGCTGAAGGAGCTTCGTCGCAGGTCGACAGCCGCCTCTCGAAGGAAGGCTATTCCACGATCGAGCTCCGAGATTTCATTGTCGAGTTTCGGCGCAAGCTCGAACGGCATACTCGAGTCCACAGTCGAGTCCGTGGCGCTGAAACTTCCGCCCGCGCTTTGCGCGACTTCATTCATCTGTCTCGTCGCGAATGCAAGCTCTCTCTGGCCCGTTACCTGTGGACTCCTGAGGAAGTGACCGAGTTGATTCTCAGGCGAACCCGGCTCTCGAGAGGGATGAAGGACGGCAGACGAATGCTTCATCCGTATACCGAAAGCGAAACGGAACGAACGCTGTCCCTGCTTCCGGATTTCGAAGCCGACATCCTCAGAAGACTAAGGCGCCGGACCGAGATTTTTTGGGTCATGGACTCAACTTCTTCCGAGTTGAATTCTCTGGTTGAGTATCCTCTGACGACCGTCGTCCTCGTTATCAAGCCGCCTGGCAGCGATTGGGAGTTTGAGATTAAGCGGGCCGGAGCCAGAGAAGAGCATCCGCTGAATGTTATCTACGCGCGCGAAGGAGAGCCGGTGCCGGTCACTCATCGGCTTCATGCCGGAAGCATGGGAGAATATCTCAGATGGGAAGCCAGCGCTTCGGCCTTTTGCGCCCGTCTCTATCGCCTCATACACGGACGGGAAGCGCCTATTTCAAATGCAGTTTCAGTGAAGACCATTTATAGCATTCCGGGCCGCGATCGCGATGAACACATTCTGCGCTACTTCACCGATCGCAAGGTGTTTGGCAACGGATTCGAGAGAATGCGCGCGGCCATGGAAGAGTCAATCACCGCATTCCAACTAGAAAAAGACTGGAGGCCCCCCAAAGCAGATGGTGAGTTGGGGCTAACTGCACAGTTTCTTAGTTTCGTTGCGCCGGGCCAGGCATTGCTAGTCGGCACAACCTCATTCCGGTTGGATCGTTTGGCGCGGTACCTGTCTCCCGATGGTGTGCGGGAATACTTCACCGACGGATTAAGAGTTGAACATGACGACGCGGATGCGCAACGGTTTCTCGATGAAATCCTGGACGAAGTAATGGGCGTTTATGTTCCGCCAGCCGTGGCTTACAGTGGTCCGAAAGAGTATGTGTACGAAGCGTTTCGCGTTCCCGAAAACCGTCAACGAGCTAATATCAACTATCTATCGACAATGCGCGAAATCGGCAATTTCTGGGGTACGCTGTTGGCCCTCAAGGGATTTAGCCGCGGCGAGTCCTTCGTGGCAAGAAATGTCGGACTGAAAAGCGTCTGGGAGAACGGGCAGTGGATTGTGAAAATCATTTTCATGGACCATGATGATTTGGATATCGCCGGCAAGAATGCCCGAGAGTTCTATCCCCGGGCGGTTTTCCCAGCCATCGAGGACGACGAGTTACTTATCTTCGGAGGAATTTACTGTGGCGAGCGGATAGTCGGCGCGGTAGAGTATCTGCGCCAGATTTTCCGCGTCCGAGAGGAGACTGCCGCCGCGGGAACGAGTACAATACATCAGGCGATGGCGGACGCTTACAAGCTAACCCAAAGAGCACTCATCGAAAACGCAGAGCTGCGGGCTTATTTTCACGAATCATTTCTCGAACGGGTCTGTGATTGCGATAAGATTGTGGCGAAATATCTGGCGGCCCGGCTTGACCGCTCGGCGCTTGAGGCATGGAAAGCGAATACAACCGAATTCCTTAGCGGCAAAGGTTATCCGGCGTGGATGATCAACGATTATCTGTGCGCGGTAGACTCGTTCGATAGTTTTCTCGTCAAGTATTCCTTCCTTTACTGACAAGAGATTGACTCGAGTACTTTCTGTTTAATTGTTCGTACAGGCAATCCGGATGGTACCGGCCATTTTTGTCCTGACCGCCGCGCCGCCAGAATTCATTCCATAGGTGGATAGCATAGGTGGCCTCGTCGATTTCCCAGGTCGCGTTGCCATCCAGAATGTTCTGCCACTCACTGTAACCGATTGGACAAAACACGTAATAACGCTTGACGTATTCTTCCAGTGAAAATTTTCTTATCGCTTCCGCAATCAACTTCGGTCCAACCTCTCCCCAAACCAAGTCTGCCGGGTTTTTCCGCTGACAAATGTCCCAGGCGTAAGCCAGAAGCTCGCTGCCCGCCGGTGCTTTGATTGCGCCGCAGTTAATGAACTCATTGCCTACTGCTCTTTCGGAGGAAAAAACGTATTGATCGGGAAAATCAAAGGGCCTCAGGCAAACCAGATCAGAATCAATCCACCAGCCGCCTTTCTCCAACAACAATTTATAGCGAAAGAAGTTTGAGAAAGCTGAATAGCTCTTGTGTTCCTGATACTGAAAGATCATTGAAGCGGGTAAAATCTCGGCAGCGTCCTTAACTATCGTTCCCTCCGGAATATTTCCTACGCGATCATAAACATATAGATGATACTCATGGCCGTTCTTCAAGAACGATGAGATGGAGAGGTACTCCATCGTCGAGAGATCGGACCCAATCCATAAACCTTGCACTATGGTGCTCATCGTGCGAGCGGCGCGTTCACGCCTTCCCATTGAATTATCAGGACCGCGAAAGCCGGCTCTATCGATTCTATTGGTCGGCTTCGAGAGCCTCGCGAAGGAGATCTTCCCACAGACCCATGACTCTTTGCATGCTGAAGCGCTCGAGAACTTCCGGAGCTCGACGCGCCAAATTTTGCCGCTCGGATTCATCTTCCATTAAGCGGTTCAGAGTGCTAATCAGCGCTCCGACATCTGAGCCGGGTACCAGCACTCCATCAATCCCGTGTCGAACTATTTGGCTCGGGCCGGTAGGACAATCAAAGCTTACCACCGGGAGCCCGCAGGCCATGGCCTCGAGCAAAACATTCGGGAATCCTTCAAAGCGCGATGACAGTACAAACAAATCAGACTGGCGCATGACGTGATAAGGCTTTGGGGTAAATCCATGGAACTGCACTTTCTCACCCAGACCAAGGTCATCCGCGAGAGCTACCAGCGATTCCCGCAGATCTCCCTGCCCCCAAATATGCAATGACCAGAGAGGCTGCTGCGGCGCAACCCTCGAAAACGCCTGAAGCAGAAAATCAAACCCCTTTTCACGCTCCAGTCGGCCCATCGCCAAAAGTATTTTCCCTTGCTTTCCGGGTTCACCAGTCTCAGAAGCGTAACTCCCAGGAGGTAATACTGCATTAGGAATGACGCTGCACCTCCGCCTCACTTCATCGCAAAAATACGTTGATGATTCCTTGTCCAGTACAACAATCCGTTGTGCGTTTGGGTAGAGCCGATGGCGCAGGGCATCCCAACCTTCGTCACCCGTAGAAACTTGTCTCGGGTCGCACCTCTCAGACACGATCACCGGCACATTGAGTCGATATAGCGCCAGCAGCACCCGGATATTAGTTACATCGATAAACGAGATTACTATTTGCGGATCAGTCTTCAGGATTGCATGTCGCAGCGCCACGATGAGGACAAGATCCCTGAGAAACACGGTTCGCTCACTCGGGGTCAGAGTCCTGAGCAGATCCCTAAGCGCCAGCAAGGCTTCGACATCGGGTCGCGGATTCGTCGAAAGTACCGTCAATAAATCGCGATGCGTCACCCGCGGATGAAGATTGTAAGCAAAGGGCTGGCGACCGTGAAACAGGGTCAGGATTGTCACCTCCCAATCCTTGTTAACCCAGTAGTTTGCCATGTTCGACACCACGCGCTCAGCACCTCCGCCTCCAAGTGACGAAATGACAAACGTTATTCTCACGATCCTGGTCTCCTTGGTTCGATCGCCCGGATTATCACGCAGCCGAAGAGACGATATCAAGGGTTTTGACAATGATTCGTGGAATTCACAAGATGCTGTCTGTGCTCGTCTTACTCTTGTACACAGGAATTCTGCTCCGGAGGCGTAAGAGTGCAAGAACAAGCCGGATATGATTCAGCGACTCACGTTCGATCCGCCGGCGATCTTAAACGCTGATTGAGTGTGTCCGGCATCTTGTTCGACCGGCGGGTTAGAGCCCTCGTGGTGAACGCCAGCTAAAGTATGAATCAAGCGCTTTTGAAATTGACTCAAATGGTCAACGGCCTTTTGGAGTAAACCTTGTTAGAGAAGATCTCCTACTGGAAATCGAAGGACAAACTGGAGGTGGCGCGATGAGGAGTCATCGTATTATTGGACACGGTATTTCTGCCATGACGGGAATGTTGATTGTGATTTCCCTGCCACTGCTGGGCAATGCCCAAACGCCCGGCCCAACAACCACCCAAAGTCCAGCGACAGTTCAGTCGCCCAGCCCGGTGGGTCCTCAGGAGCCGGATTCAACAGCGCTCTCTCGCGGGGCATTGCCCGTCATTGTTAAGGAGGCTCAGAAGGTCGAGGCGGTGGCAGACGCACCGCCGGAAAAGGCTGCTGATGCTGGCACTGCCACCTTGCCTGCCAAAACAAATGCGCCGGCGCCGCCTCCGGTTCCCTGTAGCCGGATCATCAAGGCGGATGTCGTGGCCTTTGATCAACCGTACATGTTCAATCGCTTGGGTGCGGCACGGCCGGGCGGAATGATTTATGCCTTGCGCGGAGATGTGCGGCCAATCACTGGAGCGACGCTCAGCCCCGGCAATGTTCAGCTCAGAGATTATAAGCGGGCGCGGCCGATAGTACTGCGTGCGAACGTCGGAGACTGCCTTCAGGTCCAATTCACCAATTATTTGAAGCTGCCTAACGATGGAAATCTGTATTTACCCCCCACGACGACTCCGCCGCCGGCGGGTGCGGCTGTAAATCCCGATCTCTCTCCGGCGACGGTGACCGCTGGGATTCACTTCAACGGAATGCAGATGGCCGACAGCATCGCCAGCGACGGTTCGTTTGTAGGCGGCAACGCCAGCAGCCTCGTCACGCCCGGCCAGTCGATGACCTACAAACTTTCTGCGCCCGCCGAAGGAACATTTCTGATCTACAGCATGGGTGCACCGATGAGAACGGGCCAGATCACGGCCGGTCTATTCGGCGCGGTCAATGTCCAGCCAAAAGGCGCCGAGTGGTACCGCAGTCAGGTGACCGCTAAGGACATGCAAGTCGCTTCGAACGGAACGACGCCTGACGGCCAGCCCAAGATCAATTATGACAAGACCTATCCCAATTGTCCGGCTAGCGATCCTCACGGCTTCAAAACCCAATGCACGGACCCCAGCACAGGCCTGCCGCCTTTGCCTGTCTTGAACATGCTGGATTCGCAAAATAATATTCGTCACACCGATCTCACGGCCCTTATTACAGGTCCGAAGTCCAACGGCTACATGTTCGTCAATAACGGCGAGCCGGTTCTCCGGCCAAACCCCGCCGAACCAAATCGAACTGAGCCTTACCGGGAGTTCACGATTATCTATCACGAATCAACGGCGGCAGTGCAGGCGTTCTCTCAGTTCTACGATAAGAAACTCGAAGATACGCTACTGGAATCCCGGGACATGTTTGCCATTAACTACGGCATAGGCGGCATAGGCGCGGAGATTCTCGCAAATCGCTTGATGGTTGGGCCCATGGCCGACTGTGCTGATTGCAAGTTTGAAGAGTTCTTCCTCAGTTCATGGGCGGTTGGCGATCCGGCGATGGTGGTCGATGTACCAGCCGACGTGCCCGCCCCTGCGAGTGCCACCGATCCAAGAACTATTTCCACCACGACTGATGCATTGATCCAAAACGAGTATTCAAATCCGCCGCAGCCAGTGGGCGCTCCTGATCCCAGACCGAAAGCCACTAAGGCGTTCTACCCGGACGACCCTTCGAACGTCTATCACAGTTACATGGGAGATCGGGTGAAGTTCCGGATACTTCACGGCGGGACCGGCATCACGCACGTACACCATCTGCACGCTCATCAATGGCTTCATTCACCAAACGACGACAACAGCACTTACATGGACAGCCAGATGTTGAATCCTGGCGCCGCGTACACCCTTGAAATTGATTACAACGGCAGTGGCAATCGCAACAAGACCGTTGGCGATTCTATCTTTCATTGCCATTTCTACCCGCATTTTGCAGCCGGCATGTGGGCGCTCTGGCGCAGTCATGATGTCTTCGAAGCAGGCACTGAGCTTGGTGGTCAGGGTCGACCACTGGATACCGCGCGGGCGTTGCCTGACGGTGAGATTCAACGCGGTACTCCTATTCCGGGCCTTGTGCCAATCCCTACAAACGCCATGGCGCCCATGCCCGCCAAGACCAAGATCGTCCCGGTGTGCGACATCGGAGTGTCGGATGCGGACTGCGCTACCTCGAATTCGGGAGATCGCAAGAAGGTAATTGCTTACCGGGCAGCTGTGCTTGAAGCTAACAAAAATCCCGGTTACCCATTCTTCATTCCGGGCGTCGGAGGCGGGCGCGCCCCTCATCCACCGCTCGACTTCGCTACTAGTAGTGGCGCCACGCTCGATGGCGGCTTGCCGCGGCATTTAGTTGTGAGCAGCCAGAAGACCGGTAGTGGTGAGGTAGAAAACGAGCAGCACACTCAATGGGACTTCACTAAAGATCTCAAGCGGCTGGCCGCCTTTAGACTTCCTGAGGCCGGAACTCCGACTGAGATTGTGGCAATGAATTTTCATTCGGTATGCGAGCATCCCAGCTTTACGCCACTGGGCGTGGCAAAGAAGTTCATAACCAATGGATTGCCACCACAGCCGGGCGCTCCTTTTGCGGATCCTGCCACTAACGGATACGACCCAGTGACGCACACCTGCCCGTCTATTTTCAATGCGTCAACCTTCCGCCGTTACAAGGCGGCAGTCGTACAAATGAATACGGTCTTCAACAAAGAGGGGTGGCACTTCCCGCAATCGCGGATGCTGACCCTGTGGCAGGATGTAACGCCCTTGATAAAAGGAGACCGGCCGCCTGAGCCTTTCTTCTTCCGCGCGAACTCGGGTGACGTCATCGAGTATTGGCATACCAATCTGGTGCCGAACTATTACGAGTTGGATGATTTCCAGGTCCGCACACCGACCGACATTCTGGGCCAGCACATCCACCTCGTGAAATTTGACGTGACCTCTTCGGACGGGTCAGGCAACGGCTTCAACTATGAGGACGGCACCTTCAGCCCCGACGAGGTTCGCGATCTTATTAAGTGGATTAACAACCCAAACCAGATCACCGGCGGTCAGGGTTTATTCGCATTCGATCCGACAACGCAATGGGCCAACAAGACTGTGCAGACCCAACTTCAAGCCACAGCCCCGCCAACAGAGATCACTAATGGTTTGAGCGATCCTTCTCACTACGCTGACTGTTCAAATCCAAACGATCCAACCAAAGGTATCTGGTGTGGCGCTCAGACAACCGTGCAACGATGGTACGCCGACCCGCTGTTGAACCTGGCCGGAAAGGACCGGACGATCAGGACAGTGTTCACGCACGATCATTTCGGTCCTTCAACTCATCAACAAGTAGGCCTGTACGCTGCTTTGGTGGTTGAGCCGACCGGCTCAACCTGGAGGGACTCTCAGGACGGGACCTTAATGGGCACGCGCTCGGATGGTGGTCCCACCAGCTGGCAGGCGATTATTAGAGCTGCGAACGTCAACGACAGCTATCGGGAGTTTCTCTTCGAGATACAAGACATGGCGTTGGCTTATGGCCCGAAGAGCAAGGACCAGAGTCAGTTCGTAAAATATCCTTGTTTAGGGAAGACAACAGCCGACTGTACTAACAATATTATCCCGCCCATCGAGCAGCAAGTCGCGACGGCAGTGCAGAACGGCACGACACCATCACCGTGGGGATGGGCCGACTATACCAATGCCATCAACCCACTCTTTCCCAGTAATACCCCTCCAAAATTTTTCCCGGTGTCGAGTATTTCCGGCAACATCATGGGATCGCAGTTGTTGAACTATCGCAACGAGCCCCTTCCCAATCGGGTCATCGCCACCACTGGGCCGAATGCGAATCAGACTGCCAATGGCGCGCCGGGCAATCTGTCTCATGTTTTCAGGTCGATTGATCGACCGGAGAGTCCGGTCGTCAACGTTCAGCCGCTAGGTGGCACAAATATCAATCCAACTTGCGTGAACACCGGCCAACCGTGGGACGCCAAGTGGCCCTGCTTTACTTTTCCCAAGCCGATCACCGGCGGCATGAGTGCGTTCGATCCGTTTACGCCGCTGGCCCGCACTTACGAAGGCGACAAGGTGCAGATCCGCGTGCTTCCGGGCGCGCATATGTCACCGCTTTACTTCACGGTCAACGGTGTGAATTGGCTCTTTGAGCCCGGTACTCCCACTGACCCGACCGCAAAGAACAACTCCGGCTATCGCGCCACACAGCCCATGGGCATTTCAGAGCACTGGGAGATGCTATTCACCACGCCGTCCGCAACGGCCGCAGCAACCTCGCCCTGCACGGGGGCCGATGGTAAATCACAAGTTCCCTGCACGTCTTCTGATTACCTCTATACCGGAAACGCTCTAGCTGTCGGTTTACAGAATGGCATGTGGGGACTTCTGCGTGCATACAAGAATCTGCAAAATAATCTCATGCCGCTTCCGAATAATGCGCCGGCGGATCAGCCGGGCGGCGGCGGCAAGCCGATAGTCAGCGCCGGCTGTCCGGCTTATGCCACGAAAACGAGAACTTACGATGTCACGGCAATCAATACGCAGCTCGTATATAACAGCCGGGCAACCGGCGCCAGCTCAACCACGCTGAATAATCCGGATGCGATCATCTATGTCATGACCGATGATCTAAACAGCGGCAAACTCAGCCAAATGAAAATCGAACCTCTCGTCTTGCGCGCTGCGGCGGGAGAGTGCGTCGAGGTAAAACTTACGAACAAGGTCACTCCGACTGCGCCTGTGTTTACCACGCCGACAAATCCGGGTGCTCCTTTTGGACCGCAACTAAACCCAACCTATCCAACCGACTTGGCGAATTCTCCGCCCAACTTTACGGCCTGGCCCTTACTGCCATCCAGAGCTGTGGGGCTGCACGCCCAGCTAATGTCATACAACGTCACCAGCAGCGACGGGATGAACGTGGGGTCAAACCCGGTGCAAACTGCTCCGGCAACCACGAGCGGTACTCCGGCGACGGTAACTTATCGCTGGTACGCGGGGAACCCGCCGACGACGGACAATCCAAATGCAACGCCGATTGAGTTCGGGGCGATTGGGTTGTTTCCCTCAGATCCGCTGCTACAGCACCCGACCGGCCTGTTGGGCGCACTGGTAATCGAACCTAAAGGCTCGAGTTGGATCTGTGATGGCGGCGTGAAATGCGATGGGACACCGAATGGCCCAACGATTCCCATCTCTTACGCGTCGGCAACCGTGACTAAGGCTGACGCCACGACCTTCCGCGAGTTCGTCGTCGTTACTCAGGACGACGCGAATATCACGCCCGGCGGCGCGGCCGCAATCAACTATAAGAGTGAGCCAATGTCCTTCAGGTATACGAATCCACCCGGACTTGTTTCACAAACACAGTGTCCGAATCTAACCAACGTCAAGATCGATATGAACAGCTGCCCCGGTGTGTGGAAATCTTTTGCCGACAAGTTGGTTCAGGCCGATCCGCAAACTCCCGTCTTCACCGCGAACGCGGGACAACCGGTCCGGTTCCGCCTCGTGCAGCCGGGCGGCGGCACCAACGGTCAAGTCTTTACGCTGCACGGCCACGTTTGGCAGGAAGAGCCTTACAACAACAACTCAACCGAGATCGGTGACAACCCGCTCTCGCAGTGGATTGGCTCGCGCGATAGTTATGGAGCGGCAAGCCACTACGACATTGTCGTCCCCAAGGCCGGCGGCGAGGGCGCCGTCCCCGGCGACTATCTCTACCGCACGTTTATCGGCGGTCAAATCGTAAAGGGAATCTGGGGTATCTTCAGGGTGGCTGATGCCTGTGGTGGTTCGCAGTGTCCTGACACCGTGACAATCACCTCCTATACGAAGACCGCCACGAGCTTCAAGGTGCGGGGGACCGACACCGTGCGGCCGAGCACCGGCCTCTTTGCGGGCACGGTCAATATCTGCTCCGGCCAGGTTAATACGTGCAGTTCCGGGGACGCAGGTTTTCTTCATACCCAACCCGTTGACGCCCTCAATGGAACCTGGGAATTCAACAGCACGCAAAATGCGCCGGCCCTGGTGACCGCAATTTCACAATTCGGAGGCAAATACACCATCACCTTCGAGGCGCCGGTAGTGCCAACTGGAACGGCGGCTCCAGTGTCTCCTGAAAACAAGAACAACAGTACGGATCGGTTTGAGCAGAAACCATTGGGTACGCCCAAGAAACCGTAACCATCAGTCAAATTGAAGCAAAGGCGCAGGAGAGGCTCTGTCCTCTCCTGCGCCTTTTAGAAAAGCATCCGGGTAGCATTCCCTCTTTTCGCTCAGCTACAATTTGACTCTGTGAGCGACTCAGAAATCCATGGGCCCATCGTTAATCTCCCAGCGAGGAGAAACCGAGCTTGAACGAGGTGAAGAATGATGACCAAACCACGGGGGCGCATAATCGCCGCAGCCTAAGCTACGAGATCCTCGGCACCCTCGCTGAGGTCGAGGCCATCGCTGCGGCTTGGGACGCACTGTTGGACCAATCTCCTTGCAATAGGGCCTTCAGTTGCGCAAGTTGGTTTCTCGTTTCGTGCAAGCTTAACAACGCGCTCACGCCCTATGTCATTATCGCCCGCCGGGCCGAGGAAGTTGCCGGTGTCTTGCCGCTCGTGCTGATCAATGAGGGTTCAATTGCTGTGTTTGCCAGCGAGCTAAGTGACTACAACGACATTGTCGCGCGTGAAGATGATCATTCGGTGCCGGCGGGCCTAATAGAATACGCGCTCTCGTCTGCGGCCGGTCGCCGTCGAGTCATTCTCGCTCGGGTTCGTGCTGATTCCAATTGCTGGCGCGCAGCGCGAGCTGTCCATCTGGCTGACGACTTTGATCACGTCTGCGAAGGACACAGCCGGCACATTCAGCTCCCCTCAAACTATGAGGAGTTTTTGCGCACGAGGAGCAGCAACCTTCGCAAAAGCCTCGGGCGCGCGCGACGAAATGCCGAAAAGGACTGCCTGGCCATCCACGAACTTAAACCGGAGAGCTTTCCTCCGAGCCGTCTGCCGGAGGCATTCCTCTCGCTCAACTTCGATCGTTGGGGCCCGGAGAGTTATTACGAGTTGCCGTTTCCTCGATCTTTTGTGCGGAAGCTGCTGCCGCAACTTTTTGCTGAAGGAAGAATGCGAGCATTCGCGCTGATGAAAGACGAAAGATTGCTGGGGGTGGATCTCTGCATGGTTGGCCGAAACAGTCTCTGCACCTGGAACGGCGGCTTTTTGGCTGAGGCTGAAAAGTGGTCGCCCGGAAATCTGCTGATGGCGGCGGGGATCAAGGCGGCTTGCGCCGCGAAGCTTGAAGAATATGATTTGTTGCGCGGCAACGAGTCGTACAAAACAAGATGGGCCAACGGTATTCGCGGTCTCGGCCGGCTCGAACTCGACGTCAGAGCTTGACGTGAACCAAACCAAATGGACGAGACCTCAGGACCACCGCCGCTCCCCCATTCGGAAGTTCCGATTCATCTTTCCGCGCGCTTCATACCGGCCGAGACGGCCAAAACAGAAGCAATCAGAACCTTGCTCCGGCAGAATTACTTCAACAGGTTTTCCGAGCCCTATCTGGCAACAGAGTTGGGGCAAAGAGATCTGGCGAACCACGTGTTCAATCGTTTGGAAATGGATCGGCGCTCGGTCATCCCCTGGTTGGACAGTGTCCGGCCCCTGAAAGATTCAAGTCTCCTCGAGATAGGTTGCGGCACCGGTTGCTCGACCTTCGCGTTGGCTGAGCAGGGAGCCCGGGTCACTGCGGTAGACGTCGACAAAAACTCTCTGACAGTGGCGGAAGCACGCTGCAGCCTTTACGGGTTAGAGGCCCGGTATTTTCAGGCGAACGCCACCGAAGTACATCAATTATTTTCGGATCAGCATTTCGATTTCATAATTTTTTATGCGTCGCTTGAGCATATGACTCTCGCGGAAAGATTGAGCGCGATGACGAGCACCTGGGAGATGCTGGCTCCCGGCGATCTCTGGTGTGTAATCGAGACACCCAACCGGCTCTGGTACCATGACGGGCACACGTCGCTGTTGCCCTTCTTCTTTTGGCTTCCCGATGATTTGGCTTATCAGTATGCTCGCTTCAGTGCGCGAGACAATTTTCGCGAGCTCTATGAGGACGGGAGCGAGGAATCGATGCTTCATTTTCGCCGACGAGGACGAGGAGTTAGTTTTCACGAGTTCGAACTTACCATGAAACCGGTAGGCCAATTGAGTGTCGTAAGCAGCCTTTCTGCATTTCAGCGAAAGCCGGGCCCGCCTGGCAAGCCGGCCACCGAAGAATCAATTGAAGATCGTTACATGTCGTTCCTAAGGGAAATAGTTCCCGCACTCCAGGAGGGTTTTTGCCAGCCGGCACTAAATCTGATTATCAGTAAAGACTGATCGCATTTCACGCTGATGCGAATTCTTATATCCTCCCGACACCGATATCCGGCAAAGCTTGGCGGCATCGCCTCGCATCGGGTCTATGACGATCTGGCTCAGGGACTCGCCGAACTCGGTCATGTAGTCTACTACCAATTGGGAGAGGTGACGCAGCCCCTGCCGGAAGGAGTGAGGCCTACCGCGCGGCGTCGACGGGACGTAGACATCTGGCATTTGAGTCATTTCATAAACGAGTCAGTTGATACGGGCGGTAAGCCATGGGTCAGGACCTATCATGCGCCGAACACGGGAGACAAAGAAATCCTCAGCCGCATCGGAAACAATTTTATTTTCGTATCTCGATCGCAGGCCCGGTCATTTGCAAGTGATCGATTTGTGCTTAATGGCATTGTCCCTTCAGACTATGTCTTTTCCGAAACCAAGGACGACTATTTCCTGTTCATGGTGAAAATGCTGGAAAGAGCAGAGCTAAAAGGCCTGCCGCTCGCGATCGTGCTGGCAGAAAAGCTTGGCTTTAAGCTCACCATTGCCGGATCGAGCGAGAATAAGATTCTGCAGGGCGAGTTTGCCCAAATGTGCAGGTCGAAAGGAATAGAATTCGTTGGCGAAGTTTCCGGCGCCAGAAAAGCTGATCTAATTGCCGGCGCCAAAGGTTTGCTTTTTCCCACGATGCAGGACGAGCCATTTGGATTGGTCATCGCGGAAGCTTTGATCTCCGGCACGCCGGTCATTTGCAGCGATCGGGGAGCGTGCCGGGAACTGATGACCGAAGAAGTAGGTTTTGTATGCGCCGATTTGAATGAATATGAAAGAGCCATTGGGCGGATTTCAGAAATTTCTCCAAAGGCGTGCCGGGAAAAGGCATTGAAAGACTTTCATTACCTAAGAATGGCGGACGATTATGTGAAGGAGTACGGGAGAGAACTGGGCTAGCTAAGCCTGCTCCGCGAGCAGTCGCATGAGAGTAACTTTGGTAATCGCGACGATCAGTGGCGGCGGCGCCGAACGCGTCGCTACTAATATGGCTAACTACTGGGCGGCGAGCGGTTGGGAAGTTACGATATTGACGACAGACACTAGCGCTCAAACTCCTTGTTACGACCTACATCCTCAGGTCGCGCATCTCGACCTGGGCAACCTGAGCGACAGCAGTACAGACTCACCCGTTATCGACTTGCTCAACGATTGCTCTGAGTCTGAGCGAGCTGTTTTGCAGCCGGAAGCAATCGGTATCCTGAAGCTGCGCGAAGCGATTTCAAGCTCACGGCCCGAAGTGGTGGTCTCGTACTTGGATCTCACCAACATCTGCACGCTTTTAGCCACTCGCGGGCTGGGTTTGCCAGTGCTGGTAAGTGAGCACTGCGACCCAAACCAAAATTTCATAGGCGAGCAGTGGGAACAGCTGCGTCGCCGCCTCTACGCGCAAGCCAGCTACGTTGCAGTATTAACCGAAGAGTCGCTCGACTACTTTTCATCGGTTCCCGGCATCCGGGCCCGGATCATACCTAATGCCGTGACGGCTCCGGTATTTTCCAACCCGGATGAAATGCCGCGGCGGGATCGCAAGACGCTGATGGCCATGGGCCGGCTCGCTCATGAGAAGGGATTCGATGTTCTGCTTCACGCGTTCGCTCTGGTCGCGAAAAAACATGCTGACTGGACGCTGGAGATTTGGGGAGAAGGACCGACTCGCGCTTACCTTGAATCAGGAATTCAGAAGCATGGTCTGGCGGAACGAGCACTGCTGCCAGGGTTTACGAGCCAGCCTTTTGATGCCCTCAGGCGCGCCGATCTGTTTGTGCTTTCGTCACTCGACGAAGGGTTCCCGAACGTCCTTCTCGAAGCGATGGCCTGCGGGGTTGCAGTCATAAGCTTCGATTGTCCGAGCGGGCCACGCCACATCGTGCGTAGCGGTGTTGACGGCGTGCTGGTACCGCCGGGTGACGCTCAGGCGCTGGCGGAGGCCCTGGATCGAGCGATGGGAGACGAATCCGAGCGGAACCGACTCGCCGCAAATGCGCCTGACGTGCTCGAGCGTTTCAGCCTGGAAAAAGTAATGGGGATGTGGGAAGAGTTAATCTTAGATTGCACCCGGAGAGGGAATAAAGTCATCCCGGCACGGAGCGCATCACAAGCCATCAGTGTCGTCGAGGCGCCACTTACTTTAAGCCCGGATCATCAATCGCTGCTGAGCGGGCTATTGAAGACGTGGTCCATCGGCATATATGTCGGCGAATCCCCTTTGCGGCTTCTGCCGGCGCCAGGAATCGAAAATCCGGTGCTCACGCAGTCAGATGTTTCCGATGCTCCCGTTTCCTTTGTCGCTGATCCCTTCATGATTCGAGCGGACGATGCCTGGTACATGTTCTTTGAAGCGAAGAACGCGCTCACGCGAAAAGGAGAGATTGGGATGGCCATGAGCCAGAATGGGTTCGACTGGAGTTACCGCCAAATCGTACTGGCCGAGCCGTTCCATCTTTCTTACCCCTATGTATTTGAATACGCGGGCGATTACTACATGATTCCGGAGACCCTTCAGGCCAATCACATCAGATTATATAGGGCGGCCAGCTTTCCCTTCGAATGGATCCATTGCGCCGATTTGATCGACGGGACCTTCGCCGACTCATCTGTCTTCCGCTTCGACAACAGGTGGTGGATGTTTGCGTGCTCGAACCCGTTTGCGCATGATGTCCTTCGTCTATTCTTCGCCGATAGTTTGCCGGGCCCATGGTCTGAACATCCGCACAGTCCACTGATCCGGGACAACCCCCGCATAGCCAGACCCGCCGGCAGAGTTGTCGTATTCAATGATCGGGTGATTCGATACGCCCAGGATTGTTACCCGAGGTATGGCACCCAGGTCCGCGCGTTTGAGATTTCCGAATTGACGCCGACGAGTTATCAAGAGCGAGAAAGCGAAGGCAGTCCCGTCCTGGGGCCCGGGAGCGATTGGAATGGACAGGGGATGCACCATATTGATCCGCAGCTGAACCCTGATGGGAAATGGATCGCCTGCGTTGATGGCCGCTTTAGCCCCGCAGTAAATTAGCAAACCGGTTGATTCAGCCTTCGAAGGAAAAAGCGATGCTCAAGATCAACGTCTATGCCGAAGACCGCGGCTGGCTGTTCGAAGATCTTAAAGACCACTTTCAGCGTCTCAACCACATTCATGACTTTGAAGTAACGATCTCGGAGCAGCCTCTGATGACCGCTGACACATGGGTGGCCCTGCGGACCATGGAAGCGGTTAAATCACCCGACCTCCGGCGAACTGTGGTCTGTATCCACGACGTTCTCTTCGACGATGAGATGTATCGGCAAAACGGTTCTCGGGGAGCTGTCCGCGATGCTGGAGCTTTGGTGCTTTCTCACCCTGACCAGCGCGCGATCCTTACTCATGAAGGAATTTCGTTAGAGGGAATCCCGATTCTTGAGCGACCGTTGGGCGCGCTGAAGATCTTTACTCCACGCCGGCAATTACCCGCCCGGTTCAGCGTCGGATGGATCGGGCGAGAACATCCAAGGAAAAGGTTGGGCTGGTTTGTTCAGGCCATGTTGGAATTCGATCTCGGGCCTGAACAAGTGAAGGTGGAGCTGATTGGATCCGGACTCGGCGACGCGGCCGCCGGCTTGCGCGCGAACGGAGTCGATTGCCGCCTCTATGACAGAGGCTCACATCCGATCTCAACTTACCCGCAGCTCTATCAAAATCTGGATTGCGTCGTGATTACCAGCACAACTGAGGCCGGACCTCTGCCTTTGTTTGAAGCATTGGCTACCGGCTTACCCGTCGTCTCAACGCCGGTAGGTTGGGCGCCTTTTTTTTCTGGACAGGCTCCTCGATATGTTCGTCTCGCTGGCGATTCTCACGAGATCGTGGTCAAACTCAAACAGTTGCGAGCTGAAAGAGAAGAAATGTTCGCCAGCCGATTCGAGATTGCCGGCCTGGTAAAGCGGTGGAGTCTCGATGGCTGGCTCCTGGCAGTGCTCGAGCTGGCCGCGTCGCTGGCGTCAGGTCATTAGCGCGTCAGCGGCGGTCCACTAGTAGTAACCATAGAGTTTAAGGTCCAGATTGAACTCCCGATCCAATCTCGCGTTCGATTCCCGGTGAAATTCCATTATCCTTTCGCGCTTCTTCTTGCTGATCAAATTGCGCCTGACATAGATAACTCTATCCACTCCGTTTTGCAGCGCGTGCCTGAGTGTCAGGCGGCGGTTGATGGCGCGTAGGATTTTATCGAGTCCTCCCTCCGCGGGTTTTTTGGGAAGCAATCGCGAAAGGGGTTTGTTGGGAATGAACTGGAGCACTCTGGATCCATCTCCTTCAACCCGGACAAATCTATTCAACACTAATGCAATCCGGCACGAAAGCCACGAATAGCTGCTATTCTCTTCATGGTGTACCGCCGGTTGGAAGGGTTCGACGCTGATTGCGGCGGCCAGTCTGTTCAGGAATGCAGACTGGTCACGTCGCAGCAGCTCGTAAGGAAGCACGGTCACGTTATCTTTGCCAAAATGCTCGACGTAGTTTCTAACATAGCCGTACAAGTTGATTTGTTTGACGTCGATGTTGGGTAGCCCGTGCTGGTCCAGCGCATCTGCAAACGTCTTGTGTCTATAGTTGAGAAAGCTATTGAGCCTTTGGTAGCAGTATGACTGCAGCGACTGTTTATAGATTGATTCGACGAGATCATCCTGCCTTCTAACAACGACGATGAGTTTTGCTCTCGGAAAGATAACTTTCAAGCACCCGGTTAGATAGACGTTGTCCTGATAGTTCCTCAGCATGTCGCCAAACAGACGCTCCTGACTAATCAATAGGCGGTCTTTATTCACTCGGTTGAGCAAGCCATCGGCTTCATCCCGGACACTGTTCAAATCAAGCATAACGGGATTCGAATAAATTACGCGATTTAGTAACTCAACAATATCGTTGTCCTGGTAGCTAACGCCTTCGAGATGCGGGAAGCATCTGGTTTGCAGGAAGGTTGTGCCGGTTTTAGGCATGCCCAGATGCAGATAGACAGTTTTCATTCGTTTCCAGATCTCGGTCGGAAAGAAACTAAACCTGGCCCTCTGCTTTGCGGGCGATGTAATAAATCCAACCGTCCCGGCAATCATAATCGAGGCTGATAAAGTCACCGTGCTCATCGACCATTTGGATCTCTGAGAAGCCCAAAGCTTCGAGTTGTTTTACTTGATTTTCTTTCCTTATGTAGTAGGTCAACAGGCTAAAACTGTGCGAAGGATCGTTGACGATCGAATACTCAGGCGTGTGTTCCTCATGTCTCGAGTGATAAAGATGATTCAGAATCCCCTGGAAGTATCTCTTAAGGCGCACAGCGTTCTGCTTGATCAATTCGAACGGGCCTGGAGCAAGGACAAAGCCGCGAAACTTATAGGCGGATCTCCTCTTGAAATCCAGATTGTGAGCGGAAAAAATAAGGCGCCCCTGCTGCCTGAGCACGCGATGAATTTCTCTGAGCATGCGACATCGATCTGCGTGGTTGGCATCGTCGAGCATATTCCAACAGCAAAACACGGCATCGAAAGCTCCATCTTCAAAGATATCCATATTCCTTGCGTCGCAAAGCAACAGCTTCGTATCCCTGTATTTCTCCGCGCAGTATTTCAACATGCTGTCCGAATAGTCGACGCCGGTATAGTCCTGGCTAAGACTAGTCAGGTACGGCACGGTTCTGCCCGCGCCCACCCCAACGTCCAAAATTGCCTTGTCCCTAAGTTCGCCGGAAAGGTAGGAAAGGATGACATCCTCTGCTTTCAGCAGCGTTGTGTTTCTGCCATAGCTCTCTACCGCTCTGGGCGCGTCATAGGACTTCTTGATGGCCTCACTCATGCCGGCCGGTTCCATAACGCGACCTCCTGCCTGGCATCCGGTTCCGCGGGATCCTTCGCCTGCCTGCTATGTTGAAAGTGTTCAATTACGGGCTCGCCGGCATCCTTCATGCTGTCAAAGATCTGGCAGTAGGTTGCCGGTAGCCGCCCGACCGTGAGGTCGTGGTTTTCGCTAATGAGGTGTTCGAGTAGTCTTTGATCCCACTCTTCGGGGTTAGCGGCCTGCAGTTTCACCCATCGCGTGAGCAAATCCCGCGTCAGTTCGCTTTGCTTCAGCCACACCGTACCACTCAGGCATTCGTCTCCATTCCTATAATGGACACCAATGTCAGGCGCGTTCTGATCGTCAGCCCATTGATAAAAGAGTGTCGGCCGCTGCCGAACAATCGCGTCCGCATCAACCCAGATGATTGGGTGCGGGAAGTTCTCCTCCAATTTACGTTGCAGAAACGGCGGCTTAAGGGCCTGGGCCCTGGCCCAACTGCCGGGATAGTTGAGCGACTCCTGATCGATTAGCGCGCCCACGCGATTCAGGCTGACGACCAGACGCCTGGCATGATCATCGTAGCCGCAGCCGGCAGTGTAAAAATTGACGAAGACTGGCTCAGGCCGAGGAAATACGTCTCGCAGTCCGCCGGTTGGACATAACGAATAGACCCGCGATTTGATTAGACCGCTGGCCGCCGCCCACTTGAATTCCTCAACGTATCGCTGGTAGCAGGACGCATCGTTTTGGAGGGGATATCCATCGTGCCACCAAGTCTGTGTATTGGCGCCGGCATTCCCTTGCATGTCAAAACCCACGAGGTATATCGGGTCGCAGCCGAGTGCAACGGCCAACATGAGCGCGCCGTAGCCGCTGTTCCAGCCGTGGCCCAGGCCTTCTCTGATCGACCCGATGCAGCGCTCGACTCTGCCAGGCACAACCCAGACATCAGACCTGAGGTGTGGATTCGGATCCACCAGCATCATCACTTTCAGTCCGGCATGGTTGCGGAAGCGCAGATCGTCTTTGTGCCAACTGTAAAAGCAATCATCACAACTGGCGACAATGTCTGCCTGGGGACAGATTTCATAGGCGCGGTTCACCGCAATCACGCGGCTGCCGGTCACGGCTGAAAGGTCAAAATTCTTAAGAGACGGGCCGCCGCCCAACACGTAACAGCGCTCATTTTGCCAGGAGCCATCCGGCAAAACCGTTTGCAGCAGCCTTTGTTTCTGATGCCACTCGCTTATCATTCGAATACACCGGCTTCACCGAACGAACTCCACCTGGAAACCGTTGGGCTTGCTCTACTGAAACCTTCGCGGAATTGAGTCTATGAACTCGGCCACTTTGATCTGGGCGGCGATGCCTTCGTCGATGTTGTCGGACGGTGGCTCTTTCAATTGCTCAAAGTGTTTATAGGTGTCCCGCCCACGGGCCAGAATCACCGCATGATGCGGGAGTGATTGCTTTACTTGCGGCGCGACAAAACGAATAGCAAACCCGATTCGCTTTTCATCAGTCCGATTCGGACGCGATCCGTGAACGATGTACGGATGATGCAGCGACATCTCCCCGGCCCCAAGTACCACATTGGTAGCTCGGGTCTCGTCAACCTTAACCGCTACCTCCAAACTCAACCGGGTCTTCTTAGAGCTCGAGCTTTGTTGATGCGGCAGCACTGCTTGCCCATGCGTGCCCGTGACCACGCGCAGGCAACCATTCGCGACGTTACTCTCAGTCAGGGCGACCCAGGCGGAAATCAAGCGCGGCACACTCAAGCCCCAGTAGTACGCGTCCTGATGCCATAAAATCTGCTCAGGTTCCCGTGGATACTTCGGAAAGATCGAGGTCGAGTGGACCAGAATATCGGGCCCGATCATCATTTCGACCACGTCCAGGATTGCCGGATGCGTCGCGAGATCGTAAGCCCAACGGTAGCAGAGTTGCGGCTGGATCAATTGCCGGTGCTGCGGCCGGCCGCCGAGGCGGACTTCCAGGTGTTCGAAGGCCGCGCGGAATCTCGAGACTTCATCCGGCGACAATACCAACAGCGGAAAAAGCAAACCGTCGCGCTCGTATTGCTCGACCTGTTCAGGTGAAACAGATACTTTCATCGACCGCGATCCTTTCTAATGACACAACAATGCTGCAATACCGATTCCTCGCTGGGGGCGTAAGCGCCTGGCGGCGGGGCCAGCACGTTTGCATCCGGATAGGTCGCCTGCAAATAGTCAGCAGTGTAGAAGGCGCACAGCGACTGCTTATCACTCGAGTCGTAATGCTTAAAGTCTTCGCTCTCGATGTAAAGGTCGTGGTCATTCAGCAAGATACACCAGCGCGCGCCCCTGGCCTTTTCCAATAGGAATAAGACGTCGCCCGCGGGGTCGTGCTGCTTCATTCGTTCCAGGCGCTGTCTTAGACAAGTTCCGTTATAGTAACCGGGACGAATGTTGCCATTGCTTTTGGACGGATTGAAATGCGGATCAATGAAGGTAAAGGCCAGGACTCCTTCGGCCGTCAGCCAGTTTTCCAATTGCGATATTAAGTCGATCATTTCAGAACGTTTGGTGTGCGTGAAAACGGAATAGGCAAGTATATAGTCGAATTCCTGGCCCAGCGGCGGCAGTTTCAAGCCTTCTATGCCGGTGGAATTGAAAGCAAAGTTATATCGATCATAAAAGACCCAATGGGCCTGCGGGAAATCCTTGTTGCCCTTTTCGATGGCATCTTTCGAAACATCCATACTCCAGTACTTTTCATGTTCGATAGTTGAATTCGGATCTCGAAGCAGGTTGCCGATATTTCCGCCGAAGTCCAGGACCCGCTTCCCTCTCCATGTCGGGTGGCCCAGTTGCAAGTCAAAATACTTGAACTGTCCGTGCCTTTGAGATATGAAACTCATCGTTGGCTCTTTTCGGGTCACCTACAAAGACTATCGCCACCAAGCGGCTTTCCTTTTACGCCCATGAGCACCGCAAAATCACGTTTCTGCCAAATAGACCCGGCCGTAAAGCCGGCGCGTCGCATACAGTTCAGATGTTTCTCCGCCGTCAGATACTGATGCTCATCTGCCTCGGCAATTTCGATCCCCGCCGCTCTCGCGTGCTCAATTGCTCGGACGCGTCTCTTGCCCGCGGCTGTCTTTTGAATCTGCAAACGGCGCAGGTCAATCTTCGTCCCAGACACTGGATATTGCGGCAGTATGCATTGCGGGATCGTCTGCACAAATCTGGAGAAGCCGTCGATGACGGCGGGTCGATTTCGGGATTCGTACCCGAAGGCCTGTTGGTTAAGTAGCACCCCATTCCTTTTAAGCCGGTGATAGCAGGCGTCATAGAACCTGAGCAGATTTTGCGGACGCAAATGAAACAAAGAATTGTTCGACACTATCGCATCGAATTTTCCTAAACCCTTATGCCAGTCTTCCGAGTTGTATGATCTAACTACCGTGTTGACCCGGCCGCCGCTCGATTCAAAGCGGTTTTCGGCAACCTTCAACAACTCGCGGCTGGCGTCCATCAAGACGAATCGGCACGCACTGTTGGGATAGCGTTTGAAGTACTCATACGAAAGATTGCCTGGCCCGGCCCCGACGTCCAGCACGCGCGAGTGAGACTTCAGATGCACGAGAATTTCGATGAAGAGGTGATAGACCTCCTGTTTGTAATGATCGTAAGGGATGGAAGCGTAGTGCTGCGCCCACTCCCCGAAATCATTTTTCATTAGCGGAATTTTCGACTTCTGTTGCATAACCGGAAACGAATCGAGCGTTTGTTGGGTGGCGCCGAACGCGAACAGTCAGTTGCCAAGTGCGCTCGCCAAATATTCGATTAGTCGGCGCCGCGAGTCGGCGACGTATCTAGCCTGGATACTGAAAGCATGACGAAAGAAGTAATGGTAGACAAACCGGCAAGCGGATTGTCGCAGTTCGTCCGGGTACCCAAAGACGAATTCTCTGGCGGCGTCCAAAGAGTCGGCCGTGGCCCGGAAAGTCACCCACTGGTAATCACAGGCGCCGAACGTGACCACGGGCTTACCATGTATCAAGCTCTCAAACCCAACCCCGGAATTAATTGTGAAGACCCCCTTCGCGTTTGCGATTAAATCATGGACGTTAGCCTGCCGGCAGAAAGCATAAGGACTTCTCTCGGCATACTCGTGTACTGCATTAATGATTTGGTTGTCGCAATCAACCGTATGGAAAAGACCCGGGTGCAATTTGAACACGACGTTCTGCTGACTCTCAGTTGCCCATTCGGCTATGAGACGAACGAAGGACAACACTGGAATCGGAGCATGATGCACTTGAACGTAATCTCTCGGCGTCTGAATCGGAACAAAGATGTAGTCATCCGGCAACGAGCTTGATCCACCGCGATTCGGTTGGGCGATTTTCGATGCCCCCGTTTGCAGGAATTCAAGCCGCAATGAGGCCACGAATTGTTCCGCCTGCGCCGGTTCGATATCGAGAAAGTCGGGTGGCTCTTGCATCTTTGAATGGTCCGCGCCCCAGCCCAGATTGTCTATCGTAAACAACTCTGACAGGTGCATCTGCTTATAAAACAGATTGCCGATCAGGTCACGCCTGGTTTTGTGTGCGTATATTCTGAAGCTGGCCCCGCGAAGATCGTCGGCCGTGGCCGGATGCTCCCGCTGCTCGATTACTTGATGGCCCAGTTCAGAAAGACACGTTTTAAGTAAGCACTCAAATCTGGCCCATTGCTCATACGAACTCATTACCCTGATTCCAGACGGAGGAACCGAGGAACCGCTGGTATAGGGATAGAGTCCTCTAATGAATATCTTGGCCATCGCTGTTGAGACCAGAGAGAACGACCCGAAAGGACAGAACGCTGCCGGCAACATAGCTGACGCGACCTATCGATTCTTGCCCACCGCTGGTTCTTGCTCGCCAATGTGAATAAATCCTTGAGCCTCGCCGGTGCTTATGAAATCGACGAAGCGCAAATGGGGATGGTCCCGGCGGAACTCAGCCCAGGCTCGACGTTGTCCCCGTTCCGGATCTCCATATAAACAAAACCAATCGTCGAAGATGATAATTGTGCCGGTTTGGAGAAAAGCTCTGATAAACGTCAAAACCGGCACGGTGGAAATGTACAAATCGCAGTCGATGTAAATCACCGCCGCCTTCTGTGGGAGTAACCTCTCCGCGGTTTCGCTGGTCAGACTTTGATCATAAAATCCGGGGACGGTGATCAGTCGGTCCCTCGGCATTCCCCCACTTTCGAGGATGGCGATCAGCTCCGCTTCACTGGTTGCAGAGGAGCCCTTCTTCCACATCGGGTTGTGGTCGATTTCGGTAATCTCCGGCATGCCCTCAAATGAATCAAAGGCAACATAGGTCCAGTCAAACATTTCCTTTGAATGATCCCAGGCAAGGCGTAAGGTTCTCCCTCGATGGCAACCGAACTCCAGATAGTATCCTCGGCGCAAGCCGTTCAAATGGCAGAATCTGGCAATGCACTTGAATATGTACTCTCGCTGCGAATCGCGAAACGAATCATGGTTGAACCCCATTCGGGTAGACCTCGCTCTAATTTGAGTTTGCGCGGGCAGTCGCGTTCTCTTTCTTTCTGACAAGCGGCAAAATCTCTTTGCCGAAGTAAACCATTTCGTCAAGCTTGGGCCAGCCGGAGAAGATAAACTGCGTGACGCCTATGTCTCGGTATTCCATGATGGCCGAGGCAATCTCTTCCGGCGAACCCACCAGCGCAATTGCCGGTCCTCCGATCTGACGAACAGCTCCCGTCCACAAGTAAGAAGTCAGCCATTCATTTTCGAGGCCGTAGGCGGCTTTGATCGACGTCGAATCGCTCCTCTTCACGAACTCGTTCTCTTTCTCAGCATCTTTTGCCTCTACAGCCAGGGACTCGATTAGCGAATACGCAGCGCGCACGGCTTCTTCGCGCGAAGGCCTGGCAATGATCCCCATGCGCATTCCGACCTCTACACCTGCGTCTAATGCGGGACGGATTGCGGGGAGCACTTTTTCCGGCGCGTCTGCAATCCGCATCCAACAAGTTCCGTGATTAATGGCCAGTCTTTGCGCCGGAGGTGAACTGCCGCCAATGAATATCTCCGGATACTGTCGATCGCTGGATACGAAGGGTATGTTCAGTTTCGCGTTCTCAACCTGATAGTATTTACCGTTAAAGGTCACGTCTCCATTTCGCTTCCACAAAGCCCTGCAAACGGATAGGAACTCTTCAGTGCGAGCATATCGTTCATCGTGGGACAAAAAGTCTCCATAAAAACGCTGCTCGTCGGGCGAATGGCCGGCCACTATGTTAAGAGAAAACCGGCCATCGATTAAGGCCGAAAGAGTATTGAGCTGCTGTACGAAAATGGTGGGGCCGAGCAGTCCGGAACGGTATGCGACGATGAACTTGATCTTTTGGGTGGCCAGGCCCAGGGCCGCCGCGAGCAAAATCGAATCGGGCTTGGAAAACCCAAAGTCAGTCAACAGAGAATCGATCCCGCTTTCCTCCGCACAACGACAGAAATGAATCTGGGCCTCGAGATCAGGGAGGCTGGTTTCAACCCGGCTGTACATTGCCGCTCTGGTTATCCCCGCTGTCTCGCCACCCATGAGTAGCCTCCAATGAAATCTCAAAGGCATGACTACTGCTCTCCTTTCTTGATTCCGGCGACGTCCGATGAAAGCGCTGCTGATTGCCAATTTAAGAGATCTTGCGCCCGGCTCCAACCTCGCTCTCCAACTCGTGCTCTCGTTCTTTCTGCCTGACCAGCGGCAAGACTTCCTGGCTGAAATGGATCATCTCTTCAAGGTCTGGCCAGCCCATGAATAAGAATTGAGAGATGCCGATTCGCTTGTACTCGACGATGGCCCCTGCCACCTCTTCCGATGAACCTACCAGGGCAATTGCCGGGGCACCCAGATAAGGAATGGCGCCGACCCACAAACATGGAGTCAACCACTGCGATTCGCTGCTCTCGGCAAGTTTGAAGTTCGTCTTGACACCTACCGAGTCGCATTTGCGCGACACCTCGCTCTGGACCTCTCTGGATTTTGCGCCTACCGTTTGCAGCAAGGCCTGTGCAGCTCTGATCGCTTCCTCCCGCGTTGCCCTCGCGATTACGGAGACCAACAGCCCGACCTCTGTCTTGTTATTTTTCAGGTGTTGGACCCGCGCTCGCAGTTTCTCCGGGGCGTCGGGAAATCGCCACAAGCAGTCCGCGTGCTTGACGGCCATCTCATCCGCAAGTTGCGAATTGCCTCCGAGGAAAATTTCGGGTCCCGCGGTCCGATCGGACATGAAGGGGATGTTCACCGTGCCGTTTTCGATCTTGTAGTATTTGCCGCTAAAGTTGACTTCACCTTCACTCCGCCAGAAAGCACGGCAAATCGTCAGGAATTCATCAGTTCTCGCATATCTTTCGTCATGCGATAGAAAGTCGCCGTAATATCCCAGCTCACGAGGTATGTGGCCAGTAACCATGTTCACGGTAACGCGACCGTCAGTCAGCCTGGAGAGGGTGTTGATTTGTTGAACGAAAAGGGTGGGAGTGACCACCCCGGAACGAATCGCGACCATGAATTTCATCTTTGAGGTTTCCATACCGAGCGCCATCGACAGCACGACCGGATCTGGCCTGGTAAAACCGAACGCCATCAGGACGGATTCGATGTCGCACGCTTCGGCCCGGCGACAGAAATCAACCTGCTCATCAAAGCTCAATACCCCGGCCTGTTCGGCCAGCGGTCTGGATGATCTCAGGTTGTCGCCCACCCGCGACAGGCTCCAGTGAAATCTCAGCGCTTGATCCATACTCGCTTCAGAAATCTCTTGCTGTTTTGGGAAATCGAACCACGGCCATGCAACATGCGGTTGTTGTCAATGAAGAGGCTCTCTCCCGCTCTTAGTCTGATTCGGACCAATTGGGTTTCCTCTTTTGCTCGGAGGTATTCGGTGAACTTCGCCAGCACGCGCCGCTGATTTTCGTCGTAAGAATCAGCCAACAGCCACGGAACGTAATAAACTTCCGTGCGGGTGGATTTCTCATTCACGAGCGGCCAGAGCAGATAGGCAGTCAATCCTCTGTCCGGGTTATGCCGAGACTGATCGGGATCCGGGTACCGCACGTTTATTGTGGTCATCGTAACAATCTCGCCGCGGGAGAAGTGGGCGACAATATCCCCCGTATCAAGCAGGAGAGCTGACCCGTCAATCTCATCCTGCTGGACGCAGTACCAACCCAGCGTGTTAACTTCCGGATTATCCTGATGAAGCCTGATTTCATCTGATTTGTAGACGATTGAACTGCGTTCCGGCGTAATCGCCAGGTCTGTGCGCAGGACGATCGAACCTAGTTGACACGCTGTCATTTCAAAGTCGCCGGCAGTATGCGGCCGAGCGACATGCGCGTACCCGAGAGTTTGGAGCGAAGCAAGAATTCCGGTGCTCAGATCAGCAGCTTCTGTGTCCTTGGACCAGGAATTACGAGCGCCATCCAAATCTGAACGCTCGCTGTTTCTATCCTCTCGTTCACATTCACTCATCCTGCGCTCCCTGCTCCAGATCAGCAAATCTCAAACGGAGGTTGCGGTCGTTGGAGGTGACTAGCCATAGTTTGTGATTTTGTCATACCGCAACCGAGACACACATTCATTGTTAAGACGACGTGAATCAGACAACTGTGAAGTTCCCGGATCAACTTGAGCCGGCCTTGGTTGACAGATCAGAGATTCAGCAAGAGCTATCTTGTTAATAAAGTCGGATTTTGCTAAACATGACAGCGGCACTGAGCGCGATCCGCGGGAGTCTCCCGGATGAAGGCAGGGCCAGGTGTCGCAAATATTTTCGCTGGTTCTTCTCAAGCTTATGAATAAATTCAATACGGGCACTTTAGCGCTGATGTGCTGTTTCGTGATTTGTCTTGAGTTGCGCACTGCCGCCCAGAGTGAAGGCCGAGGTAAGCTTTCGGTCCAGGCGACAACAACGGCCACGCCTCGGCCCACGCCAGTTGCGCAGCCATCCCCTGCACCAGATCAATCGAAACCTGCGGAGCAAAGAGCAATCTTCCAGGGTATTGCGGTCGACATGAGCGTTAGACCCTTGTCGGCGGCCAACAAAACAGGCACCTCATTACGCGAGGGGGACTACGTCACAGTTCAAATCAAGATCAGCTACGCAGCTAGTGGCGCGCCGGTGACCGGAACTCATCCGGCGGCCTGGATGGATCTTCAGCAAACCGGCGAAAGCGCCGACTGTACCACAAAGATTAAGAGTTTCATCGGTGGCAGCGTGCTGGCACGCCCGCAACTCGACTTGAACAGTTACTATGTCCTGGCGCTAAACGGCGACGCGACCGTGTCGGTTATTGATCCGCATTTCGGTTATGGCGGTTCGAAGCTTCTGGCGCTGGTCAGTTTGAAAAGCCCCGGTGAAGACTGGGCCCTGACTGCTGGCAACAAGCTACTGTTTGTTTCGATGCCGGACTCAAATCAAGTCGCAATCATTGATAGCCTCGCCTGGAAAGTCCTAACAAATATCGACGTGCGATCACGTCCGAGTCGAATTGTCGTTCAACCTGACGGCCGGAATGTTTGGATAGGATATGGATCGACGGAAAGCGGTGAAGACTCCGGAGTCGCCGTGATTGACGGAGAACGATTAACGATCGCAGCGCGGATCTCAACCGGGAAGGGCCGCCACGAAATAGCGCTCAGCAACGATAATCGCTTCGCCTTCGTGACGAACAGTGAAGCCGGCACAGTTTCAGTAATCGATGTCAGAAGTCTCAAAAAAATAAGCGACATAATTACAGGGCGAAGACCTTCTTCGATCGCATTTTCTCAAGCGGCCGGCGTGGCCTACGTGGTGGATGAGACTGACGGCACTATAGCCGCCATCGATGGCTTGCGACAAAAGGTCGTTGCGAGGATCGAGGGCGAGCCCGGACTTGGCCACATCAAGTTTGCCCCAGGAGGACGATTCGGCTTTATCCCAAATCCAGCGAAAGACCTTGTACACATATTCGATACGGCCTCCAACCGTATTATTCAAACTGCCGATATTCGGAATAGCCCCGATCAGGTTTCTTTCTCCAATAGCCTTGCTTATATCCGCTCTCAACGAAGTGAGATAGTGACGATGATGCAGCTGCCCAAGAGTGACGTGACCACGGCGCAGGTGGCGGTATTTGACTTTCCCGGTGGACAGCAGCCTCTGGGTAAGACATCCAAAAGCAGTCCGGCCGATGCGATCGTCCAGGCCCCGGGAGAAGATGCAGTTCTGGTCGCCAACCCCGCTGACAAATCTATCTATTATTACAAAGAAGGCATGGCGGCCCCGATGGGAACCTTCAGCAACTATTCCCGCGAGCCACGAGCGGTCCTGGTCGTAGATCGCAGCTTGAAGGAACAGTCGCCTGGGCTATACGAAACCACCGCGCGGTTGACTCGTGCCGGCCTTTTTGATCTCGCCTTTCTGCTCGACACGCCGCGGATTGTTCACTGCTTTCCAGTGCGGGTGGAGACCGATCCGGACCTGGAGGCAACTAGAGACTTCGGCAGCGTGCGGATTGAGCCGCTCGTTAGCAGTCGCACGATTCGAGTTGGCGAAAGCACCCGCTTGCGGTTCAGGTTGTCCGATCCAAAAACAAAAGAACTCAAAGCCAGCCTGACTGACGTTGGTTCCCTCATTTTCCTGGCGCCCGGAATATGGCAAAGCCGTCAGATGGCCAAAGAAGTCGAGCGGGGCATATACGAAATTTTGTTTGAGGCACCGCAGGAGGGATTCTATTACGTCTATCTCGAGTCTCCGTCAGTTGGCTTGAGGTTCGATAATGCGCAAAAGTTGATCCTGGAGGCACGAACAAAACAGTAGCTTATTTTGTTCAACTCTTCGCTGAAAGGTGGGTGAGCCGGTCTAGATCTCAAGCTTCAGCTTGGTCCTCCTCGCAGCCTGACGGCTGAACTCTGAAACTCAAATTGGGGCACTAACCGGCTGGAGAACGTCTGCCGTTTTCTACGAAAGCGGGATGTTGGTTGCCACGAAGGCTCTTGTGCCGTTGATCGTCCGCGTCGCCGGCCGACGCGCCGGTTTGACCCGCTGCAACCGCTCTCGCAAGATGCCTCTGGCTTGTTGTATCCGTTTGCGAACGTTCTCGGTCGATAGAATCAGGCGCGTAGCAATGTCTCGGTAAGCCATCTCCTGGAAGAAGCGAAGCACAAACGGCTCGCGCAGTGGCAAAGGAAGATCGTCGACCTCATCACAAAGGTGACCGAAGATCTCCCGACTCAGGAACGCTTCCTCTGGCGAGTTCGCAACAGCGGTCAATAGCTCACTGGCGCCGAACCAGAGATCTTCAATGCTTTTTAGCCTCCGGATCTGCCTGGTGCGTTCTCGGTGTACATCCACACACAGGTTTAGGGTGAGCTTGCTCAGCCAGGCCCTAAAGTTTTGAATCTGGTGACTGTTGCCCGGAAGTTTCTCGAAGGCCCGGAGCATTGCCCGGCTGAGCGCTTCTTCCGCGTCATCGTGTACCCCTCCCATCTGCCATAGACAAAGGTGGTATAGATGTCCGTGATGCAGATCCCAAAGTCTCCAGAAGGCGTCTATGTCGCCGTCTCCGAAACTTCGAAGCAACTGTCGGGTTTGCTCTTCCTTGAGTGCTGACTCGCTGAGCCCGGACCCACTTCCCTGAGCCGCGGAGCCGGCCATATTTCCAGCGGCTTTTTGCTGACTAATTCGCGCAACTCGCGCTCCGTTCATTGTGTCCCCTTCACTACTGATTGACCCGTAAATGTCAGAACTCATGCCTGTCTGATTGGGCCTCTTCCGATCCTCAAAGATCCGGTTCGGTTTGGATAGGGCGGCCTACTGATAAAAATGATCTCTGGAAAAGTAATTGGCGCGCGCGCGCTTATCCTTAAAAGTGTTATAGGTGTCAACCACCAGGATCCGTTTGTTGAGGTAGGCGGCTACTAGCGTCTCCAGGAAACCGAAATCATAGAAAGCTCTAAGGGCGACGCCTTCTACTCCGTCGACACTTGCAGCGAAGGCTTGACCTTGAACCGTTCCCCAGTCAATTTCGGACGACTCACCCGCTCCGAAAGCCTGCATAGTCAAAGCCCCTCGCTGCTCCAACAAAACTAACTTGATGATGCCTCGCGTCTCCGTATCAAAACTATGCCAGATACCCACCAGTGATGAGGGATTGATCGTCCCTCGGCCCGCCGCGCCATCCGCTTCCGGTAAGTCATTTTGTCTCGTGAATTCGAGCCGCATGTTATGTCTTCCGCGTCGCTTCGAGTCGATCTCAGCTTCTTCTAACTATGAAAGAATTCTCGGGAAAAATAATTCGAGCGGCCAGAGTCGTCTCTGAAAGTGTTAAAGCTATCCAGCACCAGAATCCCGCCTTTGAGATAAACCGCAAGCAGCGTCTCCATGAAGCCAAAATCGAAAAGCGCGGTAAACGCCATTCCTTCCGGCGAACTCACTCCGCTGCTGAACGCAAACCCGGGGACCTCTCCCCAGTCGCACGCTTCCGGATCAGAGGCACCGAATGCATGGGCTTTTAAGGCGCCGTTATCTTGTGTCAAAACGAGCTTGGCAATTCCGCGAGTCTTCTTGTCGGTATTCAACCAGGTGCCCGCCAGCGGCGTGGGATCGACGGGCGCTCCGCCAACCTCTTCGGACCCCAAACGGTCCTCAGTTCTCGTAAAGTTCATACGGTCATTATAAACTCAACTTCCGCTCAGCAAAAGACTTTATTTGTCTTGATAGATTACTGGTAACGATGCGCCAGGATCGATGCGAGACGCGGGATGCTCTGTCAACTCGTCGACTTCGGCCCCAGTCACGACGGGATCGACTAAAGAGCTTCCCATCACAGTTCAGAATACGCGGCCGTCGGTGGTGATTGATGGGCGGAGTAGGAATTGATACTCCGTCCGGGCGTCTTTACCTTTAAAGACGAAAGCTGGGCGGATCGATCCCGGCAAAAAACTGCAGGTTTGTAAGGCCAACTTCAGTCCCAGCAGTGAGGGTCAGTTTAGCGGGGCGCTGATAGTAACGGCGACGCCAAACCAGCCGCGTTTCATCGTCCACCTGGTCAATGAGACCTGATCTGTGATGGATGAGCGAAGTCTCGGAACCGCTGGGTCCATCGCCTTATTGCGATGTCGACACTAGTTGTGCTGGTTCAGACTGGATGAGGGACATCGATCTACTTCCATGTCTCGGTTGAAAATTTCGTGTCAGAGTAAAAGCGCGGGTCAGATCAGCAATGCGGGCATTATGAGAATCAGGATTTAGAGAATTCTTCGTCAATCAAGTCGCGCCTGTTTAGAAGCTTTGCCTTTCGGTAAGCCCAAGCGTCGCTCGCGGTGCTTATTCCTGCAAGGTTTGCTCACCGGTGCAACGAATGACCGCCACGCGAGCTGTGGGACATGATGTCCACGGAATTATCGGTAACCGAACCCATAAGTCCATAGTTATATCTGGTTCAAGCCTCATACACCGCGTGACACCGTACCCTCGCTAATATCGGTAAGGGCAATATCAAACACCCAAAAAAGAAAAGGCCCTGGATCCAGATCGGCATCCAAAGCTAAGACTTTGTGACTCAGTTGTGACAGGCCTTACCGACTCATTAAGCTAAAGCCTGTCTTTACATAGCTACATTACTAGAAATTGGCTCCGCAGGTAGGACTCGAACCTACAACCCTTCGGTTAACAGCCGAATGCTCTGCCATTGAGCTACTGCGGAATAATTGCGGATGCTCAGCGCTCGATCTCGCGCTAAGCACGAACGGTTTTTATAACAAACCGCTGTAAGCGTGGTCAAGGCGAGCTTTGGAGCGCACGCATCCTGCGTGCGGTTCGCCGGCATCTTGCAGGACCCGCGAGTTTGGACCATTGTGAGTTCAAGGGAGGAGACGCCCGCCCTCCAGCGTCTTTACTTTTGCCCACTTCCTTTCTACTTTTGCCTTAATGCCAATTCGCCAATGGAAATTCGCGCGCCGTTCGTTGCCTTACGGCGAACGCACGCTCGTGATGGGCGTGCTCAATATCACCCCTGACAGCTTTAGCGATGGCGGAAAGTTTTTTTCGCCCGAGAGCGCAGTCGAACACGCCCTGGAAATGATCGCTGAAGGCGCGGACATCATCGACATCGGCGGAGAATCAACCCGCCCCGGTTCCGCATTCGTGTCTGAAGAGGAAGAGCTGCGACGTGTAATTCCTGTGATCAAGAGGCTGACGACCGAAACGTCGATGCCAATCTCAGTTGATACGACCAAGTCTTCCGTCGCGCGCGCGGCCCTCGCAGCCGGTGCAGAGATCGTCAATGACATCTCAGCATTGCGATTCGATCCCGCGATTGCCGATGAAGTGGCAAAGGTTAAGGCGGGACTTGTTTTGATGCACTCGCGCGGAACGCCGAAGACGATGCAACAGTTACCACCGGTAGATGACATCATTAGCGAAGTCATCCGCGGTCTGCGCGAGAGTATTGCCGTCGCCGAACAACGCGGCGTGTCGGCAGAGAGCATTGCAATCGATCCCGGAATCGGCTTTGGCAAAACCGCCGCCCAGAACGTCGAGATCATCGCGCACCTTGATCAACTGGCGCACGAGTTCGCTGACTTTCCCATCTTGATTGGAACTTCACGAAAGTCCTTCATTGGAAAGTTGCTCGATGACGCGCCGGCGGACCAACGCCTCCATGGAACAATCGCGAGCATCGCCGCTGCAGTATTGAAGGGAGTGCACATCGTGCGCGTTCATGACGTGAAGGCAGCGGTCGACGCCGTCACGGTTGCGGAGGCGATAAGATCAGCAGCCGTAAAAGAACTTTGATTCCTGACTAGACTCAGGATCTTTTACTGCCAGACTGATCGCGTGAGGCCGTGCGTCTTAATCATCCATCCTTCCTGTGTCGGCTCCCCTGGCTGGAGTCAACAGCTCGGTGGTGCGGTCAGTCACGGAGGGCACCGCCTCGCGATAAGCTTGTAGCTTTCGCCCCTCGCGCGATTCGTCGGGTTTGGGTAAAGGAGGATTTGCCAGCTTCTCTTTCAGAGACTTCGAATACGCCTGGAACACGCCCATAATCCCCGCGCCGATTGCCAGCAGAATTAGGAGCATTCCCACGCCAATAAGAGCGCCGCCCTTCAGAATCATCTGACTTACTACGACAATGATGAACAAGAGCAGGGTGAGGCCAAAGGTTATTAGGCCCGCGATGCCGCCCCATTCCTTGAACTTCTGTTGCCGCTCTCGCAAGCGGGCGAGTTCGGTCTGTCGGGTTGAGGTTTCGAACGGCGGTTCGTTGCCGAGCAGCTCGGCAACTTTTTCCAAACTCAGGCCACATGATCGGCAGAACTGTTGGCCGATCGTAGCGTTGGTTCCACACCGAGGGCAATGCATAGCGTCCTCTAAAGAAAATCTCTGCCGGGTATTACGCGGGCAACCGATCGCCGGTTCAAAAGAACCCGGTCGCCCCCGATTCCGACCAGGCGCTAGAAGCCGCCTTCGTCTGCCGATGGCCCATAGATCGAGGGCACCGGCACGTCGAGCAAGCGCAGATAGATGCCGAGTTGAGCGCGATGATGGATCAGATGGTTCATCACGAACCCGCGCATTACCGCCGTGCGCGGCAGAGTGAAGATTGGATTTCCGCCCATTAGCAGTGACCACTTCCCCTGCCAGTTCTCATCGCTCGCGGCCTTCAGCGCCGCTCGTGCTGACGTGACATTCTTGTCAAAGGCTTCGAGCAAGGCATCGCGAGACTTCGCCTCTTCCAGACGATACGGTTCGGCGCCCACCGGAGCAATGTCCAGCTCATCACGATCGAAAGTTTGCGCGGTCCAACTGGGAATGTTGGCGAGATGTGTGGCCAAACCTCCCAGCGACGACGATTTCGGATGCGGCTTCCAGTCGAACTTCTCTTCCGGAACCCGTTCCAGAGTTTTGCGGGTGTTCGTCATTTCATGATCGAATTCAGGCAACAACGTTTGACTAATCGGCATGACTCCCTCCATTAACTTCAGCAGTCAGACAACCACGACGAATTGTCAGGGCGAGTGATTATAAGTATGCTTGCCAATCTTCATCAAGCAAGTTCTGTTACTTTTACGTACGCAAGTTAACAACTTGCGCTACATGATGACTAAATACGACGTCATTGTCATCGGCGGTGGTCACAACGGTCTGGTTAACGCCGCGTATCTCGCGCGCGCGGGCAAGCGCGTGCTGGTGCTCGAACGACGACACGTGCTTGGTGGAGCGGCAGTGACTGAAGAAGTCTTTCCCGGATTCAAGTTTTCAGTTTGCTCGTACGTCGTGTCGCTGCTGCGTCCTGAGATCATTCGTGAGCTCGACCTGCCTCGTCATGGGCTGGAGATTTTGCCACTCGACGGCACCTTTACGCCGATGCCGAACGGAGATCATCTCTGGCGCGTCAACGATCATGCGAAGACACGGCGCGAGATCGCTCGGCACTCTAAACTTGATGCCGAAGCTTACGATGAATATGGCAAGGCAATGATCGAGATGGCGCACTTCGTCAAACCGATCATGAACATGACGCCACCCGATCCGGCTTCGCTCAATCCCAAAGGTTTGATGGAATTGCTCACGATGGGTCGCCGCTTCCAGAAGCTTTCTGCCGACGACAAATACAACCAGGTGCAGTTGATGACCATGAGCGCCGTCGACTTTCTCGATCAATGGTTCGAGACCGACGTGCTCAAGGCGACGATGTCCGCGTCGGGAATCATCGGCACGTTCCTGGGTGTGCGTTCGCCGGGCACGGCCTACGTCCTTCTGCATCACTACATGGGAGAGATTGACGGCGCGTTTCGATCCTGGGGTCTTTCACGTGGCGGGACGGGGGCGATCTCAAATGCGATTGGCGACGCGGCCCGCGAAGCCGGCGCTGAGATTCGCACCGAAGCCCCAATCGCCAAGATCATTTTGAAGAGTGGCCAGGCGAAGGGCGTCGTCCTTGTAAACGGGGATGAAATCTACGCTGATATTATTTCGTCGAGCGTCGATCCGCGGCTAACGTTCATGAAGATGGTTGGCGAAGAGCATCTGCCAAATGATTTTGTCGATGACATCAAGCGTTACAAGTTTCGCGGTTCATCGGGCAAGGTAAACCTGGCGCTGGATGCTTTGCCCGATTTCAAATGCATGCCTGGCGCCGGGCCGCACCTTCGCGGCGCGGTTTCGATTTCGCCGAGCGTCGAATATATGGAACGCGCCTACGACGACGCCAAGTATGGGCGTTATTCGCGCCGTCCGTATATCGACATAGTAATTCCGAGTCTGACCGATCCTTCAATCGCGCCGCCCGGCAAACATGTCATGTCGTGTTTTGTGCAGTACGCGCCCTACAATCTGAAAGAAGGAACGTGGGACGATCAGCGCGAAGAGTTTGGCGACACAGTGATCGATACCATTGCCGAGCACGCGCCGAATATCAAAGACATCATTCTGCACCGGCAGGTCCTGACGCCACTCGATCTGGAACGCGAGTTTGGTTTGTCGGAAGGAAATATCTTTCAGGGTGAGCTGACGCTGGAGCAGCTTTTCTTTCTCAGGCCCGCGCCGGGTTGGGCTCAGTATCGTTCGCCGATTCGCAATCTCTACATGTGCGGCTCAGCCACGCATCCGGGCGGCGGTATCATGGGCGCCAGCGGGCGCAACGCGGCAATGGAGATTTTGAAAGACAGGTAGGGAACTCTTTGATTGCGGCGACAGGCGCAGCGTTTGCGGCTTTGCCGCCGCACACTGCGGAAAGCCTCCGGCTTTCCGTCACTCGCTCCATAAAACCTACGTCGAGGCTCTGCCTCGACGTACGAGGCAAAGCCTCGGATGACTTTAATAGCAGTCTGCCGGTAAGGCAGAGCCTTACCGCAATGTGCTGCGGCAGAGCCGCACATTAACGCGATTAGAGGCCTCGACCCGGGAAATCAATTGGCACAAGCAGACAAAGACATCATCATCATCATCGGCGCCGGCCACAACGGTCTGGTCACGGCGTGCTATCTCGCTAAAGCAGGATTGAAACCTCTCGTGCTCGAACGGCGCGATGTTGTTGGCGGCGCCTGCGTCACCGAAGAATTCCATCCCGGCTTTCGGGCTTCGACCCTTGCCCAAACGACCGGGCCGCTGTCACCTCAAATTCTCAAAGATCTTCAGTTGGAACGTCATGGTCTCGAGTTCATCAAACCCACAGTTCGTGTGTTCGCACCCCACGCCGACGGTCACTCAGTTTGTGTTTTTGAAGACGCGAAGCGCACGGCTGAGGAACTGAGCCAGGTGTCGGCAAAAGACGCGCAGAGTTACCCCGACTTTGTCTGGACGTTTGCGCGCATCGGTCGCGCGCTCGCGCCACTGCTGCGGATGACGCCGCCGGATATCGACAGGCTTTCCAAGGGAGAGCTGTGGGACCTCGGCAAACTTGGTCTGGCGATTCGTGGTCTGGGTAAGAAGGACGAATACCGCCTGCTGCGATATGGCCCGATGGCGGTTGCCGATCTCGCCACCGAATGGTTCGAGACGGAACTGCTGCGAGCGATAGTCGCTGCACGCGGCATCTTCGGCGCGTTTGCGGGGCCATGGTCGGCCGGAACGAGCGCGGCCTTGCTGCTGCAGGCGGCAATGGACGAACACCCGATCGCGCCGTCCACATTCGTCAAAGGCGGCATGGGCGCACTATCGCAAGCGCTAGCCAAAGCAGGGATCGACGCCGGTGCGGAGATTCGTACAAACGCGGAAGTTGCGAGTGTTAGTATCAAAGACGGCAAAGCCATTGGTGTCGTGCTGACTGGTGGTGAGGCGATTCCGGCCCGGGCCGTGATCTCAAACGCCGACCCGCGAACTACATTTCTAAAGCTCGTCGATCCAGCCGAATTTGATCCAAGTTTTCTCAATAAGGCTCGCAACTATCGAGCGAAGGGCACGATAGCGAAAGTTCACCTCGCTCTTTCAGTCTTGCCGCAGTTCTCTTCCCTTAGTAACGGGGATTCAAACGAGAAGCTTTCCGGACGCATTCATATCGGGCCGGACATTGATTATCTCGAACGCGCGTTTGATGCGGCCAAGTACGGCGACATGTCGCCCCAACCATACCTCGATATCACGATCCCTTCTCTAACGGATCAGACGCTGGCGCCGGCCGGAGCACAGGTGATGTCGATTCACGCACAGTTCGCTCCGTATCATTTGAAGGATGGAGACTGGAATTCGCGGCGGGAAGAACTCGGCGACATTGTCGTGAACGCGCTTTCAGACTATGCACCTCACGTGAAGGAGTCGATCGTGGCGCGACAGGTAATCACGCCGCTCGACCTTGAGGAGAAATACGGCCTAGGCGGCGGGCATATTCATCACGGTGAGATGTCTGTGGATCAACTATTCGCTTTTCGACCGCTGATCGGTTGGGCGCGATATCGCACGCCGATTGATGGATTGTATTTGTGCGGCGCGGGAACACATCCTGGCGGCGGCGTGACGGGAATGCCGGGCGCGAATGCGAGCCGGGAGATCATCAAAGACCTCAAGCGGAGATAGAAGTGGCACAGACTTCAGTCTGTGATTCTCATTAGTCAATTCGACAACACCGGAAACCACAGACTGAAGTCTGTGCCACTTAACTACACTATTCAGCGGCCCCGCGTTTCAAGAAACCTACGATCACTGCCAACGCTGATAACACCAACCCGATCGCAATCGCACCGAGGGCGATTATTGTGCGTTGACCTGCAGCAAAGCCTGAATTGACGTTACCCAACAGTTCATTCAGAGAGGCATCGTGCGGAACTATCAAGATCCCCACCGCGATCAGAAGCGATCCCAGTCCCAGAAGCATTAGCCATCCCGGAGTCTTTTCTGGTCTTCCCAACCCGCGCCCAATCTGACTACGTGAATAACTGTACGAGAGGTAGACGGAAAGCCCGATCATTAGCCACGCGATAAAGCGCCACCACGACGTAGGCGGCAGGTAGTACATCAGGAAGAGGCATGACAGAGCGCCGAGCATAGGTAAGAACCACGCTCCGAGCGGGACCCTGAATGGCCGATGCCGGTTCGGATCTTTGTAGCGCAGTATCGTGATTCCGATGCACACCAGAACAAATGCGAACAGCGTCCCGATGTTCGTCAAGTCAACCATCTCGTCGATGCTCATGACCGCCGCAAAGCCGCCCACGATCACGCCCGTTAGAATCGTGGTCACGTGCGGCGTCTTGAATTTCGGGTGGACTTTCGCAAACACCGGCGGCAGCAATCCATCGCGCGCCATGGAAAAGAAAATGCGCGGCTGTCCGAGTTGGAAGACCAGCAAAACGGCGGTGTGCGCTATTACCGATCCGAAAGCCACCACGGCGCTGGCCCAACGCGCATTGGGAGCGACGTGATTAAGCGCCATTGTTAGTGGTTCGGCTTGCTCAGTCGCCAGGCGAAGTTTCAACTCGCCATACGGGATCATGCCCGTGAAGACCGCAGCTACGAGAACATAAAAGATGGTGCAGATGACCAGCGACGCGATAATGCCGATCGGAAGATCTCGTGAAGGGTTCTTCGTTTCCTCTGCCACCGTCGAGACGGCATCAAACCCGATGTAGGCAAAGAACACTACCGCAGCGCCGGCCAATGTCCCTCCCCATCCATTCGGCTGAAAAGGATGCCAGTTCTTCGCCATCGTCGACGGCGATACGAAGTAGAAGGCAGCGCCGATAAAGAACAAGAGCACCAGAATCTTGATCATCACCATGCCGGCATTGAACCCGGCGGACTCTTTTATGCCCCAAACCAAAACCACCGTGATCAGCATCACGATGCCAAAGGCGAGCAAATTGAAGACTATTGGTTTGCCAAAGAGGTGGGGCGCATTTTCCAGTAGTCCGGGAATTTTTCTGGCAGTGCGAAAGTCAGTAGCCAACCAGTCGGGGATATTGACCCCAAAGGCATCCTGCATGAACGATCGAAAATAGTTGGCCCAGCTAATCGCTACGGCAACGTTGCCGATCGCGTACTCGAGAATCAAATCCCAGCCAATAATCCAGGCCACCAACTCTCCCAGGGTGGCGTAGGAGTAGGTGTAAGCGGACCCTGAGATCGGCACCATGGCTGCCATCTCGGCATAGCAAAGCGCGGTGAACGCGCACACCACGGCGGTGATCATGAACGAGACCGTCAACGACGGACCGGCGCCGGGGCGTGCAGCATCACCCGCGGCAGCAGTTCCGACGGTGGCAAAGATGCCCGCGCCGATAATCGCGCCGATGCCTAACAACGTGATATTGATCGGGCCCAGCGAGCGTTTGAGTTTGTGGCCTTCCTCCTGCGTTGCCGCCAGGAGATCGTCAAGGTTTTTTGTGCGAAAGATTCCGCGAAGCAAGGTGTGCCTCCCGAAGTTTGAATTCGATGCCGATCTTGCAGTGGTCGCGAAAGAACGTGCGGAGTGTAAAGTGTCAGGTCCGAACTTTCAAGCTTTTTGGTTGTCGCTTAGTGTCAGAAGCCCGACCGTCAGGGAGGGCGTCTTGCGGAGCGAGCCCTCTCTGACGGTCGGGCTTCTGATACTGCGATTGAGGTTTGGGCCGCCTCGAATCACAGACAGAAGTCTATGCCACTCCGCTTTTGCCTTTTCAGCCTTGCCTTGTTATGCTCCGCTGCAATCCTTAAACTGATCGGCCAATGAACTCGGAATCGAAATCGCGCGTCCTGTACGAGAATCTCGACACGACCTTCGTCAATCTCTGGGCGTTGCTGCGTAATTTGTCCCAGCGCGGATTCATCGGCCGCGTGCGCGTCGAGCTGCAGGATTACACGGCGGATGTTTTCATGACCGGCTCGAATACTCCGCTGGTGCATGAGATAGATCGCGCGGCCGGCACCGACACTCTCGAAGAAGCCGCCCTCCATCGCCTGGTTTTGCGCGCGCGCGAAACGCCGGGGACGATTAGCGTCTTTGAGGGACCCGATGAAGCCGTCGCCGTGCAAAACATCGCGGTTCCGAAAACTGAAACCGAGGGTTTGGATTCAGTCTCGAAGGACGACCCTCGCGTGGATCACGCGCAAGATGCTCCAACTGAAACCAATCATGTAACTGCCGTTTCAGATGAACCGATTCTGACGCCGCAGATTGAAACTCCGCCGCTGGAAAGCCGCGCGGAATCGGAGCCTCTCACAGACGCGACTGCCGCAGAAGAGAGCTTTGCGGTTGCTTCAGATCAGGTATTCGAGCCGGCGGAGGGGGCCACCGATTCGATGGACGAAATCGAGTGGGGCGCGGTGATGAAGGCGAGCGGTGAACTGATTGGCGGAGTTGAACGCGCTTTGACAGGCGCCGGCGCGGACTTCGCTGCGCTCTTTCACGCCGCGCGTTTAGAGCTGGCCGACGATTACACCTTTCTTGACCCGATGTCCGGCGAGTTTACCTATGCGAATTCGATCGTGACCTTAACCGGCGAGCTGCCAATCGGACCATATGTGATCGGACTAAGTGAAGCGCTGCGCCGCGTGGTCAACAATGTCGCTACCGGGGATCGCGCCAGGCGGGTCCGCGAACGCGTCGCGCTCGAGTTGTTTTCGGTCACGCGAAAGCGCAACGAGATTCTGGCCCGCTCAGGTTTCCTGCCACAGCTTGATCGTATCGCGGGCACGAAAGTTCTTTAAAGATTTCGAATTTCGGATTGCGAATTGCGGATTTCTTGTTTGGTAAATAGCAATTCGAATTTCGAAATTCGCAATCCGAAATCTCCTTATGTCTTCTTTCCGCAACATTCTTTTCCCGACCGACTTTACGCCGCATGCGCGTTCCGCGCTGAAGTATGCCGCCGCCTTTGCGCGTCACAGTCGCGGGCGCGTCGTCCTGCTTAGCGTGCAGACGGCGCAGGTGCCGCCCAATTTAATGACCATGCCTGAGCGTCTCCTTGAAAATGAAGAGACGCAGTGGCTCCGCCAGCTTCGCGGTCAGGTCAAAGAGATGCTCACCGATCCTCTCTTTGATGGATTGGAAGTCGAACCGGTTATCGTGGAGGGCGAACCTGCGCATGAGATAGCCGCAGCGGTGAGCGACTATGACATCGATCTGGTCACAGTGGTGACCCATGGACGTCGCGGACTGGCCCGCGCGTTGTGGGGTTCGACGGCCGAAGAGATCATTGCGGAAGCGCCGTGCCCGGTGCTCACTATCAGACCGCCCCAGCACGACTTTGTCGAACATCGCGGGCACCAGACGGAGATTCGGCTCAATCGAATTCTGTTGGCGACGAATTTTCGACCCTCATCGATTGCTGCTACTCATCTGGCGCGCGAGTTGGCCGCCGCTACCGACGCCGAGCTGCATGCGCTTTACGTCATCGGTGATTACTTTGAACAGATTTCGGTGATGTTTCCCGAGGGCGGGCATTCGGCGCTGTCGCGCATGCGGGCGGAGGTGAAGGACCGCATGCAGACGTTTGCCGGCGAAGGCGATGGCCGCGTCTTAACCCACATCGCGGAAGGCCGGCCGTATGCGGAAATTGTCAGGCTCGCCGCGCAAATCGATGCGGATTTGATCGTGATCGGGACCAGCATTCACGCCTCTCTGTTTGGTGGGGCGCCGTCGCTCGGCTCAGAAATTGAGCGGGTTGTGCGTCACGCGCCTTGTCCTGTGTTGTGCGTTCCGTCGGGCCGCGTCGTTACGCCGCTGCCCGCCTTTGCGCGGGTGCAGCCGGTACCGCAAACGTAGGCAAGGCAAAAGCAAAAAGGAAAAAGTTAAAGTTTTTGAGTCACCCCGCCAGGGGTGAGATGTTTATAGAGCCTGACGAACCGACTAATCCCAAGCTCCTTTAGGAGCAGAATGTGTGAATAGTATTTGAGCGCGGCTGTTCTTCACATTTCGCTTGGGCTGAGCGAAATGGCGCCGCGCATAAGTTGGTAAGACCGTCAGCGTATTCGGGTTTGGAGTACCGACTTCAGTCGTAATCTTTCTGAAGAGCGACTAAAGTCGGAACTCCGAACTTCCGCCAGGTCCCTACTTTTGCCTTTACTTTTGCCTTCTTACTTGACGCTCGCGCCTTCGACCGGGTAACCCGCGCTCTTCCATGCTGCCAGACCGCCCAACAACGCTGCCGCATTATCTATCCCTTTGGATTTGAGTTCGAGCACCGCCCCGGCACTCGTGTGTTCGGCTGGTCAAGTACAGTAGGCTACGATCATCTTGTCGCGCGGCAACTCGTCCAGTCTCGTCAGAACAGTTCCCGTCGGCATTGAGATCGAGCCCTTGATGTGCTCGTCCTTGTAGGCCGACTCGGCGCGCGTGTCGATAATCACCACATCCCCTTTTTGGTAGAGGTCGTGCAACTCTGTCGCGCTTATCCGGCGTGCATTGTCAGCCGGTGGCGGAGCGGGCTGTTGTGGAGTTGGTGCGGTCTTCGGAGTCTGCGAGAGCAGGGTCTCGTTTGAATTACACGCTACCAACCCGCCGATGGTGACAAGGAATGCTAAAAAAGCCAAAGCTATGAATCGCATATAATATTTCCCTTCTTGAGTCGAGGACTAATTTACAACTTTGGTAAGCAGATTAAAAGCGCTCGAAGGTTGCGGCTTTGCCGCAGCACATGGCGGTAAGCCTCCGGCTTACCGGAGGGCGGACCAGAGTAATTTATGAGGCTCCGCCTCTTTACCAAGTGGAGGCAGAGCCTCCACATAGAGAATTGTATCCGCCGGAAAGCCAAAGGCTTTCCGCCATGTGCTGCGGCGAAGCCGCCAAAAACCAACTCATTCAAGCAGGTGTGTGACATTCCTGCGATGGCCTGATTGCCGGCAAGCCGTTCACAGCACAACTCGCCGATCACCTTCCCGCCGCGTCACGCGCTGCCGGTCGAGATACTCAAGCAAGGGAATCGCGTACTTCCGCGAGATGCCGGCGAGATCCTTGAAAGCAGCGACGTCGATCGCCTGATGCTGCGCGCCGTGCGCGCGCACTTTCTTAATCAGATCGTCCAACGCCGCGCGATGAAAGAACATCTCTCCATGAACCTTAACCAACAGGCCGGAATCAATCAGCAATTGCAGAATCTTTCGTCCCTGCTGCGCCGATGAGCCGGCACGTTCCAGCGCTTCGTTCAAGCTCGGCGCAGCCAGGCCCGCGTCTTGATAGATCTTTTCCAGACGATCGCGCAGGCCCGAAGCTTCGCTGGAAAGCTCGCGCGTATGTTCGCGCAGGCGGACAATCTCTTTTTCGGTTACCAGTAAATCTTCCTGCTCCAAAATCCCGAGCACGCCGCGAAACACTTCAACTGGCGCGTGGGCAAAGAAACGCTCGCGCAGGACTTCTTTGGCCAGCCCGCGCAAGAGCGGCTCGCGCTGGTGATGCGCCGAGACTTCGTCGAGCACCAACTGTTTCAGCTCATTAAATCGTTCACGACCCAGTAAGACTCCCTCGGCATCGACGATCTCCCCGCTGGCCACAGCCTGCTTTGTCGCGGCATCAATTACTTCGTCGCGCCAGGCCGTCCGCGCTCCTAAATCCGCGCGCCGCAGACCGGACCGATCGGCGCTCGCGACGAATACCGCGATCGCCCGATCGCCTTGCGAGAGTGTTTCGAGACGTGCGCGCACGACTGAGATATCCCGCGCCCGATGCTTGGGCGGAAATGGGTCAAGTATCACGCCGCCTCCAATCGTAATTTGCGGCGAGTACGAACGCAGAATGAAGCGATCGCCGAGCACGCCCACGATTGGCGCCTCAGTCCTCAGTTGAACGACGCCGCTCTGACCGGGTTTGATCTCGCCGCCTTCCGCCAGCACACGTACGCGCGCCAGAACCTCCGCGGCGCCGATGTGAATCCGCACACGTTGCCGCGACCGCAGCGCCCGCGGCGCATTCTCGAGCAGATTGACCCGCGCATCGATGGCTTGAGTTGACCGCAGACGCCCGACTGGGGCGAGAACCATGCCCCGCTCGATGGCGGCAGCATCCACACCGCCGAGGTTGATAGCTGTCCGCTGGCCGGCGACTGCTTGTGATACCGCCGATCCATGCACCTGCACGCCCCGAACGCGGACGCGTGTGCCCGCGGGTAGTAATTCCAGCTCGTCGCTCTCCGTGATTTCGCCCGCGATCAGCGTTCCCGTCACCACCGCGCCAAATCCACGCATGGTGAAAGCGCGATCGATTGGCAAACGCGTCACAAAGTCCGCGGAGCGGGCCGCGACTTCCAATCCTGATTCACGCAGCGCCTCCTTCAGTGCTTCAATTCCCTCACCCGTGCGTGAGCTGACTGCGATAATCGGCGCGCCCTCGAGAAATGATCCGGCAACTAACTCTTCGGTCTCTGACTGAACCAGTTGCAGTAATTCTTCGTCGACCAAATCTTTCTTGGTGAGCACCAGCAGACCTTTGCGCACGCCGAGCAGACGGCAGATATCAAAGTGTTCGCGCGTCTGCGGCATCACGCTTTCATCGGCGGCGATTACCAGCGCGACTAAGTCGATGCCATGCGCGCCCGCCAGCATATTCTTGACGAACCGCTCATGTCCGGGCACATCAACAAAGCCAATGCGCACGTCTCCCAAATCGAGATCGGCAAAGCCAATATCGATTGTGATGCCGCGCCGCTTCTCTTCCGGCAGCCGGTCGGCGTCGACACCGGTCAGCGCGCGCACCAGCGCAGTCTTGCCATGATCGATGTGTCCGGCAGTGCCGATGATGATTGATTTCGCCACGCCGTGAATCGTAAAGGGTAACTCATGAATAGTAAATCCAGGGCGCTTATATCCGCCGTGATGCCGCGCCGGGGGTCAATCAGGCTGCCCGCATCCGGCCCGAGACTCTCGGTCGCATTGGTCACCTTGCAAAATACGTGTTGGCCGTCTAACACGTCGTTGGACCGGAGCGCGGGGAGCGCGTTTCTCAACTTGATTGATTGAATCGAAGCTTGAATGTAAACGCCGCGCCCGATGACGAATCAGGCTCAAGTCTCAGTTCAATCCCAGGTATTTATCTCGACCTGACATTCAACATACATGTCTCTCTGACGTTAGGTGTCAGAAGAGCGACTTTCAGCAACTCCAGCTTTTCTCCTTGCCACAGGGAATCCAAAGCGACAGAATTACCCCCAACCAAAAACCTGGCAAATGGTTAAGGCAGTTTGGACCGATTCTGCAATTGAAGATTTGAATGCTATCGGAGAATCTTTGGTTGAGTTATCCGAGCCAAAGCCAAAGAAGAAAAAGAAATTGTAAGCAGATATAAGCCCACTTTGTTTCGGAGTATCAATAAATGAATAGAATGAACCCTAAGGTTGATTTTTATTTTAATAAAGCCAAAAAGTGGCAGGAAGAAATCGAGCGATTGAGAATGATCGTTCTTGACTGTGGGCTGACCGAAGAATTGAAGTGGGGTGTTCCTTGTTACACGTTTCAGAAAAGCAACATAGTTCTAATACATGTATTTAAAGAATACTGTGCGCTTCTGTTTTTCAAAGGCGCCTTGTTAAATGATGCCAAGGGTATTCTGATCCAACAAACGAAGAACGTGCAGGCGGCCCGCCAGATTCGGTTCACCAATGTTCGGGAAATCGTTAAGATGCAATCCATCTTGAAAGCCTATATTCATGAAGCCATTGAAGTGGAGAAAGCCGGTTTGAAGGTGCCGCTTAAGAAGACAAAAGAATTTGATATCCCTGAGGAGTTTCAAAATAGGCTGAATAAGAACCCTGCTTTGAAAAAAGCATTTAGTGTACTGACGCCAGGGCGGCAAAGAGCATATTTGCTTTATTTTTCTCAACCCAAACAATCCAAAACTCGTGAGGCCAGGGTGGAAAAATTCATCCCGCAAATTCTCAATGGAAAGGGATTGAATGATTAGTAAGGCAACCCAACGTTCGATACTTCGCTGGATTCACCTTGTCCTTGCTATTCCGATACTCGGTTATATTTATAGTCCGCCTTCGGAAGCTCAACAGTACGCCTTCGCTACTCGGTTTGTCTTCGTTCCGCTAACTATCCTGGCCGGATACTGGATGTATGCAGGCGCAGTCTTCGCCGTCATTGGCGTCGCCGTCTGGCTGGGCGCATACAAACTGTCTGGAGTTGGGGCGGCTATCCTGAGTCAGGTCGCGCTATTCATCGCGCGGAAGATTTGGTTGGTCATTCGTGCGCGACGTTCAAAGTGATCGGGCCTGTGCATAGTGCAGCCAACCGCGGCGCGGTTAGCGGTGGCTGACCTTTATCGTTAGATTTGCGGGCAACGTAACAGCAAATCTAACCAGGCGCTGCACCCGACGCGCTGACGCGAGCAGGTGAGCGCTGGCGTTAGGCGCTTGAATACGCTCTATGAAGAAGCGACCCACAAAAGGCAGTCGGAAGGAAATGAGTTCCCCAAGATTCAATTCAGTTGCGGAATATTTAGCCTCACAGGATCCTGCGAAAGAGAGGACCCTCAGGTCCGTAATTGATTTGATCCTTACCCAATTTCCGGAACTAGAGACCAAAATCTCCTGGAACGTTCCTACCATCCACCGGAATGGGAAGTATGTGGCTGGCATTTGTGCCTACAAGCATCATCTAACATTTTCAGCCTGGAGTCCTCGGGTAATTGAAGACTTTAAGGTGAGGTTGGGGAAGTTTGTAGTCTGGAAGAACTGCTTTCAGATCCCTGTCGATTGGAAAATCGATAGAAAATTAGTGAAGGATTTGGTCCGGGCCAGACTAGCCGAGCTGGATTAGTCTCCCTCTCCAAGAACAACGCCCTCTCTAACGGTCGGGCTACTGCTCCGATCAATCCTCATCGCTTTCCTAACTGCAGACGACATTTTGTTAATTGGCGATGCCGCCAATGCTATTAGATATGTTAGACATCTTACTGGATATGTTAAATTACCCATAGGATATATTATATATCCTGGTAGATATGGTAGAGCGCCTATTGGATAAGTACTATATCCTCCAGGCTATAGTGTGTATCCTCATGGATAATCGACACATCGTATTAGCGGCATTATAGTATTTAGTGGATATGTTACGTGTCCTCTGGGATATATCATACATCCTATAGGATATGTAACAAAATCGATTGACAAAACGGCTTTGCTGGACGCAGACTCCCCGAAATTGGCTGGAAGCTAGCTCCCGCATTCCGCGCTTGAGAGGATTACGACCATGTCTCCTAGAGTCTCGCTTGCCTTTGCCAAGCTTCCTGATACTCAACTCGATAACTTTGCTCAAGCCGTCATCGAGCAGATGACCGGTAATGCCGCGTTCCCTTCACCGCCGGTGGCCATGGCCGACCTGCAAGCGGCGAGCGATGATTACGTAACCAAGAGCGCCGCGGCCGTGAAGGGTGGGCAAGCCGATACGGCCGCGAAGAACAACGCGCGCGTCGTTCTCGTCGAGATGCTGCGGCGTCTGGCCGGCTATGTGCAGATTCACTGCAACAACGATCTGGCCGTGCTACTCAGTTCCGGTTTTCAGACCCAGAACCCGAACCGCGCGTCCTCACCACTCGCCCAACCGCAAGGCCTGATCATCAGGCACGGCGTCAGCGGTCAACTGTTGGCCGGCATTAAGCCGGTAAGAAACGCGCGCATGTACGAAGGCCGCATCAAGGGGCCTGGCGGCGATTGGGCGCCGAGTGTGTTTGCGAGCGACTCGCGGCGCATCGTCTTTGAGGGACTGACGCCGGGCACGATCTATACGGTACAAGTGCGCGCGCTGGGCGGCTCAACGGGTCAATCCGACTGGAGCGATCCAAGTTCGCACATGGCGATGTAGAAGGTTCACGCCAATGGCGTGACATATGGTAGCCCAGGCATCGCGGCCCTGGGTTACCTTTCATTTTTCAGACAACGCGAAGCGGCGACGGAGACTCCATCCGTTGCCGCTTCGCGCGGACCGGAGCGCCCGTCGCGTTCTCGCAACTACTTGATTGATTGAATCGAAGGTTGAATGGAATCGCCGCTCGATTAACTCAAACGTTCCCCGTCGGCTCGATCATTTGGTGAAGGCTTGAAATGAAACCTGCTCTTGATCAAACGGACATGCTGCTCGACGCGTGGAGAACCAACAACCGCGTCACCGTCTTCCTCATCGAGCACTTACCCCACGAGCTATGGGGAGCCGCTGTGCCCGGGGCTCCACGTCGAACCGTGCGGATGATCGCCGGCCACATACACAATGCGCGGTGTACGTGGATCAAGACGCTGGGAAAGGAACACGGCATCGCGGTGCCGCGGGCCGTCAATCGACACAAGGTTGGACCGAAGGAGCTGAGTACAGCACTCGGTCACAGTAGCCGCGGCATGATCAGTTTGCTGACGCTCGGTTGTGACCGAGGCGGCACGATCCCCATCTCCTCGTCGTACGCCTGGCGTAATCTCCCTCTCGACGTCGCGCATGTCCTAACGTATTTCGTCGCGCATGAAGGCCATCATCGCGGGCAGATTGTCATGCTCGCCCGCCAATTGGGCTATCGTTTGCCCGTTGAGATCACGGGGGGCCTTTGGCAATGGTCGAAACGCGCCAGGGAGGCTCGGAGTTAGATCTCGCTGAGTGAATTCGATCGTTAGACTGTCTCTCCTGACTTTCCATAAAACTCCTCGACAGTTGGCTCGCTGCGCGGCGCATTGTTTCTTTCGTGCCGATACTTTGAGATAGTTTCATAGACAAGTCTGCGTGCCCGGTTAATGCTCCCCAGCGGTCTGTGCTCAGGCAAGCTGTGCCAGGGAGTAAACGAAAAGTTCTCAGCCATCTTCATCTGCTCCTCAGTATCAAAGATCTGCGCCGGAATCCTGATCGTGGCAACTTTTCGGAATGGTGAAGCTCCTTCATTCCACGTCACGCCGGCATCTTCAATCGGCATTTGCCGAGGCTCAGTTTGAAACTGAACCATGAAATCGAAATATGCATCCTGCCCGGCAAGGTGCTGCTTCATCGCCTCGCGCAGGTAGTTCTCTGAAGGGTTCTTCGGAATCCTGGTAACCTCAGCCTGATGGGGTTTGGCCGAGTATTTCACCGCCTTTGACCCGAACTGGTAAGGCGTAGTGCTCCAAAAACGCACCTCCAGGAGATTGGCATGTTTCTTTAACGACGTAGCAATGTTCCAGACAACGCGTAGGTGTGAATTGAACGGGTTGAAGAAGAATCCGATCATTTTCAATGGGCCTCCGTCGATAGCCTGGAGCGTCCCATAAAAATCAACCACATTTTGGTTAATGAACCTGGGCGTGCTTATTAACAGGAAGTCCTGCGTCGTCTCATCCTTCTCACTCTCCAATAACTTTTCACCTTCGACTTCGAGCAGCTTTATTGCCATGCCACGAATATCTTTGCTGCTATCGGCCTGTATTCTCGCGGAGGCGTTAGAGAAGCGAATGTAAGCAGGGTAGGTTCGTGGCTCTTTGAACACGCCCACCCGTAATTCTTCAGGCAGATTGGGCTCAACTTTGAATTCAGCTTTCACGCAGCTGATATTTTTTGGGTGAACATCACGCAGGGTGGTACCCGGTTTGTACGTTCTCTCTAAAGTGCTCTTGAGGCTTTCCGCAATCTTCGTAACGTATTCATCTTCTCCAGGCACCGAATACTCCGTTGCAAGGTTTAGGTTTGTCGCGCTGCCTGCCATCATGTTTTTCTCCCGGGGACAGGATTTTTCCTCGGCGATTCTATATACTTTCAATCGAAAGACAAGGGCATCCTGAACCGATCCGTCAGAATCGGACATCCTCTAGTTAATGGATCGTTCGGCAGCTAATCGGTTGCCAGGTGGAACTTGAAAGAAATAGTTCAAACAGTCTGGGGATTGCTCTTGCTGATTAGGAAGCTCTGATCCAAGTTCTTGGCCCATGGAGGACGCCATGGGCTTGCTACAGATCTTTTGCCGCTCCGCGGCTCGTTGACGCCAATCTTCACCAATTCGTCGATCCGATTCGATTGCTGAACGCAGCACCGTCCAACAACCTGAAATCAAACATACTCATTCGCAGTTGGTACTTTCAACGTCCTCTCCAAAAAAGGAACCATTTCCAGCCGCCGGACGTAAGCAAGACTATGTTCAGGGCCAGACTTGCCGGCGTCTTTTATCTGCTCGTCTTCATGACCGGAGGACTCGCCCTTTTCGTTCGCGGCAGGTTGGGCTCCGCGGCCGGCCTCATCGCGGGCGCGTGCTACATCGCTGTGACTCTGCTCTTCTATGGAATATTTAAGCTGGTGAACCGGAACCTCTCTTTGCTGGCGGCGTTCATCAGCCTCGTGGGAATCATCATTGGGCCTTTTGGTTCACGCCGTCTCCTACATCAACCCTCTGGTATTTTTCGGATTCTATTGCCTGCTGATCGGCTACCTCATTTTCAGGTCCACCTTTTTGCCTCGAATTCTGGGTGTGCTGATGGTGTTTGCCGGTTTGGGTTGGCTGACCTTTCTGTCACCGCCGCTGGCAGACTCTCTGTCCCCCTACATTTTCATACCCGGACTCCTCGGAGAGGGAGCGCTGACGCTGTGGCTCCTTATCATGGGCGTGAACGTACAACGCTGGAAGGAACAGGCGAGCGCTGCCGAGGAATACCGCTCTTAGCGCCGAGCACGCTTTAACAAACCATTCGCATAAGTAAGGAAAGAATATGAGCATAGGACGGATTACAGAAACTTCGCCGCGCCGCCTGGCCAGGATTACCGGTGGGTTTTATCTCCTCACCATACTGACGGGAATATTCGCCCAGGGTTTCGTGAGCAACAGACTTGTTATGTTCGGCGACGCTGCGGCTACGGCCACCAACATACTGGCGCACAGGGGCTTGTTTCAATTGGGTTTCGCAGTCTATCTCATCGAAATGTCCTGCCAAGTCACTATGACAGCTCTCTTTTATGATTTGCTTAAGCCGGCGGGCAGAAGCATCTCTTTGGTTGCTGCTTACTTGAGCCTCGCCGGTTGCGCCGTCAAGACTTTTAGCCGCGTCTTCTTTATCGCCCCCTTGTTTGTCCTTGAACCCTCACCCTACTTGAGTGTCTTCAGCGCAGAACAGTTGCAAGCGCTGGCACTTCTCTTTCTCAAGGTGAATGACCAGGGCGCGGGGATCGCCCTGGTATTTTTCGGATTCTATGCGCTCCTGACGGGCTACCTCGTTATCAGGTCTACCTTCCTGCCTCGGATCCTGGGCGTGTTGGGGATAGTTGGAGGCATAGGTTGGTTGAGCTTCCTATATCCGCCGCTCGGATACCGTCTGTTCCCGATCATTGCGGTCCTGGGCCTCCTCGGAGCAGGAGCGAAAATCCTTTGGCTCCTCGTGTTCGGCGTGAACGAACAACGATGGAAGGAGCAGGCCGGTGAGGCATGATGGAGTCGCCCACTGTATCGTTACAAACACACTCGTCTCGGGAGGTAGCGCATGACTCGCAAAACAAACGCACGGCTTGCCGGCTTCATGTTTCTCTTCTACATCGCGACCGGCATCACCGGCCTGGCGCTGTCAAACCAGGTAGCCAGCGGCAACGGCACCGCGGCGCAGCTTGCCGCCATGGCCCAGCACGCGACGACTGTGCGCCTGAGCGTGTTGCTCACGATGTGCGGGTTCGTCAGCGCCGTGGTGCTGGGCGTGACACTTTACGCGCTCACCCGCGAAGAGGACCGCGACCTCGCGATGATCGCTTTGTGCTGTCGCGTCACTGAGGGTGTGAACGCCGTGGCGGGCGCCGGCGGGACGCTGCAACTGTTGGCGATCGCGGCGATGGCTACTGGGAGCACCGCCGTGGCTGCCTCGGATGCGGCGGCAGCGCAGGCGTACGGTGGCTTGATGCTGAATCAGGGAGGATGGACCGGGAACATCGGCGCGCTCTGCTTCGTCATGGCCAGCACGCTTTACTCGTACCTCTTTCTGCGTGCCCGGACCATCCCCGTCGTGCTGGCCTGGCTGGGCTTACTCGCCTCGGTGCTGCTCCTGGCAGCTCTTCCCCTGGGGCTCGTCGGAGTCGTCAACGTGTCCTTTTTTATGTGGATGCCAATGCTCGTGTTCGAAGTGGCGTTCGCGCTGTGGCTGATCATCAAGGGAGTCAAGCCGCCGAACCGGCAGTTGTCAACGGCAGACGCGTGATTTGGAAAGTTTTTCTCCCTTCTTCCGCTGGGAGAAGGGCCGGGGATGAGGGTTTTACGAGCGGAACCTGTTTTCTCATTTGTGCTCCGTCGTGGGCGAGTGAGATTCAAAAGACAAAAAGTATCAATCGGGATTGACGCTCCGGTAAGCCCTCACCCCCGCGCCCCTTTCACTTTCGTCCCGTACTCGAGTGATGCATAGAAACTGCCGCGTCCCTGCGGCGTCAGGTCCAACATATTCCAAACCGGAATCAACTCATCAATGCCGCGCTCTTTGACGTCCTCGGCCAACCATGGATGGCCACTGTAAAAATGGCGCAACGTGCCATCGCTGTCTCGGGTGAAAACTGAAATCGTCGAGTCCTGATGTCCCTCTTTATCTTCGCTGCCGAGATCGTATTTGAAAGTGCTCTCGCCGGCGCTCACCAGACGCAGCTTGTCCCAACCTCTGTTTCGCGCGTACGCGCGCAACGTGGATGGATCAGCCGCCGCGACAATCGCCAGGTCAACATTTTGCGCGATGTGATGAGCAACGCCATTGTAGCCATCGATCCAGGCAGTACACATTGGGCACGGCACGGTCTGCGCCTTTCCGTACATGAAGTGGTAAATCACAAGCGAACGATCCGGGCTGGTGAAGAGATCGCTCAGCCGAACCTTTCGTACCGGTTCGTCGTCGTCGAGAGACGTTGGGCCTTCAAGAAATTCGTAATCCTGAATGGTCGCACCCTTTGGAAGTCCCCGCCGAAGCGCGGCGACTTTTTCACGCGTGTTTAGTAATTCAATTTCTGCCAGCCGCAGCTCCTCGCGCTTTGAAAGGTATTCCGGCGATTCGTTCGGCAGATTAGTTTGACGATACGTTCCATCAATCATTTCATGAACCATTACTCACACCTCCGTTGAACACTATTCTTTCCAATCGATCGAGGGCCAATCGCAGGAAACCAGGACGGAAAAACTGTGGGGGGAACGTAAGAAATATAGCACGGGTCAATACGTGGAAGCATAGGACGGTTTTGCCTTCGCAGATGAATATGAGTTTCTCCCTTCTCGCTTTGGGAGTGCGGGCCGGGGACGAGGGTTCAGCGAGAGCAATCTATTTTTCTTATTGTGCTCAGGGAGCGGCAGAGTTAGCCCGGGTGATCGAGCGCAGCGAGCGTAACGCGGGAATCACGTCCCCTGAAGATTACAGGCCCGCTTTAGCGGGCGACAGATGCGCCGAGGGAATCAGTGCCTCGACAACGCTTTGCTTTGACTTAACTTCAAGCTGAGCAGCCACAAGTTTAAGTGAGAGTTCACCAGATGCCTCATGACGGCCCTTTGGGCCTCTCTACCCGGTCGCTATCGCTCTCGGTGCTGACACTAACGGCTACCCAAGTCCCATTGAAGGCTGCGGTTCCACAAAGAGCGTCGATGGTTAGATTATCCGTGACATCGTTGATGCTCTCGCCGGCGTGTTGTTGAGCGATCGCTAATTGAATTCCAGGGCGATCATGGCCCCACCCATGCGGAATGCTTACCACCCCGGGCATCATTTCGTCGGATATCTCGATCGGCACCTTTATGCTTCCGACTCTTGATCGCACCGAGACCTTTTGACCTGGTCTCAGGTTGCGCTGCGCCGCGTCTGTCGGGTGCATGAGAATTGTGCATCGAGCTTTCCCCGGTTGGCCTTTGACCAATCTTTGACTGTTATGCATCCAGGAGTTGTTACTGCGAAGCTGTCGTCGTCCAATCAATAACAAATTCCCGTTGGAGTGCAGAGACGCCGTATCAAACAGTTTTGCTTTCACACGTTCGATATCTTGCACCAGCACATCCGGCGCTAACTCAATCCGTTTGTCGGAAGTGCGCAGCCGCGCAGGTAAGCAGGAAGACAAAGGACCGAGATCGATTCCGTGGGGCGCTGCTTTGAGTTTTCGCAAAGTCAAATGTGGCACGCGCATCCTGCGCATGGTTTCGCGGGCGGGACGCCCGTGCCACCTACCAAATGCGCCGTAAGGTCCAAAACGCAAACCCAGGTCAAGAATTCTTTCAGGCCCGAAGAATTTTTTGATGACCTTACGTTTCACCTGTCCGAACACACCCTCGTGCTCCATACGCGTTTGCAACTCGAGCAGGATCTCCCAGTCGTGTCGCGTCTCTCCGTCTGGTTGAAATAAGGCCGGCGAGAATTTCGTCGTGTTACGGACTGCCAGCAGATGAAAGGCTACGTCATAGTGCGCACGCTCAAGCGACGAGCTCGGAGGTAAGATGATGTGCGCGTGTTTCGTCGACTCATTAATATAGAAATCAATAGCGACCATGAACTCAAGGCCGGCCAACGCCCGATCCAACTCACGGCCGTTCGGCGTCGAGAGCACGGGGTTCCCGGCAGACGTTACCAGAGCCTTAATCTGTCCCGGACCTTCGGTCAAAATTTCTTCAGCGAGAGTGACTACCGGGAGCTCTCCGGCAAATTCAGGTAGCTTTCGCACCCGGCTGTGCCAGCGGGCAAAACTGCCTCGCGGCGCAAAGCCTTCGGGTGCTGACAGCGGATCAAACGCCGGAAGGGTAAACATGGCGCCGCCCGGCCGATCTAAATTGCCAGTCACAATATTCAAGACGTTAATCAACCACTGACAAACGCCCCCGAACTCCTGAGTACTGACACCGATTCGTCCGTAGCAGACGGCTGAGTCGGCGGATGCAAATTCTCTCGCCAGGAGACGTATTTGATCGGAGTCGATTCCGGTAATCGATGCCACTTTCTCAGGAGGAAACTCGGCGACAATGTTGCCGATGATATTCACACCTTTAGTAAATGCGGCGAGGGGCCCGAGCCGCGTTAGCCCTTCTTCAAAAACAACGTGTAGTAGCGCCAGCAGCAAGAGAACGTCTGTCCCAGGACGGATAAACAGATGGCGATCGGCCAGTCGGGCAGTTTCGTTGAAACGCGGATCGATAAGGAAGACTTTGCCTCCCCGCCCGCGAATCTCTTGTAGCCTGCGACTCACATCAGGAGCAGTCATCATGCTGCCATTTGAGGCCGCCGGATTTGCCCCCAGGATTAGAAAGAAGTCTGTGCGGTCGAGATCGGGGACGGGAAGAAGAAGTTGGTGACCGAACATGAGGTACGCCGCTAAATGATGCGCGAGTTGGTCAACCGAGGTTGCGGAAAACCTGTTCCGCGTATGCAAGCTCCGGATAAACCCTGGCGCGAATAGCATGGCGCCATAGTTATGGACGGTGGGATTGCCAAGGTAAGTTCCGATGGAATTCCTTCCGTACTTCGCGTGAATGCGCTTGAGGTTTTGCGTCACTTCATCAAAAGCTTCGTCCCACCTTAGCCTGTGCCAACCGTGAGGAGTGCGGCGCACGGGATATTTCAATCGGTCCTTGTCATAGTGAAGATCTCCCAAGGCAGCGGCCTTCGGGCAGATGTAGCCCCGGCTGAAAGGGTCGTCTTTGTCACCGCGGATGTCCAGACGTTGGCCGGCTTGAACCGCGATCTCGATGCCGCATATCGCTTCGCAAAGATTGCAGGCGCGATAATGAAGTGAAGTGCTGGAGGTTCTCATGGGATTCGGAGAGAGCTTAGCATCGGCGGCTCGGCTTGCGCCATTGTTTCGCTTACGGGGCCAGAGCTCCTAACCCAATGGCTCTGCCACGCCGATGCGCGGCGAGTCTCCGACTTGCCGGCAGCGGAACCCGGGTTTCTGTATCACCCATGGCCTGTCTTCTCAATATGGCTTTCGTTACGCAGCGGGCGTAAGATACCCGCCGAGGAGCACAAAACAGAGATGGCCGATCAGAAGCAAACGGAACTTGCGGCGGCGAAGACTGAGGAGATGCGAGTCGCGCGGCCTGATGTCGCGCCGGCGGACATCGTTCCGCCTGTTCCGGATGACAGACAATTTCGCGCGGAGCAGGAGCGCATCAAGGAGATGATCGCGGCTGACGCGCCGCTGAGCGAAATCCTCTCGAAGCTAGTGTTGATGATTGAGGCGCAGTCGCCTGAGATGCTCTGCTCGATACTGCTGCTTAGCGACGACGGCAACCACGTCAGACATGCAGTGGCGCCAAGTCTTCCGCAGGATTACGTCAAGGTGATTGATGGCAGTCCGATTGGGCCGAAGCATGGTTCGTGCGGGACAGCCATGTACCGTGGTAAGCCGGTGATCGTCAGCGACATTTCTACCGACCCGCTCTGGGACGAGTATCGCAACTTTGCCTGGGCCATCGGTGTGGCCGCTTGCTGGTCCACCCCGATAATGTCGAGCAAAGGCAAAGTGCTTGGTTCGTTTGCCATGTATTACCGCGAGCCGCGCACGCCAAACGGCGAAGAAGAGTACCTCACAGACGCGGCCACCAAGCTTGCCGCCCAGGCGATTCAGCATCACGCGTCACGCGGGCATGTCTAATTGCCGCTTACTGCTTTCTGACTACTGCTTTCTGCGTTCTGACCTCTGATCTCTGACCACTCCTGTTTTTCGGATCCGTTTTATCCGCGTTCATCCGGCTGATTTCCGGTTGGCTTTCTGCCACACTAACCAATCATGGTTCCTATCTCCATTCTCGATCTCGTTCCGGTCATCCTCGGTGAAACACCGCGCGAGGCACTGCGCAAGAGTCTGGATCTGGCTCAGCATGCCGAGCGTTTTGGTTACACGCGGTACTGGGTGGCCGAACATCACAACATGACGGCGATTGCCAGCGCGGCGACCTCTGTCGTGATCGGTTATCTCGCCGGCGGCACCTCAACTATCCGCGTGGGTTCCGGCGGCATCATGCTGCCTAACCATTCGCCGCTCGTAATCGCCGAGCAGTTTGGCACGCTCGAATCGCTCTATCCGGGCCGCATTGACCTCGGCCTGGGCCGCACGCCCGGCACTGATCAACGAACACTGTTAGCGCTGCGCCGCGATCCTCGCCGAGCTGATGATTTTCCCCAGGACGTTTTGGAGTTGCAGTCTTTACTAGCTCCAGTCAAACCCGGCCAGACGGTTCGCGCCGTTCCAGGTTATGGAACTGAGGTTCCTATCTGGATCCTGGGATCGAGCACGTTCGGCGCCGAACTCGCCGCGGCCCTCGGACTGCCTTACGCCTTCGCTTCACACTTCGCGCCGGCCGCGCTGTTCGACGCGCTCGATATCTATCGAAAGGAATTCCAGCCGTCGAAGCAACTCGCCCACCCGTATGCAATGGTCGGAGTGAATGTCGCTGCTGCCGATACGGACGAAGCGGCGAAACGACTATTCACCACGGTGGAGCAGTCATTCACAAACCTGGTGCGTGGCAGTCCCGGCAAGTTGCAACCTCCCATTGACAACATCGAAGAGTATTGGACGCCGGCGGAAAAACGTCAGGCTTCGCGCATGCTGGAATACTCGATCGTCGGTTCGCCCGCGACTGTGCGCAGAGGTTTGGAAAGCTTTGTCGCCTTAACTAATGCGGATGAGTTAATGGTTGTCTGCAGCATCTATGATCACTCCGCCCGCATCAGGTCCTACGAGATCGTTGCTGAGATTGCAGATTGAAAGTCTTTCTCCCTTTGGGAGAAGGGCCGGGGAGGAGGGTCTACGAGCGAAACCTATTTTCTTACCTGTGCTCTGTGGTGGGCGAGTAACACTCAAAGCATCGCCGGTATTTGGCATCACCTCTTCGTACGAGACCGTGGGAATGCGTCCGGCCTTGTACGCGACCCAACGCTGCCGCGCTTCTTCGGCCCAATGCGGTCGATCTCAGGATCGGGGTTGTCCAATTCAGTTAGAATTGCGTCCACCAGCCGGAGTTTCTCCGTGACTGGTAAATCCTTGATATGTGAAATCAATTCGTCTGCGAATGTCGACATGATCTTAGCTCCTCGTTTCGCTGTGCGGGATTGTCTCACGACGAGGTTGTTTCTTTCACCCTTTGTTTTCCCTTCTCCCATTGGGAGAAGGGCCGGGGATGAGGGCTTAGCGAGCGGAATCTATTTTCATACGTGTGCTCCGCGGGGGCGAGTGGCATTCAAAGACGAAAACTATCAAGCGAGGTCGACGCGGCCTAAACCCTCACCCCAACCCTCTCCCAGCGGGAGAGGGAGATAAGAGTTTTCTTTGGTTGGGTTGCGGATCATTTCGCCTCAGTCCGGATCGATTCAAGATTCTTTGCGGCCAGCAACTTATTTAAGGCGCCAAGGTCAACGTTCACCACGGCTTTCAATCTCACAAGCTGCACCTCCAGTTCAGATGACAACTCTTTGAAAACCACATACGAAGCATTCGTCGGCCGGGCATCGCCTGTCTCGACGCTCCGCCGCAAGGCCCCGATTCGATTATTCAACTTGATCGGAAAGTTCAATGGATCCTGATTGCTTTGGTTGCGCACCTGGTAGATTTCTTCTTCAACCTCTGCCAGCTTCTTGGTCAGCGCATCAGCGGCGGCTGTAATCGCCGGGTCCTTGGCTTTCTCGACGCGATCCTTCGCCTCCTTCTTAATCGCGCGAATTAGAATCACGGCTTTGTTAGCCTCGGTCGTCTGGTCGCGAATCTTCATCGCCAGATCAAACTGCTCTTGCAGATCCTTTTCGCTTACTCCAGCCAGGCGCGGATCGATCTTGACGGCGAACTGCCTGGTCTCCACTCGACTGCCCACGGTTAGTCTCACCTGGTAACTGCCGGGCACTGCCACCGGTCCCTGTCCGGCATTGGCGCTCCAAAGAATCATGCCGGAAAAAACTGTCGCCCCCGGATAACGCAGGTCCCAGGCGAATCGTGTCAGACCGGCATTGGTCAAACGCGTCCGGGGCGGGCCGGGTCCGAAGTCAGACTCTTCGGCAGCCGGGGCGTCTGGTCTTCTCGCGTCTGCCTTCTGCTCATCTGCGCGCGTTCCGGTAAAGGTGCGAATTGTTTGTCCCTTAACGTCGAGAATTTCAATCGTCACTTTTTCCGCCGGCTCTTTCAGGTAGTAGTAGATCGCCGCCTGATTCACTGAGCGAATCACTTCACGCGGCTGGTAAAGATGAAGAGACGCATTCGCCGTCTCTGGTGTGATTTGCCGGAGCACGTCGACGTCATCAAGCACATAGAACGAACGCCCATGCGTAGCGATAACTACTTCATGCGCCTCGACCACGATGTCCGACACCTGAGTGTCAGGCAGATTCAACGAAATCGTTTGCCAGTGCTCGCCATTGTCGAATGAAATGTAAATGCCGTGTTCCGTGCCCGCATAAAGCAAGCCCGGGCGCTTCGGGTCCTCTCGCACTGCATGTACGTAATCCCCGGCCTTGATTCCGTTAACGATCTTCGTCCAGGTCTTCCCAAAATCGTCCGTGCGAAAGATGTACGGCGCGCGGTCCTCTTGCAAATAATTCTTGGCCGCGACATATGCGGTGCCGGGCTTGTGCGGCGATGCGTCAATCAAACTCACGCGCGCCAGATCAGGCAGTCCGGGCGGAGTGATCTTCGTCCAGCGCTTTCCTTCATCGCGAGTAACAAAAACCAGACCGTCATCTGAACCAGTCCAGATCGTCCCGCGTTCCAATCTCGAAGGCGCGAGCGCAAAAATCGTCCCGAAAACTTCGGGGCCGTTCATGTCACCCGTTATCGGCCCGCCCGATAGACCGAGTGTCCGGGGATCCGCCCGCGTTAAGTCAGGGCTGATCTGGGTCCAGCTTTGTCCATCATCAATCGTCTTCCACAAATGCTGGGACGAGATGTAAAGCGTCTTCGCATCAAGCGGAGAGAAGACGATGGGGAAGGTCCACTGCCAGCGCTCCTTCAGCGCGCTCGAGGGCTCGCCCGAGAAAAATCTCGGATAAGGTTGGATGTCGCGAACCTCACCGTTGCTGCGATCGTAGCGGGTGATCAGAGCGCCCTGGCTGCCCGCATAAAACACGTTTGGGTTTGTCGGACTGGGCGCAATGTAGCCACTTTCGCCGCCGCCCACGGCGTACATTTCGCTGCCGCGAGCGCGCGTTTGCTGACTCTGGACACAAATCGTGCTGTTGTCTTGTTGCGCGCCGCAAACCTGATAAGGAAAATCCTTTGTGGTCGCGACATGATAAAGCTGGGCCGTGGGAAAATCTTCCGAGGTCCAGGTCGCGCCGCCGTTAACCGAGACGTTCGCGCCCCCGTCGTTGCTATTGATCATTCGCTGCGGATTGTTCGGATCAATCCAAAGATCGTGATTGTCGCCGTGCTGCGGGCGCAGAGTCCGGTAAGTCTTGCCGCCATCGGTTGATCTGTAGAACCCTGTGTTCAGCACGTAAAGAGTGTCGCGGTTCTTAGTGTCGGCAAAGATGTGTGTGTAGTAGAACGCGCGCTGCCGCAGACGCCGGTCCTCACTCACTTTCGTCCAGGTTGTGCCCGCATCATCCGAGCTGAAGACACCGCCATTCTCGTTCTCGACGATTGCATAGACGCGATTCGAATCAGCGTCTGAGATAGTCACGCCGATGCGGCCATCAACTCCCTGCGGCAAACCTTTGTTGCGCGTGATCTCGGTCCAGGTGTCGCCGCCGTCGGTGGATTTGAACAACCCGCAGCCGGGACCGCCACTCGACATCTGCCACGACACGCGATACGCCTCCCACATCGCGGCGTAAAGAACCTGAGGGTGGTGACGATCGATTGCGAGATCGATTGCCCCCGTGTGATTGTTCCGGAACAGCACGCGACTCCAGGTCTTGCCGCCGTCCTTTGAACGATAGACGCCGCGCTCATCATTCGGGCCGGCCGGATGGCCAAACGAGGCGACGTAAACGATGTCGGGATTGGTGGGATGAATTCTTATACGGGAGATTGTCTGTGAATCCGTGAGCCCGAGGTGTGTCCATGTCTTGCCGGCATCAACTGATTTGTACACGCCGTCGCCTTGCATGATATTGCCGCGCAGGCATGCTTCGCCCATGCCGATATAAACAACATCCGGATTCGACTCGGAAACAGCGACTGCCCCAACTGATGAACTATGAATCTGGTTGTCAGTCACCGGCGTCCAGCTGGTGCCGCCATCCGTTGTCTTCCACAAACCGCCGCCCACCGCGCCGAAATAATATTCCAGAGGGCGCTTGACGACACCCGCGGAAGCGATGGAACGCCCTCCGCGATCCGGACCGATGTTGCGCCAACGCATCGAGTTGAAGAGGCTAGTGTCGTAGTTGGGAGCAGCCTGGGTGTTCCCAGCCGGACTCGGCAGATCACCGCCGAACTTCTGCTGGGCCATGACTTTGGAGCAGAGAGCGACCGAGGAAACGACGGCTAAGACTTCTATGACTCTACGAAGACAGTGAGCCAGACCTATGCGCATGGGGACACCTCATTAGGATTATCTTTGGTGATTTACTAGCAAGCTGATTGCTGCGCCGCACTCTATCCGAAAACGCGCCAGCCAATCAACCTGATTCATGGAAACGCTTTGACAAGCTTTAGCAGGTCGCTATACTCCGCAGATTATACCAATGGATTGGAAGTACAAGCACTTTCATCAAGAGAGAATCTTCCCGGCGTCGCGCGATGTCGTCTTTGAAGCAGCGCGCACGTTCATGACCGAATCACTCGGGTGGGAGATCACAAATACACCGGACGGCTTCACCGCACAAGGCTCTAGTTTTTCACACCGGGCAATCGCAAACCTGCGGATTCAAACAGCCGCGGGCGGAGCGTCATCAGCCAGTGGGACGAGGGTGGCCATAGAATTATTGGTCGAGCGCGCTGGCTGGCGGGGATTCATGTTGTTCGACGTTGGTGGTTACTACAACATTCAAATTCGAAAGTGGCTTGATGGCATTCAGTGGTCGCTTCATCAGAAGCTGACCGGCAGTCATGACCAGTCTACTAATCCGCTCGTGCTGGCGCAGAACAAACCTGCAGCGTACATTTTCAATGGTTGTTTAGTTTTCATTGTCGTGACCTTTGCTCTGTATTTCCTCGTTACCCTCATCAGCGCAGTGGTTGGACTTCTCACGGGAAATCTATTCTTGTTGGGAAGAGGCTCTTTAGTCATTCATGGAACCGCGGCGCGGATCCTCTCGGCGTTAATCTTAACGTTCGGAGCATTTCTCGCGTGGAGGATTAAGAGTCCTGAGGCCCGAAGGGCCACAAGGAAATAGCCACGACCGTGAGGTCGTGGTTACCGTGTTGAAAAGATTAAGGAGGCCCGAGGGACCGGCATGAGGTTCGTATTATGTCGGCCCTTCGGGCCTCGATCTTTTTTGGGCGACGTTGACCCCGACCTGACGGTCGGGGCTATTGCATGACGACCCTTCGGGCCTCATCTACCTTTCACGCGGTTTACTAATCGCCGCCGCAGGGCACGCGGTGACGCGTCCCATCCTTACTCTGGTCCGTTAACCAACACGACGCAGGCTTGTACCTGCTGCCGTCGAATTTCAAGAGCGTCTCAGAAACTCGGGCGCCGGCGGCGTTGGTCGCACGTTTGTCCTGGAAGAAAGCAAACCAGGCGGCACGCCGGTAGCCGTGGTCAGTTATGGCCTCTGGCAAAAACTATTGGGCGGAAGATCAGAGCTGGCTGGAACAACGGTTAAGGTTGATGGACCAAAACGTCACTGTAGTTGGTGTGATGCCGGCCGGATTTGCCTTCCCTCCAAAAGCTGAGGTTTGGATCCCCCGAGAATTATTTCCGCAGGAAACCTCGCGCTCGGCTCATAACTGGAGGGTCGTTGCCCGACTGCGTCCAGGCATCACCGCCGAACAGGCGAAGACGGAAGTGAGCGCCATCGGCAAAGAACTCAAACAAGAATACGGCAAGGACGTGGATACGGTGAATTTCACGGTGATTCCACAGCAGGAATATATGGTTGGGAAGGTTCGCGGCGCCCTCATGATGATTTTGGTGGCGGTCGCATTCTTGTTAGCCGTGGCCTGTGCAAACGTAGCGAACCTGCTGTTGGCCCAGGTAACAGCGCGCCAGCGAGAGTTTGCCGTGCGCTCGGCGCTGGGAGCAACCCGCGTGCGCCTGGCGCGACAGTTCATCACAGAGAACCTGCTTTTGGCTCTCCTCGCCGGCGCACTCGGCGTCCTTCTTTCTTTTTGGGGAGTTGATCTGTTACTCGGTTTGAATCAGCAGAGCCTGCCGCGCATGAGTGAGATCGGAGTAAATGCAAGAGCAGTCGCCTTCACCCTGGGCCTTTCATTGTTGATTGCGGCGGTACTCGGAGTTGTGCCGCTGCTTCGTTTTTCAACCAGGGATCTGGAAACAAGTCTCAGAGAGGCTGGGAGCGCGCGCGCGGATACGCGGGCCGGCATTTGCGAAGTTTGTTAGTGGTGGCCCAGATGGCGCTGACGCTGATCTTGCTGGTGGGCGCGGGACTGTTGGGAAAGAGCTTCTATCGGCTGCTGCAAATTGATCCCGGTTTTCGCACGTGGAGCGCGGTGGCAATGGAGTTGTCGCTGCCCAACCCTCGCATGGACGAGCAACGATACAAACAGTTCATGCAGTCGTACAAGCGATTGCTGGAACAGGGCGTCGCGCCTGATACCATGCTTCAGCTCAGCGCTGAAGAAGAACGACTGAGACTTTTTCAAACACAACTGCTGGAGCGTCTGAGCACGACTCCGGGAGTGGTCGCGATTGGGAGCATTAATCACTTACCATTGGCCGGGGGTGGGCCCGACGGAACTTTCCTCATCAATAACAACCCGGCGAAGCAGGGACACGCGGAATATCGTCAAGCCAGCTCTGGTTATTTTGCCGCGATGAGAATTCCATTGCTGCGCGGTCGGACCTTTGATCGAAGCGAACTGCCTAACTCGCCTAATGCGGCAGTTGTCAGCGAATCTTTCGTGCGGAAGTACTGGCCGAACGAAAATCCGATTGGCCAAACAATTCAGTTCGGAAACATGGATTCGGACTTGCGCCTGTTGCACGTCGTCGGGGTAGTGGGTGACGTGCACGACTACGGGGTCGATGTGGCGGTTAACCCGACAGTTTACGCCAACGCACTCCAGCGGTTGCCGTCATCGAGCTTGACCTGGTGGCCCGCGCTGAGGTTGAGCCCTCCGCGCTGGTACCGGCGATGCGTGAAGCTGTCCGAGCTCTCGATCCGCAACTGCCTCTCAACTTTCGCACCCTGGACCAGGTCTTTTCGTCATCCCTGGATCAGCGCCGCTTTAGTCTGGTGATCTTCGGAGTCTTTGGAACGGCGGCGCTGTTGCTGGCTGCCATGGGTATTTACGGCGTCACTACTCTGCGATTCGAGCGTAGCAACCACAGCAGGAAGGACGTGACCGCTGACAGCATCTACGAAAGAATGGGACTTTCAGTTTACTCCGTGTTTCTTTCATGCTTCGAAAAGAATGAACCACGAAATCACACGAAGCGGAGGGGTTTGTTCGTGCGATTCGTGTGATTTCGTGGATCGTTCTTACCAGCCGATAAGAAAACCAAAAACGAAATCAGGCGACTACCACAAGAACGAGCCTTTGCCCCTCACGCTCACTCATGATTTAATCGCGAACGCTTCCAATAAGATTTATTCTGGAGAGTTGAGAATGATCGGCAGTCTTCTGTAATTATAGCCACCCTTCGGTTTCTTTCGCTGCTCGCAATCACTACCACTCTTTCGATGACCACCAAAGCCCAGACCCCTACTCCGACACCGCCGGCCGCGGCTGCGCAAACTGCTCCGGCCGCCGCCAATCCAGCGGACGTCGCGACTATGGATTCAACAATCGCGGCGTTGTACGACGTAATCTCCGGGCCGGCGGGTAAGCGCAACTGGGATCGCTTCAGATCGCTGTTCGCTCCCGGCGCGCGTCTGATCGCTAGCGGTGTGCGCCCGACCGGAGAGGTCGTTTCGCGCGTAATGACCGTCGAAGACTACGCTCAACGCAACGGTCCATTTTTTGAGAAGCAAGGTTTTTTTGAACGAGAGGCTGCGCGGCACACTGACGCGTTCGGCAATATCGTGCAGGTCTTCAGCACCTACGAATCACGCCACGCGAAAGATGATGCGAAGCCATTCCAGCGCGGCATCAACAGCATTCAGCTAATCAACGATGGGAAACGTTGGTGGATCGTGACGGTGTTTTGGCAAGGTGAGGATGAAAAGAATCCACTACCGGAGAAGTACTTAAAGAACTGAAAGCCCGGCCACTTGGAGCGGACATCCTGTCCGCACAGCGTGCGCGGCACGCTCAGTTTGAACACAAGAAGAAGGTTCGCGCTTCGCGCTCAGTGCGGACGGGACGTCCGCGCTCCCAGGATTAGATCCTTCGCCAACTCGAAAGTGGCGCACCCGAACCACCACGACGCTCAGCCACAATCTCAGACAGGATCGCCAGCGCGACTTCTTCCGGCGACACCGCGCCGATGTCCAACCCGATCGGCGCTCGCACTTTCTTTAGCTGTTCTGCGTCAGCTCCCTCTTCGCGCAGCTTGTCGAGCACGATGTTCGTCCGTCGCTTGCTGCCGATCATCCCGATGTAAGTAGGATTCGCCGCGATCGCCGCGCGCAGGCAGTCTTCATCCTGCTTATGCCCACGCGTCACGATCGCGACCGAGACGCCGCGACCGGACGCGATAGCTTCCCGCACGGCATCAGCCCACGCTTCGGCTACTACCAAATCAATTCCCTGCTCAACTGGTGAACTGAAGAGATCGCGGCTAAGAAATTCAGCCCGATCATCGATCAGCGTGACGCGATAGCCAACCAGTGCGGCGAGCCGTGCCAGTGAAGCGCCCACATGACCCGCGCCGGCGATCACCAAACGCGGCTCAGCCTCGATGCGTTCGAACAGCAATTGGACGCCACGAAACTGACTGAGGGCCGGAGCGAACTCTTCAACCTTTGCCGACTTTGCCTCATCGCGCGCGGAAAGAAAGTGACGCGCGGGCCGCGTAACCTCTTCGTCCAATTCGGCCGCGCCCAGTGTTCCAACGCGTTCGCCCGATTCAAGCCCGAGTAATCTCGCGCCAATACGCAGGTCGCCTGATTCCCGGTCAGGCAGGGTCATCAACGTTACCAGTACACCCACGCCGCCTTCATCCAGCATTCGGCCGATGGCTTGAGTGACGAGTTGGGCTTCGCCTTTGTTAGTTTGGTCGCTCATGTAAACGAATCGCGAGGAAGCGTAGTCGAAAGGGCATGCAGAGGCAAAGGAGGTTGGATCTATTTCGGGCCGGATTGTGGGCATAGCCCCACGGCCTCAGCGGCGCGGCGCACCAACCACCATGGACCGACGAGCAGATAAATTGGATTGCGGAAAAAGGCCGGTTGATTCCCCTCGATGGCGTGGCCGACGAACTGAAGTACCCAGCCGGTGATGAACAGCGCCAGCGCCCATCTCCACCTGAAGAAGAACAGCGGCCACGCGATCGTAATCATCGGGATGCCGATTGTATGACAGAGCTTGTTCAGCGGGTGCTGATGCTTGGCTTTGTAGTTGTCGATCAAGTAATGAGTGTTCATTGTCCGCGGCCCATGAAACGCGTCGCGCCCTTAGGACACCCGGGCATGCAATCTCCCTTTATGTTGTCTCTCGGCTACGGCGAGCGCGAACAAGCAATTCACTGCCTGAGAGACTCTGTCAGCACCGCCCGGTTCGAAATAAATCTCGCCACACTGAGCGCAAACCCAGGCTTTGATGCCGGAGATTCGCACTTTGACCCCCTCTCTCTCGAACTCCTGCGTGATCGTTTTTCTACGCAGCTTGCCCTTACATTCAGAACAAGGCGCTTTCATCAATCCGTTCATTCGATTCATCTCCGCTTGGTCGGCGTACTCCACCAAGGCTTGTCAGGAATGTAGGTCGTTACGATGTCGAGTACACCAGCATTCGAATAATCACAGACAACATGAGGTGGGCAGCGAACCTTCTCACTCAAGTTAAAGTAGCCGACGATAAGGCAACGGCTCTCTTCCGGATAATCTTCAAGGATTCTGCTCTTACCGGCGACTGCCGTGATGATGTCCTGCTCGGTGAATCCATCTTCAACCATATGCCGGACGGCGTGAATGCGTACACGATACTTCGTCGATATGAGAAGACCCTTGATTCTAGATAGCAACTCATCTTCATTCATCATTCGCCGTTGCTATCCTATCAATTTCCCAGACATCAATGAAAATATCCATAGTCCCGCCGCACACCATGCCTTCTTCACTGGCCTCATCGGCCGTCAAAGCGAAATGATGCAGACCGGACTCGCCTTTGCGCATTGCCTCGCGCGCCTCAGCCCAAACTTCCGCTTCCACGCAGCCGCCGCCGACCGTGCCGGCTGTCTGTCCATTTTCAAAGAAAAGCATCTTCGCGCCGCGCCGCTGCGGTGTCGAGCCGCGCGTGTGCGCGACCGTGGCCACCACTACGCGCTCGCTGCGCGAGTTCGCTTCGCCAATCAATCGATAGAGATCATTTTGTGCGATGGTGCCCATAAATTAGTGACATAGACTTCAGGAAACTCTGAACAAGTGTCTTCGACGCGTAGCGTCGGTATGAATTTAGCCCGGCGTTTCAACGCCGGGATCAGGTGGTTTGCCTGCCTTGTCGCGTAGCGACAACTGAATTCGCACCGAGTTTCAGGCGTCGCTACGCGACGTGAATACGTCGTTCGCCTTTCCCCGGCCTTAAAAGGCCGGGCTAAATCCACCTCGACGCTACGCGTCGAAAGTACTTGTTCAGAGCTTCCTTCAGTGTGTGTTAAGACTGTCTAAGAAAGAATCACAAACTGAAGTCTATGCTACTTACCGCTCGGGAAAAGGACTCGGTGTAGGCGTCGATCTCGGAGCAGCTTCAGAAGAAGATGCGCCCTCCGACGCATTTTTCGTCTTGGCGTTCTGGATTGCGGCCTCATCAGCGGCATCTAGTTTCTTGCGCAGACGGTCGATCTCCGCATCCGACATCGCGATGGCTTCGTCCAGACGTGTGTGGCTAATAGCCAGTTGGTCCAACTGTTTCCGTATCCGTTGCTTCTCACTTTCGAGTTGGCGCCGGCGCTGCTCGCGGATCTCTTCAGGATGAGTTGTGCCATAACCGGCAGTCGCGCGTTCGATATTCTCAGGCTTCAACGCGAAATCGACATCTTCGGCCCTGGCTTCCAAGTCAGCCTCCTTGGTTTGCACGTCACGAAGCTCGGTGCGGAGTGCCGCTGACCGCGCCTCGGCGCGCGACAGACGTTCCAAGTCAACCAGCGAACGTTGGGACTCTTCCATGTGTGTGAGCTTGTCGTTAAGTTTGTCCACCTGCGTTGAAAGAGTTCGAATCGTCTTCTTCATCGCTTCCGGATCTTGCTCGCCGGCCGGCCGTGCGGGCTGGGCATCCGCCGCATTTGCATCAGTCGTGTTCGTGTTACTCGTGTCGGCGCTGTTGGTGCCATCCGTCGGCGACGGTTGATAGATAGCCGGGTTCGTGATGCGCGGAGCTGACGGGGCGCGTCTGCGGCGGCGCCGTTTCTGGGCGCTCGAGTCAACCATTAAAAATCCCGCGATCAGGAAGATCGCGAGCACCGCCGTCACCAACCTGCGGACAGAATGTTTCGGCATCAACAACCTCCTCGCCCCCTTTGAGGGATGCGGCCAACCTAAAACTGGATGCTTCAAAGGTTCCACGCCGCCGCCCTCAATTCGTTCCGGGAGTAATTTACCCCGGCTGAATCTGAAATCCAATAGCCATGGCTTTGACCGATTGGGTCAAAGCATCGACGCGGATTAGATTGGGCCCGGCATCAGCGTAAGCCCGAACATTCTCGAGTGTAATGGGGCCCGAAACTTCCACCGTTATCTGGGGCGCCAGGTTTCGGACATGGCCGACCAGTTCCGCAAGCTCCGCCGGATCCAGACCATCCACCACCAAAACATTCGCGCCGTGCTCGATCGCTTCGGTCGCTTCAGCCTGGTTGGCAATCTCAACTGCGATCTTGTGAACGTGGCCGATTGTCGCCCGCGCGCTTCTCACCGCGGCCCCCAAACCATTGGCAATCATGGCATGATTGGACTTGATGCAGACGCCGTCGTCGAGCCCGTAGCGATGATTTACTCCCCCGCCGAGCAACACCGCGTACTTCTCCAGCATGCGCAAGCCCGGCGTAGTCTTACGGGTATCTGCGATCTTCGCGCTCGTCCCTTCGATCGCGCGAACAAACTGGCGAGTAACGGTGGCCACTCCCGACAGATGTTGCAGCAGATTCAGCGCGACCCGCTCACCCGCGAGGAGAACGTCGGCAAAGCCACTGGTGCGCGCGATCACTTTTCCGGCTTCGACTTCTTCGCCATCAGAGGCGAAGGCTTCGAGCTGCTGCTGTGGATCAAGCGTGACAAAGACTTCCTCGGCAGCTTCCAATCCGGCTACTACCATTTTCTCGCCGGCGACAAATCGACCACGCGCCCGCGCATTGCGCGCCAGCACACTCTGCGTCGTAATATCCCCACGACCAAGATCTTCACGCAGGAAAAGTCCAATACTCGAATAGAGCGCGCCTTCGTCAAGCCAGTTCATGAAAGCGCCTCCAACATCTGATCCAACGCCGCAGTTCGCTGCGCTATGTCTGCGAGCCGAGCGCGCAACTCTTCAACTTTTTCAGCCGGCGCGCGCTCGACAAATTCCTGGTTGCCAAGCTGGCCCTCAAGCTTCCCGCCTTCCTTCTGTAGCTTGTCCTTTTCCCGCAGCAGTCTTTCGCGTTCCTGGGCAAAATCGATCAGGCCTTCAAGTGGAACCGCCACTTCGGCTCCCCCGGTCAGCACGGCTCGCGCGGAAGCTTTAGGCATCTCGGCCGTTCCGTCAATCGACACGTTCGCTGCGCGCGTCAACCGCGCAATTTGATCGGCGCTGGCCGTAAATACCGTTTGCAGGTCGGCGTTTGCGGCAATCATCAATTGAATCGGCGCGCCCGGCTTAATATTCATTTCAGCTCTAATATTCCGGACCCGCGAAACTAAATCGATAACGGCCTGCATCCCCGATTCGGCGTTCTCGTCCACGAGTGCATCGTCGCACTGCGGAAACGAAGCCAGCATGATCGTGGGCTCGGCGTTGGAGTAGGCGCGATGCAAGAGCTGCGCATGTTCGACCGGCAACTTCTGCCACAATTCTTCGGTGAGATACGGCATGAACGGATGCAGCAAGCGGAGTGACTGCTCGAGTACTGAAATTAAACGCGCGCGCGCAATGCCTCTCTTCGGAGAATCTGTTTCCGCGGTCACTAACGCCTTTGCCAACTCGATATACCAATCGCAAAAGTCGTCCCAGAAAAAGTGATAGAGAGTCTGGACAACGCCATGAAACTCGTATTGCTCGAGCTTTGCATTTACCTCACGCGCCGTTTTATTCAGACGCGAAAGTATCCAGCGATCGTGCAGGGGAAGATCGCCGGCGAACGGATTGGCCATCGACTCAGCGCCCTCCGAATTCATCAGACAGAACCGTGCGGCATTCCAAATCTTATTAGCAAAGTTACGATACGACTCAACCTGGCGCTCGCTCCAACGCATGTCGGTCGAGCCGACTGAGGCCAATGTCAGACGCGTCGCGTCCACTCCATACTTCTCAAAGACCTCCAGCGGATCGATCCCGTTGCCTTTCGTCTTCGACATGCGCTGGCCATGCTTGTCGAGCACCGTGCCCGTGACGTACACGTCGGCGAACGGCTCCTTACTCATGAACTTTAGGCCAGTCATCATCATGCGCGAAACCCAAAGAAAGATAATGTCACGCGCCGTCACCAGGACCGAAGTGGGATAAAACGTCTTGAGGTCTTCGGTCTCATCGGGCCAGCCCAACGTCGAAAAAGGCCACAACGCTGAGGAAAACCACGTATCGAGCACGTCCTGGTCCTGCGTGAGTTCATCAGTGCCGGCCTTGTCTTTCGCTTCTGCGAACGAACGCGCGACGATAATCTTCCCGTCGCCGGTGTACCAGGCGGGAATTTGGTGGCCCCACCAAAGCTGGCGCGAGATCGTCCAATCCCGCAGATTTTCAAGCCAATCGGAATAAACTTTCTCGTAAGGCACCTGCGGCACAAAGCGCGGCTTCCCTTCTGCGCGCAACTTTGCCAGCGCGACATCGCGCAACTGGTCCATGCGGCAAAACCATTGCGTCGAGATCAAAGGCTCGAGCACCGTCTTGCAACGCTCGCACCTGGAAATCGCAAACTCGTAGTCAACTACCTTTTCGAGCAGACCCAGTTCTGCAAACTTTTCGACCACGAGCTCGCGCGCCTTGTAACGATCCATCCCGGCGAATTCGGCGCCGGCGGCTTCGGTCATGCGCGCAAACTGATCGATGACGGCGATCTGCTCGAGCTTGTGACGCACGCCGATTTCGTAGTCATTCGGATCGTGGGCAGGAGTTACTTTGACCGCGCCGGTTCCGAATTCAGACTCGACAAAATTATCGGCCACAATCAGAATCTCGCGATTCATTAACGGCAGAATCAGAATCTCTCCCACGAGCTCGCTGTATCGTTCGTCGCCAGGATTCACTGCTACGGCGGTGTCGCCCAACATCGTTTCCGGCCGCGTCGTCGCCACCGTGATCGAGCCGCTGCCGTTTTTAAATGGATAGCGAAGAAAGTAAAGCTTGCCCTTTTGCGGCTCGCGCAGAACTTCGAGATCCGAGAGCACGGTCTGATCGTTCGGGCACCAATTCACAATGCGATTGCCGCGATAGATCATTCCGTCGTCGTACAGCCGGACGAATGCTTCCCGCACGGCCCGCGAAAGATTGTCATCCATCGTGAACCGTTCGCGCGACCAATCGACTGACGCGCCCTCGCGCCTGATCTGCTTGAGAATCTGGCCGCCGTGCTCCTGCTTCCACAACCAGACGCGCGCTTCGAACTTTTCCCGGCCTAAATCGTGTCGCGTAAGGCCTTCCTTCTTCAGTTGCCGGTTCACCATTAACTGTGTCGAGATGCCGGCATGATCCATTCCCGGCAACCACAGCGTGCGAAACCCGGCCATTCGTTTGTATCGCGTCAGCACATCCATCATGGTGTGCTGCAGAGCGTGGCCCATATGCAGCGAGCCGGTAACGTTCGGCGGTGGAATCGCAATCGAGAACACGGGCGCCGCCAGGTCTTGATTAATCTCCGGCGCGAAATAGCCGCGCTCTTCCCAACGGGCATAGTGATTCTGCTCGGCTTCTTTGGGGTCGTAAGTTTTGGGGATATCGATCATCTTAGTCGCAATTCACCATCGGTTTAGTCCCATTCGAATGGCGTCTATGGATTATAGCTGAATGAACGGACAGACCACACGGTACGCAAACAAAGGTGGTGTCTAGTTCGATAGATTGCCGCTTACCCACGTAAAACGATCCACCAAATTACATGAAGGAAAACTGGTTGTGTTCGTGCGGTTTCGTGTGATTTCGTGGATCGTTCTTGTCCGAGTGCGAAAACAACACGAAACAAAACCAAGCCACTACGCAAAGAAAAAGACCGGGCAGCTCCTTCGCTACCCGATCTTTACACGGCTCTCCTGCTACAGCCCAGCGGGCTGTGCGCCCTGCGGTTCAATGGCTCTGTTCTTCGAGCTTCTTCTTAATCAGCAACTCTGCAAGTTCTGGGACAACTTCCCAGGCGATCTCGCGCACAACCTTGTCCGACATGAGTTCGACCGCGCGCCGGGCAATCGCGTCAATGGCTTCGTTGGACAACGACGGCTTTGGATCAGTTGATGCTTGCTCTTCCGGTACGCTCACAGATACCGGGGCTTCAACGGGAGTCTCGGTAACTATCGTCCATTCCTGAAGCTCGGCAACATGTTGCTCTTCATGCGTGGGTTCGGGCGCAACGTAAGAGGCTTCGGGCGCGACTTGCGTCGGTTCGTGTGCGAAGGCATCAGCAGGTGAAGCGGCTTCAGTCGCAAGCGCCGCTTCAGGAATTGTCTCAGCAACCGCAACCACGGAAGCGCTCGCCGGTTCTTCATAGTCAAGATCCAAAACTAAATCTTCGGCGACCAGAATCTGCGCGGGACTCTCAAAGTCGCCAAGATCCAGAAGCGAGTCATTGAACGCAGTCGCATTTTGTAAAGGCGCGGCTTGGGGGCTTGATTTTTCGTTCATTTCGGGGGCGCCAATTGATGACATGTTTTCGTCAGATCCAACATCCTCAGGCGACTCCAACTTTTCATCTGATGGCCTCGCAGGTGCCATTTCAATCGTATCGTCCTGAGCGTAGCCGATTGGTTCTTCAGTTTCCGGAGCGCGCTCATCATCGATGCGTTCGAGTTTCTGCGTATTCGCAGTCTGAAGTTCGGCGTCGGCCACACACGTGCTGCCGGCCACTTCGCCCGCAGATTCAATCGGTTCGCGTTCATTCATCGAGGGCGCTTCAATGAAGACCTTTAGATTCGTGTCAGTCATAGTATGGTTATCAGGAGCAGCCGGCTGAGGCGCATTGGAACGCTCGAGTCCGAGCGTAGAATATTCGTGGGCCGGGGGATCTGCCGCCTTGCCGCCCAGCAGCGAGCCCACGCGGCCCACCAGTTCGCGGATGGATTTGAATGGTTTCGCCACAATATCATCGGCGCCTACTCGGTGCGCCTCGGCCTGGTCAAAGGGTTCGTGCAAGCCGACCAAAAGCATAACAGGAATATGGCAGAACCGTTCACTTTGTTTGATCAGCTCACATAGTTCATAACCGCTGATTCCGGGCATGGCGACGTGAGCGAGGATTACATCGGGTGTGGACTGTTCCAGTTTTTCGAGCGCCTCCCGGCCGTCGCCCGCCGTCGTGACTTCCATTCCTTCATCGGTGAAGGTGAGGCCAATCACCGTTCGATAGTATGGCGAGTCGTCGGCGACTAAGAGCTTTTGTCCAGTAAACAAGGCGCCACCTTCATTCGTAGCGACGCGCGGCTCGATCTCGATTCAGTTATGAAAAACGATCTGAGTTGGCCCGCGGCCTGATTCGAACCTAGCATCCGCGCGAAAAGCGCGTCAAGATTTTTCTTCTCCATCAGAAGCCCGCGTAAGCAAGGGCCAGGTCCGGGTCGGACGGCTATCGGCATCCGGCAGGATGGTTCGCGACGGATTTCTTTATCGCGAGCGCCTGCGAGGGTGGCCCTCCCTGACGGTCGGGCTTCTGACGCACTACTGTTACGGCGAGCCAGGGTTGGGCTTTTTCGCAGCCTCCAGCGCAGCGGCCTCCTGACGAGCTTCAGGGTGATTCGGATTGAAAGTAAGTTCCAGTTTGAACTCCCTGAGCGCACCGTCCAAGTCGCCCTTTTGTTTCAGGATGGTACCGAGGACATAGTGTTGGTTCGGCGCGTCCTGCCGGAGAGCAATTGCCCGGCGCAGACGGGCTTCGGCCTCATCAACTCGTCCCGTCTCAAGTAGTGTGTAGCCCAGGAATCGCTGCTCAGCAGCGTCATTCGCATCGACCTCTATCGCGTTCCTCAGGTAGCGCTCAGCTTCCGGAAGATTTCCGACCCGGTAGTAGACATAACCGAGGTTGAAATTGGCGAGCCAGTATCTCGGCTTGCGATCCAACACCTGCCGAAACAAAGGAATGGCTGAATTGTAATCGCCGCGCAACGCCAATTCCTTTCCCAAATTGTTCGCCGCCATAACGTTGCGCGGTGCAATCGCAACTCCGCGAGATGACAGCGACAGATCGGATGCCCAGATCGCGTGCTGCTTCCACGTCGCGACTCCCAGAAGACACGCGAGGCCGAGGAAGATGAGCATCTGCATAACGCGCAGACCGTGAATTCGAGCGGAGCCAAATCGTAAACGTCGCACGGCGAAGGCAACTAGAACGCAAAAACCGACCGAGGGAAGATATAGGTATCGATCGTGGGCGATCTCGCCGTCCTTGAAAACTGACAAATTAAACAGCGGCAAGATCGGCAGCAGCATCCAGATGCAAAAGAAAGCAACCAGGCGGGAACGCCGCGACCAAAAGTAGAGAGCGGCTACAATAATTGCGATCGCCACTGCCGGCAAAATAACGTCTCGAAGAGTGAGCGACGTAATGTAAGGAGTGTCATAGAAGGCACTGAGACCGATGGGCCAAACCAACAAGCGGAAATAAAACAGCAGGACCGACGGCCACGTCAGAACGATCGTCTTCAGGGACAGCGGCGTGATGGCGTGGCCGAATCCCTTAAGGGCCAGGAAACGCGCGACCAGATAGACGGCAGTCAATCCAAAGTACGGCAGCGCACTCGCGATCGGCTTGACCAGCCCAGGTACTTCGAACGTATCCGAAGCCCGCGCGTCAGCAAGGGCCGCGTCCTCTTCAATAGACTTACGACCTTGCTCGGCGCCCCTTGCTTCGAAAACCCACCCGTAAAAGAAAATCAAAACCGGCAGGACGATGGCGGTCTCCTTCTCGAGCAACGCCAGGATGTAAAGACCCAACGAAGCTATCAGCCACCCGCGTCGCCGTGATTTCCCATCCTCAGCAGGTTCGCGGCTCTTGATGAAGCAAAGAAAAGCAGCCAGGAAAAACACAGCAAAGAGTGGTTCTGTAACTCCGGATATCCAGGCGACGCCTTCGATGTGCACGGGATGAAGTCCAAACAGCAGCGCACTCCCTCCTGCAAGCAAGTCATCTCGGGTCATCCGGAATGCGAGCAGATAAACCAGTAGCGTCGCCAACAGATGCATGGCCAACGACGTGGCGTGCCACCAGACTGGATTGAGCCCGCCAAACTTATAGTTCGCCAAAAGCCACAGCAGGAAAACCGGCCGGTAGAAATTCCCAACTTCATCAGAACTGCCATGCGGCGCGACATCGCTGGTGAAGTAATGAGGAATGGACGACGCGGAATGTACCGCCTGATTCTTTACAATCTGGTCCGGATCGTCGAATACGAATTGGTAGCGAAGCGCGGGGAGATATACAGCCAGAGTCGACAGCAGAACAACAGAGAGGATGATGGCGCGCGGGCGATAGTTTGTCTTTGTCTCCACCTATCCAACTCTGGATGAAGCTTAATGAGATCGAATCGATTCGCGTTGAGGGCTTTCCGAAAAGAGATCAAGTCAGTTCAGCGCGAACTATTCGCCAAAGTAACATCATCTGCGGTGTTCGCCTGGCCGTCTGGCCCGACCGAGCGCAGCGTGAACTTATTTCGCTCACCTTCATATTCATAAGGTTGGTGCCAGGGATCTACGCGAATGACTCGGGCCAGGTAGTGCGGGTTCAGATTGTCGATCAGCGCCGCTTCGCTTTTTGACTCGACATAAAACCCTCGTTCGCGGCGGTATGATTCGAGGGCGGTCGCAATTGATTCCAACTCGGCGCGCGCGCGCGCGGTCTTCTCAACATTCAAAGCTTTCACCAGCGTGTCGAGATCTTCCCAACGTCTGTCTCCGGTTCTAATCTCAGCAATTCGCCATTTGTCTTTGTCGTCCTTGACCAGGCGAAAAGCCGTCTCGACCTGCGCCACCACTATCGCGGTATTGCCGGCGGTGGAGATATCTTTCACGCGGACCGCGTCCGAAGGCAGCTCGATTCCCGCCATGCGGGCAATCAATTTTCTCGCTTCTTTGGGAGTGAGATCGCCGGCGGCTCGCGTGCGACTGGCGACGAAAAAAGTGCCGCCGGCTATAAGCGCCGCGAGAGAAATAATCAGCATGCTTCGCTTAGTCATGATTGATAACTCCTTGATCGACTAGGATCCTAATTCAGCGGCGTTAGAGTACCAACTTCAGTTGGGTTCCACCTAATAAGAACCGGCTAGTGTCCCAAACTGAAATTCTCTGAGCCTCCTCCGCGCGCTCTGCGTCTCCGCGGTGAGTGTCTTTGAGGTTTATTCACCGCAGAGACGCCGAGGACGCAGAGACTACGCAGAGAAAACGCGAAAGCCCGCATGAGGTTGGTACTCTGAACGCCGTTGACCGAAGTCAGGGTAGAACTGGATAGCGATCTCGAGCAACTCGAAGGTCAGCGACTCGATGTCGCGCGAGATCAACCCTGGCTGACGGCTTTGCCCACCAGCATGCGCAGCATTGTTTGTAGTTGGGCCGTGGTAAATGGCTTGGGAAGAAAAACGACTGCGCCGGCCGCGAAACTGTCCGTGGAAAGTTTTGGATCCTGTTCAGCGGTCATCATCATCACCGGAATCTTATTGAACCGCTTTTCGGTTCTCATAAAGCGAACCAGTTCCGGTCCCTGGATGTGCGGCATCACTACATCGAAGACCGCGGCGGTGAAGTTGGCATTGTCCTGAAGAGCTTTGTAAGCCTCGCGCCCATCGCGGGCGGGAACCACTGAGAATCCTTCCTTCTCCAGAATGGTGGTGACCAAGCGAAGTATCGCCGGATCGTCGTCGGCGACGAGGACCCGTCCTTTCGGAGTGTTGGCGCTGGTACTCAACTGTCTTGACCCTATGCCGCTTCCACGGCCCTGCCGGTTTCACCGGCTCTCAACGAGAGTTCGGCGGCCAGTTTGATCGCCGCTACCATACTCGAATGCTCGGCGATGCCTTTGCCCGCGATGTCGAATGCCGTTCCATGGTCGACCGAAGTGCGAATGAACGGCAAACCCAGGGTGATGTTGACCGCTTCGCCAAACGAAAGGCACTTCACCGGAATCATAGCCTGATCATGATAACACGCAACCACGGCGTCGAACTCTCCGCGCGAGGCCCGCAGGAAAACTGTGTCCGCGGAAAACGGTCCGCGCACGTTGATGCCGTCAAGCGCCCGACAAGCTTCGACGGCCGGCAGGATCTCCGAAGATTCTTCGATCCCGAATAATCCGCCTTCGGCGCCGTGTGGATTCAAAGCCGCCACGGCAATTCGCGGCCGCTCGATGCCCCAACGCTGCAGCTCGTGATCGGCCAGGCGAATTGTCTTCTCAAACCGCTCACGTCTCACCAGGCGGATCGCTTCTGAAAGGGGAACATGAGTCGAGATGAGGACGATGCGAAGGTTCGCGGCAACAAAGCCCATCGCATAATCATCGATACCGGTCAAATGCGCGAGGAACTCCGTGTGGCCGGGAAAGCTGTATCCTCCCAGGAAGAGTGCGCGCTTGTTGATTGGCGCGGTAGCAATCGCGTCGATCTCTCCGGCGCCGCACAGTTCCACGGCCGCCTCGATGTATCCGCCGGCAGCTTTTCCGGCGACTCCCGACTCGATTCCCGGCTCGACGTGTCCCTGAATATTATTGAGGTGAAAAATTATTGGCTCGGCAGTTTGATCGGGAAAGCGCTCGTCGCGGCGGACAATCTCATATCCACACTGTAAGTCCAGGGTGCGCGCATGGTGGGCCAGCAACTGTGCGTCGCCGATGATGATCGGCTGACAGACTTCTCGCACTTCTTCTTCGGCTACGGCTTTGAGCACCACCTCGGGTCCGATGCCCGCGGGATCGCCCATGGTGATACCAATGCGCGGGCGTGCACGGCGACCGCTCGCATTAGCAGAACCCTGAGACAGATTATTCATCGATCGCAGAGTGGCGGGCCGCAGGCAGCCATAAAGATTTCTGCCTGCGAGTCCGCAACCGTGGAGAGACTAGGATTCGACGACGTGAGGCACTGCATCTTCGACCGGCGCTGGTGGCACTCGTTCTTCAGCCTTGAAAATGTATTTGATGTTGCGCTTGAGAACCAAAAGATTCGGAGCAGACCGGCGATTGATCTTCAGGGCGCCGCGATCGTACCACTCGATCGTCCCTTCGATTTCTTCACCGTCCTGCAACACCAGAACCATCGGCGTGTGCGCGTCGATCTGTTTTTTGTAATAGTAGATTTCGGCATGCGTCTCAGCCGGAGGCGGCTGCCGTTTTCTGACTTGAATAGACGATGGCTGCTGCGACGGGCGCGGCGGAGGCATTCCACTCCGCGGCGCCCCTCCATTGGATCGATCATTAGTTCGATCGCGCTGCTGTGCGGCGTCTCGCCGGGCCTTAACGTCGGCCAGCGTCGTCCTGATTAGTTTGCGATTCACGGTACTTCCTCCAAAAGGATTAACAAGAAAAATTGCCAAGACCCTGCATTTTCACCTCGGCTAGATGTAAGACGTGAACAGCCATTTGCAGGCTGCAGCCTTCCCGAGGAAAGGATGCGCATTTGATTCGTACTGACTGAAGTTACTTCTTCAGGGAATGCGCGACATGCTACACGACCGGGGGAGAAAACGCAAAGCATGAACAGGAGGCGGATTTTAGGGGAAACAAATCCGGAGAGAGCAGACTGCCCTGCGGCGGTTACCGCTCACTGCCTTAGGCTGATTACCTGAGTTTTATTAATCCGCTTTTTTCCTGATGAAAGTCGGCACGTCGAGATCATCAACCCGCTTTGAACTCCCGTGCGAAGGAAACTCTTCCGGCGACCGCGGTGCGTAGCGCGGCGATGAAGTGACCGGCATCTGAGCACCTGCCGCTGCTGAAGCTGTGGCAACCTCGCGGCGAAAGCCAGTCGCAATTACCGTGATCTTCATCGCATCGGCCATCGTTTCGTCGATTACATGTCCGAAAATAATATTAGCGTCCTCGTCCGCCTCTTCGCGAACGATCGATGCTGCATCGTTCACTTCACAGAGGGTCAGATCGTGACCACCGGTGATGTTAATGAGCACACCCCGCGCGCCCTTAATCGATGCTTCTTCCAGCAGGGGCGAAGAGATCGCTTCCTGCGTGGCTTCGACCGCTCGGTTTTCGCCGCGCGCATATCCGGTGCCCATTAGCGCCATGCCCATTCCCTGCATGATGGTGCGCACGTCGGCAAAGTCCAGATTGATCAAGCCCGGCACCGTGATCAGGTCGCTGATTCCCTGCACTGCCTGGCGCAGCACATCGTCCGCGGCCTTGAACGCGTCGGCAAACGAAGCCCCCTGGGGCACCGCGCCAAAAAGTCGCTCGTTCGGAATCGTGATGACAGTGTCAACCGATTCGTGCAGTTCGTTGAGCCCCTGTTCGGCCTGATGCAACCGCCGCCGGCCTTCGAACAGAAACGGCTTCGTCACTACCGCCACCGTTAAGGCCCCCAGTTCCGTGGCCAGCGAGGCCACAATCGGGGCCCCGCCTGTGCCCGTGCCGCCGCCGAGACCAGTGGTTACGAAAACCATATCTGCGCCTTCGAGCACTTCAATAATCTTGTCAGTATCTTCCAGCGCCGCCTGGCGTCCAACTTCCGGATCAGCTCCTGCGCCCAGCCCTTTGGTCAATCTGCCGCCGAGCTGAATCTTAACTGGAGCCCGTGAACGTTTTAGAGCCTGCAGATCGGTGTTGGCTACCACGAACTCAATTCCTTCGATGCCGGAGTCAATCATCCGATTGACCGCGTTGCCCCCACCGCCGCCCACTCCGATGACTTTTATGCGCGCGCCGGTAATGGGAGGTTCGTCGTCAATGAAAATATTTATGCCTTTGCCGGGTTCGCGTACCTCAGGTGTCATGGGTTTATCCTCTCTTCCAAACCGGGAAGTCTTCCACTCCCTCTTTCGTTTATTTTGGGCTAGCTGAACCACGGGCATCTATATCTTGCGGACAACATATTGTGCCATAGGCGCGCCAGCATACAATACTTTGTCAAAAAATACTACTACCAAATCTGCTGCGAAACTTGGAAACGAAGTGTGTTAAGCGGCCCGAAGCGCCGCGTTTGGCGGCTCCCGAACGCTGTTCGAGAGCATGCGCACGTTGCGACACGAGCGCGAGTCCGGCAGCCGCAGCCCACGCCGGACTTTGCACGTCTTCAACCAGTCCACCAAATCGATCACGCTCGGGATAACCGATGCGCACGGGTGCATCAAAGACCTGTTCAGCAACTTCGATCATGCCGTCGAGTAGGGCCCCGCCTCCGGTCAACACAACTCCGCTCGACAGTTGGCGGTTCCAACCGGAATCCCTGATCTCGTCAGAGACGTGCATCAAAACTTCTTCGGCGCGCGGCTGCAAAATGTCGCAGAGAATTTGTCGCGATAGTTGCCGCGGCGCGCGGCCACCAACTGAGGGCACCTCGACCATCTCGCCGCGCTGGTCGTCACTAAGCGAAGCGCTCGAGGCACAACCGACAGTGCGCTTGATGCGCTCAGCTTCCGGAATCGGAGTGCGTAAGCCGAACGCAATGTCGTTGGTAAAGTGCGCTCCGCCCAGCGGGAACACCGCCGTGTGTTGCACCGCGCCACGCTGATAGACGCACAACCCAGTGGTTTCCGCGCCAATATCAACCAACGCCGAACCATATTCCTTATCATCATCCGTGAGCGTCGCTTCGGCTGCGGCAAGCTGCTCCAGGATCATGTCCGCGACGATCAATCCGGCCCGATTTACGGCATTAATCGCGTTCTGGCGCG
>DATHHW010000028.1:0-89441 GCA_035317005.1 Pyrinomonadaceae bacterium | reverse complement strand
CGCGACAATCCTGTGAGTCATCACTGCTGGAGCACGAGCAATTATCTGAGACGTCGTTGCTATAGTCCGGCACCGCGGCCTGGCAGTTTGCGTCCGCCGAGACCGTTGAGCTTTGCGCAGTGATGACCGGCGGCGTCGTGTCGTAGACGACCACGGTTACCGTGCACGATGCAGCGCCCGTCCGATGTGCTATTTCATCATCCGGATTCGCGTAGGGTCCCGGGGCGCTGTGCGAGTGCGCAATCCAGGTAATGGTAGTGGTACCAGCCTGGAAAGGAGCGTCAGCGCGACGCGAACACGTGCCGTCTATATCGCATTCCCAAGCTGGAGCATTCGGATCTGGATCCGGGTTATGCGGGAAACAATCGCAATTGTACATGGGCTTGCCGTCGCTGCGGGTGCCGGAGAATGTTACGTTGTTCCCAGTGACAGTCGGGTTGGTGATAGTGACGACGGCCTCGCAGTCACCATTGGCATTGGCGGCCGGGGGATTGGCTGGACAAGTAATAGTCGGCGGATTTACGCCCTGATCCTCAACCGTTATGGTAAAGGTACAACTCCCTCCGTTCAGATCCGAAGTGGAACTAACGTTGGTGGTTCCTACCGGGAAGAAGTCGCCCGACGCCGGAGTGGAAGTCACTGTTCCACAATCACCCGTCGCAGTTACATTAAAGGAGACGTGTTTTCCGCGCTGTCCGCCCTCCGTGGTATCGGCGATGGCATTAATATTTTCCGGGCAATCCAAAGTGCAGGTCCCGCCGTTGCCGCCGCCGGTTTCTGTTGTGCTGGAATAAACATCACCGTAATTATTGCTCGTGTCCGGTTCGTTCGTGGAGGTTCCGGTCTTGGCCCACTCGTAAACCGACTGGCCATTCCTTACGTCACTATTAACGTTAAAGACGAACGTAAAGGCAGCACTGGCATTCAAGGCCAGGCTCGTGCTGCTGCACGAGATGTCGCCGACTTCACCTGGATTCGGAGTCGTGCATGTGAAGCCGGTTGGGACTGAAGCTGACACGAAGGTTGTGTTGTACGGCACCGGATTAAACACGGTGACGTTGTCCGCAGTGTCTGGGCCGTTATTAGTGACGGACACATTGTAAGAGGCATTACTATTGGCGGTGACAGTTGCTGGCCCAGTCACACTGATGGAGAGATCGGTGCTGGGCTTGCTTGGATCTCCCACTTCGAAGGTCGTGACGACGACTCCGCCGTTTCGGTTGTTGATGGTTCTTACCGACCACGTGCCGACCTGGGCAAAACTTCCGGTGGTCGGGAGCATGTACGTATCACTCTGAGGGTCAGTCACCACGTCGGTCACTTGCGGCACCGTGCCATCGGGAGCTCCCCATACAATCCGACGCTCGCGAAATCCGGGGCGCAGCGGCGCGCCCGACACTGTCGCCGTGACGGTTTCGCCGAGGCACAGGACAAGGGGATTGGTGCATCCGGGAGCGCGAGTAGCTGGGGGCGTAACAATGATAGTCTCAGGCCCCACCAGGAGCGGTGCTGACATCGGTGTCAGTGTGTTTCCGAAATAGGATCCATTGATCAAGGAGATTCCGCGCTGGTTCGCAACGGCAGACGGTCCCGTTGCGCCTCTTACGCCAATTCTGGCGCCGGCCAAGCTTGAAAATCTGGCACCCGAAGATGCTGAGGATGACGAATAAAATGTAGCGGCTAAAAGCCCAATCAGTATTAGAAGACCGATAAGTCTAAGGGAAACTGCGTTTTTGAAGTTGAAAGCCATGCGTGATTTCGCAAACGTCAATCTGAAAGGGCGATTATGGGCTAACATTAAGGGTATCTCCTTGAGCGGAATTGGCTGATGGTAAATTAATCGATAGCGTTGCCGTACCTGATCGTCTAAAGGAACTGGAGTCGACTGGGAAGGAAGTAAGTCCTTTCAAAAACTACGAACCAGAAATTAGGAGAGGGGTTAATACCGTATTTTCTCTTGCGTGTCAACAGAATTTAAATCTTATTCCTTCCGTTCTCTGTCGCTTAGCATGGCTAGTGAAAGATTCGGCGCAAGGCTCGTCGGAGTACGCGAACGGACACGTGAACCAGACAAACTGGAGGACGCGGGAGCGGCCTCTGGAGTCATCAACAAGTAACGAACCGGCTCTGGAATATTGCAAGTAATATTGCAACCTTGGTCTTCTTCTGTTCGGTGCGCTCGACTTGGTGCGCAGGGCCCCCAGGAACTAAAAAAACTTCGCCGGCGCAAACCAGTGACCAATCTCCTGCTAGTAGGCGTGCGGTGAGTTCAGCCGAGGAGGACTTTCGTACCTTCGAAGTCAAAGCCGAATCGCACTTCGTCCAGGCCGGCCTTCGTCATCGCCTGTCGCAAGCGCCCTCGATCTTCCGCGTAGAACATCAGGAAACCGCCACCGCCGGCGCCGACCAGCTTACCGCCTATAGCGCCATTCGCGCGTCCCAGCTCGTACCACTCATCAATATGTGGATTGCTCATTCCATGCGAGCGCTTTTTCTTGTGCTCCCAATGCTCATGCAAAATTTCCCCAAACTCAGATGCCCGAGCTGCTTCCAATGCCTTCTGGCTAGCCAGAGCAAGACTTTTCACGTAATGAAGATTGGCCAACATCTCCGCATCTGATTCTTTGCTACGACAGTCCTGGTCTCTTAGGATATCGCTGGCGCTCCTTGCAAATCCGGTAAAGAAGAGCAACAGATTGTCCTCGAGATCGTAAAGAGTTTCCGTGCTAATTTGGAGGGGAACGGCCTCAACCTCACCGCCCGGGTGGAAATGAAAGCAAGTTAACCCGCCGTAAGCGGCAATGTACTGATCTTGCTTACCGATCGGCTCCTTGAGGCGGTCGATCTCAATCTCGCAAGCCATGCGTGCGAGGCCGTCAGGATGCACTAGTCGGCGGCGGTGGGCAAAGAGCGCTTTCAACAGCGCCGTGGTAAAGCTACCCGATGATCCCAAACCAGTTCCGGCCGGAATATCAGCCAACGTAGTAATTTCGATCTGCGGGGCGTTCAATTCCAAAAGACGAATTGCTTCGCGAATAATCGGATGCTCAATCTCATCAGCCTGCGCGACGTGTTCCAACTGAGAGTATTTGAGAAAGATGCCCGGGACAAAAGGCCGCATGACGGTCACATAGACATACTTATCAATCGCCGCGGCGATTAGAAAGCCGCCATGTTGACGGTAGTAAGAACCTAGATCGGTACCACCGCCGCCTAACGTGACGCGCAATGGACTACGCGTAATAATCATATGAGACTCAAACGCTTTCGATAAGGCGTTAGGGTTAAGACTTTATTGAATGCCTGAAGCAAAGGCATGATCCGAGCCTTGATAAATCGCTTCAACAACACGCAACGCGGCATGCGCATCCTCTAAACTGGCTGATGGTTTGCGGCCCAGTTTTATGTCCTCCAGAAACTCGGCAAACTCAACCTGCCAGGACATGTCGGCCATCGGGTATTCCCAAATCGTTGTCTCTGGGGGACCCATCTCATCAGGCAACATCCTATAGTAAGCCAAACGTTCTACTCCATAGCTGCCGCCAAGCCCTTCGATATGCAGTTTTGCATTCTTGCCGTAGATTTCCAGGGAGAATAAATTCTTCCACTCAGTGCAACTTACATGCAGAAACGCAACTTGCTGCTGGGGAGTCTTGAGCATCATGAACCCATTGTCATCAACAGGCATTTGCCAAAAGTAGGTGTGCGCAAATCCCTGAACCTCACTAAAATCGCCCAGAAACCAACGAGCCAGATCGATCAGATGGATCCCCTGATCAATCAGCTCACCTCCACCAGACATCGCTGGGTCCGCCCGCCACTCTTTTTCATAGCCGAGCCGCCCGCCGTGCCCGTAGCGTCCACGTACGAACATTAACTCACCCAGAAGTCCTTCCGCATGGAGCTCGTGAGCTTTGCGTAGGGCGGGATGGTAGCGATGATTAAACCCTACGCGTGCCTGTACCTGAGATCGCTGCGCTGCTTCAATCACCGGCTCGAGCTCGCGGGCATTTCGCGCCGCCGGCTTTTCCACCAACACATGCTTACCGGCCTCCAGGGCTGCGCGGCCAACCTTGGCTAAAGTGTCATTGGTGGTGGCAACGATCACTATGTCGACGTCGGGGCGCTCAAGAATATCGCGCCAATCCGCAGTGGCAAGAGCCCCGGGCTCAGTGCGCGCCAGCGCCTGTGCGCGCTCTGGAATTAGGTCCGCGCAAGCAACGAGCCGGGCCGAACCCAGCGCGTGAGCACGCTTCCGCCCAATCAGTCCGCAGCCTATGATGCCAACCCCAAACTTAGCATTACTCACCCCCAGGTTAACCCCCGGTCTTTTGGTACGATCCGCCGTAACGTGTAAGCATCTGTCTGCTGCAAATCTTTCAAGTGTTCAGGTAACGTCTCCCAGGGATCCCACATCGCGCTAAGCAATTTGCCGGTCAGTCCGTCGCTGTCTGCCGACCCCAGAAAAACCGCTAACTCCGCTCCTCGTTCCAAGGGAGCGCCACCCTCAATCTTCTGTTTCAGCGCACGATCATAGAAGGCCTGACCTACTGATTCCGGTCCCTCTGCTAAAACCTCCTCCAACAGACGGGTGTTCAAAGCTCCTGGCGCAATAGAGTTGACATCGATGTTGTGGTCACGCACTTCTTCAGCCAGCGTCTCTGCAAAGCGCACGATGGCTGCCTTGGACGCTGCATAAGCACTAATCCGTGGCAATGGATTCGTCGCACCGCCACCTGATAATTGAACCATCTTGCCATAATGATGCGCCTTGAAATGAGGTAGTACCGCGCGACATAAAAGCACCGAGCCGAATAGATTTATTTGAATGGCTTTTACCCAAGCGGACCAGTCTACATCTTCTATCAATCCTTTAGGGCCGTAGACACCGGCGTTGTTGACGAGGATGTGCACTCGAGGAAAAATCCGTAGCGCAGTCGCCATCAAATGCTCAACGTCCTCAGGCTGTGAGACGTCGGCAATTTCAGTCTCGACTGTCTGTTCAGGAGCGGCGCGGGCAATCAGTTCCTTGCGCGCAGTCTTCAAAGCTTCGGCATCACGAGCACATAACAAGACGCTCGCCCCCGCTGCTACGTAGGCGTGGGCAATGGCTAACCCAAGCCCCTGACTACCACCGGTGATGATGGCTGTGCGTCCTTTAAGAGAGTAAGTCACGATAGTATAAATTCGGCGCGCGCCGAGGCGTTGCGATGCTGACTAATACCAAGTGGAGATGATCATAGCAACGCCTTGCCCACGGTAGCATATCGAATGCGCGAATCGCTCCCCAGCGTCTTCTCTAAGAAGCGGTTGAGATCAACTACGTTCGGCGCGCGCATGGTTGACACAATGATATCGGCATCCAAAGTTTTATATTCAGGCCATCCGGTAGCCAACACCAGCGCCGTTGCACCTTCCAGGGCAGCTATCGGTGTACGGGAGAGTACGAATTTTTCCGCCAGCTCATCGGGCAAAACTTTAATCGCCGGATCATGAGCCTGGACGACTACGCCTTGCGAAGTTAGCCATTCACAGAGTGCTACGGAATCAGACCGGCGCAAAGTATTGGTCCCAGGCTTGTAGGTAAGTCCCCAGACCGCCACTGTCTGATCTCGCAGGTGGCCCAGTAAGGACTGCAGCTTCCGATGCACCCAGGTTCTATGATTCAGATTGCTCGCCAGCACCGCAGAAAGGATCTGAGTTGGCTGGTTATGCTCAGCTCCGACTCGCTCAAGAAATGCCACATCGCGCGCGAGCGTACCGCCCGCGAAGGCTGCTCCAGGATTCAGATAAGCGTGGGGGCCGATGCGCAGCTCGCTTTTCAAGCCTCGTTCAACCTCTTTTGCGTCAGCGCCCGCTGCTTCGCATAGCGTCGCCACCTCATTAATAAAAGCGACTGACGTCGCCAGGAAGGCATTCAACGCGTGCTTCGTCATCTCCGCTGATTCTACGGACATCCATTCGATGCGAGTGGTAAACGGCTGTAGCAATCCAATCACCCGTTCTTCATCATTCGCGACTGACTTGTTATTGCCTTGGCGCAAACCAACCACGACCCTATCCGGGTTAGTGAAAACATCGATTGCTTTGCCGAGCCGAAGATTCTCCGGCGAATATGCAAACGACACCGGCTTAGCTGGATAGGATTCCGCATAATCGCGTTCCAAGCGACGCGTCGTACCGACGGGGACCTGCGAAGAAATCAGCACGAGGGTTTCCGCTTCTAAATGGGGAAAGAGCTTTTTGATTTCAGCGAAGACAAATTCAACATCAGCCCGGTCCTGCTCATCTACTGGCGTATCGTAGGCCACCCAGACCACCTCGGCGCCGCTCAAAGCCCTGGCGACATCCGCAGTGAAAGCGAGATTTCCTTTTGCCAATCCCTGTTTCACCAGGTCTTCCAGCCCAGGTTCAAAAAGGGGAGGCTCGCCGGCCTGCAAAGCCTCGATAACTGCATTATCAAAGTCCAGCCCAATGACGTCGTGTCCTCCAGAGGCGAGACAGGCAGCGGTAACGGTACCCAAGTGCCAGAGGCCAACGATGCAGACTTTCAAGCTCGCTCCTCCAGTACCCAGGAGTTCTCCTGCAAGTACTCTAAGGTGCGAATCACACCGTCCCTGATCGAAAGCCTGGGTCGCCAACCCAACGCTCGAATCCTGCTGCAATCTAAAGAGATTAACGGACTATCCCCGATCCAACCGCGTTTTCCTCCAGTGTAAGTAAGCTTCGGCGTCAACCCGAGGTGTGAAGTAATCCAACCAATCGAATTGTTAACTTCGCAAAACTCATCCGTTCCCAGATTGAAGATGTTCACCTTGTCCTGCGCCTTTTCGATCGCAAGTAAAATGGCGTCTATGCAGTCCTGGACGTAAAGATATGATTTTCGCTGATGACCATCGCCTAGGACACGTAATTCATCAGGATTTGACTGCAAGCTTTTGTAGAAATCAAAAACGTGTCCGTGAGTATATCGTTCGCCAAGAATGGAGACGAAACGGAATATATGAGCTTGAAATTCAAAACCTTCACAGTACGCCTGGATCAAACCTTCACCGGCCAACTTAGAGGCGCCATATAGCGAGGTCTGGATTGGAAATGGGGCCCCCTCCGGAGTCGGGAAGATCTCAGGCTCGCCATAGATTGAACCGGTAGAAGAGAACGCGATGCGACGGACACCCGCGGCTCTCATTGCCTCCAGCACGTTGAAGGTGGCGAGCGTATTTTGCTCCAGGTCTCGTCGCGGGTGCTCGGTGCCGAAGCGCACATCAGCATTGGCGGCGAGATGGAACACGAGATCGCAGCCCAGCATTGCCCGCGTGAGTTCCGGGAGATCCAGAACATCTGCCTTTACGAGGGTCAGATTGGGTGAGTTGTTGGCCTGCTTTAAGAACTGTTCCCGGCCGGTGGAATAATTATCATAGGCGACTACCGGATGCCCGTCCTGCAGCAACCGATCCACCAAATTACTTCCGATAAATCCGGCGGCGCCCGTAACCAGAATCTTCATACTAACTGTCTGTCGCTCAATTTGCCGATTAACCACCGGCCACCATTACGATCCCGATCCCGCGACCACAGTCTTAGCCGTCCAGATTAAGATTTTGACGTCCAACCATAGCGACCAATTATCAATATACTCGAGATCCATTGCGACCCAATCATCGAAGTTACTAATCTTGTTGCGCCCACTGACTTGCCACAGACAGGTAATCCCGGGTTGAATGCTCAGCTTTCGTTTGTGCCAGAACTCATACCGCTGAAGTTCGTGGCGAAATGCCGGACGCGGGCCAACCAGGCTCATATCTCCTTTTAATACGCTCCACAATTGTGGCAATTCATTAAGGCTGTATTTTCGTAAGAACTTTCCTAGTGGGGTAACCCGCGGATCATGTTTCATCTTAAAAACCGGCCCGCTCATTTCATTGTGTTGCACCAGATCACTTTTCATTTGATCGGCGCCTGGAATCATGGTGACGAATTTGTAGCCCGTAAACTCAACCCCATTTCGACCCACGACGCGCCAGTGGTAAAGAATCGGCAGGTGTGGCGTGGTCACCTTTATCAAAATAGCAATCAACACCAACAGCGGCATCAACAACACAAGCAATATGCCTGAGACAAAGATATCGAGGAGCCGCTTAAAAAAGAGTGCTTCTGAGTCCCAGGCATGGGGTCGCGTCAGGACCACGGCTGGAAGATTTAACGCCTCGGTGTGATAGAGCATCTTCAAACTTTTGCGCTCTTCGAGTATCAGCGCTTCAGGTACGATTCGTAGCGGCATTGAGAAGTAATCGCAATCCTGAATCACTTGCTTGATCCACTCTCCACCGGACGTAGGGTGAACGGCAATGACCTCATGGATCGGATGATTTATTAGCAGGTTGCCTAACTCTGTCACATCACCCAGCGAAGCGATATCCGGGACCGGCGCCCTTCCGTTTCCGTTACCTGATACATAGTGTTGATTCGGGCAAACGCTCAGGTAACCGAATGGCCGATAATCGTTAGCGGGAATATTTTCGCTGAAGTATCGCACCATCCATTCAATCGAACTGGGCAGTCCAATGAGCAGGACACTCTTATGATAATAGCCGGCCGCGCGCCGGGCCATGAAATATTCCCGCAAGAGCAACCGATAAAAAACCAGCCCCACTCCACTGAACAGTGTAAAGACGAAAATCAGTAAGCGGCTCCATCCTGAACTCTTAAATGCGAACATTACGAGTACGATCGCGCTCAGTCCGGCGAAAATGGCGCCCACGTTGTTGACGATGATCCGCGCGCGAGATTGTTCGATCAGTGAACCGTGGCTTCCTGAAAGGCCCATAACCATCAGCGTCGTAAGAGCCATCACCAGAAGAATCCACACCGATTCTGCGAGAGGTGGCAATTGGCCGCTCCAGTTGCTTGGCACATCCAGGAAGTAAAACAAGCCGCGCAGGCGACTCCCCGCATGAAAGAACGGGCCCAGATACGGAATCAACCAGTACGCCGCGGCAAACGAGACGCAAAGGATCATTAGATCAAAAAGCCAGAAGAACCGACGTGGAATCATTTCAGTTCACTCGTACCACTCGACCGTGCGCAGTGCCGCCCCAAGCTACTATTTTACAGATCTTATCCTGGTTCAAGGGAAACCAATTCATCAACCAGCTTGCTCCCGATCAAAAACCTGCCTGGCCAGGGCGATCGCTTTACTCTGAAACGGCGCCAATTCTTGTTGAATGGCCAGGGCGTCAACCCATTGCGCCGATAGGACCTCGGTACTAATCGCGCATTCGCCTGAAATATACCGACAATAATAACCCAAGCCCAGGTGACGGGGATGGGTACTCCTGGCAACCAGGCCAACCTGCTCACTGCAAAGCAAGTCTCTGACTTCCACTTGAATTTGCAGCTCCTCTTCAATTTCTCGCCGCACAGTGTCCCTTGGGTTTTCACCGCGCTCGATCCAGCCGCCAGGCAGCCCCCACGGAAAGTCAGTGCGAAAGAGGTGTTCAACCAGCAACACTTGACCGGCCGAGTTTAATACTGCCCCGACTGCGCCAACGCACTGGCGAGGCGCCCATAGCCGGGCGACGATCTTCATGCACCAGCGCAGGATCGCAACATCGCGTAACCACTTGGATAATTGCTTCTTGTTGACGAGGCGCATCAAACGGGAAATCCGTCCTTCCACAATTCACTCATTCGCGCGTAATGCTCTGGCGTATCGATCCACCACAAGCCTTCATCCTCGGTCATATAATAGCCATACAAGTTCTGTCCGGCTTCGATGATTTTTGGAAAAAGATAATAGCCGATGTCACAATACTGCTCGGTTGGAATGTAATCTGTAATTCGTGATTCCATGACGTTAACACCCGCGCTAAACCAATGACTTGGCTCTTCCCCTCGCTTTGGCTTTTCGACGAATTTCACAATCCGATCATCCCCCAGGATTTCGACCGCGCTGTGCGGAGAAACGTCTTCCTTCCAAAACAGTGCTGTCGTTGCAATTCCGGCGTGCTTCTCGTGCGCCTGCGCGAGCTTAGACAAGTTACAGGTTGAAAGGTTGTCACCATACATTAAGTAGAATGGTTCCCCGCGAAAGAAATCTTCCACTTTCTTCAGCCCGCCAGCCGTACCTAGCAGCTCAGTTTCAACCGAATAGGTAAGATTCAGTCCAAAATTTGAACCGTCTCCGAAATAATCGATTACCGCTTCCGGACAATGGCATAGATTAATGACAGCGTCACGAACACCGACCTTAACCAATTGCCGAATGGTATGTTCAATTAATGGCCGCCCACCCAAAGGCAACATTGGCTTCGGGCGATTGTCGGTCAGCGGCTTGAGACGGGTGCCGCCGCCGGCCGCCAGGAGCATGGCACGAGTAATCATCTGCTTCTATCTACACCACCCGAGCTGACCGACCCAGCCATATTTATCCCAGAGCTGGAGACTACGTCAACGTGATGGCTTCACCGCGGGTGGAACAACAAGGGGTTGGTAATCCAGAGACAGGGGGCCTTTGATCCGAGGACCTGTCCTCGCTTGATTAAGTAGATCCGGCAGTTGCTCCCAATTTCCACAAACTAAAATACAAAGAGCCGCTGCCTAGTCGAAAACCACATCTCTCGTACATCCGGATAGCTGAAGTATTAGGTAGCTCAGTCCGCACGATCATATTCGCGACCCGCGCTTGCGCCCAACTACAACCCGCTTCCACCAGCGCCTGCCCCACCCCGGTTCCGCGCGCCGTCGACGCCACCGCAATAAGGTTTATCTCGCCAACTCGGAAATCGCCGTATTGACGGCATCGAACGGCAATGAAACCCACTGTTTGGTCTTTGATGCGCGCGACAATGACTTCATCAGCAAGGTGCTTCTTACAACAATTGCGGGACCAGGTGGCGTGCATTTCCCCGGACACGGCGCGGGACAGGTAAGGTTCAACCCAAAATCTCCCATAGTTGAAGGCATGACGGGAAATCTCAGCGATAGTGGGAATGTCACGCTCACCGACTTCGCTCAATTCGATTTCAGTCGCGTTGACATTCGCAGTTCCAACTTTTTCCAGGCTCCTCTCCAGGGTAACCATCGGAACGAGCAGATTGAATGCACACTTCTCCAACGCGTGAATTAAGGCGACGTCTTCAGTAGGAACACGGACGACAAAATACTCCTGGTTTTCGGTTGATCGACTTTCCAGCCATCTCTTTAACAGCGCCACGGCTACGGGATATCGCTCATCGTACGTAGCCCCTCTTAACAACATCGAGAGTTGGATAACCTGACATCCGAAGAAAGAGGTTTCCCAGGCGTTGGCCTCTGCCACCAACATTCCGAGATCCCCCTTGAAGCGTCCTTCTGCCTTAAATCTAGCAAGGAAACCTGACTGGGAGGCTCCTTCAAAGGCCGGACGAGCTTGTTCACGCTCAACCGTCTGACAGTTACGACTGGCCGAGGGGTAATAGGCGCCGAAGAAGGGCACGATGTCCTCAGCTAGACCATCTAAAACGATTATCTCCAGTTCTGAATCCTTCAACCCAGCAGACATTAGCCGATCACCGCGCCTTTGAATTTAGCCTGGGCCAACTCCTGACGCCATTGATAGTACCGGCGAATTCCTTCCTTAACGCCAATCTGAGCTTCGAACCCTAACAGCTGCTTCGCTTTTTCGATCGAGCACTGCCGGCGTTTCACCAGGTTCACGTCCTGAGGGATAAATGTGAGTGGAAGAGTGGAACCACTGACCTCCATCATGATCTGGGCAACTTCGAGCACCGAGGTGGCTGTTCCCGTACCCACGTTGATAAAGTCATTCGTTACGTCGCTCTTGAGAGCGAGCACATTTGACCTCGCAATGTCCGCTACATAGGTCATGTCCATTGTCTGAGATCCATCACCGTGAATTACCAACGCCTCACCGGCCTGGATTCGATCGATCCACTTAGGAATGATCTGAGCATATGCTCCCTTGTAATGCTGACGCGGACCATAGACATTAAAATACCGGAGACCGACATATTCGAGTCCATGCTCCTGATAAAAGTTTCTCAGCAGATGCTCACCGGCAATCTTGGTCGTACCATAAATGATCTCGCTGTTGTAAGGATGGTCTTCGGTCATTGGCAGGAATAGCGGCTCGCCATAGACGGATCCGGTGGAGGAGAAGACCACCTTCTTGACACCGTTCTTGACTGCAGCCTGAAGCACATTAAAGGTGCCCCGAATATTAACGTCGATGGCTTTAAGCGGATGGTCACGACATTCCAGCAGCAGGACAGAGGCGACGTGAAAGACATAGTCACATCCACGCATTGCCACCTCGAGGTCTTCGGGATCACGTATGTCATCGCGCCAGATTTCCAATCTCTTATCATTGGCGATATGCGCTAGGTTAGAGGCGCGTCCTTCAGACATGTTGTCATAGATCACGACTTTATCGACACCGGTCTGCAGCAACTCATCGACAACATGCGATCCTATATGACCGGCGCCACCGGTAACTAACACCCGACTTCCTTCAATCGAAGACATTACACACTCCCCTGATCAGATTGGGAAAAAAACTAACGGCGTGTTTGCGCTATTACTTTCTTAATACCACGCACCACCAGGTCCACTTCCGCTTCATTCATTAGTGGCCCCAGCGGAAGACTCAGAATGCGATCGGACAGCCAGGCCGCATTCGGATAGTCGGCCTCTTTGAAACCAAAGCGTTCGCGATAATACGGCTGCTTATGGACAGAGATAAAGTGGATTCCAGTGCCGATATTTTCAGCCTTGAGCATCTCGGCAAATCGGTCCCGGGTAACCGTCAGACTCTCGAGATTGAGGGTTACGACATAAAGATGCCACGCGTGTCGCAGGTTCGGCCCCACGAAAGGCAAGTTCATCTCCGGGACGTCAGCCAGGCGTTCGTTATACATCTGCGCGATCTCTGTTCTAAGTTCGGTGATCCGTTCTATCTTGCGCAACTGATGAATGCCGAGAGACGCTTCGATATCGGTCATGTTGTACTTGAAACCGGGATAAACCAGCTCCCAATTGGGCGCGCCTTCCTTGGTGTATCGCTTCCACGCCGTCGAACTCATCCCATGCAAACTAATCACGCGGGCAAACTCTGCCAGTCTGTTATCCTCTCGGACGGTGAGCATGCCGCCGTCACCGGTGCAGAGGTTCTTGCTGGCATAGAAACTGAACGTGCCTGCGTCGCCGATACTTCCGATCATCTTCCCGCCAAATTTTGCTCCCACCGCGTGGGCCGCGTCTTCGATAACCACAAGGTTGTGGCGCTGCGCTATCTCCATGATACGGTCCATCTCACACGGTTGGCCGGCAATATGAACTGGAATGATCGCCTTGGTCCGGGGCGTAATGCGCTCAGCGAGGCGTTCTGGATCAATATTGAGAGTGCGTCGATCGACATCAGCTAAAACCGGCGTCGCCCGTTCATAGATAACGGCATTGGTCGTGGCTGGAAATGTTATGGGGGACGTTATCACTTCGTCCCCCTCCTTGATGCCGGCAGCCACAAGGGCGACGTGAAGTGCGGCCGTACACGACGAAACCGCGATTGCGTGCGGAACGCCTATGTACTTCCCGAATTCCTCCTCGAATTGAGAAACTTTCGGGCCGCGGCTAAGCCAAATCCCGTTCAAGGTATCGAGGACTTCGTTTTTTTCGTCATCTCCAATCCAGGGACGCGTAAGATAGATGAATTCGGGACTGGCGGGAGGCCCGCCGTTGACTGCTAATTCTTCCATGATGATTAGTTCCTATCTGTTTTGATCGTTTCTGAAACTTCCGGGGTTTGACTACTCGCAGATGGTTTACCAGGTGAATAGACTCCTCGCCTGAAAACCACAACTGGAATCGTGCGCAACATAATGACGAAATCGAGCCAGAGCGACCATGACTCGACATAATAAACATCAAGATCCAATCGCTTCTGCCATTGCAACGAATTGCGCCCACATACTTCCGCTAAGCAAACAAGACCGGGACGCATGTCCAGGCGGTGGCGGTCGCGCTCTGACAACATATCGGTGTGCATAGGCACATATGGGCGCGGTCCCACCAAACTCATATCTCCCTTTAGAACATTCCAGAGTTGGGGGAGTTCGTCCAACCCAAATTCGCGCAGCAAGCGTCCAAACCTCGTCAGCCGATCATCGTCCTTGGTTACTCTTGCTGAGCCATCGCTATTCATCCTTAAGTCAACGGATTTCGTCATCGTCCTGAATTTGTAAATCGTGTACTCGCGCCCCCAACGCCCGGTCCGCGTTTGTAAGAACAGGATCGGACTGCCTAAGTCAAACCAAACAAGACCCCCAATAAGCGTTAGGATTGGGAAGACCAGGAGCAAACCGATCGAGCCGATCAGTATGTCGATGCCGCGCTTGATCAGCATCTGCATCTTTAGTTGCCTTTCGATCCGTGACTCGAAGTCCCCGACTCGCCGTATGAGAATTGCAAATCCAGGTACTCGGCTGCATTAGGCTCCTGGTTACCCCTCACCGGCTTACGTGCTTCATCACAAATCAAGCACCCTCTACATCGGACCCCACGAGCAGAAAAAACCAACTCGTTCCCAGACGCCTTTGTGGAGGACAAGCCGAGTCCTCAAGTGGTTAACGAATAGGCGGGTGCATCCAATCTTTCAGACCGCAAAAAAGCCTCAAGTCTCGACAACACGGCTGATCGCGAAAAGTGCTCCTCTACAAAACTACGACCGCTTCTCCCCAGCCGTTGGGCAAGCTCGCGATTATTGCACAGCTCCAACACGGCCTGCGCCATTTCATCAGGCTTCTCAGGAGCGACACAGATGCCGCTGCCCGCACGTTCAATCACCTTGGCAGTCTCGCTATTCGAATTGACGCCGGCGACAATGGCACGCCCACTAGCCATATAGGTCAAGAGCTTGCTGGGGATCACACTTTCCACAATGGCCTGACTCTGGTGAAGCAGAAGCACATTCGCGGCAGCCAACATTTGTGGCAGGGCTTCCCTTGGCTGTATCGGCAAGAACTCCAGGTTTGGCAGATTCAGACGGGCCACTTCTTTTACCAAATCAGCCTTAGCCGAGCCATCGCCGACAATTCTAAAAGTGATCCCGGGGTGACTTGATAGGATTTGGGCGGCCTGCACCACAGTCTCGAGGCATTGCTTGGCGCCAACATTGCCGGAATGCATAACCAGGAAGTCGTCGGGCGAAATGCCGTGCTCAAGGCGAAACGCGCTGCCATCGGCGTCCGGATGTATCATCGAAGTGTTGACCCAGTCCGGCGCCACGATTACCTTTTCTCCCGGAACACCGAGTCTCACCAGGTAATCTTCGAATCCTTCGCATATGACCGCAAGTTTGGCCGCCCGATTGTAAGCAAACCTTTCGAAAGCGCGAGCCAGAGCAATGGCTTGACGATTCTTCATCATGCCTAGTTGAACTGCCACCTCCGGCACCAAATCCTTAATCCAAAGAACAAACGGCACACGCCAAATTGCTTGTAGCAGCCATGCTGTGACACCCAACTCGATCGGCGGTGTGACACAAAGGATGACATCCGGTTTCTCAATACCGATACAGCCGGGCAGGGCAACCACAGCGAATACAGCATAATGAAGAATCCGCCCAAGCGTGCTCGGACGGCGCGGTACATAAGACCAAATCCGGCGTACTTCAATCCCATCCATTTTTTCGCGGCGGTAGATTAGACCACGATACTCCGGCCATACCCGCCATTCCGGATAATGGGGAAAGGCGGTTACAACCGTCACCTCATGTCCTGCCTCGACAAGAAAGCGGCACGCATCCGTATTAAGTGGAGCCGAAGCATAGGCTTCGGGAGCAAACATATTTGAAAGTAACAGGATTCGCATTAGAGGGAGTAACCCAGTTCCAAGCTACATACTAATCAGAGTCCTTAACGAACAAGGCATCAATGTGTGTTATTTCACCGTTACTATGCGCAAAAGCGAAATCTATTGGACGCGCAAAAACGAACCCCTCATCTGCCATGATTGTCGAGATCTCTCCAAAAACCGTGTCTCCCTCGTACATCGGCTTGAAGGATGTCTCAACGAGAACATAATCAACTTGTTCCAGGGTTTTCTTAGCTCCCGTCAGGGTCTTCGCCTCATAACCCTGGACATCTATCTTGAGCATTACGGGTCTTCTCAGCGATAGACCCGACAACGCATCATCAAGGGTAGACAATTTGACGGTGATGACCGACTTCTCCTGCGCAGAAGGATATGCGTTCTTGTGTGCGAAACCTAACGACAGAATTGAACTCGCGGGACTATAAGTATTTACGTGAAATTGAACATCAGTAGCTCTATCTCCCAACGCGATTGGGTGGACATAAACGTTTGGCAGCGTGGCTATGTTCTTTTCCAGTTCTTTGACACTCTCCGGATTTGGTTCAAAGCAATGAATGTACGCACCAGGAAATAGTTTCGCTGAGGCCACCGCAAACTGACCAACATTTGCCCCGACATCAATTACTGTCTTAGGCCTAATCTGCTGTTTTGCCAATCTTGAAACCATAAGAAAGGATGTCAACGAAAACTTTGGCCAGGTCAGCAACGACCTGAACGATCGTGCGTCTTCAAAGAGCGAAAGAACTCGGCTGGTTTGTTGCGCCAGAGACATTCAGGCCCTTCTCTACAATAGTATGTTTTCGTGACGCATTGACTACGAGAAACTGAACAAATAGTACTGACGCTTTGACATTGACGAAGCTCACTTAATGCGAATCAAGAGTCCAGCTCCCATTTTTTTTGGGGAACGCAGAGAACATCAGTGATTTCATTAATATCCGAGAGCTTAATCGCCCGCCCCGGCGCTTTCAACCCTTGGATTGAGTAGCCGTATTGTGTCAGGAAGTCTTGCAGTTCATTTAGGCTTCTGCCAAGTAACGGATACGCGTCGGGCGAGACCTCCACAATCAAAGCCGGGAACTTTCCGTCGCGGGACTGCTCTAGGAATCGGTCCAAGCCTTTTAAGACTAACAGTTCGAAACCTTCAGTATCTATCTTAATTACAGAGACCCGACGGATATCGCGGGTTAATAGGTACTCATCCAACCGTTTGACTTTCACCGCGACCTTCTCTTCGGCGATTCCCTGCTGTTCATAACCATTCACCATTGTGTTCTGACCGATGTTGCCGCTCGAGCTAAGTCCGATTTCAGCCTCTCCCTCTCGTTCACCCAGCGCCAATTGATTAGTGAAGATCTTGGATTTCGGATTTAACTGGGCGAACCTGTTCAAGCGTTGATATATTTCCGGCACAGGCTCAAAAGCGTGTACCTCTCCCGAATGCCCGACAAAGCTAGCAGCACAAGCCGAAAGATAACCAATATTCGCACCCACATCCACAAAAGTATCACCCGGTTTGAGCAGACGCCGTAGGACACCGATCGTGAATACTTCATAGGCGCCGAAATACATCATCCTGGCCATTTCTTTACCCAACGAAGGGTCAAACTCAAAATTAATGCCGTTTACCTTCCCTTTGATTATCTTTTGATCGGGCAACTGCAAGAACAGAGCGCCAACTCGCCGAAACGCCAAATCGGGATCGCTCGCGAATAGCCGGGTGAGTTTCGATAGCTTGGAGAAAAATTCTTTACGATCCATTCCAAATGTACTTCCTTCGATTTGTAACACCGCTCGAAATGAAATTGACACCGCCGGAAAGTCAGGACCGGGGATTCACTGCTCCGACGCCACGAACAACGCACACACGTCACAATGCAACGGAAGAAGTTTGCTTACTGCGAGAAACCCTTTAGGGTGCTTGGGCTGGGAAGACTCAGCCTCGACCGATGAGTTAAGGGACGGGAAGAAGGTTCCGAAGCTTTACTCGCAGATATAATCCGAAAAGGTCTCAGGATCAGTAAAAGCAAAAGAATAGGGCCCGGCCGAAGAAGTCCAAAAAGCCAACCGCTAAATGAATTCTCGAACATCATTGTCTGCGAAATAAAAAACAGCGCAAGCAAATAACCACGGAACGTTCTTGGTTCACTTAACGTACGATTCACAAATACCAGCACCTGTGAAAGCAGTAAAGCCGCCAGAATGAAGCCAGGGAACGAGAAATTTCCGTACAAATCCGTCAAAAAGCTATTCGGCCAATCTGACAATCTATAACCTGTGTAGCGGTACTCAAGATAGGCCTTGGTATCAGTCAAAGGATTCAGCTTATAGTCTGCGACTGATAATCCGGGCACCCATTGTCCTACTGAGCTGTAAAACGCGTATTCCCAGCCTGCGCCCAGCGCGTAACCCTCGTTCATCGCCCGCGGTGTTATTCGCGCCATCAAGTCCAATCCGTTTAATCTCCACCGAAAATCCTGGTCTTCATAATAAGGAATCTCGTAACTAATGAATGGATTCAAGTTCTCCAGTTTTAATCCTTCCGTTTCTACGTAGTTATATCGATAGTTATAAGTAATGCGCATGGCATATAAGAGCAGAAGCACTCCCACAAACACGATTCGTTTCATCTTCCGCCGTTGGATGGTCTTATACCAGGTCCCAAGCCATTGCTTTTGACTGAGGAGCACGCCGATGAGGACAATTATTCCGAACGTAACCTCCCATCTGCTAAACAACAAAGCCTGGAGTAACCAAACACCGGCAGTCAAGCCAAAGGCAGTCCAAATCAAGACCCTTGTCAGGAAGAATAAACGCGCAGTCTGAAGAGCCGTTACCAGCAAAACGGCGGTTAAGAAAAGGCCGGAATATACGAACAGACGCAATGTTGCGTATACCGGAGCCCACAATCCTAATAGCAAATACGGAATTGCGGCATTATCTCGAGGCATTCGAAGCAAGCCGAACCGCAATGCCACAGTCAGATAGGTAAGCGTGAAAACTATCGAAACGATTGAAAGAAAAAAGGCCTTGCCTGGCGTTGTAACTACGCGGGTTGTCACGTGTTTTCGCGCCGCAGCCGCCTGGAAAGGTCTAACGCCTCGAAGATAAAGGAACAAGAATGGCCACTCGAACAAGATAATCGCCGCGAGCTGAATGATCACATAATACCAAGCTAATTCATCATCCGGTGGATTGATGACCCCAAAAGCAACAAGATTTGAAGCTTGTAAATATAGGGTGGGAAATAGGTGCAGATGAACCAGAACATCCACAAAATATATAGTGAAAAACCAATCGCGTAAGATCAACAGCTTGCGCGTCCAAAGCGCCCATACTAAAACCGCGACCGCAAGCGCAGTCAAGAACCAGCTAAGAGCTATTTGCATCCGAGCACCTCACATACACCAATTACCGCATATTTAGATCTGTGCTCAACCATTTTTTTAGTGCCTCAACAATCGCACTATTTGGGCGACGTGAGAAAGTAGTACTGTTCCTTAGCCTGGGCACACCGATTCCACGCTATCATGGCACAAAGATGAAAAGCGCATTCGTCAACCTGGGCTCTACATGATTCATGAATCAGTTGCCCATCACCTCAACCACAGCTTGCTTGACTTGGGCGACTTGTACATCTTGAATGCAAACTGGCAAACCACAGCCGAAAGGTAAAACCGAATCGCAGGGACTACAAGGCATCTGATTCCATATTGTCCGTACCTGCTTGCCGTATGGTCTCGCACGATTGGCATCTGTAGGGCCATAAATCGCGACTGTTGGTCTTCCTAATGCCCCGCCCAGGTGAACGATCCCACTGTCGTTTCCTACCACAACGCTGGCCCTTTCTACTATCGCAGCAGTTTGCCTGACGCTAAATCCACCACCCGCATTGACTCCATCGAACCCTGACGAATTGATTGTCTGGTCAATGATTCCGCGTTCGTCCGGAGTCCCCACAAATACAACACGCATGTCGAGATCTTCAAACAACCACTTTCCAAGCTCGCCAAACTTTTCTAAAGGCCACCGCTTCTGATCACGCTTCCACCCAGTGGCGACGTGTATTACGGCAAATCCTTTCTCACGTTGGAACCCTTTTTCCAGCAGCCAGTCTGAAGCAAATTGTCGATCATCATCATTGAGTGGAATGAACGGCTGCGCACATGATACCGGAATGCCTGCCCCATGTAATATTGCTAAGCTGGCTTGAATATGCGGGAGATGTGGCAGTTTGTGTTCAACATACCTGGCGAAGAATCGGCTCGCCTTACTCCCTTTGGGACACTCGCCAATAATCCATCGGATTCCGGCCAGTTTTCCCAGGGCTACCAATAGTTTCGGATTGATGTTGTCTGCGCCAAGAATCAAATCAAAATGAAGCTGTCTGATTCGAATCAGGAACTTTGCCATGCCCGACAGCGAACCAAACACGTGCCACCGTTTGTCTACCGCATGGAAATTGGTCAGTCCAGATCGATATATTAAGTACTCATCAATTAGTTCCGTAGCACTGAAGAGTTGAGCGATAGGTTCGGAAATAAAGGTCGCGGCCAGATAAGCAGAAGGGAAAGCATCACGCAGGCTCTTGAGTGACGCGGATGCACTGATCGAGTCTCCCAAGCCGTGATGATTCAGGTACAGTATCCGCTTGGCGTCCAGCCATGGCCGATCAATGTTTTCGTTCGGGCCGTAATCAGGAAACAGCGACATCCTTTTCCTCTGAGCGACCGACTGCCGAACTCATTTGCGAACAGCATTTCCTTTCCAACAAGTCACACAGAACGTGCAAAACCGCGATGTGCGCCTGCTGAATCAGAGAAGTATCAGTGGCAGAGACTTGAAGGCTGAAATGAACGGCTTGAGACAGCGCCGAATCCGCGTGCCCGGTCAATCCAATCGTTGAGAGTCCCGTGCGATTCGCCACCTCAACCGCATTTAGCACGTTGGCGGACTTTCCGCTGGTAGAGATAGCCAGGAGCACATCCCCCGGGCAACCCAGAGCGCTAACTTGTCTGGAAAATACTTGATCAAATCCGTAATCGTTACCTATGGCAGTCAAGACCGACGTATCAACAGTTAATGCAATAGCTGACCATGGCTGCCGTTCAAGACGATATCGTCCAACTAACTCAGCGACGAAGTGCTGAGAATCAGCCGCGCTGCCTCCATTACCACACGCGAGTATCCTGTGCCCGGTTAATATCGCCGTAGCCAGTATGTCGGCGGTCTCTATCAGACGCGTCCTCAGGCTCCACGCCGTCTGGCGCAACACATTACTTCCCGCAAGCAACACCCGGTAAACGTCCTCCGGTGAATCACCGATCAACTGCCCCGACTGATTCGGAGCGGTCGCCGATCTCGCCAGGACACGTTCAGCAATTTGCGATGAGGAGTAGCCGGACAAATGAGAGAGGATTTGCGTGGTACCTCCAAATTCTTCGACCGTGGCTGTTTCCGGGAGTTCGCTCGGCGCATAGTCACTAGCCTTACAGTGCACATGAGGGCGGATTATGGACAGGGCGCCTATCGGCAACAAATCATCAAAAAAAACTACGTAATCCACCGATCGCAATCCCAACAATATAGCTGCTCGCTCCTCTTGCCGAAGGATCGGGCGGGCGGGCCCTTTCAACTGCTGGACAGAATTATCTGTATTAAGCAATACAACCAGGACGTCTCCGAGCTTCCGTGACTCGTCCAGGAAAGCGACATGACCAGGGTGAATCAAATCGAAGCAACCGTTTGTCGTTACAATCCGCTTCCCTGCCTGGCGTTGCTGTTCCAACTCACCAACCAGCCACTCCAGGGAGTGTTTACCTTCTGGAGTCCGCACGACATCCAATTGTTCCCGTGCAGGACTAGTCATTGTGCCTGCGCTCCTTCTGCCTCGAGTTTCGCGAGCACCAATTGAAACACAAGCGGCACCATAATCTCGTGATGCCCAGTCAAATAGTATCCACTGCCCTTGGCTTTCTGGGTCGGGCGGCGCACGACGTTTTCCAGTGGGCGATAGCTCTGCAGCATATCCATGTTTACGGCGGTGAAATTCTCAACCGGATCGGACGACAAATTGCGAGCAAGATTCAGCGCCTTGAGGAAGACCTCCGGTAGCACGACAGATGATCCGATATTGAGATAGACACCGCCATTACCCAGGTCCTTTAGAACCGAGACCAGCAGCCTGAAATCCAGGTAACTTGTCTGTCCGATGGCGGCGCCATTCGCGCCGGCATGCATGTGAATGGTGTCTGCTCCAATTACCGCATACACGAGGACAGGCAAGTTCAGACGGATCCCTGCCGCTAGCAGGCTCTGATCCAGGTAGGGGGCTTGATTCTGAACCAGTGCTGCTCCCAGCGCAGCTCCCATTCCCAGTCCACGCTCGGACCCGGCGACGATTGCTGCGTTCATCGACTCGCCAGTCTCTTGCACCATTCCGAACATACCTGATTCAAGGCTGGCGGCCACATCTTCGGAGGTAGTTCCCAGTGTGGCTACTTCGAAGTCGTGGATGCTGGCGCCTCCATTCATTGCCACGGCGGCAACTATCCCGCGTTCCATCAGATCGATTATCAGCGGAGCGAGTCCGCACTTAACAACGTGTCCACCGATCCCCAGGACGACAGGTTTGCCGATGCGATGCGCCCGAACGATGGAGTCCACCACTGCTCGCAGGTCATCTGCTTTCAAAACCTGGGGGAGTGACTCCAGAAACTCAAGCAGAGAGGGATTGACGGCAGTGGGTGCCAGGAAGCTCTCCCGGCGCACCTTCGTTGAGCGGTCATTGACCGAATAGGTTCTCACGTCCTCCAGGTTCGCCGGTGAGTATCTGTGTCTTACTGTAGAATCCATTGAACAGCCTCCAATAGATCGGTCGCCACCCAGTCTGGCTGTTGTGTAAACGCTGATTCCTGGTCAGGAGATGTGCGCTGACCGCCCTCGGGTAGGATCAACAGGGTTCGCGCTCCTACTGCCTTGCCGGCTTCCACATCACTGCCTTTGTCGCCCACCATGAAACTCTTTGACAAATCTATGCCCCACGTCTCCGCAGCTCTTAATATCATTCCGGGCTTGGGCTTACGGCAATCACAGTCTTGCTTGTACGCCGGAACCACCGCATCTGGATAATGCGGGCAATAATAGAAAGCGTCAATGTGGGCGCCTGCCTCTGCCAGCCGTTTGGAAATCGCGGCATGGGTCCGCTGCACTATGTTTTCCGAGAAATAGCCACGCGCCACGCCAGATTGATTCGTGACGACCAGGGATAGAAAACCGCTTTCATTCAACAGTCGAATCGCTGCCGGGACTCCGTCGAGAATCTCGATTCGATCGGGGTCATGGAGATAACCGCAGTCTCGAATAAGAACGCCATCACGGTCGCAGAAAACCGCTCTATTTCTTTGCATGAAGAGGTGTGGTGCGCGCCCACGAGAGCAAACTATAGACGCTCACAAAAGGTTTTGGCACCGGACTTTCGAGGTTTTTCCGACGGTCTTGCTGACTGTCCAAAACCAAATCTGAAGGACTATAAATCAGGCAAAGTGCTTAGCGATTTGATTGGTTATCCCGGTCGTAGAATCTCTCTCGACAAATGGTATTACAACCACGTCCTTAGCAAATTCTATTCCCACGATTTCTTCTCTCTCGCAATCCCCAGCTACTACCAGCATATCAGGCATTACACACTCTGTTAGTCTATAGGGCGTATCTTCATCAAAGATAACCACATAATCAACAAACCCTAAGGCTGAAATTATTTCTGCCCTATCGTTCTGGTTGTTTACAGGTCTGGCGCCGCTCTTCAGTCCCATCCCAGAGCCATCGCTGTTCAATCCTACAATCAAGACATCTCCAAGCGTTTTAGCTTCCCTCAGCCACACAATATGGTCTTTCTGCAAGACATCGAAACAGCCATTTGTAAACACTATCCTCTTGTTTTTCTGCCTCAGTTTCCCGACGAGGGCGGGTATATAGTCAATATTTACTATCTTGCCGTTATTCCCATAACCATATTGCGCCAGCATCAGTTCATCATATTCAATAGGCGCAGTCCCCATCTTACTGACTACAATTCCGGCTGCCTTGTTCGCCAGATCTATCGAGGCCTTCAGATCAATTCCACTCGCAAGTGCAAGAGAAAGGGTTGCCACCACGGCATCACCGGCCCCTGAAACGTCGAACACCTCCTTGGCTTCTGTGGGGAAATGAGTAATCCCCTCATCGGAAATCAGCGACATGCCTTTTTCTGAACGGGTCACAAGCACATGACTCAAGCCATAATCCTTCAAGACCGCTTTGCCGTATCTCTCGATATCACCATCTTCATTTTCAATTTCTCTACCAATTACCTTGGATAGCTCTCTCACATTTGGCTTGATTATTGTGGCGTTCCTGTATTTGCTCCAATCGTATCCCTTCGAGTCAACCACCACCAGGAGATTTCTTTCCCTTGCCAGCGCAATAACGTTCTGACACATCTCATCGTGGCATACACCCTTGCCATAGTCAGAGATGACAACGGCATCAACTTTATCAATCCAATCCACGACATTGGCCATTATCTCCGCCGAATGCCGTCCATCAATTTCAGCAATCTCCTCAAAATCAAGCCGCACAATCTGCTGGTGTTCACCTATCAGGCGTATCTTTGTGATCGTCGGCGATTCAGTTTCAATCAGGACAGATTTGGCATTGATCTTATCCAGCAACCCCGAAAGGATTACCTTGTTCTCGTCCCCGCCAACGAACCCTATCAGGACAGCATTGCCATGAAGATGGGCGATACTGTTTACGACATTCCCTGCCCCACCTAAGGTGGAGTACGATCTTTCCACTTTCACCACCGGCACAGGCGCCTCAGGAGAAATCCTGTGGACTGTGCCAAAGTGGTACTTATCGAGCATTATGTCGCCGATTACCAGAATGGTTGTTTTCGAAAAGTCAGGGCGTTCCATAACAAACCTTTGCTCAGTATATTCTTCTAAGTATATCTATCTCGCTTATTCTCATACTTGAGTGATCTTGTGAGATCTCACATATGAATTCAGCAACTTCCTCTGTTCGCATGAACTTTTCAGTATTTTCTCTCGCTGCAGTCATATCGGTGTTCATTGCCCCGAGGTAGATTTGTATTATTGGCACATTGTATTTCAACGTCTCAAATTGCAGCGCACCCATAAACCCCCTCAACCCATGTTTACTGGCACAATACACCGATTCATGAAGGCTGGGATTCTTTCCCGCAAGCGAGTTGATATTGACTACCAACCCTGACCCTCTGATTTCAAACAACTCAAGTATCCCTTTAGTCAACAAAACAGGCGCAATCAGATTTACTTCAACTACTCTCCTCAAATCCTCTGAACTGATTTCATTAATCGCTTTTCTCACATAAATGCCGGCATTGTTAATCAGAATATCTACGTCTACTTTCGCCGCGCCAGCGATCAGGTCTGCGATGGTTTGTGCTTGTGAAATGTCACCGATTATGACTTCGCAACTCACATCATGTCGCAGGACTTCTTCTCTTACGGCGTCTAGTCTGTTTTCGTCTCTACCATGTAGGACGACATTATTCCCCTTGGACGCAAAAGCCAAAGCCAGGCTTCTACCCAGACCTCTGCTCGCCCCGGTTATCAAGACTGTCTTTGCTGGTTTGTTCAACTAGACCTGCTCGAGTACTGTTGCCATTTCTGGGATTGAAAAACTCACTCGGGGAAAGCCGTCTTCAAATGGACCAGCTTGTGAGGAGGGTTGGACCCTTTGGGGAGGGGTTACAAGTAGAGGAGATGCCCAGCGGAAAGCGAGCTGAGTTTCAACCCCAACAAGCCGTAGGCGGCTTTCCGGAATCCACGAATATGGTCGACTTTAGATGGCTTGCCCTTGCGCTTGCCGTTTTAGTAACGACTCTTCCTTTCCACTATCATTACCGGACCCCTGCATGATTGAGCATACTCAAAGGCCTTTAATGCGTCGCTTCCAGTTACTGGATCGAAGACCGGAAAATCAACCAGCTCCTTGAATACGTTTGTTAAGTCCTGCTGGTGTGTCGGTCCTGCATAAAATGGGCCGGCATCTGCCGTGACGGCTCTGATTATTACCGGAACCCTAAACTCGCCATGCGAGATTCTTTCTATCTTGTCGATGTGGTTACCGATCGCATCGGCCGCTACCAACATGAAATCATGTCTCTCAAAATACAGGACAGGTCTAAATCCCTCAAACGACATTCCAATTGCCAGACCAGCCATGAGGTTTTCAGCTACGGGTGTTTCAACTTTCTGTTCCTCAGGCACCCCCTTGAGAGTGCCCATAGCGTCCCCGTATTTGACATTGTATCCAATGAATATCGCGCCCTGGTTTCCCAGTTCAGTCATAGACTGAATCATCGCATCTTTATAAGTAGGATTCGATCCATTCACGTCTTCGAAATCAGGGAGTTTATCCGGTGATACCAGTGGGAAGTATTCTGCATCGGACTTTTTGGTCATCTTCGACAAATCGATCATGCCAGGCTTTCTTGCGTGAGGGTACGTTATTTCGTAATGATACTTTATTACCGAGGGCGAATCCCACTTTACTTTTGCCTTCTTCCCCCACCGATCCTCGTTCGTAGCTTCGACTGATCTATTGTTATCTTCAATGATAAAGGTGCATGGAAGCTCCCATCCGTCAACGTATCGCACCGCCTCCGAAAAATGGCCCGAATCTTCTGTTCCATCTCCAACAAAACACCAGACCCTTTGTTTAGAGTTTTTTCGTTTGAATGCCCAGGCAATCCCTGCGGCGATGGCTGGCGTTCCGCCTATAATCGCTGAACTAAAGAAATTTCTTTCGCGGTCAAAAATGAACATACTTCGACCATCAAGAATCCTTTGTTCCAACACCTCAGGCGGGATTCCGTGCAAGAGTGCGTGATAATGATTTCGATGGGTCGATAATACGTAGTCACCTTCTTTTATGTCCTGAAATATTTCTATCAGTTGTTCTTCGTTGCCACCCGACAAATGAAACAGAAAAGGCAATTTACAATCTGCATATAGACAGCCAATTCTGTCTTCAAAGGCTATTAGTTCTTCTTTCGTCCACTGTTTTCTCACCTTCAGTCCTCCTATAGATAAAGCGTATCAAACAATTCCTTCACCTTTTGCAGCTTCTCAAGTCAACAAACGCTTGATTCACTTACTTTCAGAATTCAATAATAGTGCGGCCCGTTTCTCCGCTTCTCATTTTTTCAAGGGCAGTGTTTATGTCATCAAGCGTAAAGCGATGCGTCATCAACCGGTCGAGTTTCAATTTTCCTAATCTGTAGAGATCCAGGTATCTTGGGATATCAACCGCCGGATCGGTTCCTCCGCCCTGGCTGTCGGTAAGAGATTTTCCGGTGAAGTTACGAACCATTGAACCAAGGACTAGATTCTTTTCAATTCTCGGCTGCCCGACCATAATTGTACGTCCCTTAGGGCCAGTCAATTCGTAACACTGTTCCATAATCTCCACGTTGCCGGTGCAATCAACAAAAACGTCAACACCGGTTTTTCCGGCAATTCTTTTAACAGCTTCGCGGAGGTCTTCTTTGCCATTGTTAATGACATGAGTGGCGCCGAATTCTTGAGCTAATTTTAACTTATGGTCAAATATGTCAATCGCAATAATCGGATTCGCAGAGACCATTGCTGCCCCTTGAATGATATTCAATCCGACGCCACCACATCCAGCCAGTGCAATTGATTCGCCGATCTTTAACGCCGCTTCATTGTTAATTAGTCCAAGGGCCGTTGTAACAGCGCATCCCATTAGAGCTGCGATTTCGAAAGGGATGTCGTCCGGAATCACGGTGAGCCTGTTCTCGGAGACAACTGAAAGCTCATTAAAGGTAGTAACCCATCCGCCACCAACAAAACCTTTATCACGCTTATATCTCGGGGGTCTTGCTTCTATCCCCGGGCCTTTTCTCCAGTGCATAACAACGTGATCGTTTTTCTTTACCTTCGTTACCCCTGGTCCGATATCGAGTACTACTCCACCCCCTTCATGCCCCATTAAGTGCGGAAGATATTTGTCTTCACCTTTTACTCCCGCTATTTCCCCAATCTGAGCCCCACAGATTCCGCTCCGTCTAACCTCCACAAGAACCTGACCACACTCCAAGTCAGGAACGTTCAGTTCGTCAATCACTAACGGAGAGTTTAGTTTTTCAAGAACAGCTGCCTTCATTTAATATCCTTAGACTGTGAGTCATAAACAGCCTGGCGAGCGTAACGTTGAAGTTTCTGAAGTAACGGCAAGCCGCGTCCTTGTCTCTGTTGTTCCAATGAGCATTCTTTCCGACGCAACTATGCGGAATAACACCCCTTCGTTACCTGGAATCGCGTCAAAGCCCAGACTCTAATCGAGCGCGCCGATAGAGCGGCCGCGGCGTACGACAGTCCTAAGACGGCGATAATTTCAAAACCAATTATTCTGTGGAACGGTTGATTCCGAATCAGTAACCATCCCGCACTCACCGTGCCGAGTGTCGCCAGGAACGGCAATCCCACATCCCTGGAATACCAACGCCATAGTTCTCCGCGAAGTAGCCGCTTATGCATAATTGGAAGGACGATTAGAAGCAGGCCCAGGTTTAGGAAGGTCCAAATTGCCGCGACGCCGACCACTCCGAACAACCAAGCCATAATCAAGACCGCGGGCCCTAAAAAAATCGCGGCGGCCAGATTGGTATAAAAAGTCAGCTTCGTCCAACCATGAGCCAGCTGTAGAGCATAGGGCATAGCCATCAAAGCGTTGAACGAGAACCCTATAGCCATGAGACGAACCAAAACTTGGGTATTTTCGACGGTGTTCGAGTTGCGCGTCCAGATTAGGAGTATCTGAGGAGCAAAAAACACCAACACCATAGCAGTCGGAAGGATGATCACTGCGCCTAACTGGGAAGACCAGTGATAGAGACTCTTCAGACCTTCCCCGTCATCATTCGCCACTCGCTGCACGAATCGAGGGAAAACGCTGGTAAAGACTGGGTGTGCCAAGTAGGCCATGCTGCTGGCCCCTAAGGTCCATGCAAGAACATAGTAACCAAACATCTCTAACGACAATAACTTACTGAGGATAATCTTATCAAGCTGATTCAAAAAGACCACGGTGACGGAAATCGCACTCATGCCGGCGGTAAAGCGCCATAGCAAACGTAACCGCTCAACCTGGAAGCGAGCCCGTTGATTTACATAAGGCAAACTGCGCCATAAGAGCAGACCGGTGACAATCGCGGATAGCACGCTCACAATGGCCTGGTAAGTAAAGAATGCCAGTATAGTGGGCGACACAAGCCATAACAACAAAGCGGCGCCTGCAAAGCGGAGAGTAAACCATGTTGCGTTCAAGCTGTTGTACATGACCTGCCGTTGCAGACCCAGCAGCCCTCCAGCGTAGAAATTCAGCGGCCACTGAAATGCAATAACGATCCCCATGAGCATTACCGCGCTTTGGACAACATCCACTTGTATGGTCGCCGCCCTTAGCCAGCGCCGGGCAATGAGAGGAGAAAGACAGATTACCGTGAGCCCAATCAGGAAAGCCAATCCCCAGTAGATCATCTCCAGCGTTCGCACCGTGTCCCGCATCTCTCTGACTTCGTTGGGGAGCGTCGAATATCGTGCCATTTCGCGGTTCAGCGTGGTAGACAAACCCAGGTCCAGCACTGAGAGCACAGCCACCAGGGTAGTATAGAAACCCACCAGTCCATACGCTTCAATCCCCATAAACCGGATAAATAAAGGAACAAAGGCCAAGTTCATCAACCCTGCCCAGCCCCTTCCCATAAAGTTTGCCAAGAGGTTACGCGATAGCAGGCTCATCCCATTCAGTTTGCTCAATCTTTCGGCCATCAGGTTTGTTTGAAGATCTTAACGGCGAGCGACTTCCCATATTGAGACTTGAGATCTGTCGCAATTTTCACCAATTAGAGTTGCATAGATTGGGCTGACAAATCGCAGCGACATACTGGCTCTAGCAGCTTCGCGTGATTTCTGCTGTTCATCGAATGGCAGTCGTTTCATGGCACAACATGAATTGCCAACGAGCCCCCGGGTAGGCGATAGATCTCTTTCTGCTTTGCTATCTGATGCAGGTACTTCGACACCTCGTGGGGACCGTATCTTCCATAGTCGTGCCACAGAATCACCCCATTCTTGCGTACACATCGAAAGGCGTTTTCAGAATCAGATTTCACGTACTCATAAGAATGGCTGCCATCCACAAAGAATAAATCCACTTTCCCCACATACGGTTCGAAATCAAAGAACGCGCTGTCTCCATGCAGTTCAACAACCTTCTTCGACTCTTCAGGATAGGCATTAAAAACCGTCTTGCCCTTGACCTCAATCACTTCTTCATCTGCCACCGTGAGTCGAAGATTAGGCGCAGCTGATTCATCGCTCGGCAGGTCGAGAGTATATATCCGGCAATCACTTGGAGAATTCAAAGCGAAGTGTACTGCCGAGACCCCCTCAAACGTTCCGATTTCGAAGATAGTCTTCGGCTGCGTTAGCCGGGTAATCAAACATAGGGAAATTAGGTCTACTCCTACAAAGGATTGCCAGTGATTTAACCAGCTGTCCTTTGCCAGGCGTACCTCGGTCACGTTCTCTTTTCGCGGCACAATCTCGTCCAGCGGTTTTTGCGGAAGACCCTTGCCAGCTGCCAGCTGATAATAAAAAAGAGAGGTGGTTAAGTAGCTTATGGCCTTCCTGGAATGCCCCCTGGCGAACAGGGACAAAAACGCCAAATTGGCGCCTTGCAGCAAATGCGAGGCTAGCCGGGGAAGTGCCGGAAGGATTTGGTTAGTTCTCATTAAGGCTCCTGGTATTTTTGATCTCGACGGTCGAAGATTCCGAGCGTAAATCCCATTGGATCGTGGACCTTACATTGAGGTTTTTACTTCAGCGAGGTGGGACAGTTGGACGGGACTAAAAAGCCTCACGGCCGGGGGGCGAGAAATGACCGCGAACCCAAACCCGCGACAATGCGAACTTCTCATCAGTGTTGAATTATGCTGGCTGTAACGGTTGCGGCAGCAGGATTAGTTGATGCCCCAGCCGTGATCTTACAGCCGCGCACTGTCACCGTGTTCGCAGAGGATACCCAGCCAAACCAAGTCACTCCGGCAACCGAAGCTAAAGCGTCAGGAATTCCCAGCACGACAGGATCGCCGCTTGCGGCTCCGTCGACTCTAATATTCAAGTCCTGACAATCCCCGCCTCCCCAAGCAGCGAAGTCAAGCGGTGCAGAACCGGACAGATATTTGCTTATCGTCGCACCTGCCCCTACGGCCAGCTTGTTCAAGGAGACTACGCCAGTTGAACCGGTGATGCTGAAGTAACTGCGCGAATCTGTTGCGTCGTAAATTCCAAAACTACCAGCCGGGGCGCCCACTCCATCACCCATGGTCCAGCTTTTCCCGTTGGCTGCCGTGTTGAGCAATTCCAGCCCCTGTTCCTTCCCACTATCGAAATTGACCTGCATCATGCCAAAGGTTTGGTTGTTCTTGCGTCCCACGACCAGCGCATCGCCGGCAGACTGGTTGTGCGATTGAATAAATACCCTTCGGCCTGGAACTCCAGTGCCCACATGGAACTCTGTTTGCAGCGAATTAAGATTGAATTGTGCAGCAGCCTGCGCGCCGGTATCGTGAAAATACTCAGCTCCCGGCGCTGCCGTCACCGATTGATTAACGCCAAACGAATTGATGTCTTTGCAAGAGGCATGCGCCACAATGCCATATTTATTGGCCGCAATTTCCCCGCCGATAAACTGCACTCCAGCTACATCTGTGAAGTCAAACATTGTTCCCAGCGAATCGTTCCCCGCAAAGCTCGCGTCTATATTGATGAAAGTCATCGCACCAATCACTCTGGGAGTCCGGCCACCTGAAGGGCTGCCCTTCAACTGAAAAGTAGGATAAGCGCTGTCGTCATTACGAAGAACCAGGTTGATAAACGTATTCATCTCGACAAAGCCGGTTTGGGCGCTTGTTCCAATCGCTTCCAGGTAAACTGCCTGCCGAAGTGGGTTGCGAAACGCGACGTTTAGAAAAAGGTTTTTGTCGATAGACTGAGCGCTTGAATAGCCATACATGCCTAACGCGGCATTGCGAAGGTAAAGATTCGCCAGCGTCCCGTGGCTGAACCCGTCGCTTAACACAATCAATTTCTGGGTCGTTGAGCCGCCTAGCCCTTTACCAAGATACGTTCCTTGGATGTAGAAATTCTCCAACCGACTGTTGCGGTCGTCTTCGTCGTTCAATGCTGGGTGTGCTCCGTCATATCCAGCCATGACGATGAAGTTTCCGCTTCCGGTGTAAGCAAGGATCGGGCCGTACGGCCCCTGCACAGCGCCCACCAATTGCGATCCCATGCCGACCGTGATCGAGGATGTCGAGGTTAAGTTGTTTCTGAGGATCGTCTTGACGGGATGATTGTAGGTGCCGATCACCAGCGGACTTGTGATCACCCACTGAGATGACGTAGCCAGAAAGTCAACCGTCCCTCCGCCCGCCGTGTCAGCGGCAGCAAGCGTGCTTAGCACCGCGGCTGTATTGTCTGTTCGGTCATCTGGTGTGCCACCCCACCATTGAGGATAGAAGGTCGAGACTGTTTTGCTCCTTGAGAACGACACTGTTCCCTGCCCCGGGAGAGCGTTGTAGAAAATTTGCTTTGGCGGCGCCATCATTGGGCCCAGGATAGTGAGCGTTTGTTTCGTGGAAACGCCGACTCCACTGCCCTCCGAAAAGTCGAGTGTAATATTCGCCGGAACCGTTAGGGAATCAACGACACAACGGCCGGAACCATTCAACTTATACGGGATCTTAATCGCTCCCTGTGAGGGGCCGATCAGCGAGATAAGCGCAGTCAACTTCGCGGTGTCGTTTACGCCCTGGCAATCTGGGACAAAGACATTTTGCTGAGCGCGCGCCACCACCGGAACCAACAGGAGGAGACTGTAGATAAGAACAAGTTGTTTCATGTCTGATAGGGTTTCATAGTCATCCCACTCCAACTTGCACGAGACACTTATATCTAGGCAGCAGTGATTTCTTCTGGAAGACCGTAGGCGGCTATCGACGGTTCCGTTGCCGGCGGTTGCACTTGTCCCTCAATCCACGCATAGGTGCGCGACAGTCCGTCCTCTAGTGAAAGTTCCGGCTCCCACTCGAGCACTTGGCGCAGCCTGGTATTATCGGAATTACGTCCACGTACGCCCTGTGGGCCAGGGATATGTTTCTTGACAATAGTAATCCCGGCTATGCCGGCAACCATGTCTGCCAATTCATTAATTGTAACCATGCGATCCTGACCCAGGTTGAGCGGCTCATAGTGGTCAGATCGCATTAGTTTATGGATGCCCGTAACGCAGTCGTCAATGTAACAGAACGAACGGGTCTGCTCGCCATCACCCCAAATTTCGATTTCATGATTACCCGTTAGTTTAGCTATTGCGATCTTGCGGCACATTGCGGCCGGGGCTTTCTCGCGCCCACCATCCCAGGTCCCCAACGGGCCGAAGATATTATGAAAGCGTACGATCCGAGTTTCAATGGCGTATTCCTCTCGATAATGGATACACAACCGCTCGGCAATTAACTTCTCCCATCCATAAGCATCTTGAGGTTGGGCTGGATAAGCATCTTCCTCTTTGAGAGGAATAACATCAGCTTCCATTTGCTTGAATTCGGGATAAACACAAGCTGATGAAGTGTAGAGGTAACGCTTAACTCCATTTTGGCGGGCAGCATCCAGCGTATGAATATTAATAAGAGAATTGTTATGCAAGATCTCCGCGTGATGACACGAAATGAAACCCATGCCACCCATGTCGGCGGCCAAAGCGTACACCTCGTCGACACCTCTGGTAGCTTCCAGACAGGTCTTCTCGTGGCGCAGGTCAAGCAACTCGAATTCATCCGCATCCGTCGAGCCGTATTCGGGACGCTTAATATCGACACCCCTGACCCAGTAGCCCTGGTCTTTCAGAAAGGTCGTAAGATGATGGCCAATAAACCCACCTGCACCTGTTACGAGAACTCTTGATCTGGCTGACATTTTCGCTCCAGGATCCGAACAGATTTGTATATATCGTTGGGTAACCGAAACGCGAGGTTTTGCAGGAAAACTCAATTGTCAGGCTAATACGGCGACTCTATTCAGGAACTTGACGCGCCTGACGCACCGACTTCCCGACCCCCGTCAGAGCCTTCCGCCCCGGACTGATAATGCTGATAGTAACCGCTGTAATAATAGTACGAGTTCGATCCGGCCGCCTCTACCTTATTCAGTACCACACCGATTATGCGGGCGCCGACGTCCACCAACAGCTTACGAGCGCGGGCAACAATCTTGCGCGAACTCTTCCCGCTATGAACGACCAATAGCACGCCGTCGACCATAGTCGCAATCAAGACGCCATCAGTAAATGCCGCAATGGGAGGAGAATCGATAATGATGTGGGTGAAGTTCGGAGTCACGGTGCTGATGAGTTTTACCATCTGTTGTGAACCAAGCAGTTCCGCTGGATTCGGCGGCAAAGGTCCGGCCGTTAGGATGAATAAATCGGAAACCTCGTCGTGCTGGACAGCCGAAGAGACTTCGGCCTCGGAAACCTCGCTCGATAGCAGAGAACTCAAGCCATGACCATTCTTGAGATTGAAGATGGAGTGGAGGCGGGGCCGGCGCATGTCTGCATCAATAATTAGTACTTTAGCTCCGGTCTGGGCCAGACTTATAGCGGTATTAATCGCAGTCGTGGTTTTTCCTTCGGAAGGCAAGCTTGACGTAATCAGCAACGTCCTGGGAGGCCTGCCGGCAGTCGATAACAATATAGAGGTGCGCAGGTGACGGTAAGCCTCAGCCAACGGAGAGTGCTTTTCGATATCGGTTAACAATACTTCCTGTTTCGCGTTGTTACCATTGTGCGATAGCAAAGCATTCTTAGTCGGGGCAAATAAGCGCTTCGTTTTTGCCTTGTCCATTTGCGGAATAACTGCGACCGACGGGAGATGAAGGAAATTCTCGATATCTTCCGTCGAGCGCACACTATCATCCAGATACTCGATCAGGAATGCTAATCCGATGCCGCACCCCAACGATAGCAGCAGGGATAACCCAACAATCAAAGATCGCCGGGGCGCAACCGGTTTTTTCTGGGCGATCGCGTAATCGACGACGCGGATATTATTCGGCGTGCCGGCCATCACAACGTCGTTCTCCTTCGTGCGTTGCAGCAACCCATCCAGAAGGCTCTTATTGGTTTCGATCTCCTGCTGGATAATGCGATAGTTCACCGCGGCTTCGTTCTGCGTCAGTGTTTCGGCGCGTTGCTGGTCGTAGGCCTTGCGCAGCGATTCCTCGGTGGCCAGGGCCTGGCGGTACCGGGTAGCAAGATTAGTGGTCACGACCGAAGTGGCGCGAGTCCGCGCGTCGCTCATCACCTTTTCGATGGCCGCAATCTGTTTGTCTATTTCTTTAACGGCGGGCCATTTCTCAGTGTTTTCCACCAGCAACTCTGCCCGCTTCTGTTTAAGTTCAGCCAGCTTCAGCTGCGCATCGGTAGTAACTTTGGTAGCCGAAGGAACCTCTCTTTCAGAGATTCCTCCTTCCGCCAGAGCCTCGGCTGCCCCGGGCTGAAGGCTGGCCCTGTAGGCGGATTCAGCCAGCTTCCGTTCGTTCTCTGCCACCAGAAGCTGTTTGTTTAAGCCCACCAGCCTGTCCACAACCGTGTTCTGAGTAGCATCCAGTGAAAGGATTTGATGGCTCTTGGCGTAATTGAGGAGTTGCTCCTCTTTGCTTCTATTGGCGGATTGCAACTCGGCAATGCGCTTCTCAAGATAGCTACCGGTGGTGTTGCTCGTCTCGTTCTTTTTCTCCCGGTTTTGATCTACGAAAGTATCCGCGATGGCGTTGACAATCTTTGCCGCCAATCGAGCGTCCGTAAGCCTGTAGCTAATGTCGATTAGACGGGTCTCGCGAACGGTAAGCCGGGTCTCCTTTACCGGTTCAACCCCTAATGTTTCCTGAAGGTCGTCAACATACTCCGAAAGGCGTTCAGCCTCCTCGAGGTCTTGCGCCGCCGTCGAGGAAGAAGAAGAAGAAGAAGTAATCGGAAGCGTATCAGATCCCGAATGCTTGGAGTCGATCTTCGAGTTAAGCCCAAGTCTGGTCTGAATGTTTGACCAAAGGGACTTGTCCTTGGACGGATAATCCCGCAGAAAGTCCTGGTTGTGTTCCAGATCCAGATTCTTTGCGACTCTGCGCAACAACCCGGGCCCAATCAGGATCTGGAGCTGCGTATTGAAATAGGCGGGATCGTTACTCTCGCTATTCAGGATCACGGAACCGCCTTTGGACATGCCTCCAAGCAACGGATTCGCGTTCTCAAGGTCGACCTGGATGCGCGCCTGAGCTGCGTATATGTCAGGCTTTCTGATGAGATAGATTGCTACGAGCGTCGGTATGATCACCGAGATACCGATAATAAGCCAAACATGCTTGCGTAAGATTCGCCAGTAATCCAGCAGGTGTACGCCCTGCTCATCTATGCGATCATACTCATAGTTGACGTGCGATCGCGCCGAAGGGTCGCCACCATTCGTCCTTTCGGGGCTAATCTCCTCGTTCTTGGGGGCGATAATGCCCGGGCTGGATAGCTGTCTTAATTCGTTCATTTGCGTTCGGTTTGTTTAAGCTTTGTATGAGACCGGCGGCTATCCTATTAGCAGGAGGCTTCCGGTTATCAGAACTCAGGGAATTATTCGAACTGCACCTTGCGTGATCGCTGTTGGCACCGCGCCCTGCAAGATACCGAGAATCGTCTTGCCAGTGGAGGATCCTACCTCAACTATGTCATTGGGAACCAGAGCTATGTCTATGGCCTTTTGCTTTTGGATTGCTCCCAAATCAACAAAGATCTCCTGCTTTCCACCGCTCGGGATTTCCCTGATGATGCGAACACGACTTGTCCTACCATCGCGCGATGCTCCCCCGGCCATCGCGATCGCCCATGAAACAGTAATGGCCTTGTCCTTTAGGGCGATCACCCGGGGCTGAACAACGTGGCCAATGACATACACCTGATCTGCTTCCGGAAGCTGTATGATATCGCCAGGCTGGACGAACGGATTAGCGCCCTCCTTGCCCTTAAGCGTATCGTTCAGCTGGATGATTCCCAGACCCTGACCAGCGGAAGTAGCCTCAACTTCGGAAGGATCCTTTTGGCAAATGATCGGGCCACCCGTATGAATGACGTTAATGATGCGCCCCGCGAGCGGGGAAGGGCCGCCGGCAAAGCTCAAAAGCTCGAGTAGACGAACCTGCCTTTGCAGCCGGAACTGTCCTGGCGCGTTAACCGCGCCGATTACAGCCACGGGACGTGACTGAAAATCGCGGACAAACACCGCGACGTTGGGATTGTTCTTGTATTGCCGATATAATGTCGAGATGTTGTCGGCGAGTTCGCTTTCGGTTTTGCAGGCGGCGGGCACGGCTTCGTCGATCATTGGGATGCGGATCATTCCTCGCTGATCTACTCGGACAGCCTCCATGGAAAGCTCCGGCGACTTTCTTACAATAATACCCAGCACGTCCCCGGCGCCGATTCGGTAGCGCGCATCATCGGACGATGTCTTTGAAGCAGCAATCTGCGAAGTCGCCGTGACTTGCGAGTTCTCTTGCGCTAACACCTTCGTGCATAAGCCCGCGCTCAGAATCACAGCCAAACCTAACATGGTGTTTGGGATCAGAAATGACTTCGGCCGAAAAGACTGCGACCGTGCAGTCGTGTCGAGCGAAGTGAAAATAGTTTTCATAAGTATCGTAAGTCTCATCGCACCCCCTGTAACTCAGGCCACCGAAAACAGATCGCGACTCAAGTCATCAGATTATTCATAGCGCGAGATGCGTCCTGGTGCTGGGCGTTTTCCAGTAGTCGGAGAGCCGGACAATCGCACGCCACCTGAGGTTGGGCACAGTGTAGCTCACACTTCGCCCTGAGCATAACGGCCTGCAATCAAAACGTGCAGGCGATGTTACTCGGTACCCGTGAGGGAAGCCTCTCTCGCAAGGCAGCATTCAGTCTTTATGGAGCCTCTTATCTAAACCGATGCACTGCCAGGTCGGGCCCCTACTCGTCACAAAATCAGTCGTGCTTAAGCAGTTTTGACCAACAACATCCCCTCTTTTCGAAAATCCCGCCCACGTTCAGCAAACTGCCAACCCCCCCGGAACCTCGTCGTTAGACTAACCCCAGCGTCAAGTTGGGCCGTTCTCTGGGCCCGAGAGGGCGCACACACTTTAGAGCCACCGAGCAGAAATCTGGACAAACCATTGCGTTCGGATGTATTTGGGCCTCGGCCTAACACCCGTCTATTAACCTAGTACGAGATGAAGTGCAACCTGGACCATCTATGCCGTAAGGAGGCAACGAAGCGAAAATCATTCTTAATGCTCGTAACCCTTTGCTCCAAACAAAGCCGCCAACGCCGAACTAGGCGCATAACAACGAGGCTTTTTCCCACTCAGTACGGACGAGACTCTACCGTACGAGAAAGTCGTTGTCAATAGGAACCACCTAACGAATGTCTTAAGTGGATTGCCGCGTTTCCAAAGGGTCTTAAGGCGAAAAGGAAGATTTCCCCCGCTCTGCTGGAGGCGGACGGAGGTGCGGATTCCTGTCGTTGTGGACTCTACTTGACGACGATCACATTTGAGGTTGTTCCGCCAGCACCATACCCACGGACTTGTTGGTTGACTCAGCGGTTTCGGTCGCCATTGCGGTCGAGTTATCGACCCCGTCCGGCTCAACGATCAGACGGTCCTCGCATTCGATAGTGGCAGCTTTTTCAGATAGCGTGTGGAGGGTGTCCCGGGATCCTAACTCACATCGTCGGTTTCCGGGTTGTTGATGTACCAATCGATCGTCTTTCTTAGACCCTCCTCCAGGGTCGTTTGCGCCTGAAAGCCGAACTTCTTGAGGGCTCTTCTAGTATCGAGCTGGCGTCGCGGCTGCCCATCCGGTTTATTCGACTGCCAGATAATCTCACCACCGAAACCAGTCAAGCGCTTAATCGTTTCAACCAGGTCTTTGATTACGACTTCGCGGCCATTGCCCAGGTTTACCGGATCGCTCTCGTCATAACGCGCTGCAGCGGTGACAATGCCGTCCGCGCAATCTTCAACGTAAAGGAAATCACGCGAAGTGTTTCCGGAACCCCAAACCTCCATGCTGGCGGCGCCGCTCCTACGCGCCTGAACACATTTTCGGATCAAAGCGGGTATGACATGCGACTTTTCCAAATCAAAGTTGTCACCTGGTCCGTATAGGTTCGCCACCAACAAGAAGATCGAATTAAATCCATACTGCTGACGATACGATTGAGATTGGACCAGCATCATCTTCTTTGCCAATCCATAAGGCGCGTTCGTTTCTTCCGGGTATCCGCGCCAGAGATCGTCTTCTTTGAAAGGAACCGGAGTGGATTTCGGATACGCGCAAACCGTTCCGGTGGCCACAAACTTCCTTACTCCGTGCAAACGCGACTGTTCGATGAGTTGCACGCCCATCATGAGGTTCTCGTAAAACAACTTTCCCGGGTTCTTCTGGTTATGACCGATACCTCCGACTTCCCCGGCCAGATGGATCACGAGATCAGGCTGGGAGTCGTTGAGCATTCGCACGATGTCGTTTTTTTCGATCAGATTGTAATCACGGCGGCGCGGCACAAAAACTTCGACGCCGTCATAGGCTTTCACTTTCTCGGTCACGAAACAGCCGAGAAACCCGGATCCGCCGGTAATGGTCACTCGTTTGAAAGGAAATGAGACGTTCAAAGTGGGTCCTGGCCCCCCGCGTTTCTCTTACTCTGTTGGTTCGCTGAATTCCAACGCAACCTTCGTCCGGACCGGATAGTCATCACTCGCGGCTTGCCCGACATTAAGGGGTCGGGTATCTTACCAAGACTCTTGCGTCCTTGAAGTGCTCTCGCGCTTGACGATCTGGTAAATCACTCGACAATATTGAGACACTTACTAGTTATCTGCAACTACTAAGGAAGGACCGATCAAATTCGAAGTGGCCAAGACAGCTCTAATTTCAGGAATCACTGGACAGGACGGCTCGTTCCTTACTGAGTTGCTGCTTAAGCAACAATACAACGTCTACGGCATCATTCGCCGCTCATCTTCCTTCAACACTGACCGTATTGATCATCTCTATCAAGATCCGCACGAAAAGGGCACGCGCTTGCGTTTGGTTTATGGTGATCTAAACGACTCGAGTTCGCTCAACACAATTCTGCACCAGGTGCAGCCGGACGAAATTTATAATCTGGGCGCGCAATCTCATGTAAGGGTCAGCTTTGACATACCTGAGTACACCGGTGAAGTGACCGGTCTGGGAGCAGTCCGTTTTCTTGAGGCGATACGTGAAACCGGAATGCGGCCAAAGTTCTATCAGGCGTCATCGTCAGAAGTTTACGGGAAGGCTGTGGAAACGCCGCAAACCGAAACAACTCCATTCTATCCACGCTCTCCATATGCATGCGCCAAAGCTTACGCTTATTATATTACCGTTAATTATCGCGAGTCGTACGGTCTGTACACCTGCAACGGAATTCTCTTTAATCACGAATCAGAGCGCCGTGGGGAGACTTTCGTTTCACGCAAAATTACGCGCGCGGCAACGCGCATAAAGCTGGGCCTCCAGAAAAAACTCTATATGGGCAACCTCGACGCGCGGCGCGACTGGGGTTATGCGCGCGACTACGTCGAAGCGATGTGGATGATGATGCAAGTTGATCATCCCGACGACTATGTGATCGCCACCGGCGAGACGCATTCAGTGCGCGAGTTTCTCGAAAAAGCATTCTCTTATCTCGACTTGGACTGGCAGGAATTCGTTGAAATAGATCCCCGTTACTTTCGCCCCGCGGAAGTTGATTTGTTGGTGGGAGATGCCGGTAAAGCGCGAAGTCAACTAGGGTGGAAACCAAAAGTCACGTTTGATGGACTCGTAGAATTAATGGTCAACCACGATCTTGAACTGGCTAAGCAGGAGGCCCAGGCGCGCGATCTGAATCACGCCGGTAGCAGGCATGAGTTAGCCTGGGAAGCGAATTAGAAGCGCTATTGTAAGGCATCCAGTCCAGGAGCAACTTAGACATACTCCCGCTGTTCGATGACCGCCACGTTCTGGTTGTGAGTAGACTTAACTTAAGGATGGGGAGGGCGATGGCGAATGCGGACGTATTTCGTCACCGGTGGCGCAGGATTCATTGGTTCAGGCTTCTTACAATTGCTCCTGGATGAGAATCCTGCTTGCGAAGTAACAAACTTTGACGCTTTAACCTACGCCGGAAACCCTGATAATCTGAAGAGTCTTAGCCCGGCCCGTCATCGATTTGTTCAGGGTGACATCTGTAATCGCGACGCCGTGGTGAGCGCCCTCGCTGAAGGAACGGATGTCCTGATTAATTTCGCCGCCGAATCCCATGTCGATCGCAGCATCGCTTCGGCGCAGAAATTCCTTCACACCAACGTGCTCGGCACGCAGGTGCTGCTCGATGCCGCGCGCGAGCGCGGAGTTCGTCGTTTTGTTCAGGTTTCGACCGACGAAGTACTGGGCAGCCTGCCTGAGACTGCCGACGCGCTCTTCACCGAAGAGTCTCCATTTAATCCCAACAGTCCTTATGCCGCGTCAAAGGCCGCGGCCGAGCACTTCGTGCGCGCTGCCCATCACACCTTCGGACTCGATACCGTCATTACGCGGTCCGGAAACAATTATGGCCCACGACAGTTTCCCGAAAAGTTTCTTCCGCTCATGCTGGCGAACGCAATGAACGACGAACCTATTCCGGTTTATGGCGATGGTCTGAATGTGCGTGATTGGATCTATGTTGAAGATCACTGTCGTGCAATTCTACTGGCGGCGGAAAAAGGCGTCCCCGGTGCAACCTACAATATTGGAGCCAGGAACGAACAACGCAACCTGGACGTAGCGAAAACCGTGCTGGATTTGCTGAAGAAACCGCACTCGCTGATTCGCTTCGTGAAGGATCGACCCGGTCATGACCGTCGTTATGCGATCGATTCGACGCGCGTCGAAACTGAGTTGGGCTGGTTCCCGCGCGAAACGTGGGAAAGCGGATTGCGAAAAACGATCGAGTGGTACCAGACTAACGTTGAGTGGGTCGAGGGTGCTCGCAGCGGCGCCTACCGCGAGTTTTACACGCGACAGTACGGGATTGAGATCGGCGCACGTTGAAAAGTCGTCTTGATCGTTACCGCCGAAGTGCCGGGCAAACGCACGCTTGGTCTACTCCGCAATTTCGCGGATCCACTTTGCAACTGTCTCGACCCAGGCGGGATCCGCGTTAAGCGACGGCACCAAAGACAGTTCTTCGCCGCCGGCGTCGATAAAAGTCTGCCGGCCGCGAATGCCCATCTCTTCCAGAGTTTCCAGACAATCAGCCACGAACGACGGACAAGACACGGCGATTTGCTTGACACCACGTCGGGCCAAATCGCGCAGTACAACTTCGGTGGTCGGTCCGATCCATTTCGCTCTGCCGAGCCGAGATTGAAACGACACTGTGTAGTCGTCGCGGTTCAATCCCAACTCTGCAGCGATCGCTCGCGCCGTGAAGATACACTGCGCCCGATAACACTTGTGATTAACTGCGCTGACCTGATCGCAACAGCCGGACTCAACCAGGCAGTGTTGCTGCGTCTCATCCAATCGCCTGAGATGGCGTTCCGGCAAACTGTGAAAGCTAAACACGACGTGATCGACCGGCGGCTTTTCGTGAGCCTCCGCTATCCGGCGCGCGCAACCCGAGATGAACTCAGGCCGATCATAAAACGGCGGGATGAAGGACAAACGATCAGCCCACCCAAGTTCCTGCGCCACTCTTTTCGTTTCAACCACGGCCGTTTCATAACTCGATTCAGCGTATTGCGGGTAAAGCGGCAGGACGATAATTCGCGATGGGTTCTGTGAATGCAGATTTGACAGAGCTGAAGCAATCGAAGGATTGCCGTAACGCATCGCGTATTCAACCACGTAACGATCATCGGCCGATAGACGTGCCGCGACCTGCTCGGCCAACTCTCGCGTGTAAACCAGCAGCGGCGACCCTTCAGGCAACTGAACTTTTTGATAGGCTTTGGCGGTTTGTATTTTGCGGTGGGGAACGATCATGACGTTGACTAGAAACCAGCGCAGAGGCTTGGGCACGTCGATCACGAAACCATCCATCAGGAATTCGCGCAGGTAACGACCCACGGCCGCGGGCGTCGGCGCGTCAGGTGTTCCAAGATTTATCAAGAGGACGCCGATTCGTTTCAAGCGGAACCTTCTCTCCCGGTCGCGCTACTCCCTCGGAACTGCCTGGCGACGAAAGCGGCCCGCTCAATCAGCTTGGCCAGACCGATTCGTCCCAGATAGTTTCCGACCAGGGCTACCTGAGCCGGCGGCGCCGGCAACTGCGTCAATATGCGTTCCAGATCGATTGAATAGTGCGGCAGCGCCTCGGGCCAGTTAGTCAGGTGAATTCCGATCGGTTCGTCATGGCGACCGTACAGCCGTTCGCGTTCGCCGGCGATCAGTTTTACGAGATTGGAATCACCTAATTGAACTATGTCGGGATCGAGCGCGCCCCCGAAAATCCAGGTCTCAGAATGCGCCGGGCCGCGTCCGGCAAAGATATATTCATTGAACAGGACTCCGCGCGCGCGAAAACCTTCGCCGCGCGGAAACAAGCAACCATAGCCCTTCAGTCTTGCCGCCGCAGGTTCGTACTGACACGTCGCCGTCAGTACCGGCATCATTTCGATTTGTCGCAAGCTCTCGCTTAGTTGCGGCGCCACCTCCGTCAGACACTCCGCCGCTCCTCGCGCCGAGGTACAAACAACCGCCGGCTCTCCCGGCCTTAGCCGCGCCTGATGATCAAAAACAAATTCCACGCCGACGTGCTCGAGATATTCATGCAGCCCGTCTATGAGTTGCTGCATTCCGCGCGACGGCGCGACCGTGCCGCGAATCTTTGGTCGCAGAGGTCGAGTCGTCGCCAGATGAGCCGGCAAAACTGCCCGACCAAAAACCAGACGAGCGCTGAGCTTCTCAGGATCTCCGGCATAAATCCCGCTCAGCGCTGGGGCCAGGAAGAAGTCAGTCGCCCCGACGCCGACCACGCGTCGTCCCCAATCGACAATCGTTTCAAGCGGTCGGGGCCGCAGACTGGTTGCGCTCGCGGCAAATCTGAACCCGAGCTTCATCACCTCAGTGCCGCTGAGCGGAAACCGTTTCGGTTGTCCACGAAAGATGAATCGCGCGCGCGCTTCACGTCGAGTTGCCTGCAGCGTCACCGCGATGTCCGCGCACAGGGCGTCCAGTCTCACCGAATTGCGAATGCCGTTGGCCGCGGTTTCCACCGGTCCGTCTGCGGTTTGAATGGTTTGAATCAAACCTCCCGGACGTGAGTTCCTTTCGACAACCTGAACTTTGAAACCCTCTTTGACGAGATAGTAGGCAGTCACCAATCCCGAGAAACCTGCGCCGACAACTTTGACTTGCATATTCGACCGAAGACTAATCGGGAGGGGCGTAATTTATTCTGTGGAGGTAAGACAATCCACGAATTCACACGAAGCACGCGCTTTCTTTCGTGTGACTTCGTGTGATTTCGTGGACGCTTTTCTGCTTCCATCCACGTCTCACGGCAATCTCGTTAATTTTCCACGACGGAAAAAAGATCATAGCGCCTGAGAGAAGATTCTCGGTCGTTCCTGCTGCTGACGCAGACGCCGATCAAAGAACATGCAGGCGTTCCGCAGAAATGGTCGTCCCCGATCTGTAAGGATCAGCATTTGGTCGCGCACTTCAACCAAGCCATCTCTTACCAGTGAATCGAGGAAGATTGTCGCGTCCAGTGACTGTTCTGGCTGTAACTCAACTTCGAAGCGAGTCATGAAAGTAAGAATCTGTTCGCGCAGGCGGCGATCCTCTTCGGACAGCAAGTGTCCACGAAGAGTGGGGACTTCGCCCTGCTGCACCCGTCGCTCATACACCGGAAAGGCCTTTTCGTTTTGATGAAAGCAAGTGGGCGTTTCTGAGATAGCGCTGACCCCGAGTCCCATCAGTACCTGCGTGCGCAATTCCGTGTAACCCATAAAATTCCGATGCAGAGTTCCGTTGCGTTGCGCGAAAGCCAGGCCATCGTCGGGCAGCGCAAAGTGATCCATTCCGATCTCGACGTAACCGGCATACGCCAAAAGGTTCCGCGCGATTTCATACAACGCGCGCTTCTCTCCTGCCACCGGCAAATCCTCATCTTTGTAACTACGCTGGGCCGGTTTGATCCAGGGAACGCGCGCGAAACTGTACACCGCGATACAGTCAGGTCTCAACTCGACGGTCTGTTCCACGGTCTGCCTGAAACTCTCCGGCGTCTGTCGCGGCAAGCCATAAATCAAATCATAGTTGACCGAGTTGTAGCCCAACTCGCGCGCAATGTCGGTAACATTCCTCGTCTGTTCCAACGGCTGTTCGCGATTGACCAGCTTTTGCACCACCGGATCGAAATCCTGCACGCCGAGTGAAATCCGATTAAAGCCGAGCGAGTGAAGCGCTACCAATTGCTCACGGGTCGTGCGCCGCGGATCGACTTCGACTGAAGCTCGGAACTGTTCCTGATCAACCTGAACGTCCGCAAGAATCGGCTCGAGGATTCGTTTCAAGTTGTCGGGCGAGAAGAACGTCGGACTGCCGCCGCCCAGCTCCAACTGCCGCAACGGCCGGCGTTGCAGTTCAGGAACCTGTCCGCGATAGAGTTGCCATTCCTTGTGAAGCAGCTTTGTGTATGTTTCCTCGCGTCCGTGATCGTGTGTGATGACCGTGTTGCAGGCACAAAAGGTGCAGAGCGTTTCACAGAACGGGAGATGAAAATAAAGTGACCAACTGGAGGTCTCGTCATCGCACGCTGTCCTGATCGCGTTCAGCCATTGGTCCGGATTGGGCGAATCGCTCCAGAAAGGAACGGTTGGATAACTGGTGTAGCGCGGCGCCGGGACGTCGTACTTGGCGAAAAGATCAGTCACTGCATTACCTCTCGAACTGTGTCCACAAAGAGCCTAACGTTGTCTTCCGGCGTACCCGGCAAAACGCCGTGACCCAAACCGCAAATCCAACCCGGCCTTGTTTGATTCGCCAGGGGTTCGAGATAGCGAATCAGATGCTGCTTCAGTTCGTTCCTGTCACACAACAACAAAGCTTGATCGAAGTTGCCCTGAACAAAACCGTTTGGGAAGACATCGAAGGCCTCGCTCAAATCCCAACCGGAATCAACTCCTACTCCAGCCAATCGACCATCAGTGAAAAGCGGATCACGCAAGTGAGCGGACTGAGTGCCGTTGGAGTAATAACCTATGCGTGACGCATCCTTCGCGGTCAGCGTTTGGAGTTGCCGCACGACTTCAGCTTGGAAGATGTCAGGTGATAATTCACCCGCCGCCGTATCAAAGATCATTACTACTTCTGCACCGCTTTCTAATTGCAGTTCGATGTTCCGCGCCAGCAGCGGCACGATCGCTTCGCAGAATCGTGGAAACAACGACAACAGCTTTTTCGATTCAGCCAACGAGCCCTTGTGAGAACCCTCGACGGCATAAACAAACAGCGTCCAGGGTCCGCCGACAAATCCAATCAGACTGCGATCGGATGGAAGACGTTCACGCGTCGCGCGCATCGCCTCCCCCTGAAAGAGCAGATGCGGCCATGCATCTTCGATCGAACGCAGTCGTGAAAGAGTTTTCTCGTCAAGATTCCAACCAAGCTGCGGTCCTCGATCGGTGTATTCCAATCCCATGCCCAGCGCTTCGAGCGGAAAAAGCAAATCACTGAACAGAATCGCCGCGTCAAAATCAAAGTCCAGCACCGGACCCAGGGCAACTTCCGCCGCAAGCTCAGGTCGCTTACATAAATCCATGAACGAATATTTCTGCCGCAGCGTTTGATAGTGTTTGTGATAACGGCCCGCCTGACGCATTAGCCAAATCGGCGGCGTAGTTTGCGCGCGCCGGGCCAGCGCGTTTTGGAAACGCGCATTGCCGATTTGTTCTGTGACTGCGGATGAATTCATTTCGATTTCACTAATTCGCCTCTCCTTTTGGGAGAGGGGCAAGGTTAGAGGGTGCGAAGCTTAGCGCAAAGTATCTCTTAATCATTCGTCGTGTTTACCAGAACAACATTCGATTCAAAGTAAGATTCCCGTCTCAGACCCTCTCCCAAAGGGAGAGGAAATCTACCTACTCACCATCGCCACACCATTGATACCCCACGCCGCGCACCGAACGGATGAACGAACTATTCGTATCACCCAGCGATTGACGCAGGCGCACGATCATGTTGTCGATCGTGCGTTGATTCAGAAACTTGTCCTCTCCCCAAAGCACGTCCAGAATCTGGTTGCGGCTAATCACGCCCGGACTACTGGTGACGAGTAGCTGCAGCAAATCAAAATCGCGCGCAGCCGGATGTTCTCGCCGTCCGTCGGGCTGCACAATCGCCCGGTTCTCCAGTTCAATTACTCGGCCGTTGCACGAGATTCGATGGCGCACTGGATGACGCTCGAGCACGTGCTTGACGCGCAGCAGTAGTTCACGCAAGTGAAACGGCTTGGGGACAAATTCCTCGGCGCCAATTTCGAACCCTTCCAAACGATGTTCCGCGGTGCTCAGCGCAGTCATGAACATGATCGGCACCGAAGTGCTCTCCTTAATATGACGCGCCAACTCGAAACCCGATCCGTCGGGCAAGCCGATATCGAGAATGATCAGATCCCAAAGGCCCTCGTCCAGTTTCTTTAGCGCCCGTTGTTTAGTTTCGACCCAGGCGACGTCGTACGGCTCGCGCAGCAGTCGTTCGTGCAACGTCGCGCCCAACGAGCGATCATCTTCGACCAGCAACAGTCGCTTCATAACTGGCTTGCCCTGCCCGAATTGAATCCGAAGTCCCGGCGTTCGGAAAATCTATCTCAGCCACAAACCCACTCGTGCTCGCATCGGCAAAACTGATCGTGCCGTTCATTCGCTTCACCAGTTGGCGGACGATATAGAGCCCAACGCCGCTGCCACTGCCGCGCGTATGCCTCACGAATAACTTGCCCAGCCGGTTGAGATCGCCGTGAAAGCCATGGCCATTGTCACTAACGCGCACGATCAAGCGCCCGTTGTCGCTGCGCTTTACGGTCACCTCAACCTCGGTAGCCTGGCCGTGCGTGACGGAATTCTGGACCAGATTAGTCAACACGCTCTCCAGCGCCCGAGCATCAGCCATGATTACTCCATCGCCACTTTGCGTGATCAGCAAGTTAGGCCAGTGGTGCCGCAACGTGTCCACCCGGTCGCGCAAACTGATCGGTTCAAGAAAGAAAGCACCCCGCGTCAGATTCACCAAAAAAAGCGAATTCTCCAACTGTAGCTGCAACCGCAGCGTGTCGCTCAATAAACGATCCAGCAGCGGGCTGGGCTCGGCGTTCGCAAAATCCTCGCGCAGGCTTTCGGCTTGCAGGCGCAGACTCGCCAGGGCGGTCCTGGCATCATGCGTGAACGCGGCAAAGAACTCTTCCACCTGCGCGTGACGCCTCTGTTCCCGCCGCGCATAGTAGAACAGCGCCAGGCCGCCGCCGATCAAAGACAAAATCAGGATGCCGCCTTCCCACAAGAGCATCTGATAGTGACGATGAAAGTCCGTAGCGCCTTCGAGCTTCAGACGGTTCAGCAGATCCAGTTGGCGCAGACCAAATACCAACCACCAGCCGGCCAGCGTCACCGTGAAGACGACCCACAGTCCGACCAGGGCGATCACGATTCGATTGCGTTTGGTTCCAGTGTTCAATTGATTTCCTGTCCCCTCTCCCTCTGGGAGAGGGTTAGGGAGAGGGGCGTGAGCATACGGCCCTAAATCCCTCACCCCAGCCCTCTCCCAAAGGAAGAGGCAGTTTTTACGAAGACGTTTGAACTGCGGCGAGGATCGCCTGGCCCGCCCTTTCCAGCAACTCGTCGCCATGCGCCAGCGACATGAAACTTACTTCGAAACCGCTGGGCGCGAGATAAACACCTCGCGACAACGCGCCATGAAACACTTTTGCGAAAGCGTTTGAGTGCTCTGGCGGAATCTGATCGATGCGCCGGATCACATCATCTGTCCGTGCATGCAGCCAAAAGATCGACGCAGTTCGCGCCAACTGAAACGGCAAACCGCGGTGTTGCAGCTCGTTGTTCAGCTGATCACAGAAGCCGCGTGTTCTCCCTTCCAGTAATGCATAGGCGCCGACTCGCTCAATCTTCTGAAGCGTCGCCAGACCCGCTCGCATTCCCACCGGGTTTGCGCTTAACGTTCCCGCCTGATAAACAGGCCCTGCCGGCGCAACTAACTCCATCAAATCTCTTCTGCCGCCATAACAGGCCACCGGAAATCCGCCGCCGATCACTTTGCCATAGGTCACCAGATCGGGACGCATGCCTAGCACTTCCGCCATCCCGCCCAGCGCCACGCGAAATCCGGAAATCACTTCATCAAAAATCACCAGAGCACCCTGCTCGCGAGCGATCTTGACCGTCTCTTCAATGAACTCTCGGCGCTGAATCAACAACCCATAATTGGCGGGCAAGGGTTCCAAAATAACGGCGGCAATGTCTTTGCCATGTTCAGCAAAGATTTTGCGCACTGCATCTTCATCATCAAGCGGCGCCACCAGGGTTTCGCTGGCCACACTCTCGGAGACGCCGGCACTGGAGCTCGCGGCCGCGCCAGCCAAACCGCTTCCGGCTTTGACCAGCAAAGAATCCGAATGACCGTGATAACAACCCTCGAACTTCAGAATCAAGTTGCGTCCGGTCGCAGCACGCGCTACACGCAGGGCACTCATCACCGCTTCGGTTCCCGATGACACAAACCGCAGCATCTCGATCCATGGCTGTCGTGAGGTGATCCATTCCGCCAACTCAAGCGAATACGGTTCGCACGCGCCAAAGCTCCAGGCCGTCGCGACAGCTTCCTCGACCGCTGCGGCGACTTCCGGATCGCGATGGCCCAGCATCAGCGGACCAAAGCTCTGGCAGAAGTCGATGTACTCACGCCCGTCGACCGAGGTCATCGTCCCGCCCTGCGCGCTGCGAAAGAAAATGGGCGTGCCACCAACTCCTTTGAAGGCGCGCACCGGACTGTGCACGCCCCCGGGCGAGACACGCAGGGCGCGATCAAAGTATTCGCGAGAGAGATCTTCGGTAGCTACTGCTGTTTGTTCAGAGGCCATCTTATTTCATCGTGCAAGCTGGATTACGGGGCAGTAGCCCGACCGTGAGGGAGGGCTCCTCACCCAAACAAGCGGAGCCCTCCCTCACGGTCGGGCTACTGCCCCGCCCTCCAAAAATCACCTTCCGATGCCTAATCGCTGCGCATAACGCGCGCCATAAGTAATGATGTACTGCGCGCCCGCGCGTTTGAATACGTGCCATGTTTCCAATAGAGCTTCATCGAACTTGATCAGGTCTTGCTCAGCCAATAATGCCAAGCCGGCGTATTCCCCGCTCACTTGATAAGCGCCAACCAAACGCCCGGTTTGTTCTTTGATGGGTCCGATCAAGTCTATCGAAGTCATTCCCGGTTTGACCATCAGCAGGTCCGCGCCTTCTTCAGCGCAACGAACGCTTGCGTTGATGGCATCAGTTCTGTGCCGCACGTCGAGCTGGTAATGACGTCGATCGCCGAACTGTGGCGCTGAGTCAGCAGCGTTTCGAAAGGGACCGTAGAAGTTGCTCGCGAACTTAGTGCTGTAACTCATGATCGGAACCAGATCGAAACCCTTTTCGTCCAGCGCCGTGCGGATCCGAGCCACCCGTCCATCCATCATGTCACTCGGACTGATGCCATCCGCGCCGGCTTCCGCAAAAGCGACCGCAGAGTTTGCCAACTCATCGAGCGTCGCCGAAAGATTAATCCCCTTGTCATTCATCACCGCGCAATGTCCGTGCGTTGTGTACGAGCAGAGACACGTGTCAACCCACAGACACAAACTGTTACCGAACTGCCGGCGAATCTCAGCAATGGTTTCGCGTGTTAGTTGATGAGCGAAGTTGCCGTCCTTCTTCTCTGCGGGTACGGGAAAAAGCAGAAACTGTGTGACGCCATCTTTCAGATCGCTTTCGATCTGCTTCAAAGCCGACGCGACGTTATGGCGAACGTTGCCGCGCAGTCCGGCGATCGGTTCTGCCTGCGTGAGTCCTTCAACTACGAAGAACGGTTGAATCAACTGCGCGCGGTTGAACTCAGTCTCGGCGCACAAGTCGCGCAGGTGTGGCGAACCTCTGAGACGCATCAGTCGCTTCATCACAAAGAGATCTCCTTCAACCATTGCGCGGAGTCAGAACCGGGAGCGGACCGGGGTCCCCACGCGAGCAGCCCGCGTGGGGTGGTGGATGCGACCGGGTCTTGCTTAGTCATACCGCCATCTCCTTTAACCACTGCGCATGATCAAGAAATATATGGGGCTGCATTCCATGCTTCTCTAAGATCTGCCGAGTGTTGCCCGGACCGCAGAAGTGCGTCATCGACTTTATCCAGGGATTGAGCGACAGCGCATGCTCAAAGCTCGAGCCACTCTTCCAAAAGAAATAGGTCTTGCCCTGAAGATTCAGATGACCATCCTTTGGCACGAGCCGATACGTCTGAAGCACCGGCATCGTGCCTTCATCATACCCAACCGCGTGGGTCAGCTTAAGCCACTTCAGATCCTTGCCGGCCAGCGTGTCAATATTGTGCGGCTCCTGCTCGCCCAAACTTTCCGCCGAGCCGTTCACCCACACCCCACGTTGCGCCAGTCTCTTCCAGGTCTGCACTCCGCTGGCCCAAACGATCTGTCCTCCACCGGGGCGCCAATCATCCGGCAAAGCATCCGCTTTGGCAATCCAGAGCGCCAACGCGCCGTCAGCGGGTTTCATCGAAATCGCTTCTCGTTCGAACCAATCCGAGTCGGACGAACTAATCGGCCACAATTTCTCTTTGGAAATCTTCGACGGTCGTGGGCGTGACGAATGCAGTGTGCAGCTATTGAGGACCTGCCCATCATCGGTCAAGCCTCGCAGAAAAGTGATCTCGCCAAACGGACGTTGCAGAACGCTGGCGCCGATCTTCTGATGACAGCCGCCGCCATGGCCCCTTAGAATCTCGCGTTCCCGGATAACCACAGCGAACGTTTCTGCGCAATTGAGCGGTGCCAGCAGCTCGCGGACATCGTTGCGGCGACGCAAAATTTCAATTGCCAGGGCTCCCTGTGCCGGCGCTGCCGGATTCTCGCGCAAAGGCAGGACCATCCAACGGCACTGTGACAAACCTCGCCGCAATTCGTCCCGGGTCGCCGTGAATTCACTCTGCTGCGCTTCCAGCAAACGATCGAGAGCAGCCTTGGCTACGATCAATCCATCGACGTCCAATTCGAGAAGCTTACGCACGCGCGTCGGCACGTTGCCGCGCACGTTCGTGAAATTCAGCTCGCGCATCGTGGCCGGCAAAGCCTCGCGCAAAAACGATTCGAGATTGTAGCTGCGCCGTGGCGATGAGGTGAGGATGGTAATGACTCCAGCACGCTCGACTTCTCGCCAGCGATCTTCGCTCACTAACAAGACATCGCGGGCGTCTGCGCGTGGCAAGGTCGCGGCGATCTCGGTTTCCGCATTCTCTTCGATCGCCAGATCTTTCCAGGAGTGGACGACCAAATCAAAGTCGCCGCGCTCAAGACCTTCACGAAAGTCCTGCGTGAAAACTCCCTTTTCCGGCATCTGCCAGAGCGGATCGTTTTGATTTCGATCTCCGAGGGATTCGTGAAATGAATAGTCGATTTCGATCTGCGGGTGCGCGGTCTTGAGCGCTTCACCAACCTGGTAGGCCTGGATGCGTGCGAGGTCGCTGCGACGCGACGCGATCGTCACGCGCATAAGTCTTCCCATCCAAACGGCCGGAACTGGGCTTGGTGGGCCTGACGCTGCACCAACTGTTTGATTTGGCTTCGCGCTGTTTCGACCCGGCCTTCCAATCTTTGCCGCTCGGTGCGCAGCGCGTCGAAAAGTTCAGACAACTTTACCACCGGGATGGGGAGCGTGATCGGATCAGTCGCCGCGTCGCCGCGAAGATCCAGACACTTTGAAAAAGTCGAACTCTGCGAGCGCACCCAGCTCTCAACCTCGGCGGCTTTTAACGGAGCCGCGATCACCAATCCCGTTTCCTCTTGCTGCCAACCCGCATCGCCGTTTGAGTATTGATCGAGTTGCAGCTCGGGATATTCATTCAAAAGATCTTTCGCGTGCTGCCAGTTGCGATAGAACAAGCGTGCACTCGTTTTGCCAATCAACCAGGGCAGAATCTCGCGCGCCAACTTGCCGGCGCCCAGGACCGCAACCGTCGACATGCCCTTGACGTGTTGTCGCACGAGGCTGCCGTAAGACTGGCTGCCGATTCCCTGCAGATGATCGCGGCGCACGCTCTTGGCGTCGACGAGAACATTGGCAGCGAGTTGGCGCAGGAACCAGCCCCATGGCGTGTTGGGAAATCTTGCGTGCGAACAGAACTCTCTAAACTGGCCCATCACTGCCGTCTCACCGAGGAGCGGAGAATTCAGACCGCAGATCACCTCGAGCAAAAACCCATATGCTTCTCTGCCGCGATAGACCTCGACGCTTCCCGAAACCGAGTCTTCGGCGGCTTCGATCAGCGCGCTGTTCTCGAATCGATTTAGAAACAGAATTCTGCGCAGACAGGTTTGCCACTCGAGGCCGTTAAGGACGAGCGGCATCTTCGCCCGAGCCTCGTGTCGCAAGTTAACGATCACCAGTTGGTCGATCACGCGAATATTCTAAGGAAGGAGGGATTTCTATTGTCATCGGTTTGTCATTGAGAAGAAGTTTTTTGGCGCGGCTCTGTCACGTTCGTCACAGAATTGAGGCTTAATCGGCCGGCTGTAGCAGTACAGAACGCTCGCGCCAACGACCGAGTGGATCGGGGCAGTAGCCCGACCGTGAGGGAAGGCGTCAGTTCGCGTGCAATACGGGGTGAGTAATATGAGCCTCTGCCCCGCCCTTAATTGCAAGATTTATCACATCGACAGTCACACGCAAACCGTGATACAAGGCAGCCCCTCAGGCGAGTTACGAGGCGGATCGCCATGGCGACCCCATCAAGGCAGCCAACTCTTGATGTGAACGCGGTCTTCGCTCATAATTAGGGCAGAGTTCAACCATGAAGAATAAATATCAAGTCGTGCCTCAAGCCGCAGCCACGAAGAAGCCCGCTAAAGCGGAAGTCTCGGACGCAGAATTCCGCCGCCGGTTGAAGAACATTTCTGAATGGAGAAAGAAGCGCCTTGCTCAGCTTCGCACCAAAGACTCGCGTTGAAGTTTACGTCCCGATTCGTTACGAGCCTGCGTATCAAGACACTCTATCCTGGCTCATCGATGAATTCACGCAACTACGCGGAGGCTGCACCGTCAACGAGAATGTTGGCGGTTATTACCTTTCCCGCAACAATGAAGTCATAGATGATCGCGTGAGCGTGGTCTATAGCGATTTTCCTCTCGACTGGAGTCGGCAGTCCGAGCGGACGGACCTGCTTGCTTACTGTGAGACGCTGCAAACCTTTCTGCTTGAGAACCTTTGGGAAGAAGAGATTTTGATCGGCACATATCCCGTTTCCCACGTCCAGAAATGAAACCGCGCGGGAGGCCTTTGAAATAAGTAAATGGAAAACCCTGACGTTAATAAGACGGCGGCGGCCTGGACTCCTTTGTCTCGAACGTTATTCGTGGCGCACACCGAAAGTGAATACCAACAACTCGTCAGCCTGCTCGATACCCTGATTGATGAAGTCGGTGAAGACGAGTCGCATCCACTCGCGTCACTCATGGAGGTCGTCGGCATCCTGATCGAGAAGAAGATGAGCACGTGCCGGAGTTGGCAGTGGAGTAACGGGCAGTAGCCCGACCGTGAGGGAGGGCTCAGAGTCCTTCGCACCAACGGCAAGCGATGTAATAGCCTCGGCTGGCTCTCCCTTTGTTATAGTCACGCTCATGATCCCGCAAGACTTTGACGAAGCATTCGCTCCCATCAGACTTAATCTGCACATCGACGGAGTACTATGAAGAAGGAACGCTGGACAGAGTCGGAAGTGCTCTCATTTCCGAGTGAGCACGATCAGTTTGAGCGAAAAAGCGGTCGCCTCGTGAAGGATGATAAAGAGTTTCGCGAGAGTCTCGCGAAAGCACTCTCGGCGATGGCTAATTCACACGGCGGCCATCTCGTGCTAGGGGTCGAGGACGACGGCAGGATTGATGGAGTTCCAAGTGTAATAAAAGGTCGTCAGTCGACGCGTGAATGGTTGGAACAGATAATTCCCAATCTCTTGGAATATCCTCTACAGGATTTTCGCGTACACGAAGTTGAGCCGAACCGTTCGACTTCAATTCCGAGCGGTAAAGTCGTCATTGTCATTGATGTCGGCGATAGTCCGCTAGCTCCCCATCAGGATATTTTCAGAAGGGTCTACTTCCATCGAGTTGGTGGTCATTCCAAACCGGCTCCTCATCATTACCTCGATTTCTTGCGCAGTCGCGAGACGTATCCGAACCAAAAAGTTGCTCACACATGGCTGAATTTCGTGATCCGCCCTTTTCTTGCCAAACTCGAGCCAGAGCGGGAACGATTGAATAATCTCTCACTCCGTTGGGACTATCGATCCTCCGAGCTTGGGACCATTTCCTGCTTCTACGTGCGCGCCAATGCTCTATCTCCCAACCAAATGCAGTTTCTTGAATCTTATCCGGAGATCAGATCCAAGATGGAAGGTCACGATAAGCTCGTAAATGATCTAGGTTATCAGGTTGCTCAACTTGCGAAGTCGATTCGACTGAGTAACTTTTTCCAGAACGTTTATTCTCGATCGATGTCCGAAGAGTCGCTTACTCAGATTAGACGTACAATCGCAGCTCGCGCTGATTTTCCAAATAGAGATCAATTGCTGCAGTCCCTTTTTGGCACTATGACTGATACGGAAAGGCAGAAGCTCTTGTCACAACACATCGTCAATGCTCAAGGTGAACTGGATGACAGTAAGATGGTGGCGCCATTGTGGAATCTTATGCGGAGTGAGTTCATGACCGTTATGCAAGATCCTCTTGTCGTCGACCAAAACAAATTCACGGAGAAAGCACTTAGAGATCTCTATACCAGTGTCAACAACTTGATTGCCGCATTGGAAAAGATCAGAAATGATCTTGCCCGCAAACATGGGGAAGTTTGGGAGGATGAGACGTTAACGCCGATTAGCGAATGGTGACTGAAAACAAAGCCCTCCCTCACGGTCGGGCTACTGCCCCAATAACCCCCCGACCCCACTCAGTTCTGCGCCGCAATCTGATACTGCTCCAACTTCCCGTCCGGCATCTCATACGTCCACGCCCGCAGTGTCTTCTGGGAAAATCTGATGATATACACTCGCAGCGTCATGCCTCCACGCAGACCCTGAGACGCCTGCACGAACGACTGAGGCTTGCCCAAAGGTCCGAGGCCGGTGGCAAAATCTTTCAACGCCTGCTCGCTGAAATAGCTGTTCGCGTTATCGGTGAAGAGCGAACGATCGATCGTGCCGTGCTGCAGTCCATCGAAAATTTTCTTCGCCTGCTCCAGCTTCGCGGGTGTGGCCGGATCGCTCGTGGCGAATAAGAGCGGGGCGATGCCGCCGGCGATTGCGCTGGAGGCGCTGACTGCGTCCTGATTAGTGAGCACAACTATCGCTGCGCGGTCGTCAGGGAAGACGGTGTTCTGGGCGGTGAAGCCGGACACCTCGCCGCCGTGTGACAGCGCGCGATGGCCGGCCTGCGAACTCACATCAACGCCCAAACCGTAGTGCGTGCTCAAGCCATTTTTGAGTAACGTATCAGTGGCAAACTCGCGATACGAAGCCGGCTTCATTAGCTTCTGATCCATAATCGAGATGTCCCACTTCGCGAGATCCTGTGCCGGCATCGCCAACTCTCCCGCTGCGAACAACCAACCCGGGCCTTCTTTCGGAGCCGGACGCAGCGGTCCCAGCGCATAACGCAAATAGCCGGCTGGATCCGTGTCGCCAAGTTTGGCCTGATCGGTATCGCTCACGCTCGTCATTCCCAGTGGCGTGAAAACCTTCTCCTGTAAGAATTGAAGGAGCGGCATGCGGGCGACCTTCTCGATAATGACTCCGGCGATAACATAGTTCGTGTTGCTGTACTGCCACTTCGTGCCCGGCTCGAAATCCAGCGGCTTGCGCGCCCACATGTCCAGGATCTTCTGCGCCGTGACCGGTTGCAGCATCATGGGCATTACATAATCCTGGGGCCAGTAGTCCTGATATCCGGACGTGTGCGAGAGCAGTTGGCGAATGGTAACTTCGTTTGCACGCGTGAGGTTGGGAATGAACTTCGCGACCTTGTCATCGAGTGAAAGCTTGCCCTGCTCCTGCAAGAGGAGAATCGCAGCCGCCGTGAACTGTTTGCTGATCGAGCCGATGCTGTAACGCATCTGTGGCGTGGCTGGAGTCTTCGGATCGAGACGCGCGTCGCCATAAGCTTTGACATAGACGATTTGCCCATCTTTCACGATGGCAATCGACGCGCTGGGCACGCCCGTTTTGGCCAAAGCGTCGGTAGCAACCTTGTCAATCTTCTCTGTCAGATCGGCAGAGAGCTGAGTCTGCGCGGTAACGTTGAAGGTGGCGAAAGCGAGAATGATGATGAGAGCAAAGCTCCGTATTAGTAGGCGAAGATTACGCACGGAATTCTCCTTAGAAGATGATTGGTTAACGATATATGATAAGTCTACGCCTTTTTGGAGTGCTGCGACTTGTCGCAGCTTTGTATTTGACGTCCTAAATTCAAAGCAGTGACAAGTCACCGCACTCCATACTCCCTACCGCTTCCACACCGGCAACACTACGCGCGAGGCATACGCGGCCGAGTGATAAACGCGCTCAGTCGCTTTCTGAAAATCAGCGCCGGTGCCCAGCTTATAGTTCGGCATGAACTTTTGCGGGTTGCGCGCGACCAGCGGAAACCAGGTGCTCTGAATTTGCACCATGATGCGGTGGCCTTTCTTAAACGTGTGCACGATGCCGGGCATCACGTAAGAAATCTTTGTCGGCGCGTTGGGCCGCAGGGGCATGGGCTTTTCAAAGCTGTTGCGGAAGCGCGCGGGGAAAGGTTCACCACGCAGCAGCATTTGATAACCACCGGGCGCAAACACGCATGACGCGGAAGAGTCGGGCGGCTTAACTCTTTCGGGCTGACCGTTGGCCAATTTGTTTCCAGTTTCCGGATACTGATAATCGTCGGGAAAGACGTCGATTAGTTTGACGACGAAATCCGAATCCGTGCCGCTCGAAGAAACGATAAGCTCCGGTTTGATGGGACCTGCGACGGTCACATCTGTAACCAGCGGATCAGTTTGATAGACCAGCACGTCCGGTCTGGACGCAGCGAACCGTTGATCTTCGGTCATGAAATCGCGCGGATAGTTGAGCGTGATCTTCTGCGTGTAAGGCACGGGAATCATCGGATCGCTGACGTACTCGTCATAAGGCTTCTCCTTCGCGAGCGTTGGCTGCTCAGCAAATGAAAGCTTGCCTCCGCGTTGCAGATAAAGCGACATGTCAGTGGAAGTGGCTGGCGACCAGTCGCCAATCCACTGATTTGCGCCGGTGTCGAATACATTCAGTTCCTTAATCTGAGAGATGTCTCCTTTGTCTTTCAAGAAGTGATTGAAGAAAGGCAACTCAAAAGTTTCCCGGTAGTACACGCCGGTCTTGCTGCCGAAGTAAGCTGTGCCCAACCAGTCACCGTCCGATCGCGCCCAGCCGCCGTGAAACCACGGACCCATCACCAGTACATTGAAAATTCCCGGATTCTGCTTTTCGATATTTTGATAGACGCCCAGCGCGCCGAACAGATCTTCATTGTCGTACCAGCCGCCGACAGTCATTACCGCGGCATGAATGTTCTTCAGATTCGGAAACACATTGCGCTCTTTCCAAAACTGATCATAGTTGGGATGCTGCATCATCTGGTCCCAGAATTTTATGCGCATACCCAGCTTTTGCTCGTAAAGGTCTCCGGAATTTTTCAGGCCTCCCATCTCTAGATAAAATTTGTAGCCATCCTGGGTGCCAAAGTTGAATCGCTTCAAATAATCGTTGTTCGCGGTCGGCGCCGGACGAGGCTGACCGAATCCGGTAAAGAAGCTGTAGTTCTGAGCCAGAAACAACGCGCCGTTGTGATGCATGTCGTCTCCGTGAAACCAGTCAGAGACGGGCGCCTGCGGCGAGATGGCCTTGACGGCCGGATGACCATCGATGCCGGCCATCGAGGTGTAAAACCCGGGATATGAAATCCCCCAGACACCGACGCGCCCGTTGTTATTCGGAACGTTCTTGATCAACCAGTCGACCGTGTCGTAAGTGTCGCTGGTTTCGTCAATCTGGTTTCCCTTCTTGTTCGGAGTGTAGGGCCGCACATCTTCGAACTCGCCTTCGCTCATGTAACGTCCGCGCACGTCCTCGTAAACGAAGATGTAGCCTTCGCGGGCAAACAAATCATCGGGCCCAAGCGACGTGCGAAATTTGTCCAGGCCGTAAGGTGCGACGCTGTAGCACGTGCGGTCGAACATGATCGGGTACTTTTGCTTCGTGTCTTTCGGTTCGTAGATCGAAGCAAAGAGCTTGACGCCGTCGCGCATTGGAATCATGACCTCGCGCTTGGTGTAGTGACTCTTGATGTAGTCAGCGAGCTCGCGCTGCTGCGGGGCCATCTGCGCCGTGCCTTGCGCAGACGAGACGAATGTTGACAGTAGTAGGAAGAGAACGGCGGCTGTTAGATTGTAGATGCGATTTGGTTTCATGGTGGCTCCGCTTCAAATTTGGACTTATTAGCAAGACTAAGTTCTGAGCAGGTATTCAACGAACTCTTCCCCCAAGACATAACGAGCTACCTTCTTGTACTTAATGTCTTTCACCAATCCATGGTTTTCCAGAATTCTGATTTCGTTCTTAAGTTTCGGATGATCATCGAAGTAATATACCAACGTGTTCCCTTGATGATTGTAGATCCAACCTCTTTCCAGCAAGATGAATTCACGACAGAGTGGATTGTCCGCTAAGTCGGCTCGCATTTCTGCCAGAAGATTTGGCATTAGTTTCTCGACTTTCGCCAATGAGTCCGATTCAGAAGAGCGTTGAGCGTCGGGTCCGTTAATGACTTTCTTGGCTGGTGGCTTGGCTTGTCCAAAGATAAAGGGGCGGATTTTGTCCCAGAAGAACCAAATTGCGGCAATTCCACCCAAGATGGTTGCAATGGCAAGGACCACATTCAGTTTGGGATTCATTCCTCAGGAATGGGTTGGTGTTTGTATCAGCGCTTTCCTCGCTTCAAGAGGAACGTCAATGAGCACAAAGAGTTCCTGCGGATATAGATAGTCTTCGCCCGTTTCATCTACAACTCTGATGTAATCGCTTCTCCCCGCCGACTCATCGGGAAGAACCTGATAGATGGTCCTTATTTTCAGATCATCAGGATAGGCTGTGTTATTGACGCAAACTGCGAAACGCGGCTGTGAGCTTTCGGTGTCCATAGCTTCAATCCAAATATCGTTTGATTTTCATTCTTACTTTACCAATCCCGTGAGCTTCGTACCAATGCACTTCGGCAAGCCGTATCGTACCATTACGAAGCCGAACGTTGGCAACTCCTTTTCGCTTGCGCCAACGTCCATGTCCAAAACGTGCTCGCAACTCTCGCAACTCTCGAATCGAGGGACCAATCGCGATCGTCTCGGCATTGGTAATTTCTCCGAACAGTTCGAAGTCTATGTCCATGGGGGTGCCCGGATTTAATCACCATTTTCCCAAACCCGCAAAGGCGGAGTTATACTTACCCTTCCAATCGATTAGGGTTCGCGAAAGTCGAAATACGGGAGGTCCCTATGGCCAGAGTCACCACGCTCAACGTCAACGGAAAGAAGATGACCACGGATGTGGATTCGGCTGTGAGTCTGCTCAGCGTGCTGCGTAACGATCTCAACCTGACGGGAAGCAAGTATGGCTGCGGCGAGGGACAATGCGGGGCGTGCACCGTCCTGCTCGATGGCCAGCCGACACGTTCGTGCATCACGCAAGTCGGCCGCGTCTCCAGCAAACAGATCACTACCATCGAAGGTCTTGAAAAGGATGGACAGTTGCACACGCTCCAGGAAGCCTTCATCAAAGCTGACGCGATGCAATGTGCGTACTGCACCTCCGGAATGATCATGAGCGGCGCGGCACTGCTCGCGAAAAACCCGCGACCTAACCGGGATGAAATTATTAGTGGCATGAACGGCAACATCTGCCGCTGCGGCACCTACCAGCGAATCGTCAACGCGATCGAGATTGCTTCCGGCATGGCAAAAGGTTCGGTATGAAGTATTTTCTTTTCTCCGTGTCCTCCGTGCCTCCGTGGCGATAAAACCGAAAATTCACCACGGAGGCACGGAGAACACGGAGAGAAGCGATGACTGAACGGAGAACTTGAAATGAATGACGCGCACGACCAGACTAACGTTATTGAGACTGAGCGGTACGAGCTGTTTGAGAAACCGGGGTATAAGTTTGAGTTCGATCGCCGCGACTTCATCAAAGCTTTCGGGGCAGGAATTATTTTTATTGTTCCGCTCAGTCGCGCACTTGCTCAGCAGCGTGGCCAGGGCGAGTCCGGACGCGGCGGCTCGGGCAACCAGCTACCGAACGATATCGGGGCCTGGATTCACATCGACGAAGACGGCGGCGTGACCGTCTTTACCGGCAAGGTTGAGATGGGCCAGAACATTCGCACTTCTCTGGCCCAAGCCGTCGCCGAAGAACTGCATGTTCCCTTTGCGACGATCCATTTGGTAATGGGCGACACCGATCTGGTGCCTTTCGACATGGGTACCTTCGGCAGCCGTACCACGCCAACGATGGCGCCACAACTCCGCAAGGCCGCCGCAGCCGCGCGCGAAGTGCTTATCGATCTGGCCGCACAGCAATTAAGTGTCGAGCCGGCTTCGGTGAAAATCGTCGACGCGCGTTTCGTCAATCACGACAAATCAAAATCGCTTTCCTTAGCGGAAGTTGCCAAGGGTAGGAAGCTGGTCAAGGTCATCCCGGAAAACATCGCTACGACGCAGCCGAAAGACTGGACGATCGCCGGCACCTCGGTCACCAAAGTCGACGCCTGGGATTTCGTGACCGGCCGGCACAAGTACACTTCTGATATCAAACGGGAAGGCATGCTTTACGGAAAGATTGTGCGCCCGGCGACTTTCAATGCCGCACTGGTTTCTTCCGACAGCAAGGCCGCCGAAGCAATGCCCGGCGTTAAGGTTGTGCACGACGGCAACTTTATTGGCGTAGTTGCTCCCGATCAGCAAACTGCTACCCGGGCCGTGAATGTAATTGCCGTTGACTGGAAGTCACCGGGTCAGCCTTCGAACGCCGAACTGGTCGATGTTCTGCGTAAGCCAACGACCGACAGACGTGGGGGTGGCGAAGGTGGCGGCGGCGGTTCGCGCCCGCAGCGTTCGATTACTGATGGCTTAGCAGCGGCTGACAAGAAGCTGGAACAAACTTACACAGTTGCGTACATCGCGCATGCTCCGCTCGAGCCGCGGGCCGCGGTCGCGGAATGGAAGGACGACAAGCTGACGGTCTGGACTGGCACGCAAAGACCGTTTGGTGTCCGCGGTGAACTCGCTGAAGCATTTCACCTTTCTGAAGATAAAATTCGGGTGATCGTTCCCGACACTGGTTCCGGTTACGGCGGCAAACACACCGGCGAGTGCGCGATCGAGGCTGCGCGTTTGGCGCGAGCGGCCGGCAAACCGGTCAAGCTCGTGTGGACTCGCGAAGAAGGATTTACCTGGGCTTATTTTCGACCGGCCGGAGTAATCGACATCAAGAGCGGAGTTAAGGCGGACGGTGCGATCACGGCGTGGGAGTTTCACAACTACAACTCGGGCGCTTCAGGAATTCAAATCAAATACGACATTCCGAATAATGACATTCAGTTCCATCCTTCGAACTCGCCCTTGCGTCAGGGCTCGTATCGCGGGCTGGCGGCGACGGCAAATCACTTTGCCCGCGAAACGCACATCGATGAGCTGGCGCACTCAGTGAACATGGATCCGTTGGCATTTCGTCTGAAGAACATCAAGGACGAACGCATGCGCGCCGTGCTGGAGGCAGTGGCGAAGACGTTCGGCTGGGGCCAGACAAAACCCACGGCGGGTCATGGATTCGGTATCTCTTGCGGATTTGAAAAGAACGGATACGTCGCTACCTGCGCGGAGATTGCGATCGAGAAACCTTCCGGCAAAGACGCAGACAAACAGACCGCGAAGGTTAAGATCGTGCGCGTGATCGAAGCCTTCGATTGCGGCGCGGTTGTCAATCCGGTTCATCTAAAGAACCAGATCGAAGGCTCGATCGCACAGGCGATTGGCGGAGCAATGTTCGAATCGATTCAATTCGAGAACGGCAAGATACTCAACCCAAAATTTTCCAGCTACCGCGTTCCACGTTTCATAGATATGCCAACAATCGAAGTCGTGCTGGTCGATCGCAAAGACATTCCGTCGGCGGGCGCCGGCGAAACACCGATCGTCGGCCTGGCCCCTGCCGTTGGCAATGCGATCTTCAGCGCTACGCGAACTCGTCTGCGTTCGCTGCCGCTGGCGCCGAAGGGTTTGACGGTTTAAGGAGAAACTCCGTCAGGAGTTCGATGTTAATAGATCCAGGTGCGAGAGAATTGGCCGAAACTCCGTCAGGAGTTTAATATGTTCCGCGTAACTCGGATCGCTCGGCACATTTCACTCCTAAAGGAGTGAGGGCTTATCTCTCGCTGCTGTCTATAAACATTGAACCACTACGTGGTTGTTTCTCTCTCCAATCGCGCTGTTGGCATTCATGAAATCGCTAAGGGGAATGATCAAATGCTAAAAATTGAAGACATGGCGCCCGCGGAGATGCACGCGCTGCTGCAACGCGAAAGCTTTGGCCATCTGGGCTGTGCGCGTGATGGACGCCCGTACGTCTTGCCGATGAATTATGCCTATGACGGCAAGGAACTTTATTTCTTCACGACCGAAGGAATGAAAACACAGTTCATCGAAGCAAACCCGCAAGTCTGTTTGCAGGTTGAAGAAATAACAGACAGCACCCATTGGCGCAGCGTAATGGTTATTGGCACGGCTGAACAAATAACCAAAAGCGAACAGATGCAGCGGGCCATGAAACTCATCACCGAGCGCAATCCTTCCCTGTCTCCGGCGATTAGCTCAACTCAACTCGATACGTGGGGCCGGGCAGTTGATATTGCGATTTACCGGATCACGCCTGAAGTAATTGATGGGAGGAAGACAGCATAACCAGGACTTCTCCAAAAGTTGGTAGCGTCCTATTTCGGTTTGTGGTTTTCTTTCAGCTTACCAGGAGCGACCCACGAAAACACGCGAACAAAAAATCTGTTAACACTGGTGGCCGTTTTGTGAATTGCTTGTCGATAGATTTCGCATCGCGGTGAAGCGAATCAACACGTCGGCAGCCTTTTTCCTCTCGATTGAGTTTCAGGAAACGGGCGGCTTTGTCATTCGCGTGCAACGCGCAGCATTTGGCAGGAAGTCTGCGGACGCCGGCACCCGCGTAGACTACTTCCAATTCATCCACGACGCGCGGCAAGTAGGCGATGGCGTCGTTGTAGGCCAAGCTGGTTTTGAGCAGAAACTTGAATTGAACAAACAGAATTATGCTAACCAGATCGTGACGTCATCAGCATTTACCACGGCCTACGCCGCGGCAGCTACCGCTGATCAGTTCGTTACCGCGCTCTTCAATTCCGCCGGCGTGAACCCAACGGCGACCGAGAAACAGTCGGCATTAACTGCATTTGGCGCCGGCGATACAGCAGGCCGCATCGCGGCGCTGCGTTCGGTCGCCGATTCGAATTCGGTAAAACAAGCCGAATTCAGTCCGTCGTTCGTGCTGCTGCAGTACTTTGGATACCTGCGACGTAACCCAACTGACGCCCCGGATTCCAACGACAACGGTTACCAGTTTTGGCTGACGAAGCTGAACTCGTTTGGCGGTCACTTCAAAAAGCTGAGATGGTCAAGGCATTCATTTCGTCGGGCGAGTACCGCTCGCGCTTTGGCGCACCGTAATAGTCGGAATGTGAGACATGGTGAGAGCTATGACGAAAACCTGACTGCGTGATGATAGATTGAGGTGAGAATGATCCCCCGGCGAAAATTTCATCGCGTTGTTTTCTGCGCCGCGGGAATCTATAACATTGCGTGGGGTCTTTACGCGGTGTGGGATCCGCAATGGCTCTTTCGCTTTGCAGGTCTGGCGCCACCAAACCACCCGCAGATATTTGCCTGTCTCGGGATGGTTGTAGGCTTGTACGGAATTCTTTACCTCGAGGTCGCACGTGTGCCCGAGCGCGGTTGGCTAATGGCTGCCGTTGGTTTAGTCGGCAAGCTGCTCGGCCCCATCGGTTTGGCCGGATTGATTTACAGCAGTACGTGGCCCAGGTCAACCATCGTCCTATGCTTAACGAATGACCTGATTTGGTGGCTTCCGTTCGCGCTTTATCTGTATGACGCGTGGCCGGCGTTCGTTAAGGATTTCCGAAGCGCGGAGCGTCAAGGATAAGCACTGCGTGTGTCAGAAGCCCGACCGTGCGGGAGGGCCACCCGCGCAAGTACTCGTCACAAAGTAATGGGCGGCGTTTGTCTGATGCCGATGTCCGGCCGACACGAGCTTGCTTACACGCGGGCTTCTGACACAGACTCCTGTTGAAAACCTCCATGAAAATTCTTAAACAGCTAAGCACGATCCTGCTGACATTGCTCCTAAGCGCAGTGTTGTTGGCCGCTCAGCCGCAATCTCCGAATGTGAAGACACTTTTTCCCGTCGACAAAGACGGCAAGTGGGGCTTTATCGATCGCACTGGGAAGATCGTTATCCCGCTACAGTTCGACAGCGCCAATGATTTCCATGAAGGCCTCGCTCTGGTAACAGCGAATGGCAAGAAACTCTTTGTCGACGCGTCCGGTCGGGTTGTCATCACACCGCAATTCGATATTGTCGACGATTTTTCCGAAGGTCTGGCCGCAGTCAACATCGGACAGACAAGAATTCCCAGCCTCGGAGTGATTTCGAATCCGGGCAAGTGGGGCTACATCGATAAGACCGGCAAGCTAGTTGTCCCTCTGAAGTTCACCCACGCGGAAGACTTCAGCGAAGGGCTGGCCGGCATCAACTATGGCGATCGCGATCATGGTGGTTTCATAGATCACACCGGGAAGATTCTCTTCGAGTTGCCGTTGGATGTGACTTTGGGATTTCATGAGGGCATGGTGGGCGTCTTATTAAGCGGCATGGTCACTTACTTTGATCGAACCGGAAAAAAGATTCCCACGCCTACCGATTACGGGCCGAAGAGCAATTCTTTTTCCGAAGGCCTGGTGCCGATTTCAATCAAAGGCAAGTGGGGATTCATGGATCGGATCGGGAAGCTCACGATCGAGCCACAGTTCGAGGACGCCGAAGGTTTCAGCGAAGGACTGGCGCCGGTCAAGGTCAAAGGCGAAACCGTTTGGTGTCCGGCAAACACATCAGGCGACCGCGCCGGCTCAAGCATGATGTACGGCTATATCGACAAGACGGGCAAGATGGTCATTCCCGCGGTGTTCAATTCAGCCGAACCATTCAGCGAGGGAGTGGCCGCCGTAAGGAAGTGCGACCAGGCTTTTTTCATAGACAAAACAGGCAAGACAGTCATCAAGGGAGACTTCACCTACGCCTTATCATTTTCGGGCGGACTCGCGCGCGTTGAAACACTAATGAAAGACGGTTTGTTTTGGGGCTACGTCGACAAGACCGGAAAGCTGGTGTGGGGACCGGCGAAGTAGTGGCACGCGCATCCTGCGCGTGACTCACGCGCGAGACGCCCGGGCCACTTTCAAAATTCAGCAACACGGTATACGAATAAGGCCCACGACGATTGCCGTGGGCCTTATCTTTTCGTTAGAGCAAAAAGCTACTGGATCGTGTCGCTCGTTCCCTTGAAGCCGTGCATGGCCTGCTTGGCCACCCACTTCAACACGCGCTTGGTGTCATAGCAGTGGGCGAGGATGTAGTTGCAGGTCGACAGACAATGCGTCGAACACTCCTTCTTCATCTCGTCCAACTGGGCGTTGTCGAACTTCGGATTCTCAATCGTGCCCCAGTCATGCGTAGCTGAGTACATCGGGAAGCACGGCGCCAGGGTTCCATCCGTGCGAATGATTAGAGAGTTCTGACCCGCGCGGCATTTCCAGGGCGGCACTGCACCGCGCATGAGTTTCTTCATCTCCTGCATGTGCTTGCTCTGGTTGACCATCTTGTAGCCCTCGTTGTGCCGCTTGTCGTCGAGATAGGCCAGCAGGTCGTCGACCTTGGTCCAGTCATCCGGCGTCAGATAGGTGACGTTCTCGTCCAGATGCTTGAAGTGGTCCTGCTCCATCATCGGCGTCTCGTTAATGTGATAGTCGGTGGCGATGCCGGCGTCGTGCGCGATCTCGGTCAACTCTTTAACGTCGTCCATGTTGTTGCGGCAGATATTGATATTGAACATCACCGTGTAGCCATAGTGATGTTGCCGCTTCACCAGATACTCAAAGTAAGGCCGAATTGGATCCAGCGCCTTCGGCAAAGACTTTCGATCCTTGACTGAATCGACAGCGAGGTTGACGGTGGCAATGCCGGCGTCGCCGAGGCGATCGATCACTTCCGGCTTCATCAAACGGCCATTCGTCGGCAGGTAAACGAAGATGTCTTTCTTCGCGCTGTAGTTAACGATCTTGTGAATGAACTTTGGCCGCAGCAGCGGCTCGCCGCCCATCAGCGCCAACACGCGCGAACCAATTGAATGCAGCCAATCGATCGAGCGCTTGGCTGTGTCTTCCGTCATGCCTTTGACTTTGTTGTTGTAAGACCAGCAGTAGTGGCAATCGAGATTGCACTTCCACTCTGTAAACAGATAAGGAATGATCGGCCGCAGGTCCTGGCTGTACCAGCGCGATTTGAAATAGGGCGAGCCCCAGGTCTTCCAGGTGCGGATCGCGTTCAGCTTCTGGTATTCCGACTTGGTCATCGGCTGCGGGTCGGGGTGAATCGGGTACTGAGGCTCTGGCAGAACTTCCGGTTCAGGCTTGACCTCAAGCGTAGCGCGCGCCTCGGGTTTGTAGAGAATCTGATGAAGCTTTTGATCCAACCTCGACGGCGGCGCCGAGGAAGCGGGAGCATTCTCTATCTGTAATTCTGGTGCCATAACGGTTATTTCTCCACTGGATAATTGGAAAGCTGATTAAGGCCCTTCGTATTCAAAGCGTCCAAGCACACGAATGGGCAGGGTTTGAAAATCAAGCGCCAATATTCGCTGATCTGTGCGGTAATTGCAAGCGTCTTTCTTGGGTTGACTAGTTTAGGGTTCAAGCTTTAGCTTGCCTTTGGAATCAGCAACCTAAGGGTTGAACTCTGAACGCTCGAAAATGTTAACGAGTTGCCCCCTCACCCGATAAAAGTTAAGCTTGCCCGTTCTGAAGGAGCCGAAAGATTTGTCGTTCTCTGCCCTGCCTGTCGTCACTGCCGGCCTAAGACCCGAATTGTTCGCTGGAGCCGGCGCCCATTCTGTTAGTCGTATTTTGCTGGTCACCGCACTCAGCGTGTTGGTGCTTGTCGGTTTTGGTTTCCGGGTCAACGGACTGAGCAGTGAAGGGCTGAGCGAAGACGAACTGAATAAGCTTAGCGCCGTCAGTGAGTACCGCGCGCATGGCCTGACGTCAGCCAATGGCGAGCATCCCTTACTGATGAAAGCGCTGGTGACGATCAGCGTCATCGCAGCCGAGAAATGGAACCAGACTTCGCTGGTTACCGGCCATCCCGATCTGAATGTTCCGGTGGAAACCTCTCTGCGCCTTCCGGGCGCGCTCTTCGGAGCTTTTACCGCAGTGCTGATCTTTCTGGCGGCCTCGGAGTTGTTCGGTCTGGAAGTAGGCCTGATCTCTGCTGCTCTATGGGCGTTCGACCCGCTGGCGATCGGCTTTAATCGCATCGCCAAGGAAGATACGTTCCTGATCTTCTTTTTCATGCTGGCAAACTTTTTTTGGCTGCGCGGCCAGCGCGTCGCCGAGAGTCAACCCGAGCGCAATCCCGAACGCTTCTATTGGGCCACGGCCGCCGCCTTCGGCGCCATGCTCGCTTCAAAGTACGTGCCGATGATGATCGCGATCACTGTGGCTTACAATTACGCGTTCCAGAGAATCCCCACCACTCGCTGGGTCATCGGCAAGAAACGTTTCCTGAAATTCTTTTTCGTGATGGGCGTCGTGTTTTTGATTTGTAATCCGACGATCCTTTTGCCGGGAACCTGGAAGGCCATGTCGAATTTCACCAGCTATCGAAACATGGGACACGACAGCTATGAATTTCTGGGAGGCCTTTACCCGCATAGGTTCCAGGATTGGCTATATGGTGAGCCATGGTATTTCTATTTCGTTTTGATCTTCACCAAGCTGCCGATCCTAACGTTGTTTAGTTTTGGGCTGGGTCTGGGACTGCTCTTCCGACGCAAGAGCGGAGACGGCCGCTATTTCCTGCTGCTGTGGCTGGCCCTTTGGGCGATTGCCTTCATGACTCCCGGCGGCAAATTCACCCGGTACATCACCTCCGTTCTGCCGGCGATTATCATTACGGCAGCGATTGGCGTTCAATTTACGGCGCGGCGTCTGGGAAGATTTTGCGCGCGCATTTTTGAGAATGACTCCTTGAAAGTCTACACTCGCTCAGCGCTGGCTTCACTAGTGATCATCTCCGCTTTCTGGTCAACACTGAATGCCGCGCCGCATTACCGGCTATACATGAGCCTGCTGGGCGGCGGCCCGACACAGGCTGGCGCCTATTTTCCGCAGGACGAGTTTTACGACGCGTATATGCGGGACGCGATGATTGAGATGGCCAAGCGCGCCCGGCCCAACGCGCGCGTGGCTGTCGAGATTCCCAGCCTCGCGGCATATTACGCGCAGCGGGTCAATCGTGCTGACCTGGTTTGCGTTGAGCTGTCTGATCCCGCGGAGCTCGAAAAGTTTATGCCCGGAGATTTTTTGATTGACGCGCGCGGCCGCACCTACGTCAGCAACCAGGCAATGCTGGCGCGTTTGCGCCAGGCAAGCCAACCTGCATTTACGATTGCCCTGGGCACGACTCCGGCAGCATTCGTTTACGTTTTGGATCAGAAATCGCTGGCCGCGTTGCGGGGAGAGGTACAGAACCGCTTGCGGTAGCAAGCGGGTTTAAGTTGCGCAAGTTGCCAACTTGCGCCACATGAGAAAGCCGCGCGTCAGCAAGGGCTCGCTCTCGCAAGTGCCCCTCCCTGACGGTCGGGCTTCTGATACGGACTAATGTCACTCGATAACCTGCTCGCCAAATCCATCCCCGAACTCAAAGAGCGGTTCGTCGATCGCGCGCGCCCGGTTCCCAAAGGTTTGGTCGAAGCGCTGGAATGCGACGGCCGTCAGGGCGCGCATCATCTGGCCAAACAGATTCGTGAACGCTGGCGTAAGAATCGCGCCGAAGGCCAGCGCCTGCACAACCTCTTACGTTTTGAAATTGAGCTCTGGGATCAAGGCTTCAACTTTATTGCCGGCGTTGATGAAGCCGGCATGGCGCCGCTGGCCGGGCCGGTAGTTGCCGCCGCGGTGATCCTGCCGCGTAACTACAAACTGCGCCGCTTGAATGACTCGAAACAGATTCTCGATATGGCGGTGCGCGATGAGCTGGCGCAGCAGATAAAGCAGGACGCAGTCGTATGGTGCGCGGGCCGGGCCGAAGTTGAAGAGATCGACACGCTCAATATCTACCACGCCGGCTTGCTCGCCATGCGACGCGCAGTTGAAGGCCTGACATCTCAACCAGACTTCATTCTGGTAGACGCGCGCCGCATCCCTTATTGCACTGCACCGCAGCGCGGCATCATTAAAGGCGACACGCTTTCTGCCAGCATCGCGGCGGCCTCGATCATCGCCAAAACCACCCGCGATACCCTGATGGCTGAATTTGATTCCGTGCATCCCGGCTATAACTTTGCCACCCACAAAGGCTATCCCACGCCGGAGCATTGCCGTCTCTTGAAGGAGCTCGGCGCCGCGCCAATTCATCGCCGCAGCTTCGCCCGCGTGCGTGAAGTCCTCGGTCTCGATCCAATCCAGAACGAATTGTTCGAAGAGAAAGCCGACGCGGCGGGTGCAAGTTAGTAGCGTGTCAGAAGCCCGACTGTCAGGGAGGGCTGGATCGCAACCGGGCCCTCCCTGACGGTCGGGCTTCTGACACGAGTTCCCAGCAGCTTGAAACTTCAAACCTGAAGCCTGAAACTACACGAATGGCTTCCTTATCCGATTACAAGAAGAAACGCCGCTTCAACAAAACGCCCGAGCCCGGCCCCGAGAAGAAGACTTCCGAGCTGGGCAATATCTTTGTCGTGCAAAAGCATCGCGCGACCCAATTGCATTACGACTTTCGTCTGGAGGCCGACGGCGTTTTGAAATCGTGGGCCGTGCCCAAAGGTCCGCCGATGGATCCTGATGTGAAACGCCTGGCCATGCAGGTCGAAGATCACCCGGTCGACTATGCCGACTTTGAAGGCGTGATTCCGGAAGGCGAATACGGCGGCGGCACTGTGATGGTCTGGGACTATGGCGTCTATGCGCCTGAAAACACGGAAAACGTTTCGAAGGCGCTGGCGAAAGGCGAACTAAAATTCACCGTGCTGGGCAAGAAACTGAAAGGCTCGTTCGTGCTGGTGCGCACACGAGATCGGCAATGGCTCTTGATCAAGCACCGCGATGAATACGCCACGGAAGGCGAAGACATCACCGAAACCCAGCCTTACTCAGTACTCACCAAACGGACTCTCACAGAGATTGCCGAAGACGAAGGCGGCAATGTGACGAAGGCAGCCACGGGTGATCCGAAAAAGCTTCCCCCTCGTCGCGGCATTAAGCGTCGGAAGAAGACAGCCAAGAAGAAGATTTGGCACAGTAATAAAGGTGCGGGGTGAGTGCGGCGATTGGTCGGAGCACCGTTTTCGCAAACTTGTAAAGCGAGTGCGTCGCGGCTCTGCCGCGTGATGTGCGGAAAGGCTCTGCCTTTCCGTAGGACTCTCTATTTCTTTTCTTGAGGCTATGCCTCGTAAGAGGCATGCGAGGCGGAGCCTCGCCGGTTCTCGAGACGAATTTACGGAAAGGCGAAGCCTCTCCGCACATCGAGCGGCACAGCCGCACTAACTCTCATACAAAAGGAGTGGCACTGATATGGATCCCGATCCAATGCAGTTTGTTGAAGAAGACGACGATAAGAAGAAAGCTGGGACCGCCGCCGAAGTGAAGAAACCCAAAGCTCAACTCAACACCTGGGTCGCTATCTCGGTCGCGTTGCTGGCGACGTTCATGGGCATTTGCAAAGTCAAAGACGACAACATCGTCCAGGCCATGCAACAAGCCCAGGCCGATAAGATCGATAACTATTCATGGTACCAGGCCCGCAATATTCGTGAAGAGGTAGCCAAAGCCACGGTCGCCCAATTGACCGCGCAAGCGGCCGCGGCGCAGCCACAGGCAAAGCCGTTCTTCGAAGCCCAGATCAAGATTTACGAAGCGATCGCCCAGGACCAGGCAGAGAAAAAGAAGATCCAGCAAGCTGACGCGGACAAAGCCGATCGGACATATAACGAACTCAACTATCACGACGACCAGTTCGATCTTTCGGATGCGATGTTGGCGCTGGCAATTTCACTGATGGCGGTGACGGCTTTGACGCAGAAGCGTTGGCTCTTCATGCTCGCGATGTTCCCGACGGTGTTCGGAGTGATCATGGGACTGGCAGGTCTGCTCGGTTGGCATATTCATCCCGACTCGCTGACGAAGTTGTTGTCTTAGCGGCAGAGATGTGTCAGAAGCCGGCTACGACTCGCGGCGCACTCCCAAAACACTCGCTACCGCCTCAACCACGCGATCGACATCGGCATCGGTCGTGCGCCAGTTCGTCACACTGATCCGCATGGCGCGCCGGCTGCGCCAGGTTGTGCCGCCAAAGAAGGCTTCGCCCGTTTTCAGTATTGCCGCGATCACTTCATCGGTACGACGATCATGAGCTTCTTCAGCGCGCGATAGCCCGCCGCTAAACAAGGAATCGGTTTCAGGATCAAGAAAGCGCACCACTCAGCCACTCCGTCGCGGCCCAATTGGCGCAGCGCCGCATACGCGGGAAAGCCGCGCGCGCGCCGCGACCATTCAGGGTTCCAATCAACCTGATCGCGCGCATCGGCAGCGTGAGTCAGATACGACGCGCGAACCGAAAGCGAAGCTCGATGCGCTTCCATATCAGCCACGAACGCAAACCCACTGTCGAAAGGAACGTTCAGCCACTTGTGTCCGTCGGTGGCCCATGAATCAGCCGCGTCAATTCCCTTCACCAGATGCCGGAAGCGCGGACTCGCGCCCGCCCATAAACCAAACGCGCCATCGACGTGCACCCACGCAGCGTAACGTTTGGCAATGGGAATCAACTTCTCAAATTCATCGTAAGCGCCGATGTTGATGTCGCCGGCTTGCAGGAGCACCAGAGTCGGGGCTGCCGTGTCTTCTTCTAATTCATCTTCCAAAGCTTCGGGGATCAGCCGGCCCTGGTCATCCGCCGGCAGAAGTTTGACCTGTGACTGGCCAAAGCCAAGCAGGCGCACGGCGCGCTCGAATGAACCATGACACTCAGTGCTCGACAGAATTCTGATCGCCGGCGCGCCAAACATGCCTTGAGATTCAACATCCCAACCGCGTTGACTCAGCAACGCGTGCCGCGCGGCCGCCAGACAAGTCACGTGCGCCATCTGACATCCGGTCACCAACGCAAAACTTGCTTGTGACGGCAGGCCGAGAATTTCTTTCAACCAAACTCCGACCGTCTCTTCGACAACGGCGGCGGCCGGCGAGCAAGCGTAGAGCGCGGAATTCTGTTGCCACACCGAAGTGAGCCAATCGGCGCCCACGGCTGCCGGCAATGCTCCACCAATCACCCAGCCGAAGAAACGTCCGCCCGCGGACCCGAGCAAACCGCCGGCTACATCAGCGTTTAGTTCCTGTATGACTTGTTCAGGGGCAACGCCGGCGTTCGTCAACGGCCTGTTGATGCGCGCTCGCAGAGTAGCGAGATCAGCGGTTGCGGCTACGGAAGTTTGATCGAGATTCTCGAGATGATTAACTGCCTGGTTGAATGCGCTCTCGAGGGTCTTGCGAAAGTCGGGGTCGAGTTTTGCCATGTCGCTAGTTTAGATTGTTGTCTTATGACAGGCTATCCGAATCTTGCGACGACCGAAACGGAGCGCGGACATCCTGTCGGCCTGAGCGCGAAGCGCGAACATTGTTTGAAACGTGATCGGCTTAGGCTGAGCGTGCTACGCACGCTGGCGGACAGGATGTCCGCGCTCCGCAGATTAATCTTTCGTTGACTGCATTCTGCCTAGCGGCTAGTATTTGCGCCACCTTGGCACGCTTTCTTTCCAATTGAGAATTCAAATCGGGAGACAATCATGAGAAAGACCCCCCAGCTTATCTCTGTCGGTCTGCTTTTATCACTCGCCAGTACGGCCTTCGCTTTTTCTACTCGGGCCGTGTCCGTTCACGCGGCAGGTCCGACCCTGCTCAAACGCACCGTGGCCATCAGCACCAAACGCTATCTGCGCCACTGGCCCAACCCGAGCGCGGCTGAACCGAAGTACAACACCTGGTCTTGGACGCCGCAGGTTTATTTCGAAATTCTCGGGCCGGTACCGGGCGGCAGTCAGTGGTTGTTCGAGGTGGCGACGCCGGACGGTAAGGCCTGGGTCAGTTTCAAACTGCCCACACAGGAAGCGGGCGACGATGAGCTGGTAACGATCAAGGGTCCGGATCTGGATCAGAACGAACTCGAAAAGAAAGCTATCACCCAGACCGGTCTCTTCCCCTTCAAGATCACTTTGAAGAACGCGCTGGCGGGAACTAATGAAACTATCTTTGGCGGAAAATTCAAGGTTGCGACCTACGCGCCGGATCAGGCCATTCCGGAGTACAAGGGCAAGCAGGAGTTTTATGTCGTGCAGGATTGGCGCCTGCCGATCGGGTTTATCTGGTACGACCCCAGGGTGGACGAAAACGTTCCGGTAATTAGTGTGCAGATGTGGTTCCGCGGCACGAGCAGTGGCGAGAAGATGGAGGGCGTGCTCTTCTACAAAGGGCAACAGGTCGGCACCGTGAGCGCCGGAAACGAATCAGAAATTTCCACCGGGGTCGGCGACCCGGAGGGACGCTGGGGCCTTTGGCAATTTCAGTTTTTGAAAGTGCGCGGGTACAACAAAGACACCAGTGCGAACAATTGGAGTGGCGTTTTCTTTCTCGACAAAAACCCCGGCGATTACGAAATCAAGATCCTGAGACAACAAAAGCTCGCGCGCTCAGCAACGTTTAGCGTGGGTGCCGACGGCCGGATCGTCGATAACGGCATCGCGAAGCAAAATACTCTGGGCGGCATTCGCATGGTCCTGCCGGTGAAGATTGTCGGCGACCAGGACGTGAAATATGATCCGCTGTCGTGGAAGACAGATGCAATGTACGGCAATGGGCTCGCCGGTTTCACTGCGCCATAAGACTAATCAGCCGCAGATGAACACAGATAGACACGGATAAGAGCGGAAGAATGATGAGACGTTTTCGCCGTTCAGTAGAGTGGAGTTTGCTCAAACGCGGCTTTGCCGCCGCCCAGTGCGGTGAGGCTTTGCCTCACCGTCACGCGCGAACCTCTTTTTGAGGCTCCGCCTCGGAGGTCGAGGCATAGCCTCGACCAACATAGTAGTGGACGCCGACGGTAAGGCTAAGCCTTACCGCAATGTGCTGCGGCAAAGCCGCCCTAGACCACACTGAGGGAAAAATGAAACATCACTTATCCGAACTTGCGAAGATCGCGCTTGTCTTGGCAACTATCAGCTGTTCGTTCGTCAGCCCATCAACCAGCCTCGCCCACGCCAACCAGGCCGGCCCCACACTATTGAAATCCTCGGTCATCGTGCGCGCCAATCGGCTGAAGCGTTATTGGAAAGCACCCGACATGGATGACTATTGGAGTTGGATGCCCGAGATGCGTTTCACCGTAACGGGCCCCATCAATACCGGCAGTGCTTTTTTCGTCGACTTTACCAACGAAGTCGGCGCGCCCTGGTACACTGTCGAGTGCGAGACCCCTTCGATCGACGCGACGCGCTGGCAAACAATCGTCACGCCCGCGATTACCACGCACATTGATAAGCGCACGACGCTCGCAACCGGCGCCTTCGGATTCACCATTCGTTTGAAGAGCGAGCTCAGCGGAACCAATGAAAACGTATTCAGCGGCAAGTTCAAGGTCACGAAGTTTCATATCGGCAACAACCTGCCGGCGTTCAAGAACCAGTTTGAATACGTTGTCGATCAGGATTGGAATTTGCCCATCGGCTATCTCTATTTCAACAGTCCGGCTGACCCGAACATGCCGCCACTGAAGATCGCGATGTGGTTCCGCGGCGAGTTGGACAACACGAAACTCGCTGCTTATCTCTTCTACAACGGCAAACAGATCGGCAGCACAAAGGATCAGAGCGGGAGCGCGGGATACGACGCCGCAGTCTTTGCCAACGCCAACGAAGGCAACACGCGCTGGGAACGCTGGACGTTCAGTTGGGGCGGAGTGCGCGGTTGGAACACAGACACGAGCAGCGCCAACAACACTTCTGAGATCTTTTTTCTGAACCGGAATCCGGGCGAGTATGAAGTGAAAGTCCTGCGCGACGGGGACCTCGCGCGCTCGGCGAAATTCAGCGTCGGCCCGGACGGGCGGCTGGTCGATAACGGTATTACGCAGAAGAACAACCTGGGTGGTCTGGCAATGATCCTTCCAATAAAAGTCATCGGCGCCGGCGATGGTCAGTGGGACGCGAATGCCTGGAAAACCGACGCGTTCTATGGCAATCCGTTGAGTGGCTTCGCTGCTCCTTAACTGGGACATCTGACGATCTGAAAGGTTGTCTTCCCCTCTCCCACTGGGAGAGAGTGAAGAGTATCAAGCCATCTCCTACCTCCGAATTTGTGGATTCATTTCCAAAATCCGCTGCCCGCTACGCAAACTTCGACGCTGTACAACCATTCTCCTCGCCCATTACTGTGCGAACAATTTCAGTCTCTTCGCCTGGGCCGGCTATTACAGTTACCTCTGGGCCGACGTGATCACCGCCGACGCGTTTGGCGCATTCACCGAAGCCGGCGGTCCGTACGATAGGAAAGTAGCCGAGCGCTTGCGCAAATATATTTTCTCAGTCGGCAACACAATCGACCCGGCCGAAGCCTATCGCAACTTCCGCGGCCGCGATCCGAAAGTCGAAGCGCTGATGAAGAAGCGTGGCTTTACTTCTTAGTCTTCACGCTGAAAGCGTGAAATAAGATAGCCCACGGTAAGCGCGCCTTGCGCGCGCCACCCTGGGTTTGAAGTCTTACCAAGAGCATCCTCGCCTTGAAGTGGCGAACGAAAGCCGCCGCCCGCACTCGCAAAGCCTCCATTCATAATGTGAAAGATACCATTCAGCGTGAGATTCTCGATTCATGATTCGCGAAGTCACGATTTACGGCAGCAGGCTATCGACGATTCACGACTTTCATGGTTTCTGGGGCCGCGACTCGAACGCAGAGCTTGATGGAGAAACGCGCATTTGCACTGGGATGCTAGAATGTGATCAAGTCTAAAACGTTATGAGGGATAAGTCTTATTACTCGGTTCGGACCGGTAAGAATCCAGCCGGTGCATCACTTGATCTCGCCACTCTATTGCGCGTTTTGAGAGGACTGCACGAGGCTTGGGAAGATGAGGGCTATTTCCAGGAAGCGTTCGGGTATGACTGTGTCGATAGTGGTTTTACGCCGGGCTCATTGGGGAAGGATATTGAGGCCGTTCTTTTGCTGGAACTCCGGAAGACAAACTTGCTGCCCTTTCGAAGCCGAATTGAATCGTATACTGAGGATGACATCTTTGATGTGTTGGAGTTCCTTTACGAGCATGTGTCAAAACCCGTCGATCGGACATATCATGATTGGTCAGAGTGTGGCTGGCACTGTAGTACGTTTGATCGAGCGGAGGGGCGCGCTGAATTCAGAGACAAGTCAACCGTGTACTACGACGTTAGGATGCGGGCTACGAACTTTCAGCAGATGGGGAGATTCTGACTCTGCCGGACGCTGGTTTTGAGGCTCTGATGGATGCTGCTCTCCCGAAATCAGACCTGAGAATATCGAGGCCCGAGTTGAAGCTGCGCGGAGAAAATTTAGGCGGCACCGATCAACTCTGGATGAGCGGCGAGATGCGATTCGAGACCTTGCGGACGTTTTGGAATACTTGCGACCAAGACTGAAAGGCGTTCTTACTTCCAAGGATGAAAACGACCTGTTCAATATAGCCAACAATTTCGGACTCAGGCATCACAATGCTCTTCAAAAAGCTCGTTACGACAAACCCATTTGGTACAGTTGGCTTTTCTACTATTATCTGGCTACCATCCACGCGGTGGTACGGTTAATCGGCAAAGGTAGACCGTCAGCCCCATGAAAGCCCGAGAGATAGCGAGGACACTATCATGCAATCTATCGACGAACTCGCACGCGCAATTACCCAACTTGATCCGTCAGACCAACACGCCTTGTTGGACAGGGTCGCGCAACTAAATGTTCAGAAGGCGAGAGACGATGGAGCAGAGTCCAGGTTCCAGGTAATGCAGGAAGCCATGAAGGATGAAATGTTCCTAGCTGACCTGCGCGAAGTTATGGAAGACTTCAGCCACGTCGACGCTGAGGAAACTCCCGCATGACACCGGAACGCTGGAGCGTCTGGCTGGCGAACCTCGACCCGGTCGTTGGTTCGGAACAAGGAAGGACGCGTCCAGTGCTGGTTTTGAGCGACACCAGGCTCAATCAGATTCTGCCCGTCGTTAATGTCCTTCCAATCACTTCACGCAAGCATAACCGGCGCATCTATCCGAATGAAGCACAGGTTCCTTGCGGAGTCGCCGGGCTTGACGTTGAATCAATTGTTCTCTGTTACCAGATTCGTACACTAGACAAACAGCGGCTGATCAGGCGCCTCGGTGTGCTGGGCGAGACAAACCTGCGCACCGAGGTACTTGCTGCTTTGCGGTTCCAACTTGTGATGACTGAGTGATACGTTATCGGGGCGTTCCGATCTCCACAACCAATGTTCACTCGCGCGATTGTTCGGCCGCCTGCCCCAAACTTCGCCGAAGGCCTGACCACCGCAAACCTCGGTGCTCCCAGTTACGAGCGCGCCCTTGAACAGCACGACGCTTACTGCACTGCGTTGGCTCAATGCGGTTTGACGCTAACCAGGCTAGAGCCTGATCCAACTTATCCGGATTCAACTTTTGTTGAAGACACGGCCATCTTAACCGAGCGTTGCGCCGTGCTCACACGGCCGGGCGGACCGAGTCGCACCGGTGAAGTAGCGAGCATACGAAGCGTGCTCACGACTTTCTTTTCTTCCCTTCCTGCTATTCATTCGCCTGGGACCGTCGACGGCGGAGATGTTTGTGAAGCCGGCGATCATTTCTTCATCGGCATCTCTGAGCGGACGAATGAAGCCGGCGCGCGGCAGTTGGCTGAGCTGCTGGGATCAATCAACTACACTTCCAGCTTCGTGGACATTCTCGGCGTGAAGGGTGTTCTGCATCTCAAGAGTGGCCTGGCGTATCTTGGCGAGGGGCGCTTAGCGTTGATTGCAGCATTTGCCAACCGCACTGAATTTCGCGACTACGATCTCGTACCATTAGCGCCTGACGAAGAGTATGCGGCAAATTGCATGAGGGTTAATGACCGAGTGCTGTTAGCCGCGGGTTATCCGAAGTTTGAACGAAAGCTAAGGGAGCTGGGATATCGGACCACTGCGCTCGAGATGTCTGAGTTTCAAAAGATGGATGGCGGATTGAGCTGTCTGTCTTTGCGGTTTTAGCTGGGAGCGGACGTCTCGTCCGCATTGAGTCGCGGAGCGCGAACCACTTTTCACCCGAACGGATTGAAGATTGTGAGCCCTCCCTCACGGTCGGGCTACGGCCCCGTTTGACGCTGCCGATCGGCGTCCAACCCGCTCGTCGCGCAACGAGCCGCCTTTTGATGATCAGCCATTCGCGCTTCGCGCTCAATGCGGACAAGGATGTGACGCTCCAGTCGATCAAAAATTAAACTGGGCCCTCAGGTGCATACACGGAAGGATTATGGCATCGCTGCATGAAATCCAGGTGTAACAAAACTTGCTAACGGAAGCCCTACGGTTGATACAAAGGCGGCCGAATCACATTTTCAAAAAAGGGCCGGTCTCGAAAGACCGGCCTTCGGTGATATTCCGCGATGCTTGTCTCTTAAGGTCACCACTTCGGATTCACGCCCAAATTCTCAAACAAGAACGAATAAATATCCGTCTGTTGTTCGAGCGTCTTCGTGGTGCTGCTGGCGCCGTGGCCTGATTTCGTGTCGATGCGAATCAGGATTGGATAGTCGCCGCCCTGGGCCGCTTGCAGTGCCGCGGCGTATTTGAAGTTGTGCGCGGGCACCACGCGATCGTCGTGATCGGCGGTGGTAATCAGCGTGGCCGGATATTTCGTTCCGGGCTTGACGTTATGGATCGGTGAAATGGCCAGGAGCGCTTTGAACTGGGCTTCGTTCTGTTCGCTCGAACCATAATCCGAAATCCAGGACGCGCCGATGGTGAACTTGTGAAAGCGCAGCATGTCCATCACGCCGGCTTGTTCGACCACGGCTCTGAACAGGTCCGGACGCTGGTTCGAGCAAGCGCCGACCAGAAGTCCCCCGTTAGAGCCACCATGAATGGCCAGCTTGCTCGGCGAAGTGTACTTCTGCGCGATTAGATATTCCGCTGCAGCAATAAAGTCGTCGAACACGTTCTGCTTTTTCAACTTGGTGCCGGCTTCGTGCCATTTCTCGCCGTACTCGCCGCCGCCTCGCATGTTCGCCGACGCGTAAACTACGCCCTGCTCGAGCATGGCAATTCGCAAAGCGCTGAACCCCGGATTCGTGGTGATATTGAAGCCGCCATAGCCGTACAAAACTGTCGGATTATTTCCGTCGAGCTTGAGCCCCTTCTTATAAGTGATGAACATCGGCACGCGCGTGCCGTCTTTGCTGTTATAGAAAACCTGCTTCACTTCATAGTCTGCTGCTTTGAAGCCGGGAATATCCACGGTGCGAAACACGGTCGACTTCTTTGTGGCGATGTCGTACTTGAAGATCGTCGGCGGGTAATTGAACGAGGTGAAGCTGTAGAAAAGGAGCTTGTCATCGTTGCGTCCACCGAAACCCCCGGCTGAACCCAGTCCCGGAAGTTGAATCTCGTTCTCGAGTTTTCCGTCAAGGCTGTAAACGTAAGCCCGCGTCGTCACGTCTTTCAAATAAGTCGCAAACAGCTTTCCACCCGTGGTCGAAGTGCCTTGCAGCGGTTCCGGGCGTTCCGCCAGAACGTCTTTCCAGGTCTTTGTCTGTGGATCGTAGAGCACGACTTTGCTGTTGGGCGCACCATGATCGGTTTCGATCAGGAACTTACCGTTAACGTCATCGATAATTCCATAACTGTCGTCGCCGATTTCGGGCACAATCGGGGTGAACGGCTTGTCACCCTGCGCCAGCTCGCGGAAGAAAAGTGAATTCCCTCTCTTCCCTGCGGAAGAGTCCGAGACACTAAGAATCTCAAAACGCTGATCCTCAGTCGCGCCGACTCCCTGTCGTCGTTGCGGGTGGTCGTTGTCTTCATAAACGAGTCTGTCTTCGGATTGCGGCGTACCCACTTTGTGGTAGTAGCTCTTCTGATAGTCATTCTTTCCGGCCATCTTCTTCCCTGACTCGGGCCGAGGATAACGGTTGTAGAAGAAACCCTGGTCGCCGATCCAGGACGCCCCAGAGAATTTGACCCACTCAAGATGATCGGCCAGTGCTTTCTTCGTGGCCACGTCGAGTACGTAGAAGTCTCGCCAGTCGGAACCGCCTTCCGAGATTCCATAAGCGACATACTTCCCGCTCTGCGACAGCGAGAACCCTCCCAGTTGCGACGTGCCGTCAGCGGAAAACTTGTTCGGGTCAAGCAACACCTCCGGCGCGCCGTCCAGACCTTTCTGGATGTATTGCACGTTCTGATTCTGTAGCCCGTCGTTCTTCCCGAAAAAGAAGTACTCACCTCTGCGCGTGGGTGCCGTATATTTGGGATAGTTCAGCAGCTTAGTCAGGCGCTCCTTAATCTGCTGCCGATAGGAAATCTGATTCAGGTAACCAAAGGTCACCTTGTTCTCAGCTTCGACCCAGGAGGCGACTTCCGGCGCATTATCATCCTCAAGCCAGCGATAGGGATCGGGGACCTTCGTTCCGAAGTAGTCATCGACCACCTCGCCCCGTTTGGTTTCCGGGTAGGTGAGTTTGGGAATGTCGCCATCGTGCGCGGCGGCTACTCGGAGCAACGGAGCGATCGAGATAGACAACGTCAGCGCAAAGAGCATGAGTGACGCGAAAGTTAGCTGAATCTTCTTCATTGGATTGGTCCTCCGGGAAAATCTATGGAAATGCTTCTGGGCGGACATACTTTAATCGAGGCGCGCAAAAAATCCAATCCTGCAGGTGAGGATGAGGTACAGGACCGCTCGCGATGATTGCGTCTTCTGTGGCGTTCGCTTGGTACAGAACCGGGAGCGGTAGCGACCGGGTGGAGGCGCGAAGCGCCGCTATGCAATAGCCCCGGCCGTCAGGCCGGGGTCAACGTCTCCATAAACAATCAAGGCCCGAAGGGCCGACATGGATAACATTCATGCCGGTCCTTCGGATCTCCCCGATTCATTAATCACATCGTAACCACGACCTGACGGTCGCGGCTATTGAATGACGGCCCTTCGGGCCTCACCGCCTATCCCGAAATCGCGACGTGCAACTCCATTTCCCCAACTTTCCAAGCCACAAATAAACCTTTCTCTGTCATCAGGAAGGTTTTCCGTGCGACGCAGAAACCTTTCTAGGCCACATCGACGGTTTTCCAAGTCAAGCCGACGGTTTTCTGTGTCGCCAAGACAACCGAGGAAGTCACGTCGCTAATTGACAAAGCCACATCGCTAACTGACTAGACGGTGGCGCTAATTAGCTAACTGCTCTCCGCTAACCGTCGCAGCGACGCCGTCAATTAGGGAAAGCGCACCGCTAATTAGGGAAAGGGCGCGGAAAGTTAGGGAAAGGGCGCGGAAAGTTAACAAAACCGCCTTCTCACCCTTCTTTTTATCGATTTCATGAGTAAAAACCTCGGCTAAATGCGCCTTACTTAATAGCTCTACCATTCTCTTCAACCAGAAACCCTCAAGGAGGACAAAGAAACATGGCTAGTAAAGTTTCCCTGAGTTTTGGCAAATTGGGCGACTTCGAACCTCGACAATTTCGCATGCATCCGGTCGCTACCGCTCTCGGTTCCGTACTCGCGCTGTCGCCCGCTCGCGGGCTAGCGAAACCTCTGGCCCCTTCCCGGGGCTCTGACGGCCCGGGCTTTATGCTGTCGCGCGCTCCGCACGCTGCTTCCTGCTGCGCCGATGGGTGAATCGTGCCGATGAATCGGGGTTCCGTACCAACTGCGCCTTGCCTTGCAGGCTGATCACGTTGTCTCATGAACGCTTACACTGGGCCGAGAACCGGGAAGGAAGACTTAGCTTATGCAAACTGCACTGGCAATTCTCTTATCACTGGTCCTTGGGTGGCTCGTTGCTGCTTCCAGTCTGCCACCGGACGCAGCAAGCTCGTCCAAGTCTGATTTGAAAAGCACGACCACCAAAGTGATCCTGCTGGGTACCGGGACTCCCTATCCTGACCCCGCTGCGTCGGGACCCGCAACCGCGGTAGTTGTCGGCGGGCGAGTACTTTTGTTCGACGCGGGGCCGGGTGTGATGCGCCGTCTAAAGGCGGCCAATCTTCCCATCAGCGGGCCGGAAGCGCTTTTTATCACCCATCTGCACAGCGATCACACCCTGGGCTATGCGGACCTGATTCTGACGTCATGGCTGATGCGCAGGCGCGCGCCGTTCCCCGTCTATGGCCCGCGAGGCTTGCAGCGAATGACCAGACATCTGCTGGCAGCATACTCAGAGGATATCGATATTCGCGAGCACGGATTGGAGCACGAAGTGGCAGGCGGATACCGCGTTGACGTGCGCGAGATTCGGCGCGGCGTCGTTTATGAAAAAGATGGAGTCCGCGTTACCGCGATTGCGGTGCAGCACGGAGCCTGGAAGGACGCATTTGCCTATCGCATCGACACTCCCGATCGCTCGATCCTGATTTCGGGAGATACTCGGCCGAGCGAAGATTTGGTTAAAGCCGCCCAGGGCGTTGATATCTTGATTCACGAAGTTTATTCCGCCGCGCGTCTCAAGCCGGAGGATCGGCCGGGCGGAAAAGATTGGCCGCGCTATTGCCGCGAGTACCATACCTCGGATGTGGAGCTTGGTGCTTTGGCGGCGCGCATCCGGCCCAGGTTGCTGATTCTGGATCACATCATTCGCATGGGCGCGAGCGATGAAGAACTGCTCGGAGGCGTCAGGGCCGGCGGCTATAACGAAAGAGTTGTGATCGGAAAAGACCTGGAAGGATTCTGAACAAGAGCAGCGCGTCTTGAAACAGGCGTATAGAGTACCGACTTCAGTCGGGTCTTAACGCGACGCAGAACCCGACTAAAGTCGGTACTCTAAACACCTCTTACGGCTCGGCGAGCGCGGTTGTGTTTCAGGTTCGAGACTTTGGGCCGGGAGCCTGGGCGTCCGACCTCTGCATAGTCTCTGAAGAGAGTTCACTGCGTCCCAGATCGGCAAGTGCCACCACTACCAACAATATCGTCACACCCAGCGTGGCGAGAATATACAGCAGCGAAGTCTGCTCAAAATAGATCAGCAGGAAGATCGAAACTGCCAGGACCAGGATCCAGAGGTAGGTAAAACCACGCCCTCTCCTGGCTTTATTAGACCTTATTCTTTGACTCATCCTTTTATTCTCAGCGCTTTCACCATGAAAATCGAAAGGCTGGCTTGTTCGCCAGCCTCAGGATTTTGACTTGAGGTCTCCTTAGTAAATCATTCTCTGCGGCAGAACTCCTATGCCTCCCTTGATCGTGTTCAAGAAAAGATCGCCCCAGTTCCGGGGGGCGAGGGTTCCAATCTGCCTAACCTCAACGATGTCGAGAGCCTGAAGCAGGACATCCGGCTGCTGGCCCTTCTTGATAGCCTCGTAGTTGACCTTCATATCCTCCGAGCCGATCTTACCGTCCTTTTGGCGGTAGATGTGAACGTCGCTGATCTTTGCCTGTCGGGTAACGCCGCCCGACATTGCGATGGCCCGGGCCAAAGTCATCCCATCCTTCATTGGCACCTCGCGCGGAGCAAAGACGGCGCCGGTAATGTAGACAGGCGCGGCTTCCGCTACAATGACAATATCCCCAGGCCTGATGTATGGATCGTCTTTGGCCAGACCGTTCTTGACGTTGTTAATCTGGTATATCTCAATCTGGCCGAGGTCGGTGCCGGGAGCGGCTCGTGGTTTATCAGAAAGAGAAGCGGCCACGGTCTGCATGACACCCTCTTCCTTTGGACACAACTCGGGCTCAGTATGAACGAGTTGGATGGTTCCGGAGGCGTTTAATGTGATGCCCCCAGCACTTGCCAATAGCTCATGCAACTTTACCCGACGCATCATCTGAAAACGCGCAGCATTTCGCACGGCTCCGTATACGACGGCTGGCGCCCGACTTCGGCGTTCAAGCACACGCACACTGACCCTGGGCTTTACGATGTACTTAGCGTAAGCCTCAGTAATGCTCTTCTGAATATCCCTTTCGTCACGACACTTTGCCGGAATCGGCGTCTCAATAAAAGGAAGCGATGAAATGTTACCGTCCGCGTCAATCTCTACGGTTGAATTCAGATCCGGCTGGCCAAAAACGCGGACATCAAGAATATCGCCCGGTCCCACTCGATATCTGCCCAGGCCCTGACTATCCAACGACGTGTTCGGCAGGACGACCGGTGATTCGCTCTGGGATTGAGCCAGCGCCAGCACCGAAAACAATGCGCTCAAAGTAAGCAAAGCGACGATAGTGATGGGTTTTCTCTTGCTCATAGCCTAAACCTCGAACTCAATTGCCGGAAAGTTCAGAGTTCAATCTTCAGATTGCTGATTATCGGCGCAGGCTGAAGCTTGAACTCTAAACTGAAACGAGAGGCAGGCGTCATTGCTTTCTTCGTTTTGACCGGCGCCGGCCCATCCCTGGAATCCCAAATCCTGTGAATAACCAGTTGCAATGATCGCACAAAAGATGGTGGATGCCAAACATTCGAAGGAACCAGGGCATACGCCGATACCCCAGCCTGATCTTATCGCTACCACACCGTGGACATTTTCTGACTAGCATTCCCTTTGCTCATTCTCGATTCTAAAGTGGCAGCCGATGGATGTGCCCAAACTCTCGACTATTGCCGTTATTTAGGCGCCTTTTTGCTATTGGCCCCAGGCGAGTCAATCGGGGCCCGCTGTGTAGCGAGACGTGCTCTCAACAACTCAATCTCACGCGTGATCCGCTCGGCCCCGGTTTCCCGGTCCTGATCCGCCCCGTCTCGAGTCAGATAAAACAAAGCATCTCGATAGCGATCGATCGCCCGGCGGTAGTAACCCTTGAACGCAGCCCGTTCTGCCAACTCTACCCAATGGGCCACTCTACTTGAAGTAATAAAGTCGCGCACCGCACGAGCGGAGATTCTGAGTTCCTCTTCGTCAGGATAGACCCTTAGAGCAGTGTCAATGCACTCCAGCGCGCGATTGGCGGTCTCTACCTTTTCATAAAGCCGTACTCGCCGTTGCGCCTCGTGCGTTAGAGAGCGCGCGGAACCGCGGGCCCAGGTCAACAAATGATGTCTTTGCAGGGTTCGGACTCGCTCTTGTCCGGCCCGTAAAGCCAGCCGCGTCTCAGTCGGCAAGCTGGGCGCCTGCAAAGCCTGGTCGGTCCCGCTGAGGTAATCGCTGCACAGATCATACAGCTCGCGATGCGCTTGCGGCGACACCTCCCTGGCATCAGCGGCCATGGACTGTTTGTGGAGCGCGCGCAGCGCCGCTGAGTGGCGGCTCGTCGACGGTATGGCGTTGCCCGAAGACCTCGGCCTTGGGTGCCCACGCCATTCGCCGCTGTCGCGAACATGGCGTACCCGCGATCGCCGCACTACCGCCAGCCAGGCCGATGCCGCCACCAGCATCACCACGCTGGCCGCCAAACCAGCAGGTATCCAGGGATTCTCTTCGCCCTGCAACATCCACCAAAGCACAAAGAACAACGCCGCGGAGGCAGCCGCAGCGGCCGTCATAAAGCCCGACACCGAGTGCCCTCGCGCCGGACCATTTGATCCTGTGAACGAAGAGTCTCGCCGGATACCTGATCCCCTTAACGTATAAGAACCAGATTCGTGTGGTTCGATGGACACGGCTTTTCTAATTCAGCTCGAATGGAGAAAAACGTAGTTTGCTAAACACCGCGGATTAGGGTGACGTTGGCCCATTTTTCAAACAACCTCAAGCGGCTCTTTGCTCGCGTGAATTCTGCTCGCGTGAAATTATAGTCAATCCAAGGTTGCTTATGTCAATATGTCGCGCTGCTTGCTAACTTTGGAGTGCGGCGACTTGTCGCCGCTTTAGCCAGGTCAAGAGAAAGCGGCGACAAGTCGCCGCACTCCAAAAAAAGCGCGAAGGGAGTATGAATGAACGATAGCCTTGCAGACAAAGTTGTCCTCGTGACCGGAGCAACCTCTGGCATTGGCCACGCCGTCGCCGTGAAGTTCGCGGCAGCGTCCGCCCGCGTCGTGGCACTGGGCCGGGACCAGGCCGCGCTGCGCGAGGTTGAGTCGGCGGTGAAGAATCTGGGAGGCGAACCCGTAACCATGACGGTCGATGTTACGAATACTGAGCAGGGCCAACGCGCGATCGACGAAACTATTAACAGGTTCGGCCGACTGGATGTGTTGGTAAATGCTGCCGGTCACATTTCCACCGGTTCAATAGAAAACACTTCGCTGGCCGCCTGGGATGCGATGATGAACGTTAACCTGCGCGCCGTGTTTCAGTTGATGCAGATAGCTGCGCCACACCTAATCAAAAGCAAAGGTAACATCGTCAACATCTCCAGCGTTACCGGCTTGCGGTCCTTTCCCGGCGTGCTGGCGTACTGCGTGTCCAAGGCCGGCTTGGACCAACTGACGCGCTGCGCGGCGCTCGAACTCGCGCCCAGGGGCGTCCGAGTCAGTGCAGTGAATCCTGGCGTCGTGGTCACGGAAATTCATAAACGAGGTGGAATGAGCGAAGCGGATTATGAAAAGTTTCTGGAGCACTCAAAGACCACCCACCCCCTCGGACGGGTGGGCGAGCCAGGAGAGATAGCCGAGCTGGTTTTCTTTCTTGCTTCAGAAAAAGCCTCCTGGATCACCGGCGCGACTTATTCAATCGACGGCGGGCGCGCGCTCACCTGCGCGCGATGAACTCGTAGCATAGACTTCAGTCTGTGAATCCCCAGTAAGCGGAGCGCGGACATCCTGTCCGCCAGCGTGCGCAGCACGCTCAACTTACTCGTAAGAATCGTTTTGAAAGTGTTCGCGCTACGCGCTCAGGCGGACAGGATGTCCGCGCGCTCCAGTTTACTTTTGCAAGAGCCTCGCGATAGTCGATGGCAGCTCGCTAATCTGTTCCGGCTTTCTCAGAAAGGCATCGACGCCGGCGGCCCAAGCTTCCTTCTCGCAGTCTCGGCTGGAAAGCATGACGATTGGCGTCCGGCGCCGGTGCGTGATCTTGCGCGCTCGCTGTACCAGATCCAAGCCGCTCAACCCCGGAAGATCATTGTCAACCAAGAGGACATCATAGTGGTCGCTGCTGGTCAACGTCCGCAACGCGCTGTCGCCATCCGTGCAAAGCTCGACGAGCCATTCGTCCGTCGCGAACATCTCGTCCACCCGTTGCGCAATTTGTTGGTTGCCCTCGACATGCAGCATAGACAACTGCGACGTGGCCCGCTCGGGGTCTGGCTTTACGATCTTTCTCTTGATCTTTCTGGGCTTGGAAAAAAGATGTCGCCTCCGCGGTCGCACGGCGGATCTTGTCTGGAGCAGATCCTTGTGCCGGCTGTTTATTAAGGAAATGAGACTCTGGTGATGCCTGAAGCCAAGCAAACGCGCCGCTCT
>DATHHW010000027.1:0-26621 GCA_035317005.1 Pyrinomonadaceae bacterium | reverse complement strand
GCCACGGACGCCGATGGTTTCTGGTGGCACCAGGGGCGCAGCGATGATTGTTTCAAGCCGACCGGGCAGTGGGTCTCGCCGATTGAAGTCGAGAGTGTTCTGCTGCGAAATGAAGCCGTGCGCGCCGCCGCGGTCGTAGAGGGATTCGATGAACATCGATTGTCGTGCGTGTGCGCCTTTGTGGTGTGCACGAACGACAAAGACGAGACCGCCGAGGAATCCCTGCGCGCGCTGTGCGCCAGCGCGCTGCCGCGATTCAAGCAGCCGCGTCGTTATCTTTTTGTTTCGGAATTGCCTTACACTGCGACCGGAAAAGTGCAGCGGTTTAAGTTGAGAGAACAATTGCGCAGTTCAGAGTTCAATCTTTAGATTGCGTTTGACCACGCGCAAGCTAAAGCTTGAACTCTAAACATCATGACTGAAAAAAGCATCCAGGAAACTTATGCGCCGAACAATGCCTGCTTTGGTTGCGGACCGGCGAATGAAAAAGGGCTGCACATTCGCAGCTTTCCGCGGGGAGATGAAGTTATCGCCACGTTCCAGCCCGAAACTTATCAAGAAGCATTCCCCGGAATGTTAAGCGGCGGCATCATCGGCACACTGCTCGATTGCCATTGCAACTGGGCGGCGACATATCACTTGATGAAGCAGGCCGGATTGGATCATCCGCCCTGCACGGTCACCGCGGACTATGCGATTAAGTTGCTGCGGCCGACGCCAACCGACGAACCGGTCGAGTTGCGCGCTCGGGTGGTTGAGTCAACTGACGATCGCGCCATCGTTGAAGGTGAGTTGATCGCTCACGGCAAGATTTGTGCGACGTGCCGCGGAACTTTCGTGGCTGTTAAGCCGGGCCATCCGGCGTATCATCGTTGGTAGGGTTGACTCGGGGGACTCGCTCTCACCTAACCACGATCTTTGTTTTTTTCTGCTCCCTATCAACCGCTACATAAATGACTTCTGCTTGTGTAACCTGCACGCGTTCGCTGGGACCGCCGTATCGCTCTGCCTCAACTACTACGCGCACGGTGATTGAAGTCGTGCCAATCTTCAGGGTTTCGGAATAAAAGCTCACCAAATCACCGACGAATACGGGAGCGTGGAAAATGACTTCGCGCATGGCCACAGTCACAAAGCGATCCATGCCGGTGTGGCGGTGAGCTTCGATCGCGCCGGCCATGTCGATGTAGCTCAGGATGACGCCGCCGAAAATCGTGCCCTGCGAATTTGTGTCTCGCGGCAGCATCGCGATGCGGATTGCCGGATCAGAGTTCATAGCTGGAATCGTAAATGGTAAATCGTAAATGGTAAATGGGAGATGATAAGTGCCGCCGAGAATTTTGGGTGGGATTCACGGGCGGGACGCCGTGTCACCTCGGAACAAAGGCCACTCAGCGGTGTCTAAGTGGGCGTCCTAATTTCCCACGCGGAGAGGTTTTCATCATGTTCGAACTCCTTGAGTTAATTCTCGCATCTCCGATCGGCGTCTTTATCTTTGCCGGGTTGCAGGACGTGCTTTACGCTGTAATTGTTGCTGCAGATTGCGACGAATGTGGGTTCAACGATCTGGGCAAACTGCTTTTCGGCGGAGTGACCGCGGCGATCCTGGTCGGCGTAGTGATTTCAGTCTTAGCTCGCCGCATGAAAGAGAAAACACCGAGCGCTTCCGAATTCGTCTCGATACGATCGCCTGTTGACGATAAATCCCTCCGAGCCGTCCAAAAGAATTTACAGCGGGCCTTTCGTTCCCTTGAGATGAATGCCGGCATCCGGTCGCTACCGCTCGCGATTCTGTACCAGGAGATCGTTATCAGGACACGAATGGATACCAGGGCGTATTGCGAAAAATCCAGAAGAAGATCAAGAGCGCGAGCCAGGCCCACAGATAAATTGGCGGAATGAAGAGACGCCGCTGTGGTTGGCCCGTCACGGCGCTGCGCGTGAATCCCAGAAAGCCGTAGACGATAAACGGCAGCGTCAGCACCATAAGCGGGTTCAGCTTGAACGCGCTGATTGGATGCAGGTGAAGTAATTGATAACAGGCGCGAGTGGACCCGCACCCGGGACATTGCCAACCGGTTACCAGCCGGAACGGGCACTTGGGAAAGAATTGATTAGCGGGGCTGGCCGGGTTGAAAAGAAAGAGGAAGATTGTGATGGCCCCGAGTCCCAGCCAAACGAATGACGCGATGGCCAGTTGGCGTGTGCGATCAACGCTTACCGGAATAAAGTGAAAGCCAGCCATAATCTAAAATCGCTTACGGAATAACGTCAAAGCTGTCTTTGTCGGCAATTCTATATATGTAAAAATCGGTGTCGAGGGTAAATACTTGCTTCAACCCGGAAGCTTCAGCTAACGCTACGATTGAAGCATCAGCCAAGTCCATCGGAACATCCCCATATTTTTCCATGAGAGCTTGCATGCGAGCAGCTTCCGCCGTACTGGGAGTGTGAATCAGGACGGCGCCTTCGTTCAAAGATTTCCATAAAGCCTTTTGGCCGCTTCGACGCATTGTTGATGAGCAACGCCCTGACCCTTGTCAATAAGGGCGATCAGCGGACCGGCATCGGTCAAGGTCATGGAATCCTTAAGCCCTGCTTCCGAAACTTTTCAGCGAGCGCGATACTGAATGCGGTTTGGTGACTGTTTTGGGTTTCAGTGCTGTCAACGGATCCGATCAGGTCGTTCAAGAGTTCCGGAAGTGGGCGCTCTTGGGAGCATGCGTCTGACGTGGGCAGATTAATTGCCAGCCATTCCGCAGGCGTCACGCCACCATCACGCGCTGCTTTGGCGAGCGCCTCAAAAACTTCATCTGGTAACTCTAGTGTCTGACTCATAGGCTCTTACTTCCAGTCTTCGTCATCCAGCGGATTGTCGCAGAATTCAAGGCTGCTCTGACCGGCCAAAACCAATTCGTCGGAATCCCGTTAGGCGATTCGACTACAAAGGCAGTCACATGGACTGCTGGAGCTAACGGCGCCTCAAGTTCCAGGCGTCCGCCATCTTTCACCTCAGTGTGGAATTTGAGCGCTGTTGGTTGCATTTTAGAACTACCCAAATCACTCGCATTATATCCTTAAGCCACTTCATTGCCCATCGCATGATCTGAAATCCGCAGCCGACTCGAAAATAACCTGAGCCGCTGCGGAATCGTTTACTCGCAGCTTGATCGTTTAGATCGGCGCCTCAGAACCAACCCTTCTTTTCGATGAGGTAGGTTCTCACAAAGTCTTCATCGCTCTTGGTGAGATACATGATTCCTTCGACGATTCCGATTACGTGCATGATCGGGTAGAGCGCGCCGCAACTCAGCACCGACACCAGCAACATGGTCAGCCCTTCCTTCTGATAGCCGAGCATGAATTTATGAATGCCCAGGCCACCCAGAATGATGGCCAGAATGCCGCCAATGACTTTCTTGTCGGCGCCGACCTGTTTCCAGTCCTGCACTGCTGACTGGCCATATATCGGCGTGGGCGGCTGAATCGGTTGGTAGCCACCGATTGCCGGAAGCGGTGCCTGACACTGCAAACAGATTTGTGAATAGTCGTCGTTCTGCGCGCCGCACTTGGTGCAAAAAACAACCATCGTAGCTGAATCCTCAAGCTGAAGCGGGGAATCCTCCGGCTTGGGAGGATTCCCCGGCACATCCAGGCATTTCGAGGTCGGCGAACAAGCGAGGACGAGCGCTGTATTATTCAACAACGCTGTTCCGAGTGCAGGATCGCGCTCGTTAGTTTGCCGCGATGCCTAACGCCACCCGGACAATATCGTCGCGCACCAACTAGCGATTGCCCATCGCGCTCAAGCCCACACCCAGCACAAGCATGATCACGTAGATGAGAATGCCCAGTACGCCCAGTCCAATGGCGATAAAGCTGAACATCTTGGCTTTCTTGGACGAGTCTTCCGCGCCGGCGGTATCGCCCGCAGCCAGCTTACTATTTACCTGAGTGGCAAAAATAATCGCCGGGATTGCCAGCGGCCAGCAACAGAATATCGAGATGATGGCGGGCACCAAATAGTTCGGTACAGTTGCCGCTCCGCCGCCTGACGCGGGGGGCGGAGTCCAGTTTTGCGACATGTTTTAGTCTCCTACTTTTTTTGATTTCGCACTGCGAGCTTTCCCAAACGATGAGGCCGACCGGAAGCAATCTCTGCGCGCTCTGATGCAAAACCCGGCAGCGAACGCGACGGTGTCCTGCTTAAACGATTTAACTGAAACTAAGCTCTTTTTTCCGGGTTTAGACCGCAAATAGCGTCTGCATAACTAACAAAAGACATGCTGTATTGTCAATCTAATTCATGAATTAAACATCGGGGATGGTTCGCCTGGTCCAAGAAACGAGAGCGGGCCGTCCGGTACACGATTGACTACACAAACCGAAATCGAGGATAGTCTGAGCCGGTTACGAAAGGCTCTGGCGGAGCAGAGTGCTAATCGCGTGCGACTTCAGGCCCTATCCTAAGCAGTGAAACAAATTCTTCAGAACCTCAAGACGGGTGCCGTAGCGGTGACCGACGTTCCGGCGCCGGTGGTCCGCCCGGGATTTCTGTTGGTGCGCACGGCGGCTTCGCTGATCAGCGCGGGTACCGAACGCATGACGGTTGAAGCTGGACAGAAGAGCCTGATGGGACGCGCGTTCGACCAGCCGGCACTGGTCAAGCAGGTCATCCAAAAGGCGAGGACTGAAGGCGTCCTGAATACGATCGAAGCAGTCCGATCCAAACTGGGGTCTCTGGTGGCGCTCGGCTACAGCGCGGCCGGCACAGTGTCGGAAGTCGGCGAAGGTGTCACCGAGTTTCGCCGGGGCGATCGGGTGGCGTGCGCCGGCGTGGGCTACGCGTCGCACGCGGAAGTCCTCTCGGTCCCGAAAAACTTGTGCGTTCGCTTACCGGAACCGGTCAGCTTTGATGCGGCAGCGTTTAGCACTCTGGGAGCAATCGCGCTGCAAGGCGTGCGACTTACAGAGCTTACGCTGGGCGAATCCGTGGTGGTGATCGGCCTCGGCTTGATTGGACAACTCGCAGTGCAGTTACTCCGGGCAAATGGTTGCCGGGTGTTCGGTATCGATCTTGACGAGACAAAGGTCGAGTTAGCACGGCAGTTCGGCGCCGACATCGGCTCTGCCACCGAAGAAGATGCGAAGCGCAGCGTGATGGAATGGTCGCGTGGACGAGGGGCCGATGCCGTTCTGATTACGGCGGCGACTTCGTCGAATCAACCGGTGGAACTCGCGGGCGAGATCTCGCGGTCAAAAGGGCGGGTGGTCGTGGTGGGCGCGGTCGGACTGAACCTTCCGCGCAAGCCTTATTACGATCGCGAGCTCTCTTTCCGCATCTCGATGTCCTACGGTCCAGGCCGCTACGATCCGGAATACGAAGAGCGCGGACACGATTATCCTTTCGGTTACGTGCGCTGGACCGAAGGCCGCAACATCGAAGCTTTTCTTGATCTACTGGCTGAGGGCCGCATTAATGTCGAGCCTTTGATTACTCATCGATTCAAGCTTGCGGAAAGCGAACGCGCTTACGAATTGATCACTGGCGACCAACCTTATCTCGGCGTCGTCCTGCAGTACGACCCCGAGCGCGAGCTCGAGCAGCGGATCCCCCTGGCGGCAAAACCTTCAGCTCCGGCGGCGAGCGTCCGCGTCGGTTTGATCGGCGCCGGAGGTTATGCGAAGGCGATGCTGTTGCCGAACTTCAAAGCGGCAGGGGCAGAGTTTCAATCCATCGCGACCGCCTCGGGCGTAACGGCGCGCGCCGTCGGCGAGCAGCACGGATTCCGCTTCTGCGTCTCGAGCGCTGAAGAAGTAATCGATGACGATCAGACAAACCTGATTGTGATCGCTACGCGACACGATATGCACGCAAAGCTGACGCAAAGAAGCCTGGAGCGCGGGCGCCACGTATTTGTCGAGAAGCCGCTCGCTTTGAACGATGAAGAATTAGACGGCGTCCTGGCGGCGGCTGAACGAGCCGGCGCGCAGTTAATGGTCGGCTTTAACCGTCGCTTCTCGCCGCTGGCGCGCAGGGCGCGAGAGTTGTTCGCTGAACGAGCCGCGCCGCTGTCGATCAATTATCGCGTCAATGGGGGCAGGATTCCGCGCGGGCATTGGGCCCACGATCCGAAAGAAGGGGGCGGCAGAATCGTCGGCGAGGTTTGTCACTTCATCGATTTTATGCATTTCATTACCGGCTCGCTGACCACGCGCGTTTACGCCGAAGCCATCTCCAGCGGCAATCAGGACGTCATCAACGACGACTCAGTCTTTATCACTTTGCGTCTGGCCGACGGTTCAAATGGATCGATCGCGTATTTGGCCGAAGGCGATCGCGCCATGACCAAAGAGCGGATTGAAATTTTCGGTGGCGGCAAGTCATTCGTGATCGATGACTTTCGCAGCGCGACCACTTTTCAGAACGGACGCGAAACCAAAACCAAACTCCGCGAGCAGGACAAGGGACAGAAGGACGAAGTACGCGCGGTGTGCGCGGTCGTGCGGGAAGGCAAGCCGGCGCCGATTGGCTTGGACGATCTGGCTGCGACGACGCGCGCTACCTTTCGGGTGCTGGACTCGCTGCGGACTGGGTTGCCGGTTGAAGTGTGAGATTCTATTCCCCTCTCCCGGTGGGAGAGGGGCTAGGGGAGAGGGTGCGAAGCTTAGCGGACTGTTTTGTTTGTCCGTTGTGCTTACCAAAGACAATTTACCAATACCAACGTGATCGGCGTTAAGCCCTCACCCTAACCCTCTCCCAAAGGGAGAGGGAATCAGAAAAACTCCACCAAACATGCACAAGGTCATCATCGTTGCGGGCGCGCGGCCCAACTTCATGAAAGTGGCGCCCATTGTAGCGGCGATGAGGCGGCGTCACGGCGAGTTCCAACCCCTCCTGGTGCACACCGGACAACATTACGACGAAGCAATGTCGGAGGCGTTCTTCCGCGATCTGGAAATGCCTGAGCCCGACGTGTATCTGGGCGTCGGATCGGGCAGCCACGCAGCCCAGACCGCAGCGATAATGCAGGCATTTGAACCGGTTGTGATCAAAGAGCAACCGGATTGGGTGGTTGTCGTTGGCGACGTAAATTCGACGCTGGCGTGTGCCCTTGTGTCCGTGAAGCTCGGCATTAGAGTCGCGCACGTCGAAGCTGGTCTGCGCAGCCGTGATCGAACCATGCCTGAAGAGATCAATCGCCTGCTGACGGATCAGATTGCCGACTTGCTCTTAACTCCTTCGGCCGATGGAGATGAAAACCTGCGCGCCGAAGGTATTCCAACAGAGCGCATCAGGTTGGTCGGCAATATCATGATCGATTCGTTGCTAAGCCAACTTGATCGCGCTAAACAATCCACCGCACGCGCGGACCTCGGTCTGGCTGACAAGGAATATGCGGTGCTGACATTGCATCGCCCGTCGAATGTCGACGATACGGTCGCATTCGTTCAAATCATCGAGGCGCTGGACGAAATCGCGCGACGATTGCCGATTGTTTTCCCGGCGCATCCACGAACGCGCAAAATGATCGTCGAGCTGGGCGTGGCCGACAGCGTCGAGCAAATCAAAGGCTTGCTGGTTATCGATCCAGTTGGTTACCTGGATTTTCTGCAACTTCTCAGCGGCGCGCGTTTGGTCTTGACCGATTCCGGCGGGATTCAGGAAGAAACAACTGTGCTGGGCATTCCCTGCGTTACCCTGCGGGAAAACACCGAGCGGCCGATCACGGTGGAGATGGGCACCAACATCATCGCCGGCACCAATCCAGCGAACATCATCAAGGCGGCAATGAGCGCGCTCGACAATCCCCCAAACAGATCCGCCCCGCGGGTTCCGCCGCTCTGGGATGGGCACACCGCGGATCGGGTCCTGGATGCCCTGATTGAAAAGGTTGAATAGAGTGAATCGGGACAGGCGAAATCATTTTCCATTTCTCATTTGACATTTTTCATTGACCATTGCGTCGCAAGCGGCACCGCTTATGGCAGCAGGAATGGCAAATGAGAAATTTCAAATGGAAAATGGAAAATCGCTCGACCGGCAGTTTGCCCTTTCACCTCTTCCCCTTTACCCTTTTCACTTCTTCTCCGGCAAATGATCACGTTCGCAAAGACTAAGCGCATGCTCCGCGGCGAGGTCAGTGTGCGCACGGCGGCGCTCGAAACCCTGCGGCGCCTTCGCGCTGCGCTCGATCGACGCCGCGAGCGTGCCAGCCTTTCCCTGATCGATCGCCAGCCGGCACGACTGCGCGACGAATTTGCGCGCCTTTCCGCCCCGTACTTGCTGGCGCATTTTCGTTCGCGTCAGTCGCCTGAATTCTTTCCGGGTTTCGCCGCCGGCGCGGAACAAGCAGCGGCCTTACAGCAAGAGATTCTTCCTGACGAGTCAACGGATTTGATTACCCAGGCCAAGCTCATAGCTAACGAGCATTGCTGGTCGCTGCTCGGCCTGGGCAAAAAGTGTTTCGGCGCGGGAGAGATTGATTGGAATCTCGATCCTCTTTCCGGTTATGACTGGCCCCTCGCTCATCACGCGGATATCAAACTGATCAGAGACGACGGCTCAGACGCGCGGGTGGTTTGGGAGTTGAATCGGATGGCGCAGCTCATCACTTTGGGGCGCGCCTACGCGGTCACTGATAATCAGCGATTCAGCACTGAGTTTTTTCGCCAACTCGCAAGCTGGCGGGAACAGAATCCGGTCGGGCGGGGCGTGAATTGGAATTGCGCGATGGAAGTCGCGCTGCGCGTGATCAACCTGCTCGCCGCGTTCGAGTTGTTTCTGCGCGCACCGCAAATGAACGAAGCCGAGCTGGCTGAACTTCTCAGGATGTTCGATCAGCATGGCGCTCATATCCGGCGCAACCTGGAGTATTCACACATCGCGACCAGTAATCACTATCTGGCCGACGTGACTGGACTCTTGTGGTTGGGAGTCTTGCTGCCGGAATTGGATTCAGCGCGCGAATGGCGCGACTTTGGCTTGCAGGAGCTGCTCAGCGAGATGGACAAGCAACTCCTCCCGGACGGAGCGGACTATGAAGCTTCGACCGGCTATCATCGTTTGAAGCTGGAGTTGTTTCTCTACTCTTTCGTGCTCTGTCATATCAATGCGATCGACATCGACCAGAAATACTGGGACAAGCTACGCGGGATGATCGAATACGTGCGTGCTTACCTGCGACCCGACAACCGCGCGCCGTTGATTGGTGATTCAGACAGCGGGCAGATCTTTCCGCTGGTGCGCCGCGCGGGGGACGATCACGCTTATGTGCTGGCGCTGGGCGCGACAGTTTTCCATGAACCGCGTTTCAAGAGTGAAGGGTCACGCCCGCCTGAGGAGTTACTTTGGATTTTGGGCAAGCAGGGCCTGAATGATTATGAAGCACTGCCCGCCGGAGAGGCTGCCGAGTCGCGCGCGTTTCCTGACGCCGGGACGTACGTTCTGAGGCGAGGCGATCTCTATATGCTTTTCAACGCGAGCGGTTGCGGCGTCAACGGCCGCGGATCGCACGGCCACAACGACGCGCTCAGCATTGAAGTCTCTGCCTGCGGATCGGCCTTCATCGTCGATCCCGGATCGTACGTTTACACCGCCGACCTGCGTGAACGCCACCGGTTCCGCTCCACCTCTTATCATTCCACCGTCGAGGTTGACGAGGTCGAGCAAAACACTACCGACGAAGCGGCGCCGTTTGTGATTGGCGACGAAGCGCATCCGCGGGTCATTGGTTGGCAGAGTGACTCCGAAGCTGATGTGGTGGTCGCGGAGCATGCTGGTTACCAGCGCTTGCCGCAGCCGGTCACCCATCGTCGAACCGTTCAGTTTGATAAGCAACAACGTTTCTGGCGGGTGGAGGACACGTTGAGCGGCGCAGGAACGCACGACCTTGCTTTTCGTTTTCACTTCGCGCCCGAACTCGAGATTAGCGTAAGCGCTGACGGAACGATCGACGTGTGCGATAAGATGAGCTTGGCGCGTCTGTTGATTAAAGCGAGCGGGCTGGCTGCCGAGCCGGTCCTGGAGTCGCGCTTTTCTTCTCGGGATTATGGGGCGAAAGAGCAGTCAGTGTCGGTTTGCTGGAGCATGCGGGCTGCGATGCCTTTTACTGCGCAATTCGTGTTGATTCCGGTTTGTGCAGGCGAGGCCCCGAGCGAACGCCTGCGTTTGAGTGGCGAGTTATCCATGTCTGACGAACCTTAGAGTGTAATCGGGGCAGTAGCCCGACCGTTAGGGAGGGCTACATTTGGCGGTGAGCCCTCCCTAACGGTCGGGCTACTGCCCCGTTTTCTAAAGCATGTGCGGCATCTGCGGAGTTTGGGAATACGGCGCCCTGCGCGGAAATGTCGAGCCCGCTCTGGTTGAGCGGATGCGCGACGTGATGACTCACCGTGGGCCGGATGACTCGGGCGAATTAATCTTTGATGAAGGCCGCGGCGGTTTTGGATTTCGCCGGCTTTCGATTATCGATTTGTCTGAAGCCGGTCATCAGCCGATGCGCGGTTGCACCGATCGCGTCTGGTTGGTTTTCAACGGAGAGATTTACAACCACGCTGAATTACGTGAAGGCCTGGAACAGCGCGGCCATGTCTATGCTTCCCGCACCGACTCGGAAACCATCCTGCATCTTTATGAAGAACGCGGGCTCGATTTTGTTCATGACATCGAAGGCGACTATGCGATCGCGTTGTGGGACGCTGACCGCGAACAACTCGTATTGGCGCGAGATCGCGCGGGCGTCAAGCCGCTCTACTTCTATCAACAGAATGGGCGGTTCATGTTTGCTTCCGAGATCAAAGCCATCCTCGAACATCCTTCAGTGACGCCCGAAGTAAACGAAGAGGCGCTCTATCACTATCTTACTTTCGTAACTACGCCGGCGCCGCAAACTCTCTTTCGTAACGTTCAGAAACTTCCCGCCGGCCACATGCTGGTCGTCAATCGTGGTGGGGCAGCGCGCATAACACAATATTGGGACGCGCTGCCTCCGGCTGATCCAGTTGTTCGGACTGAGGCGGAGCATCAGAAAAATATTCTGGAGTTGCTGCGGGCCTCGATTAAGAAACGCATGATGGCTGATGTGCCCTTCGGCGTCTTTCTCTCCGGCGGTGTCGATTCGTCGGCGAATGTGGCCTTGATGTCTGAGCTAATGACCCAGCCGGTCAGAACTTTTACGGTCGGCTTTCATGATACTGACGAATTAAACGAGCTGGAGTCGGCGCGGGCGATCTCGAAACGGTTCGGCACGAATCATCAAGAGGTAATGATTGGCCGCGAAGAGATGACGAAGTTTCTTCCTGAACTAATATTTCATCAGGACGAGCCCATCGCCGATCCGGTGTGCGTGCCACTTTACTATGTTTCGAAACTGGCGCGCGACTCGGGCACGATCGTGGTGCAGGTCGGCGAGGGCTCGGATGAAATCTTTGGCGGTTATGATTGGTTCCGGCAGTACTTGCAGATCCAGGAAAGGTTCTGGCGGCATGCCGAGCGTTTCCCGGTCTCCTTTCGTCGCGCCGGATCGATCTTAGCAGAACCGCTGGTCAAGAAGGTGCTGAAAAAACGAATGGCCAGTGAATTAGTTCGGCGGCTGGGAGCAAACGAATCGCTATTCTGGGGTGGCGCGGTGGTGTTTGACGAAACGATGAAGCCGGCTGTGCTCTCGCCGGCCATGCGCGCGCGATACAACGGCCTGTCCACGTACAACGTCGTGCGCGAGTATCAGGAGACGATTGCGGCCGCGCGTCCCGATTCGGATTACGCCGCGCGCATGACCTACCTGGAATTGAAACTGCGTCTCCCTGAGCTGCTGCTGATGCGCGTGGACAAGATCACCATGGCCACTTCGATCGAAGCGCGGGTTCCCTTTCTCGATCATCATTTGATTGAGTATGCGATGGGTCTGCCAAGAAATCTGAAAGTGAAGGGCACGACCGGAAAGCACATTTTGAAGCGGGCCCTGGAAACTGTTTTGCCGGCAGATGTTTTGTATAAGCCCAAGCGTGGGTTTGGCGCTCCCACCCGCGAGTGGTTCCGCGGACCTGGAGGCAAGGGTCTGGTTCAGCAACTGATGAACTCGGCGATACGCGAGCGGAACTTTTTTGACTATTCATTTATCCAGCGGATGGCCGACGAACACGCGCGGGAGACGCGCGACTGGAGCGCAAACCTTTGGTGCCTGCTTAACTTGAGCTTGTGGTACGACCATTGGATTGCCGGCACGAACTAAAGAGAGCGTGTCAGAAGCCCGACCGTCAGGGAGGGCCAGACCGGCAACCACTCGTGTTGAAGCACCGATCTGACGCGAGAGTCGCCCTTGCTTACGCGCAGGCTTCTTACACACGCTGCACACTGACCAGACGCAACCCAAATTGGACCCCAGCATGAGCGATCAGACCCTTACGCCAATTGAACCCGAAGCCTACGGCAGCTTCATGTCCGGCGTCGCGCTGACTTTCGGAACTCGGCTGGTGATGCTGGTGGGGATGGTTGGATCTAGTGTCGTCGTGGCGCGCTGGTTGGGACCTGTAGGCCTGGGCACTGTCGCCGTGCTGAATACGACCGTAATGCTCGCGTTGCAGATTGGCAGCGCGGGACTTCATTCAGCCAACACCTATTTCATCGCCAGGGATCGGAAAAGCCTGGGGCCCGTGTGGGCTAACGCTGTCGCTTTCGCGATCATCGCGGGCGCCGGCCTCGCCATAGCCGTGATCGCGCTGGCCGAAATCAGGCCGGCGCTGTTTGGGGACGTACCCGTCAGGCTGGTGGCGATAATAGCGATCTCGATTCCATTTCAGCTCGTTATCCTACTTGGACTGAATGCCCTGCTGGCAATGGATCGAATCGGGCAGCTTAATCTGCTCGATTCCCTCGCGCCTGCGCTCGCCTTCGCCAATGCAGTTGTCGTGCTCGTTATACTGCGCGCCAACCTGACAACGCTGGTGGTATTCAATACCGCGGCGGTGATTGGGATCGCTGTGGCAATGGTTTGGGCCGTCGGGCGATTGTGGGTGCGGCAGAAAGAGCGGCGTGCCTGCCGGCCTGATGCAGCACTACTAAAGAAAATGCTGGGCTATGGCATGAAGTTCTATGTTTCGATCATGGCGAGTGTGGTTATCTTTCGCGCCGACCTGCTGATCGTCAATCACTTTCGCGGCGCCGGCGAAGCTGGTGTCTATGCGGTCGCCTCACAAGTTTCTTTCCTGCTGATGATGTTGCCGGGAGTGATTGGCATGTTGCTGTTTCCACGCGTGGCTTCTGCCCAGGATCCTCGCGGTGAGTTTGCGATACGGGTTACCCGGCACGGATCGTTCGTTATGTTGATTATGTGCGTGGTTGCCGCCGTCGGATCATTTGCGTTGCCATTGGTTTACGGTGCGCGTTTCGCGGACGCGACGATTCAATTGCTGATTCTATTGCCCGGTGTTTTTCTGGTCGGTATTGAATCAGTGCTGGTGCAGCATTTCACCGGAACAGGCTTGCCGGTCGCGATTCCGGTGTTCTGGCTGATTACTCTGGCAGTCAGTCTCGCGCTTAATCTGGCGCTGGTGCCCGGGTTCGGCGCGCGCGGCGCCGCGGTCACTTCGACAATAAGTTACGCGTTAATCTTTGTCCTGGTGACGGTTTACTTTTGCATGAAGACCGGCCGGCGCCCGGGCGAAATATTTCTTTTGCGCGGAGGCGAGCTGAGAAACTTGCTCGCGCGGGTCCGCCTGGCGTCCCCAATGAAGGCCCACGAGTAAATCCTGCATGAAGATAGTTCTGCTTGTGCTCAGTGGTGATCCGGATCAAGCTCGCGCATGGTTGCGGCAGAGATATCCCGGCGCCGTGATCGAAAGCATTCCCCGCGATCAGCTTGAAAGCAATGCACCGTTGGGTAGGATCCGTGTGTTGCGTTCACTTCGTCCGGAGATCTTTGCGGTAGCCACGGAACGGCTTGCCTGGCAGCGGGGCCAGAACGCACTCTTACTTTTCGGAGCGTTGGCCGGTGCGCGGCGCGTCGTTATCATCGACACGAGCGGCGATAGCAGACAAGAGACGAGCGCGGCGATTTTATCGCGGATGCCGTTTCGTTTTGCGAGTGAGTCAGCAGCCAGCGCTTTGGCAATCACGAAGTCGCACGCCCATTTGAAACGACTTGAACAGGCAATCAGGAATCGGGCTACCTTAGGCTCCGGCGGAGCCGGACGCAAACCTGATGCTGTGCGGATAGCCTATCTGCGCAGCACGCCCAGCGCCGGCACTCAGGCAGGCGGCGCGGCCACCCACATCAACGGCTTTGTCCGCGGTGCTACCGAGTTGGGAGCGGAAGTTACGGTCATCAGCAACGATCGCATCGCCGGATTCGACGAGACTAAGTTCGTGTTGATTGATCCGGAACCGGTGGGAACCACGCGTGCGTCTTTCGACCTAAGGAACAATCTCATTTTTTCCGTGGGAGCGCTGCGAGAGATTGAACGCTCGCCAGTTGATCTTATCTATCAGCGTTACGGCCGCTTTACCTGGGCCGGAGTTGAAGCCGGCCTGCGCACTGGTCTGCCATTGTTTCTGGAATACAACGGATCGGAAGTTTGGATTGGAAAACACTGGGACATGTCCGGCATGATTCCGCTGCTGGAAAGATTCGAGCGTTTGAACCTGGATGCCGCCACACGTATCTTCGTCGTATCGGACGTGGAGCGGCGCAACCTTCTGCGCGCCGGAATCGCCGATGAAAAAATTGTCGTCAATCCAAATGGAGTCGATACTGAAAAGTTTCGCCCCGGCATTGGCAGCGAGACAGTTCGTCGCGAACTGGGCGTGGCCGCAGATGAGACGCTCGCCGGTTTCGTCGGCACGTTTGGTCCCTGGCATGGCGTTCTGACTTTGGCCGAAGCTGTCACTCTGCTGCCCACGGATTCCGGCGTGCGCTTCCTGCTGGTGGGCGCCGGCAGATTTCGTGAAGAAGTCGAGCGCATCATTCGTGCTGCGGGAAAAGAGGGCCAGGTCATTTTCACGGGCCACGTCGATCATGAACGCGTTCCCGCCCTGCTCGATGCGTGCGACATCCTGTTATCGCCGCACGTGCCGCTGGAAGATGGCAGCGAGTTTTTCGGCTCGCCCACAAAATTGTTCGAGTACATGTCGATGGGTAAGGGAATAGTTGCGAGTCGTCTGGGTCAGATTGGTGAGGTGCTGGCGGATCGCGAGACGGCCCTGCTGACTGAACCCGGCGATGCGATGGAGTTGGCTGACGCAATCTTGCGTCTGAGTATTTCGCGAGAGTTGCGCGAGCGTCTGGGCGCCGCCGCGCGCCAGGCGGCGATTGCTAAGCACACCTGGAAACATAATGCGCAACGTGTGCTTGACGCTTATGTGTCCTGGTCAACGGGTCTCAAAAAATTTGGTGTCCGGGTTTGAGTTTTTCAGGAAGACTTCCCAAATGGCTACTACTCTGGGAATCGGTCCGGAAGCGGAAAACATGAACCTCGCCGAAGAAAAGCAGCGTGCCCGCGAGCAGTGGGGCGAAGACCCGTGCGGCGCCGTCTATGGGCGCGAGCATGAATTTGGCACGCGCGAATTTTTTGACGAGGTCGAGCGGCATCGTTACACCGAGTACGCGCCCTGGATGCCAGAGGTCATGGGCTTCAACGATTTTGCCGGCGCGCGTTTGCTTGAGGTGGGCTGCGGCATGGGCACGGACCTTTTGCAGTTCGCGCGCGGCGGCGCGAAGGTCACCGGCATCGATCTGACACCCCGCTCAATACAGATTTCTCGGCAGCATTTGGACGTCTACGGCGCCAGCGGCGACTTTGCGATTAGTGACGGCGAAAACCTTCCTTTCGTAGACGAGAGTTTCGACGTCGTTTATTCGAACGGCGTGCTGCATCACACGCCCGACACCGCCGGCGCTGTCCGCGAAGTTCATCGTGTGTTGCGCCCCGGCGGCCAGGCGCGCGTGATGCTCTATCATCGCGGTTCGGCCGCCTATTGGGGAGACATCATTCTGCGTCACGGCGTGTTGAACGGTGAACTGCTGCGCGGACACTCGCCGGAAGAGATCATGAGCCGGCACGTCGAATTCAACGAAAGCGGCGGGCGGCCATTGGTGAAGGCTTACAGCCGGCGTGAAGCGCGCAAACTGTTTTCGATGTTCAGCGAAGTCAGGATCCAGGTCGAGCAATTGACGCGGCCGGAGCTTTACGTTATCGGACGATTTATTCCGGAAGGAATATTTCGATCCCTGCGCCGCAGCGTTGGCTGGAACGTGATCGTGGCGGCGCGGAAGTGAAGCTGTAGCTCATTTCTCTTGCGAGATCGAACGTCGCCCGATTGCTAATCCAATTAAGATTAAGAGCGCCAAACGTCTACGCCGAAGGCGTAAAATAACTCAGCCCAGGGTAACACCCTGGGTTAGAATTACCCCCAGTCGTTCTTACCCCTGTAAGGGTTTAATAAACGTGAGGCAGACTCCCATGTCCCAATCTCTCTCTAAAATGTGGAGCCACCTAATCTTCTCAACCAAAGAACGATATCCCTTTCGGTCCGACCAGGATGCTCGCATTCAACTTCATGCCTACATGGCATCCATCCTTCGAAAGCACGATTGTCCGACATTGCAGGTTGGCGGCGCCGCCGATCACATTCACGCGCTGTTCGTTCTTTCCAAGAACTCTTCAATCGCGCAGATTGTCTATGAGATAAAGCGCGGTTCTTCGAAATGGATCAAAACGCAAGGTGCTGAGTTCAGAAAGTTCTATTGGCAAAGTGGCTCTGGAGCTTTCTCAGTGAGTCAGTCACATGTTGAGCAAGTCCGTCGATACGTTCAGAGGCAAGAACAACATCATCGCAAGGTTACGTTCCAGAACGAGTACCGCGAGTTCTTACGCCGGTATCATGTTGAGTACGACGAGCGGTACATTTGGGATTGAGCCATTGTTGTTCAACCCTTTCAGGGTAAGGAATTCCGCGATGGATCCTTACCCAGGGTGTTACCCTGGGCTGAGTTGTTCAAACGCCTTCGGCGTGCTTCTATAGTCCGCCCTCGACAGTGACCTGCTACAATTCGCCCGCCGAAGTTTGGCTTCAATAGTCTTGAGCAAGCACCTTTTCCAAAAACTTTCCCAGCCCTGCACCAAACGCATCCTCGTGCTTCTCTTCATCGTGTTACTCGCCTTTTCCGTCCGCGCACTAACGGCGAATTTCCTGCGCGCCCATTTTGACGACCCGGCCTGGTTTCAATCTGGTTCGTATGCAGTCTTTGATCATCAAGCGCAGGACATCCTCGATCATAAGACACCGGCCTTCTGGATCGATGATCCGTCGCGCACCGACCGGATCGTTTATCCGCCGGGGTATCCATTGTGGATGGCTTTCATCTACGCCGTCACCGGTGACCGATCACCAGTTTCGCTTCAGCGCCTACAGTTTGTTATCGACTCGCTGTCGGTGTTGCTGATTGTGGGAATTGGCGCCAGTGCGTTCGGGTGGAAAACGGGACTGGTCGCAGGCGCGATGGCCGCGCTGTCTCCGGTGCTGGCGCTTTCCGGGGCCACGCCAAACGCAGATGCGCCCGCGAGTTGGTTAGTGTTGGGTGCGGTGTGGTGCCTGTTGTTGGCGGCCAGACGACAACGCATCGGATATGCGATCGCCGCGGGCGGATTGCTCGGGCTGGCGTGTTGGTTACGCGTGAATCCGTTGCTGCTGTTCGTGTTCTGGGTTGGCGCGCTGATGTTGTTCACCAAAGTTGGGTGGCGTCGGAAGCTTGTCTTAAGTGGCGCGCTTGCCTTTTCAACCTTGCTGGTAATTTCGCCGGTAGTGATTCGCAATCTCGTCGTGTTCTATCCTCAAGTAGCGCCGACCGGACTCGGCATTGGTTGGAACCTTTGGGCGGGCATCGGAGAGACCCAACGCGGCGCGGAGTTCGGCGCTCCGTGTTGCGACGAGCTGGTGATCGAACAAGATCGACATGCGCTCGGCTTGGCCCCTGATGCGCAACTCGCCCTGTTTTTTCCGGATGGGATCCACCGCGATCGCGAGCGAGGACAGAAAGCCCTGGCCGTCATCAGGTCGCATCCATTTTGGTATGCCGGGGTGATGGCGCAGCGCCTTTGGGGCCACCTGAAATTTGCCGGCCGGCCGGCGCCGAATGTAGGCAGCGCCGGTTTCAATGTAACCAGCCGGAAATGTCTGTCGCCCGATCATCAGGGCGGCCCGCTGGCGTTTGGCGTCACTGCGCTGGGAATGATTCAAAGCGTCCTGCGATATTTGGCGTTGCCTTTGATGCTGATTGGAATCGCGGTCGCTTTGAGAAAAGATTGGCGGACGGGAGGGCTAATTCTGGCGACGGTCTTTTATTATCTGGTGACCCTGGCAGTCGGTCACTCGGAGATTCGTTATGGACTTCCGATGCAGGCTTTGCTTTTTGTCTTTGCCGGCGTCGCGGTTGCTTGGGCGAGCACAAACATGACGGGACGATGGTGGGCAAAACCCATGTAGCGGATTCTCGTCCCATCAAGGCGCCACCTTAGCCTTTTTACTGCAAACTCAGCAAACACAACGGTTCTCGGAAATCATGCCCGCTTACACGGGCCTTATGTCAATCCGCACAGGCCTTGTGTTATCCGGCACAGGTCACGTGTTATCCCGCACAGGTCACGTGTTATCCCGCACAGGCCACGTGTTATCCCGCACAGGCCACGTGTTAGTCGGCACAGGCCACGTGTTAGTCGGCACAGACGCTGAGTCGGGTCTCATCGACCTTGTGTCGGTTGTCACTAGAATTGTCGGGAGCAGCTACGGCTCACCCTGGTAGCGTTAAATGTCTTGTGTAAATGGTTGATGTAGGGGTTGGCGGTAACAAGCCGTGGGGGCAGGCGTCGACTTAATCGCCCGCAGTCTCTCGTTGCTTCAGCACCTCGTCCAAATACTCGATCAAAGTTCGCACGGTGGAAAAAGGGCTCTGTTTTTTCGAGAGCAGATGTTCGTCGGCGATGGTTATGTCAACGCCAAATTCGGTTTTGATTTTCTCCTCGACTTCCATGACCAGGGTGACAAAGTCGAGCGATTCAAGTTTTCCTGACTCGCCGTACAACGGGCCGTCCAGTGATTTCTCAACCGACACGCCGGGCGGTAGCTGAGCATTCAGCTCATCGATCGCAATATAGACTGCCTTGAGTATTCGCTCGCGCTGCTCCATGTCTTCTCCTCCGAAGTCGGAATTCTATATCACCTCCGTGGCTTTAAGAAGTTTAGAGTCGTTACAGAACCCCGACAGGTCGGGGCAGCGACCGGGTGTAACACTCGACTGCCCTGCAAAAAGCATTTCTTTCTCCCTCTCCCTCTGGGAGAGGGTTGGGGAGAGGGCCTGAGCGCGAACTTCTTTGATTTCATGTTGCCCCGGTAAACACAAGTGACAATCAAGAACACTTTCGCTCTAAGCTTCGCACCCTCTCCCCTGGCCCCTCTCCCAAAGGGAGAGGGGTATTCGAACGACCTAATTAAAGTTGGTACCCTAAAATACACGCCTGCTTTGCGAGTTCTACACCCGTAGGATAATCTTTCAGTTGCAGCTTCGCTTAATCAGGTATACAGCATGGGTAAAAAAGCAGCCGTTAAAGCTGTCGCCTCTTTTCTGCCGGCCGGGCAACTGACCAACGATCAACTGGCCGAGGAATTTGGCGTCTGGCATGGCAATCAAATTTTCGAGAAGACCGGCGTGGCCGTGCGGCACGTGTCGGGGCCGAACGAGTGTGCTTCTGATTTAGCGGTCGAGGCGGCCAAGACACTTTTTGCCGGCGGTTCGTGTGCGGCAGAAGACATAGATTTTCTGATCTTAGTCACTCAGATGCCGGACCACTTCATGCCGACGACGGCGTGCCTGGTCCAGGATCGTCTGGGGCTGAAGACCAGTTGCGGCGCCATCGATGTCAACCTGGGTTGCTCGGGCTATATCTATGGTCTGGCCCTGGCGAAGAGCCTGGTTGAAGCGGGCACGGCGACCAATGTTCTGCTGATTACCTCTGACACTTACACCAAGTGGATCAATCCCAAGGATCGAAGTACGCGGACTCTATTCGGCGACGGGGCCGCGGCGACCCTGGTTAGCGGTGTCGAATCCGAATCCGATTTGATCGGCCCGTTTGTTTTGGGATCGGATGGACGGGGCGTGAAAGATATTGTCGTGCCGGCGGGCGGATTTCGGCTCCCGGTGACGCCGGCAACATCGATCGAGAAAGATGACGGAAACGGAAACTGCCGCTCGGACGAAAATCTATTCATGAATGGGGGCGAAGTCCTGGGCTTCACGATCAGGACTGTGCCGCCGGTGATAAATGAGCTACTGCAAAAGAGTGGGCTGACGCTTGATGACGTTGACCTGGTGATTCCGCATCAAGCTAATAAATTCATGTTGGAACGGCTGCGGGCCAAACTCAAAATTCCGGTCGAGAAGTATTGGGTCGATATGAAAGAGTCGGGAAACACCGTCTCGGCGACTATTCCGATAGCCATCGAGAGCGCACGGAAAATCGGACGACTCAAAGTTGGTGACCGGGCGTTGCTGACCGGATTTGGAGTCGGATATTCCTGGGGCGCGACAATGATCCGAATCATCTAAGAGAAAAAAGGAATTTCTCTGTGCCAACTCTGTGGTTCTCTGTGTCTCTGTGGTGAAATTACTACGCGAGAACGTTCACCACAGAGGCACAGAGGTCGCACAGAGAACCACAGAGGCCGGCGTTTCCTACAGACTTTGAGCAATCAAGAAATGAATCTTGCCGGTCTAGCCAAAAAAATCCTGCCTGCCTCTGCTTACGAGTCGATAGTTCGCAAGAAGAAAGAGCGTGAACGTTCCCGGCTCGGGCGACTGCCAAAACTTTCCGAAAGTCACTTCAGCGAGATCCTGACCGGCGATCTCCGTCTGCAGAACGGAGACGTGGTCTTTGTGCACAGCTCGCTCGATCAGCTCAACCTGGACTTTCCGTTCTACCGCATCCTGACGCTCCTGCGAAATGTGATTGGCCCGGACGGCACGATGCTGTTTCCGACTTATCCCAATCATCGGATCTCTTCGTACGAGTATCTTTTGCAAGGGAAGGTTTTCGATGTCCGGAGAACGCCGTCATACGCAGGTCTTCTGACTGAGTTTGCGCGCAAACAACCTGTGGCTATTCGCAGTCTCCACCCCACGAAATCGGTTTGCGCCATTGGGCCGCTGGCGCGCGAGTTGACCAACAGCCATCAGAATTCCCGCTATCCGTATGATGCGGGCAGCCCGTTTTACAGACTGACGGAACATCAGGGGAAGATGGTCGGATTCGGAGTTTGGACCTCGCGGCTTTCGTTTGCTTACTGCGTGGATGATGCGATGAAGGAAGAATTCCCTGCGCCTGTCTACCACGACCGTGTATTCGCCGTGCCTTGCATTGACTATGACGGCCAGACGCAGATCGTGGAGACTTACGCGCACAACATGCGCGTCATCGATGCACACGAGGGGCCGAACTTTTTTCGGACTCATGTGGCGAACGACGTTTGCGCGGATTTGACGATTGAGGGAATGAGATTCTTTCGGGCTGACGCGCGCAGGCTGTTTGACGACCTGATGGAGCTGGCGCGGCGAGGGATCACGGTCTATCCGCGATCGGTGTACCGGAAGTAGCGCGCGCTAAGCTGTTTTTCACTCCGGAGGAGTGAGATGTTTATAGAACGGAACGCAATATCGTCATCAACTCCCGTTCGGAGGAGCGGAATAAACTTGGGGGGTAAAGTCTCGTCGGGTTCCGCTCCTCCGAACGGGAGTTGGAGTGTATTAGGCTCGCAATCTATAAACATCTCACCCCTCATGGGGTGAAAGCCCACTACGCAGTTCTAACGTGAAATTCTCCGCTGCGCAGTTTTCCTGCTATCTCACTCAACGTAATGAACCGGATGTCCTCTGCTTGCGCGGCCTCGCCGACAAATCTTTCGATGGCCGGAAAGTCGCGAATGTCTTTCGGGTGGTTCGTCAGCACAATCGGAAGTTGAGTCAGTCCCGAATCGCGCGCGCGTTGACGGATGGACGCAAGCATCTCGCGCATCAGCGCGTAATTCAGACGGCCAGTGTCGGAAACAAAGTGCTTACGCTTTACCGCGGGCATAATGAGCTTTTCAAATGCCAAACCGATCCGAGACCCACGGTTGGATTTTGAATCAACGCTGGTGTGGCTGCTCGGGGCGCGATTCAACTGCTGCCGCGCGAGCGAGATGTTCTGTCGCGTAACTTCTCGCCGCGATCCGTAGAAGTGATTGAGCGGCACGCAAACTACCGGCCCGGGTTTGTCTGACACTTTCCGCGCATCTGACATCCTGGGATAAAACGGGCGAAACGTTTCTTCGCAGTGGCGATAATCAAGTTGCAGGTCATCGTTGTTGACGAACACGCCCCCGGCAATACTCACGTCGAGCTCGATTCCCACAGCGGCAAGAGACTCGAACAGATGTTTGGAGGGCGCGGCGGCCAGCGCGCCGGCGCGAAAGGCCAGACAGCGATACGACGAATCAATGGATTGCAGAAGGGTTTCCAAATACTGCTTGCCTCGCGCCAGCATTGCATAAGCTGCATCGCGTTCGTAATTCAGAATCGACCAATCTCCTTCTGGAAGCCAACGTCCCTCTTCGTACTTGGCGTTCAGCCATTGAGGATGTAAGTGCAACTGTATGTCGTGACCCTGACGAAAGACGTCCCGCAGGTGCTGGTCCCATGATTCGGCCAGAGGTTTCAAACCAGGATGGTCATTTTCGTTGCGTCTGAAGGCCAACTGCTGCATGACGTCGGGGAGAATTGTCGTGCGCACATTCCGCTTCGCATAAATCTCCAGGAGCCGGCGCAGCGGCGCGAATTGGATCTTCTCGATATCGCCGGAGCCGTCGCCGCGCAGTTCCCAGTCGTGAGTTAGAGCGAGATAGATTGTGGGTCCCACAGTAATCCTCTTCACTCCGTGAGAAGTGAAATGTTCATAGAATCGAGCCTAACCTTATGACTGGCTCCGTTCGAAGGAGCGGAAGGCAACTAAGTTTTTCCACTCAGGAATCACTCCGCTTCTTCGAAAGGAGCCGGAGGGACGTGGCGCTGTGTTCTATAGACATCTCACCCCTCCGGGGTGAAACCACGATAGAACGAAGTCGTCGCGTATTGTACTATCACCCACCTAACGATGTTGCACGACAAATCGATCATCTGTTTTGGCGGCGAGGATTGGTGGTACCACCATCCGCATTCGAAGAACCATCTGATGCGGCGCTTCGCGCGCGCCGGAAACAAAGTCATCTTCGTCAACTCGATTTCGATGGGCCTGGCTTCAGTCAGGAGCAAGGACCTGGTGCCGCGGATCACGCGCAAGCTCAAGAGCTATGCCAAGCTCGCGCGTACGACTAAGGAAGGAATCACGGTTGTTTCGCCCGCGGTGATTCCCTTTTTCGGCAGCCGTGCCGCCACTGTTGCCAATCGCCGCCTACTGTCAGGACAGATCGCCGGGCTGGCTCGTCGCCGCGGCTTATCAAATCCGATTCTCTGGATCGCGATTCCCACGGCGATCGAAGTCGTGGGCCGTCTGAATGAATCGTTGGTCATCTATCACGTCTCAGACAAGTACGACGCGAACACGATGGACCATGCGACTGATCCGGCGTTCATCCGCGCCCTTCATGAGCGAGCGATTGATGCGGCCGATATTATTTTTTATTCGAGCCGGAAGTTGTTGGCCGAAGCGGCGCGTGGGCTCGAGCGATCTCATCTGCTCGAGCAGGCAGTCGATTTCGATCATTGGGCGAAGATTAGCCAGGGCGATGTCCGCATTGCCGACGAAGTGCAAAAGATTCCGCGTCCGCGTCTGGGTTATTTCGGCGCCATTGAACCCTGGCTAATCGATCAGGAATTGATCAAGCAAGCGGCGCGCGAACGTCCTGACTGGCACTGGATCTTCATCGGAAACAAATCACGCGGTTTGGAAATCGAAACTCTGCCGAACGTGCATTTTCTTCCGCCGGCTGCTTACGACGACTTGCCGAATTACGCCGCGGGATTTGATGTGTGCGTCCTGCCGTGGAACACGGAGGTTCCGTTTACGAGTTATGGTTCGGCAATCAAAGTGCGTGAGTATCTCGCTGCGGGCAAACCCGTGATCATCTCTCCTTTGCCTGAATACGAATCGATGAGCGAGGTGCTGCGCATCGGTCGCAGTCGAGATCATTTCCTGCAATTAGTCGAAGAAGCTTTGCGGGAAGAAGGAACCGAGGGGGCACAAGCGCGTCAGAATGCCGTGCGTGATGGAACCTGGGACGCGCGGGCGGAATGGGTCAGTGATTTGATTGAGCAGAAGTTGGCGGAAGGCAAATGATGTGCGTAATGGAGCGCGGACATCCTGTCCGCCACCGCCGCAGGCGCTCAGTTCTTCAAAATAAGCTCACGATCGTTTTCGCGCTTCGCGCTCAGGCGGACAAGGATGTCCGCGCTCCAAGCGACCGCAACCCCAACCAGCGCAAAAAGAAAATAATCCACCGCCAGTACATAGCGATACTCAGTGTGCACGATCGATTGGACGCAGAAATAATAGACGGGCACCGTCAGCAAAACCATCAGCGCCCGGCTGTGCTTACGAATGATCAGCACCGCAAGTCCAATGATTGCCAGTGGTAGCATCACGGCGGTCAAAAAGATTTTCTGAATGCTGTGCACGAGTAAACGTGGATAGCGGGTCCAGAGAAACCTTGATGGTCCCAGATTGAAGAGTTTGATTGGACCGATCTTCACCAGAGGATTGGGAGGATTCGAGGCTTCGTTGCTGAAGACGATTTGCACTCGCTGGGTGCTGCTCGCGACGAATGGAAGCTGAACCAAACTTGTCGGCTGATCTTCCGGCTTGGTGTTCCAGATCGTTTCGACGATGGTTGATGAATAAGCCTTCCCGCTGGAGTCTCTTACGCTAATCCTCATCCGGCCGCGTTCAATTTTGATCGGCGCGGTGAACACGTAGTCATTGTTCTGCTTTACATTCACCACGTTCGAAGAGAATTGGTCTCCATACTTCGAGTCATCACCGATTAGAGTCAGCCGATCACTTGCAAGCTCGTGTGAAACTTTTGCTTGCGGCGACAAACCGACGCCGGAAAAAGATAATTCAGCAGGCGTGCCGGTCCAGACTGGTCCGAGACTGTCTATGGCGCTGAGTGAGTGGCTGACTGGCGGTTCGATAGAAACGAGGCGAGATCGCTCAAGTCTCAGCATCGACGCGGCGCGGCGCGCCATGACTCCAGAGAACCACAAAGGATGCGAACGAATCACCGCGAACCCGCGCGACAGACGCGCTCGCTCGCGCTCGACTCCATCGGGGTTGAATAGCGTGCCGTAATAATCCGGCCGCCCGGATTGTTCGGCCTCCTGCTTCATGATGCCCATGTCGGTATTCGGAATTCCAAACTTTCCCCGTGGGTCGTAATCGGCAATGCCTTCCAGCAAAGTCTGACCCGCGCCCAATGACAGCGGAATGAAACGATGAAAGACAATCGCGTTTCTGATGGTGAGCGGCAGAACGATCAGCAGGGTGCCGAAGACAACTGCCAACGCATAGCGCCACCGTCGTTCGCCTTTGATCAATAAAGGGACGGCCGCGGCCAGGAAGAGGGTCAACAACATCGCATTGGCCCTCAGCCAACACGAAAGCCCGATGAGCGCTCCGGCAACGACGAAAGTTAAGAGCCGTGGATTCTTCACGGCGCGAGTCAGACAGTAGACGGCAAGTAGAATCGGAAGCACGGCCAATGAATCAGGCAAGAGCAGAACTGAATTCCACGCGAACTGCGGCGACAAAGCTGCCAGCGTTCCGGCGATGACCGCCGCGCTCGTGGGCAATAACTCTGCGACGATGAGAAGGATCATTACCGCCGCCAAAGCATCGCAGATGATTTGCACGAACTGTACGGCAGTGTTCGATTCTCCGAAGACTGAAGAGACTGAGGCAATCAAGATCGAATAGCCGGGCGGGTGGCCGAGTGTGTTCAGATCACTTAAGGGTGAAGTAGAACTCAGAAATGAAGCCAGGCCGCCTTGCCTGAGGAGCTGCGCTACGCGCTGGTAATCGCCGGTAACAGCGGTCTGTACTTTTCCAACTTCAAGCCGTGTATCATGCCAACTGAGAACGCGAACTCCGAAAGCGAGCAGAAAGATCAGAAGACAGATCCCAATACGAGTGCGACGGGATTTAGAATTCTTTATTGAGGGTTCAGGCCCAGGTAAAGTCGTGCTGTTGTTGCTTTTCATTCGACGCTCTAGTTGCGGCTTTGCCGCCTGATGTGTGGAAAGGCTCTGCCTTTCCGCAACGCGTCAACAAGAATTAAGGAGGCTATGCCTCCAAAGATGACGAGGCATAGCCTCGCTCAAGAATAACAGCGCGACGGTAAGGCGAAGCCTTACCGCACATCAAGCGGCAGAGCCGCAAACGTCATGCACCGTTGACCCAATGACCCACCCGCTCACGCGGGTGGTACTGATGTTATGAAGCAAGCGCCTCCTACCGTGAGTGCTAGACTCACGGTCAGTGCTCTCAGCGACATGAGACTGAAAGGAGGCGCTATGGAGACAATATATATCGGCGTTGACTTT
>DATHHW010000026.1:0-40790 GCA_035317005.1 Pyrinomonadaceae bacterium | reverse complement strand
AAGCAGTGTCTGCTGGATGTCCTTGTTGAGCGAGATCTCTCCCCCCAACTTGAGCGAGTGGTTGCCCTTGATCCAACTGAAAACGTCGCGGGCGGAGTAAAAGTTAGTGCCGGCTATCGGGCCGCCGATTTGTTGTCCCAGAGTAAAGTATCCCGTGACGGTGATCTGCGGCAAATTCGGCGTGCCCTGGATAAAAAATGACGAACCCAGATCGGTAAGCGAAGTCGCGGGGGTGTTTATGCGCCCGCCAAAATTCCGTGAGAAAGTCAACCAGACCTGATTGATTTTGGATGCGCTGAGGATCCAAACGTCGCTGGCGTTGACGCTATGCTGCCGCCACGTGGAATCCTGGAGGCTCCAGGGCACGTTGGGGCTGCCCCCCTTCGTGGTGCTGGTTCCTCCCGTATTAAAGTAACTTACGGTAAGACGATGCGCGTTGTTGAGCTGGTAGTCCACCTTTCCCAGATACTCGTTGAAGTTATAGGGCGTGGGAATATTGCCCTGCCATCCCGCGTTGCCAGTGCTGAGGGTAACGTTGGACAGGGGAATGTAGTTGTTGATGATCTTCATCGCCACCGGATCGAGGCGGTCAGGGCAGATTACGTTGGTGACGTTGTTGCACGAGAAAGGCAAATTGTTCTTGGGATCGGTGGGCTTGGTCGCGGAAGCCGTGAAGTTGCCGGCGCGTTCCAGCGCGGTGGGAACGCGGGCGCCACTCAGAAATGTGCTTGTTGCCTGGCGCAGTCCCGAGTAGGAGACGAAGAAAAAGGCCTTGTCGTGCTTGATCGGACCGCCGATAGTGCCGCCAAACTGGTTGCGATGAAAAGGCGCCCTGGCCAGAGTAGATCCCCAGTCATTGGCATTGAACACCGTGTTGCGCAAGAACTCAAAGGCCGAGCCGTGAAACTGGTTGGTGCCGGACTTGGTGAGCACGTTGATGATGCCGCTGGCATAACGGCCATACTCCGCGTTGTAGCTGTTGGTCTGAACCCGGAACTCCTGGATGGCATCCGGGTTGGGTAAAATGTTACCGGTGTTGCGCAGATTGGTCATGTTTATGCCGCCGTCCAGATAGTAGTTCACTGAGCCGGTGCCGCCATCGGTGCCGCCGTTGATCAGTGTTCGCTGTTCTGGATAACCAAGGATGAACGTACTTGTGCCGGTGGACGCGGTGGCTACCCCGTTATTGTTAGACTGCACGCCGGGCGTCAGATCCAACAGCGTATAGACGTTTCGCTCAACCAGCGGCAGAGCGGTGATCTCAGCGGACTGGATGGTGCGCCCGATCTCGGCCGTGCTGGTGTTGACCTCGGGCTGCGCGGAATCTGCGATAGTCACAGTCTCGTTGACTTGCCCAACGGCGAGCGATACATCCACACGGGACGTGTCGTTGACCTGCAGAACGATACCGCTGACGAGCGCCTTCTTGAAGCCCGTATAGGCGACTTCAATGTCGTACTTGCCTACCGGGAGAAATTCAAGCCGATAGGTGCCGACGTCGCTGGAGGTCACGGTCCGGGTGAGACCGGTGTCGACATTGCGCCCAGTGACCTGGGCGCCGGGCACAGTGGAGCCGCTCGGGTCCGAGACGGTACCGACGATCGTGGCGGTTGTGACTTGCCCGACGGCTGCCAGGGGAATGGCGAGCAGCAGCGCGATGACGGCGAAATGGATCTTCCGTAAACCAAAGTTTCTTAAACTTAACATGTCAGTGACCTCCAATGAGAAATTCTGAGCTTTAAGCAACTCATAACGTCCGGCAAGGGCGATCGGTTGCTCCACAAAGTTAGGCTGAGACCTTGTTCTCTTTACTGCTTGAAAAACTAAAGTCGAGCAATGCTCGTACGGAATCTAGGCAACGCGTGGCGCTGCGAAGGTTGGCGCCGAGATCAAGGCCGCCGCACCTCGCAACCGCGGATGCTCCTGCGTCGGAGTTACCTGCAGCGGCGTCCGCCGGGCGGCTTCAGTCAAAGCGCGCTCGGCGATCGCCTGCCGCACGGTGTCTTTGATCAAGTCCCACGCGGTGGTGATTTCTCCCGTCAGGTAAATACAATCGGGATTGATGACGTTGATGATGGTGGCCAGACCCAGGCCCAGGAAACGGCCGGTGGCCAGCACGGCGGCCAGGGCTTTGACATCTTTGCTGCGCGCGCGGGCCACCAGGTCGAGCACCGTGAAGGAGCTTCTTTCCGCGTCCTTCAGGTGTTTTGGACTGCGTTTGGACAAATTCCAGCCAAAATAACGGGACAGGGTGGCGAGGTTGGAAGTGTAGGCTTCCCAGCAGCCACGGGCGCCGCACATACAACGCGGGCCGTCGAGGCTAATGGGCATGTGCCCAAACTCACCGGCGATGTGATCGTGACCGCGCAGCAATTCTCCGTTGATTACCACCCCGGTGCCGACGCCGTCCGAAACGCTGATATAAACAAAGTTGTGACCGCCGCTCGCCTCGCCGCGTTCAGACCATAGTTGCGCCAGGGCCGACGCCCGGCCGGAGTTCTCGATGTGCACGGGTAGCCCCGTAGCCCCCGACAGCTTGGTGCGAATGTCCACGTCACGCCATCCCAGCGCCGGCGCGTTTAGAATCTTGCCCGTGCGCTGATCCACCATGCCCGGAACCACCAACCCGATCCCCTCGCAGGTAAACCCCAGCCCCTGCCGTTTCAATAGCTTGCGGATGCGGCCCGCGAGGTCCTTGACGAACTCCGGGATCGAAAACATGGTCTCGTAAGTCTCAATAGCCAGTTGTCGTCCGGAGAAGTCGCAGAGCATCAGATAAGTCATGGTGAACCGCACATCAACCGCGACCACCAGGCGATCGTGGGTTCGGATATGCAGAAAGGTGGGCTTGCGTCCGCGCGCGGCTTCGCCGGTGGCCCCTTCGTAGATTAAGCCCTGGCCGATCAGTTCCTGCACCAGCACGCTCACGACCCCCCGGGTCATGTTCATGCGGCGGGCCAGATCGGCGCGGGAAATCGGCTGATGCTCACGGATCAGATTGAGGGCGATGTGCCGGTTGATGTCGCGCGAAGTCGTGCGCGTCGCTATGTGGAAATCCCGGGTATTGATCTTTCGCATCGGAGATCGGAGACCTTCCGTCCGGTATTGTTTGAGGTGCGAACAATATCCCCGACGGCGGGTGCTGTCAAGACATTTTTCGTGTGATCAGAAAGTTTTTTTGAGGAGGAGACTTGTCCGCGGCCAGAGATGGAAGGTTATGTTACCGATAACGCTGATCGGTCTCACAGCGATAATACATCGGGTAAGAGATACTTGGGATCACGATCCGTTTCGATCGCAGGCCAGCCCGGAGTCGTAGTGATCATTTCGATCCCTGCGGCAGAAGCTATGCACGTTTCTTCGATCTTTGATCCGGTGATCGAGGGATTCCACGCGAAGGCCTGGCCGTCCTGCACTCGCTCTGTGCACGCCGGATGCGCGACCCAATCGCGCGTTCTATAGCTTGCAGCTCCGCCCTGATGATGCAGATGCTCTTCACCGGGAAAGCCCGCATCGCGGTAGGCGCGCCCCGCAACTTCGTAAAGGTCAGCACCGGACGCGCCGGGTTTGGTGGCATCCAGCAGGCTGGCCGTTACTCCGGCAGTCGCTTGGGTACGCTCCCGAATATCTTCAGGGACTGCCCCGGCCCAAACGATACGAGTGAGCGAAGCGATCAAGCCGCCGCGCCGCGCGCAGACGACTATCATTACAGTTTTATCCCAGCAGAGATCGGTTGGCGTAGGATGACGAAATTGTCGCAGCCGTCCATCGGCCGCCACCAGGGTGACGACCGAATCAGCGCCGATTGCGGCCAGAGAGTCTACCGCCCGCCGGGCCACTTCGCGTTCCGACAAGCCGGGCACGAGCGCGCGCGCCACTTTGCCGATTGCTGCGCCGGCCTCTCGGCCCAACAATCTGAAACGATCTATTTCGGCGGCCGTGAGTTTGTATCGCGTTCGCGCGATCGCTTTGTCCATCACGCGCACCGATGAGCAGAAAGGCGAATCCGAACCCAGCGGCAAATCCTTGTCTACCAAAGAGCGCGCGATGTCTGCTATGAGGGAGGGATTTGCTTTCTCTTCTTCCCAGCCAAAATCAATCGGTTCGTACCCCTGGCCGTCCAGTTGTTCGGTCATCAGCCGGGTTAGCTCGATGCTGTTGGCCAGCAGAAACTTTCGGCCATCGTACCGAACGAAGAGCGTGCCCACGCCAACCTCGCGACTCGAATCAATGCCATTGCTCCCGCCGGCCGACAGCCAGGCAAAGTTAGCTTGCGTACTGATGAGCACACCGGCAAGCCCTTCGCCGGCGATCAAGCGAGCCAGTCGTTCGAGCTTTTCGTCAATCTCTTGTTTCAGGCCAGGTCGCACGAGGGGTCTGCCCTTATGGGTGATTCGCGTTCCGAAAATTAGAGAGAAGAATTAGATTGATCGAATTATCAACCTGGTCAAAGCCTCTGGGTTCGCTACGTCCGACCAGGTTGATGATTCAATCATTTGCGGTCCCGGGAAGAAAAATCAGAATGCGAAACTGCCGTAGAAAGCGCTGTTTTCTCCCGCCCTTTCCCAGTTGTCGCTGACGGTATGGCCTGCATATAGTGCTTTGACAGTGTAGCCAACCTTGCGTTGACCCAGAGACACCAGCGGTGAGTACCAGATCAGGTTCGGCATGCGGCAGCAAAGATCATTGGGCATCGCCTCGACATTTATCGCCGCTTCGGCCGAACCTACTTCGTAGGTTTTTCCTTCGTGCTTGAAATTGATAGACGCGGTGCGCACCGAAATAATCTGGCCGAGCGCATCCGCATTCCTGCTCTTGATCGCGTCCAGCATGGCAACGGCCTGGTCATGGCTGGCGGATTTGTCCATGATCAGTTCCGACCGGCGGCCGGCCTGAGCGTTCGAAAGATTGTCGTCGGCAGAAACGACGGCGATAGCCCGCAGGCCGGTCAGATCGACTCCGTTCCATTTACCCGACGTAACGTTCCAGGCCATCATGGCATCGCGGCCAGTGGTAGTTACCTCACCGTTGTAGTGACACGCTCCAGCGAAAACGCTGGCAGTGCGGACCTCTACATAGTCGCCTTTCACGCTCGTGTTCTCAGCCTGTGAGGTGAGCGCGACCGCGCCCACGCAGATAATCAAGATCGACATTAACATCCAAAATCTTTTCATCTTCTTACCTCCCAAATGTCCGACAAACTTTAGTTTGTCGTTTAGCCTGAAGTTTCGGCCTGTTGAAGACAACGACAAACTGAAGTTTGTCCGACATTTCCTCCAAACAAACTTCAACTCAGTTTACAACCCCTAAGCGTCAAACACCGAACTGTAGCAGTCACGGCCGGTCACGCAAGAGTCCGGGTGAACCGAGCCGCCATCCGGGCCAGTCACCTGTTGAGTCAACCGGCACCAGCAGTGATTGCTGGCATCCAGGTACTGTGAGCTTTCGGTCGGCAGCTCATCGATCATAAAAAACTTTTTTGAGCGCAGTGAACTGCAAAAAGCACTCTCCGGAACAACGCTAGTGGTGAGCTTCGGCGAATCTTCCTGACTAATCGTCTCGTTTGCCATCGTAATTGTCACCTCCGCTTCAAGCGTTTAATCCGCCGGCCTTTGCCAGCGCGCGACGAACCAATGTCTGGGTCAAAGGGATTTTGTAAGCGTTCTTTGCGAGTGGCTTTGCGCCCGCCAGAGCGATTCCGGCGACGGACTGGAGCACCTCGCTGTCCAGTGTCTTGCCGATCAAAGCCGCCTCGGCCCGGGGTACGCGCCAGGGAATCGGCGCCACGCCGCCGAGAACCAGACGCGCTTCGGTCACCGTCTTGTTTGCTCCGAGCGTCACGGCCGCGGCGACTGAAGCGAGCGCGAAATCCAAAGAGTCCCGCTCTTTGAATTTCAGATAGGTTGAGTGAGATGCAAACTTTGAAGCGGGGACGGTTATTTCGGTAATGAGATCGTCATTCTTCAAAACGTTCTCACGCCGCAGGTTCCCCTGGGAAGGCAGCGTGAAAAACTTATCGAGAGAGATGGTTTGTTTACCGCCAGAGCCGACGACGGAAACACTGGCACCGAGGGCCATCAGCATCGGCGCCAGGTCCGACGGGTGCACAATGTACGATGGTCCACCGCCGAGGATTGCGTGATACTTATTCTCGCCCGTGGCGGCAAAACACTCTGAGCCGCCTTTCTTCAAACAGACAGCGTCTTCCAAGCGAAAGTACCAGCAACGCGGGCGCTGGCAGAGGTTGCCGCCAACCGTACCTAGATTACGAATCTGAGGAGAAGCAATGGAATGCGCCGCCTCGGCCAACCCCGGGAAGTTGCGATGCACAACCGGATCCTCGTCCAGTTGGGCCAGCGTAACCAGAGCGCCGATGCGCAAACCACCTTTACCGTCGGCTACGATCCGATCGAGTCCGCGAATCCCTTTCAGGTTTACCACGCGCGTTGGCCGCGTGATGTAATCCTTCATCGTGGTCAAAAGATCCTGGCCGCCGGCGATTGGTCGGGCGGCATCGTCGACATCATCGGGCGCCGGAGCAGACGTGAGCGCGGCTACGGCGTCGTTGATGCTGGTCGGACTGATCCATTCAAACGCTTTCATGCGCTCCTCCTTTCGCCTTTGAGACCCATCAGGATTTTGTCGGGCGTGATGGGCAATTCGCGCACGCGCACGCCACAAGCGTTGTAGACCGCGTTGGCCAGCGCGCCGAGAGACGGGATGATGCAAGCTTCGGCGATGCCAATGACTACTTCGCGCTTGTCGTCGTCGTCGATGATGGGAACGAATTCGGGCATTTCGAGCGAGCCCGGCAATTTGTAATCGATGAATCCCGGATTGAGTTGAAGCCCCAGGTCGGCGTCCATCACTCGTCCTTCCCAGAGGGCCATGCCGAGCGATTGAATCATGCCGCCGTTGAGCTGACTCTCCATCGTGAGCCGGTTGAGAGGTAGTCCGCCGTCCTGCACCTGGACCATTTTGATGGGCCGGACTTTGCCGGTCTCTACGTCTACCTCGACTTCAGCGAAGCAGACGCCGTGAACGCCCCGGGCCTGGAGATCTTGTCGCCATTGGCCGTGGGCAGTTACGCCTGCCGCGGGCAGCGCCGCACATGCTTGTTTCCACGAGAGCGATTTTCCGCCGAAGGTAACGTTGCCGCCGGCAAACGCGATCTCCTCGGGCTTCGCATTTCCAAGCAGTGGCGCCATTTTTTCAGCGAGCGCGAGGCGCGTCTTGATGGCCGCATCTTTGACTGAAGGAGACAAAGAAGCTGCGGTGGTCGAGCCTCCGGAAGGGTTAGCCCCGCCCAACTTTGAATTACCAATCTGCTCGACGACGTCATTTATTTGTAGTCCGAGTTCTTCGGCGACAATTGCGCGCGTGTAAGTGCGCGTGCCGGTGCCCAGATCCTGTGTGCCGACCGCAACTAATACTGAGCCATCGCGTCCGACCGTGACATCAACTTTGCATTGATCGTTGCCGCCGCCACCCCAGGTTCCCGCGCCACAGCCCATTCCGCGTTTGAGGGGCCCGGCGCCACCGCCTGCCTTTGCGTTTCGTTTCTCCCAATTGATCTCGCGAGCGGCGCGATCCAGTTGTCGATGATAGACCTCATCGCGCATGTTCTTCTTGCGAAAGGCCACCGGGTCCATCCCGATCTTGTATGCGAGTTCATCCAGCAACGATTCCATCGCGAACGATGCCTGGGGATGGCCGGGAGCGCGCATCGCAATCGACGAATCTTCGTTGGTGTGCAAGGCGTAGACTTCGCGATAAGACTCCGTGGCGCGATAGACCGGATAAGGTTGACCCGCTTGTGATCCCCCGCCCACGCCGCCGAGTCGGTATTGGATAGCTTGCACTGCCATGAGCGTGCCGTCGTTTTTGGCGCCGGCCTTAAACTTTTGCCACGAGCCGGAACGATTGCCGGCCATCACGAACTCGTCATGACGGTCCATCATGAGCTTGACCGGAGTCTTCGTCTCTTTTGAGAGTTTGCAGGCGAGCATTCCCTCGATGCCGATTCCGAATTTTGAGCCAAAGCCACCGCCCATGTGTTGCACAGTCGCAGTTACGGCGCTCTCGGGCAAGCCGAGGGCGTCGGCGGCATCCTTTGGAATTGTAAAGGTTCCCTGAGTCGTCGCGTAGATCGTGGCCGAGTCGCCGCCAGAATAATCAACCACCATCCCGTGAGTCTCAAGACACGCGTGGTGGATCCGGGGTGTGTAATATTCAGCCTCAACTATAGCGTCGGAGCCGGCGAGGGCGGCTTCGACCTTTTGTGCGTCTCCGTTCTTATTCGCCAGTCGGAGATTCTTTTCGTCGGGCTTTCTCGTGTCCCTCGCCAAAACTTCGGGAGACTCAGGTTTGATGGCGTCCTGCGCGCGGACGACATGCGGCAGGATTTCATACTCGACGACAATTGCGCGCGCGGCGTCCTGCGCCAGTTCGGGAGTTGTCGCGGCCACGCCGGCGACGGGTGAGCCGGCAAAACGAAATTCAGTGAGCGGCGTCTGAACGATCGCTTTGACACCGGGCATGGTCAGGGCCGGGCTTGAATCGAATCGCTTGATTCGTGCGTGCGCGTGCGGGCAGCGGAGGATTTTCCCATAAAGCATTCCGGGCAAACGTACGTCATACGTATAGTGTGCGGAGCCGGAAACTTTCAGCGGTCCATCGACGCGAGTAAGTCGATGATTGAGTAGGGTGTGCTTGTCATTGGGCCCCCATCCCGGACCGGCTACGTCGTCGACTTCAATCTCCACCATCGTGTCGACGCCATTCACCACACGCGGGACGCGAATCTTTTTCTTTTTCGGCGGCGTCGGCGTAGGTTGCGGTTGTTGCTGTGGCATTGGCTATCTCCGTTAAGACTTTCCTGTTTGGAGTTCCGACTTCAGTCGGTTCTTCCCGGTACAAGGCCGACTAAAGTCGGAACTCCGAGCTCTTTGCATTTTCAAACTCTCAAGGTCTCCCTAAACGCCGGCTTTGGCCGCGGCCAGCGCGGCCTCGAAGACTCGCGGATAGGTCCCGCACCTGCAAAAGTTTCCCTTGCATGCTTCGCGCACTTCTTCGAGAGTCGGATTGGAATTCTTTTTCAGGTAAGCAGAAACGGTGGTCACAAATCCCGGAGTGCAAAAGCCGCACATTAGAGCGTCATTTTCGACGAACGCCTTCTGCACTGCGTTCATGTTGTCGGGTGTGCCAAGCCCTTCGACGGTAGTCAATTTTTTGCCGACCGCATCGACCCCCAGCACCAGGCAAGAGTAAACCGGCTGGCCATCCATCATTACTGTGCAAGCACCGCACGTACCCATGTCACAGACCAGCTTTGGTCCGGTAACTCCAGGTTCAAGATGATTGCGCAAGGTATTAAGAAGTGTCGTGCGCGGTTCGACGGTCGCGTTTCGTTTCTGACCGTTGACGTCGAGCGAGATGTTGACGCTGCCACTGACGGGCGTGTCCGCGGCATCGAGGTTCGTCCGGGCCGAGCTGACAGTTTGGGTCAGCAATGAGTCGGCCAGCGCGGCCCCGGCGCCAACCACGCCGACGCCTTTGAGAAATTTTCTCCGGCTGGGATCGTGACTCGCGCTTTGCTTCTTTTGTTCGTGGTCGTCTGACATCGGTCTCCTCCTCAGACTGTCTACGCGTAATGCAAGTGGCCGGCTTGCGGGCGCAGGCTGGCAGCCCGCGCTACTTCAATCCGTGCCTGGCAAGAATGGGCTACATGTTAATTGGAAACCAATCTCCTCGCAAGAAAAATTCTTGGGTTTCCGCGATTGTTACCGCTATCGTCGCGATTTTAGGGCCGCAGCGATGGCTTGCTCGGCCAGTGGCGCCATCACGTCATAGCCTTTCTGGTTGGGATGCAGCCCGTCTTCACTCAACTCTTCTTTCAGGAAACCCTTGTCATCAACCATCGCGGAAAAGTAATCGAGGTAGATGCCGCCGTGGGCCGCCGCATACTTCTTCATCCAATCATTGAGCGAAGTGATCTGATCCGGCGGGCGTTGTTTCGTGCGAATGATTTGTTGCCCATCCTTGTTCTTCTCGTAATCGCTGACCGGGAGCAGGGAAGCGAACACGACACGGATGCCATTTGCATGCGCCAGGTCATACATCGAAGTCAGATTATCTTCGATGGCCGCCAACGTCATCGGCCCAGTGTTGCCCGCAATGTCATTGGTGCCCGCGAGGATCACAACGATCTTCGGCTGCAAGGCAATCACATCAGGCCGGAAGCGGATGAGCATCTGTGGTGTTGTTTGCCCGCTGATGCCGCGATCGATGTAAGGCTTGCCGGGAAAGAAGCCGCCATACTTTGGATCGTCCCATGAATCGGTGATCGAATCGCCCATGAAAACAATTCGGTCTTCGCCCTTTGCGGGTGCAGTGATTTTCGTGTCGTCTTCGCGGTAACGGGCCAGGGCCGGCCAGTCCTTCAGTCTCGTTTCAGCCCTGGTCGCCCGGGCGGTTACTTCGGCGCAGGGATCGGCCGGACTTGGTGTTGGCGTCGGTTGGCCAGAAGCGATCGCCGCGGATGAGATCAGAATGCAAACGATGATAAGGAAACGATTCATCAGAAACCTCCAGTTAAGTTTTCTCTGTGTGATCGGGCTTAGGACGCCCTCTCCCTTTGGGAGAGGGTTGGGGTGAGGGGTTGAGCGGGGCCCTCTTGACCTAATAGTTGTGTTGGCTGAACACGGTCACAGCCAAAAAAACATCGCCCTACGCTTCGCGCCCTCATCCCCAGCCCTTCTCCCAGAGGGAGAAGGGAGTCGATCAAAAACTACCCGGTCGCTACCGCTCGCGGTACTGACCTCATTTTCAGCCACTCGTTACTTCGCCACGATCTCGAACTCACCATTCAAACGAATATCTTCAGAGCCCGATCCGATCATCACGCGAAACTTTCCGGGCTCGACGACGAAATGCATGCTCCGATCCCACAGAGCCAAATCATCCGGTGTCAGCGTAAAACTCACTGTCTTCGTCTCGCCTGGTTTCAAGTGCACGCGCTCAAAACCACGCAGGTTCTTTTCATAAGTCGTGACGCTGCTCACCAGATCGCGCGTGTAGAGTTGCACGACTTCATCGCCTGCGCGCGTGCCGGTGTTCTTCACGTCGACAGTGACGGTGATGTTAGCGCCCTCCCTGACGGTCGGGCTACTGCCCCGTCGGTTCACGCTCGCGTTACGGTCGGCAACCTCAATCTTCAGATTGCTGTAAACGAACGTCGTGTAGCTCAACCCGTGTCCAAAGTAGTAGAGCGCGCCATTAACACGCGTCTTCTCACCTTCCCATTGGGCCTTTGGCTTGGTCGGAAAATTGAAAGGAATTTGCCCGACGGTTCGCGGAAAAGTAACGGTCAGTTTTCCGCCCGGGTTGTAATCGCCGAACAAGACATCAGCGATAGCAGTTCCACCCTGCACTCCTGGAAACCAGGCTTCGATGATGCCGGGCACGAACTTGTTGACCCAATTGATGCTCATCGGCCGTCCATTGATCAAGACCACGACAACGGGTTTGCCGGTAGCGTAAACCGCCTGGACCAACTCCAATTGGTGACCGGGCAAGTCGAGACTCGTGCGCGAAGCGCTTTCGCCTACGGTCTTCATCGAATCGCCTAACACGACTATAGCGACATCAGAATTCTGCGCGGCTGCAACCGCTTTGCTAATCTCGCTTAGTTCTTCAGTGGTTAGCGGTTCCGGCAGGACTTCAGTCTCCGGCCAATGCGCGTCGGTAATCTCGCAACCCTTCGCGTAGTTAACCCTGACGTTGCCGCCGAGCTTGGTCTTGATTCCCGCGAGCGCCGTCACACCTTTGACGCCGGACGGGCCGTAACGATAACGCGCCGTGCTGTCGTCATCGGCGTTGGGGCCGATCACGGCGAGGGATTTGATCTCCTTACTCAACGGCAGAATGTTCTTCTCGTTCTTCAGCAGGACGAGGCTCTCACGAGCGGCGCGCAAAGCGACCTGCTGATGCTCGGCAGAATTGACGATTCGTTCCGAAAGCTCCGCGTCGGCGACGTAAGGATGATCGAAGATACCCAGAATGAACTTAACGCGCAGGACATCGCGCACGCGATCGTCCAGGGTCTTCATCGGAACCTTGCCTTCTTTTACCAGCTCGCGCAGCGGCAAAATGAAATCTTCAGGTCTGGTGAAGTTTGTCTTCACATTCAAGCCGGCTTCAATCGATTGCCGCACGGCGTCTTTCATGTCGGCCGCGACCGCATGCTTGCTGTAGAGGTATTCGACCGCGGCGCTGTCGGAAACGACATACCCTTTGAAGCCGAAGTCATTTCTTAGTCGATCGGTTAGCCAGTACTTGCTGCCGGTGACGGGAATGCCGTCATAGTCGTTGTAAGAACTCATCACGCCGAGCATCTCACCTTCTTTGATCGCGGCCTTGAAAGTCGGCAGCAAAAGGTTCTCAATTTCACGCGGAGAGATTTGCGGATCGGTGCGGGCTTCGCCTTCGCGTGCACCCTTGCCCACGCTGTAAACCGCGAAGTGCTTTCCGGTGGACGCGACCGTGAACTTTTCCTGCAGACCCTTGACCATTTCGACGGCCAGTCGCGATGCCAGATAAGGATCTTCTCCATAGGTATCTTCTATCCGTCCCCAACGCTGATCACGAGATACGTCGAGCGTAGGTGCATAGACATTGGTGTAGCCAAGCGCACGCGCTTCCTGGCCGGTGATGCGACCCATCTCGCGCACCAATTGCGGGTTCCACGTATGACCCATCCCTAACTCAGATGGAAAACTTGTCGCGGTTGTGAACGCGGCGCCACGCAGTCCTTCGTTGGTAAAGTCGACCGGAATCCCCAGACGCGTCTCCTCAATAAAGAAGCGCTGCGTTTCGTTCATCGCCCAAACATGTTTCTTGATGTCGTTGGCGTAGATACTTTTTGAACCCGCACTCACGCCGTTCAAATGCTCATCGATGTTCGCTATGCCGTCTTTCCAAATCTGGTTCTTCCAGTCGGGGGTGGGAAGTTCGTCTTGCAGCACGCGCTTGTAGCCGTACAGCGTTGCCGTCTGACAGGTCTTCTCTTCCAGATTCATTTGCCCGAGTAAATCTTCGACGCGCCGGTCGATGGGCGCTTTCTGGTTTTCATAGACATCCATGCGACCGTTCTTGTTCAGATCGATCCAAGTGTCGTGGTAGATATTTTTCTTCGTACTCGTGTTTTGAGCATGAGAGGAAAAACCAGACCCGGCCAGGATCGTAATTAGCAAGAGAGAAATTGTTCGTGTCGTTGTCATCATATTCTGTAGGGCTCGTTCGCGGCTCTGCCGCCCGATGTGCCTTAAGATTGCGAAATGGGCTATGCCCTCTCTTGAAGCCGGGGCATAGCCCCGAAGGCGGTTTGAAACGCTACCGGAAAGGCGGAGCCTTTCCGCACATCAGCCGGCATAGCCGCGACTCCTCACTTCATTTGAATCCGATCCTGTAATTCCCCCTTAATTTCTAACTGTGCCACCAATCAATAACGATCACGTGCAACTCTTTCGGTCCGTGCACTCCGATGCTCAACACCAACTCAACGTCGCTGGTGCGGCTGGGGCCTGTGATGAGAGTGACTGAGGGGCTGGAATCGAGACGACCAATTCGCTCCTTGCCAATCTTACTGATGACTTCATCCAGGCTGGCCGCGATTTGTGACGAGCGAACTAAGGCGATGTGCACCGCCGGCAGCAGCGACACCAGCAGCGCATTCGGTTCGTCGCTGCTCAGCACAATCGTTCCCGTCTCTGCGATCGCATAGTCCGCCGCAGTCAATCCAACGTCACATTTGGCTAAGCGAGCGGCTGTTTGCTCGTGAGCAGAGGACACCGCGTCCGGGATGAATATTGAGAAACCCTGTGTGCCAAGCTGCTCCTGTAAATTCATTTCAGCGATCAGCGCTGAGTCTGAAAGAGCAACTTCCGTCGCTCCGACGGAACGGCAAATCTCAGCGACACGCGCGCCTACTTGTCCGACAAGCTTTAGTTTGTCGATCCGTTCTGTCCCCGATTGTTCTCCGTCACCGGCGACAAGCTGAAGTTTGTCGGACATGTAATACACCCGCGCACGAACGGCGGTGGCTTCTTCAGTGAAGCGCTCTACCAGCTCGCCTATATCGGTTTTAGCGCTCGGCTCAATGAACGGATCGAGCGGAATTGGCGGCACGGTTGAACTTCGCCCCAGCGCTCGACGCACATTGTCAAGGACACCATTCTGATTCACGGTGGGATTCGCTTTACTCATCAAGGTGCTTTTTCCATCGCGCGCGAAATGAACTACTCTGCGGCGCGGGCAAATCGCGATAACGTGTCCAACCACTTAGCGGCGGAAACGGAACACTCTTAATTTTCTCGTCTCTGGATAGCAGACGCGCGAAGCTACGCATCACTTTGCCCGCGAACGCGAATAGCCTGGGCCGCTTCGCTGCGAATGCGACTGAACGCATCGCGATGCTCTCACTCAACTTTCGTCCGGCGCCGGACTCTTTTGCCCTGGCCCGCAGGGCCAGCAGCAGATCGGGCAGATTGATATCGACGGGACAAGCCGTGCGGCACGCGCCGCACAAACTCGACGCGAACGGCAGATCGCCCGACTGGCCCAGACTCTGCAATTGAGGAGAGATCACCGCGCCAATCGGTCCCGGATAGATCCATCCATAAGCCTGGCCGCCAATCTTCTGATAGACCGGACACACGTTCAGACAGGCGCCGCAGCGAATGCAGTAGAGCGACTCGCGCATCTGCTCGTCGGCCAGAATGCGCGTGCGGCCGTTGTCCATCAGGACCAGGTGAAACTCAAAAGCTGATTCTGGCGCCGCCTGTCTGGGTCCGTTGAGAAACGAGACGTACGCCGTTTGTTTCTGGCCGGTGCCGCTGCGCGGCAGCAGACGCAGAAACACTGACAGATCGTCAAAGCGCGGAATGACCTTTTCAATCCCGACTACGGCGACGTGAATCTTCGGCACTTGCGTGCTCAAACGTATGTTGCCTTCGTTTTCGACCAGCACGACTGTGCCGGTCTCAGCAATCAGGAAGTTGGCGCCGGTGATTCCCATCTCAGCCGAAAGAAATTCATGGCGCAGCCGCTTACGGGCCATAGCGGTTATCTCAGCAACTTCATTTGGACGGCCTTCGCGCAGCTTTTCTTCGAAGAGATCGGCGATCTGGCCGCGGGTTTTATGAATGGCAGGCACGATGATGTGTGAAGGCTTTTCCTGCGCGAGCTGGATGATGTACTCGCCCAGATCAGTTTCGATTGGCCGCACGCCCGCGGCTTCGAGTGCGTGATTCAACTCGATCTCTTCCGTCGCCATCGATTTACTTTTGACGACGGACTTAACGCCGCGCGCGTGCGCCAACTCGATGATGTATCTACTCACGTCGTCGCCGGTACGGGCCCAGAACACTTTGCCGCCGTGCCCCTCTACCTTCTGAACAACTTGCTCGAGGTAGAAATCGAGATTATTAATCGTGTGCTCTTTGACCTGCCGTGCGCGTTGACGCAAGCCTTCCCAATCGGCGATGGAAGTGATCGCGTCGCGCCGACGCTCGATGAACGTGGTCGTGGCCGCCTTGAGCGCGCCTTGCAGAACCGTGTTCTCAAGCGCGTCGTGCGACCGTTGAGTTAAATCGGGATTAGCCATGTAAGAATGTTTAGAAGCGGGCTACCGCCCGCTTAGTCGGGCAGTAGCCCGACTCTGAACTAGCGTTTGTCACACCCTGGCTAACAACTCCGCCAGATGCATCGTCTTCACCGGGGAACCCGCGCGACTCAAACCCCCCGCGATCTGCATCAGACAACTCGAATCGTTGGCGACGACATACTCAACGCCGCTTTTTTCGATCCGCGTCAGTTTCTCTTGCAGGATCGCATTTGAGATCTCGCCGTACTTGACTGAAAACGTTCCGCCAAAACCGCAACATGTGTCCGGAGCTTCCATCTCGACAAAGTCGACGTCGCGCACGGCGCGAATCAAACGTCGCGGCTGGTCGGAAATCCCCAGCTCGCGCAAAAGATGACATGCGTCGTGATAAGTGACGCGGGAAGGGAAGCGGGCGCCCACCTCTTCTATCCCCAGCTCGTTGACGATAAATTCTGAGAACTCACGCAAACGTGGCCGCACCTGGCCCAGTCGCTCGCGCCACTGCTGATCGTCAGCTCCATGAAATAATTCGCCGTAAAAATTCCGCACCATTGCGGTGCATGATCCCGACGGAGCGACGATGAAATCAGCCTTGTCGTTTTCAAAGACGGAGACAAAATGCTCGGCCATCGCGCGCGTCTCCGGGCGATAGCCGGTATTGAAAGCAACTTGGCCACAGCATGTCTGCGCGTCATTGAAGCCGACCTCGACGCCCAGCCGCCGCAGGGTCGTGACCATCGCATCCCCAACGTCGGGAAACATCTGGTCGACCAGACAAGTGATGAAAAGAGAGACGCGCATTAATGTGGCACAGACTTCAGTCTGTGATTTCGACATCAGCAAACACAGTCTAAAAGAAAACTCTGATCATGTTAGTCAAACGCACTTGGTTTCTTCCCCCTCCCTCTGGGAGGGGTTAGGTAGGGTGCGAAGCTTAACGCGCCCGATTTTTTAGGCACCCGTCGTGTTTACCCACGACAGCGCCCAGGTCAAACTAGGTTCTCGCTAATGCCCTTACCCCAACCCTCTCCCAAAGGGAGAGGGAGCAAGACTAAAAAGTCTGCGTCCCTTACTCACCAGCTACTACCGGGTTTCGCAGCGTGCCCAGCCCTTCGATCTCAACTTCATAGACGTCGCCGGCTTTCAGCAAGATCGGCGGATCACGAAAGATGCCCACGCCTTCGGGTGTGCCGGTCGCGATCACGTCGCCCGGCTCCAGCGTGATTGCCTGCGAGAGATACGAGATTAAATAAGCCACCTGGAAAATCATCTTGCTGGTGTTTGATGTCTGCATTACCTCGCCGTTCAAGCGTCCTTCAATCTTAAGTGCCTGGACGTCCGCAATCTCGTCACGTGTGGTAATGAACGGGCCCAGCGGAGCAAAAGTGTCCAGACCCTTGCCGCGCGTCCATTGACCGTCGCCGAATTGCAGATCGCGCGCACTCACGTCGTCGATCAGTGTGTAACCAAAAACATAATCAAGCGCCTCGCCCTCACTGACTCGGAGGGCTCGGCGGCCAATCACTACGGCCAGTTCCGCTTCATAGTCGACTTTCTGACTGATGTCGGGCAGCACGATCGGCGCGTTGTGGGCGCTCAGGGAATTCGGAAGTTTGTTAAAGAGCAGCGGAGCTGCGGGCGGCGCCGCTCCGCCTTCGATGGCGTGGTCAACATAGTTACGACCGATAGCCAGAATCTTGCTCGGATAAGTGGCCGGGAGAAATTCGATTTGGTCTAGGGAGTAACCCGCAGTCTGGCCTCGACCGGTGCGCGACCGATCACCCAACAGCGCGTTGATGTCGCTGAGAGCTGAGTCGCCGCGGCCAATGACATCCAGAGTATCTTTAGTCTCAAGCAGCCAGCTCGCCGGTTTGCCGCCTGCCGTCTTAACTGCCCGTGCCAATTCCGCGACGTCGCAAACAACATCACCCACCAACACTCCCAGCCGCTGCTGATCCGATTCTTTAGTTTTGAACTGCGCTAGTTTCATCTTTGCTTTCGTGGCACAGACTTCAGTCTGTGATGTCGTGCGCGAATCCACAGACTGAAGTCTGTGCCACTTCTCTCCTTCCTTGATTCACGATCCCGCGGTCTCCAGTCGACGCCGCTGAAACTCATCAAACGTTACGGCAAGCACGATCACTGAGCCGATGACGATCTGCTGGGTGAAAGATGAAATGCCCAGCAGGTTCGCGCCGTTCGCGAGCACGCCCATGATCAACGCGCCGATGATCGTACCCACGACCGTGCCCTGACCGCCGCTCAGAGACCCGCCACCGATCACCACCGCGGCGATGACACGCAGCTCGTAACCTTCGCCGGTGGTTGGTTGGCCGGTTACCAGGCGCGCGGCTTCAATCGCGCCGGCCAGCCCAGCCAGCGTTCCCAGAATCACGTAGAAGATAATTTGACAGCGCGTCACGCGAACGCCCGCGTAACGGGCAGCCTCAACGTTACTGCCGATGGCGTAGCAATAACGTCCCAGTCGGGTACTCGACAAAACGAAGTGAATTGCCAACGCTACCATCACCACAATCAAAAGCGGAATCGGGACGATGCCAAACAAATTGCCTTCGGCGAGGTAACCAAACTTTGTCGGCAGGCCGACTACCGCCTTGCCGTCTGTTATCAGCAAAGCGATCCCGCGATAGATCCCCATCGCTCCGAGCGTGACAATAAAAGGTGGAATCTTCAGCGTGGCGATGGCGGCGCCATTCATCAAACCACACACGGCGCCCGCGGCCATGCACGTCATGATTCCCACGACCGGTGGCGCGCCGCCGGCCAGCGCGAATGCGCCCGTCACCCCGGCGAGCGCCATCATTGAGCCGACGGAAAGATCGATACCGCCAGAGACCATCACCATCGTCATGCCCATGGCCATAACGGTGATCACGGCCGTTTGGCGAGCGACGCTGGCCAGATTGCCCGACGAGAGAAACCTCGGCTCAAGCGCCGCAATGATCACGCACAGCGCGATCAAGCTGGCGAAGGGAATGAAGCGTTTGATCCAGTCCGACATGAATCCCTATTTTGGAGTGCGGTGGCAAGCGCAGCGCGACACCGCTTTGGATTCTTTTGGAATCCCTGCGCGGCAGATATCCAAAGCGCCGTCGCCGCTTCGCTATGCCGGCGCACTCCAATTCAAGCTGCCTGTTGCTCGCCTTCATCGACCGCGGCGTGACGGAGAACTTCTTCCTGCGTCGTCTGACGCGCATCCAGCTCAGCCACCAGACGGCCGCGCCGCATCACCAGGATGCGATCGGCCATCCCCAGCAGCTCCGGCAAATCAGAAGAAACCATAACGATGGCCGCGCCCGCTTCCGCCAGTTGATTGATAGCGCGATAAATTTCTGAGCGCGCAGCCACGTCCACGCCACGCGTGGGCTCGTCCAGCAGAAATACTTTTGAGCCGGCGAACAGCCAGCGGCCCAGCAAAACCTTTTGTTGATTGCCGCCGCTCATGAGCGCGACGGTCTTGTCGGGATCGGGTGGGCGAATATGAAGTTTTTCGATGTACTCACGTGCGGCCGCGTTTTCGCGCCGCCGATCCAAAAGCCAACCTCGCGTCAACGCCCGTAGATTTGCCAGCGTGAGATTTCCAGCCAGTGGTTGATTCAAACACAAACCCGTCCGCTTTCGATCTTCGGTAAGCAATCCCAGACCCCGGGCGACGGTCAGATCAGGTTGCGCCAGATGGAGTCTCGATCCATCCAGGAAAACTTCGCCCTCGTCGGCGCGATAGGCGCCAAAGATTGTTTCGACCAGTTCAGTGCGTCCCGCTCCCGCGAGTCCGGCGATCCCGATAACTTCACCGGCGGCAACGGCAAAATTAACCTCCCGAAATTTTCCTTTGCGGGTCAGGTTCGTGACGCGCAGCCGGGTTTCGCCTTTCGTCGCCACCCTCGGCGGAAAGATTTCTTTCAACTCGCGCCCGGCCATGTGTCGAATGATGTCGGTCCGCGAGATTTCGCCCCACGCGCCTGAATAGACAGCTCTTCCATCGCGCAGGACCGTCAAGCGATCGGCGATGAAATCCAGTTCTTCCAGTCTGTGGGAAATGTAAATGATCGCCAGACCGCGCTCCTTCAAATTACGTATCAAACGAAAAAGGTCTTCCACCTCGTGTGCGGTCAGCGAAGAGGTGGGCTCGTCCATCACCAGGACGCGTTTCGCTTCAACTGTAGCGCGCGTGATTTCGACCAGTTGCCGGTCGGCGGCGCTCAAATGCTTGATCGACGCGCGCGGATCAATTTTGAACCCGTAGGCTTTGAGCATCTCGCCGGCGCGCGTGTTCATCTCGCGGCGATTGACCATTCTGAGCCAGGCGAAGCTGAGAGGCTCGCGCCCCAGAAAGATATTCTCAGCCACCGTCAAATCGGGCGCCAGCGACAACTCCTGATAGATCATCGCGACACCGCTGCCCAGTGCATCCGACGGGCGAGCGAAGCGAACCGGTTGGCCATCGATCAGAATTTCGCCCGCGTCAGGTTGATAAACGCCGGCGAGGATTTTCATCAAAGTGGATTTGCCGGCGCCGTTTTCACCCACCAGCGCATGTACTTCACCGGCGCGCGCCGACAGATTCACCTCGGCCAGAACGGTATTGCCGGCGAATGATTTGTTGATGCCGCGCATTTCCAGCGCGGATCTTTGCGTAGTCATTATCAAATGTCCGAGTCTTTTCTCCCTCTCCCTTTGGGAGAGGGTCGGGGAGAGGGTCTGTCGGCGTCAAGCTTCGCACCCTCCCCTAACCCCTCCCAAAGGGAGGGGAAGAAACCCGGACATCCCTCTCTATGGTGATTTCAGCAACTGCTGCATCTCCGGCGTCTCGAGATTTTCCTTGCTCAAGAGCTTCACACCGGTGTCAATCACGCGCGGAGGCGTCTGGCCGTTAAGTTTCGCCACCATGGCTTTGACTGACTCGTAACCTATCTTGAATGGATTCTGTAAGACGAGCGAATCAATGGCTCCGGCTTTAAGATCGTCGATTAAGTTCGGACTCGAATCGAAGCCCACCAGGATGACTTTGCCGCCGAGGCCCTTTTGTTTCAGCGCCTGCACGACGCCGACGGTTGACGATTCGTTGGAGGCAAAAAAGCCGTTGAGTTCCGGGTGCGCAGTCAGAATGTCCGTCGCGCGATCAAGCGAACGCGCGCGGTCGGCATCGCCATATTGAAAGGCCACGATCTCGATTCCCGGATACTTCTGCTTAATCGTGTCCTGAAAGCCCTGTTCGCGTTGGTCGGTTGAGACAGACCCGGCTTTGACGCCCAGGATCGCGACCTTGCCTTTGCCGCCGAGTTTAGCGGCGAGCCGCTCGGCAGCCACCGCGCCGCCCTGAAGATTGTTGGTGGCGATGTACGAAACATAATTCTCAGTCCCGATGCCGGAATCAAAAATCGCCACGGGAATGTTTTCCTTCTGGGCCCGCTCGACGATTGGGACCAAGGCGTCTTTGTGCGTGGGCGCGAGGACGATGCCGTCGACGCGACGATTGATGGCGTCTTCGACAATATTAATCTGCGCGGCATAGTCGATCTCGTGTTCGGGACCTTTCCACATGATGTCTACGCCCGCTTCTTTCGCGGCAGTCTCGGCCCCGGCATGGACGCTCTGCCAGAAGAAATGCGAAGTCCCTTTTGGAATGACCGCGATGACGCGCTTGCCGCCCGTAGTTTGACGGCGACAGGCGAGCCCGAAGATCGTAAGCGCCGTGATGACGACTAATAAGCCGACAGTTAGTTTGGTTTTCATTCTTCCTCCGTCGTTGTTATCCGGTTTTTCTTCTTTGCGCCTTTCGATTCGCCCTTTGCGCCTTTGCGTGAAACTCATTTGCGCAAGTTGAACGTTCACGCAAAGGCGCAAAGCGAAAACCCAAGGCGCAAAGAAAGCCTGGTACTAGCTATCCAAATCGCTTGTATCCAAACGCCCCTCGATCTGTAACTCAGCGAATCGCTCGATCGTCGAGTGCACGCCTTCGGCCAGCGGCGTCGCCGGCAAATACCCAAGCGCCTCGCGAATCGCGTGGTCATCCATCTCAGCCGGAATCGCCAGCGGCTCATCGGCGTAAGTGATCGTGCCGGCTGCCTCGGGCCGAACGCGCTCGATTTCCGCGACCACATCGGCAATCGAAATTGTCTCGCCATGCAGATTGAAAACGTGGGCGCCAGTCAAATCCGAAGTGGCTGCGCGAATAAATACATCGGCCGTGTCTCTTACATATTGGAAGTCTGTGCGTCCGCCAAAGCGAATATGAAACGGCCGGCCAACTACCGCCGCTTTCATTGCCTTGGTCGGATCGGAAGTCAGACCAAAATCCCGGCCCACGCCATAAACGGTCAGCGGCCTTAGACCCATACTATTCACGGCATGATCCAGATGGTAGATCCTCGCGTTGCCTTCGTTACAGCGTTTGAAGACGCCGTAGTGCGACGTTGGTTGCGGCTCGTCGCGCTCAGTGATCGCTCGCTCGTCTTCGACCACCCCGAACACCGCCGCCGAACTGGCGTAGGTGACGTTCTTGATCTGACCCTGGCTTTGACGGGCAGCTTCGAAGACATTGATCGTGCCCAGGACGTTCACCATGGCGCCCAGACGCGGATTAGCTTTGCAGGTCGGCACCTGCAATCCGGCGAGATGAATAACGTTGGTGACGTCAAAGCTGTCGATGATCGGCATCAGGGCATCCGCTTCAGTGATATCGCCGGTCACGACTTTAGTCTGAGAGATTTCTTCATTGTTCATGATCAAGCGAAGCCTCTGTGGGTCCGTGCTCTGATCAAAAATGACAATCCGCGCGCTGCCGGCCAGCAAACGCTTTACGATCCACGCGCCGATGAAACCGTGCGCGCCGGTGATCAGAAAAGTTTGGTTCGTCAGTTCGTTTCCCATTGAGGCTTCGAGATTCATCGTCCCGTAGGGACGAGATGTTTATAGCAACGTCGTCCAAAAATAACCCAGAGCCCGTTTACGGGCGGCGGAGCATGTCGCTCCTAACGGAGCTAAGAAAATAACCGGGAAGAACCGCGTGCTATAAACATTTCGCCACTACGTGGCGAGGCAGTTCGCAACTTCCGCCTGCCCCACAATCTGACTTATCTGCGCTGTCATGCTGCTCAGCGCGTCGTCGATCTCCATCTCACCCAAAAAAGCTTTCTGCACGGTTCGCCACAGGACCTCTTCCACTTCCGGGTAGCGCGCGAACTTTGGTGGAATCAGGATGTGCTCGGCGATCACTTTCTCTAACATCCCGAAACGCGCGCCATTCGCTTCATCAGCTTCCGCTTGCATCTGTTTCATCACTGAACGACGCACCGGCACACACCCTTGTCGTGCTTCGCTCAATTGCTGTTCACCCGCGGTCAGGTACAGCAGCAACCGTAACGCCTCCGCTTTTTTCACACCCTGTTTCGTCAGCGCGAAGGTGTGGCCTCCGCCATACGACAAAGACTTGCCTGCCGGTCCGACGGGATAAGGACTCAGGCCCAGTCGATCGTGCACCGCGGAAATCTTCGGATTGCTGTAGAGACTGTAATAACCGGGCCAGTCGCCCGCCATCGCCGCATGTCCCGAGCGGAAACACTCATGCACCTTGTCGTAATGCCATTCAGGAAGTTCACGTGGCGTCAGTCCTTCTGCAAAACATCCACGCAAAAATCGAAGCGCCCATCGGCCACCCTCATTCCGAATGTTGGGCACGAGATCATCCGGGAACAAACGCGCGCCGGCCATCTCTGCCAACTCAAAAAAAGTCCCGAACAAACCCGACTCGCAACCAGGAAAAATGAAGCCATAACAATCCGGTGGCGAGTTGTGTCTTCTGGCAGTTTGAATTAGTTCGTCCCAGGTGGCCGGCGGCGAGTCGATCAAGTCGGTTCGATAATGCAACAGTCGGACATCGATGTTGCGAGGAACGCTGTAGAGCGAACCATCGACGCGCGCGAGCTCCAGCAAGAGCGGCACGAAATCATCAAACGATGATGAAGCGATCAAATCATCCAGTGGCGCCAGAAACCGCAACTGTGAAGGAGCATACTTCGTATGTGTCGAGACGAGATCGTAAGGAACTTCCGCAAGCGACGCCAGGTGTTGGTTCAGCGCCGGATGGTCGCCGCAAAAAGCAACGTTGACGTTGACGCCGCTCGCCGCGGTGAAGGCTGGCAGACACTCGTAGAGCCGGTCATACGCCGGTCCGCTAATCAGTGCGACTTGAAGTTCGGTACTCATTAAGGTTCGTAGCACAGACTTCAGTCTGTGATTCTTCTTTCGACAGGGTCATCACAGACTGAAGTCTGTGCCACCACTACTTCTTCCACTCAGCACCATCCGGGAACTCGTATTGCTTAATTGACTCTGGTTTCATCTCGATGCTGTAGCCCGGCGCCAATGGCGCGACATAATTGCCGTTACGAATCTCGACCGGGTAAACAAAGTGTTCGTGCAGGTGGTCGACGAACTCTACGCGGCGATTCTTGAGCGATCCGCTGACCGCAATGTAATCGAAGATTGAAAGGTGCTGTACGTACTCGCAGAGTCCGACGCCGCCCGCATGCGGACAAACCGGGACGCCGAACTTTGCCGCCATTAACAATACCGCCAGAACTTCGTTGACGCCGCCCAAACGGCAGCTATCAACCTGACAGAAGTCTAAAGCTCTTGCTTGCAGGAATTGCTTGAACATCACGCGATTGTGACAAGCTTCGCCGGTGGCCACGCCAATCGGCGCGACTGCGCGCGCGATCGTTGCATGACCGAGCACGTCATCAGGGCTGGTTGGCTCTTCGATCCAGAGAGGGTTGAAACGGGCCAGCACTTTCATCCATTCGATCGTTTGGCCCACATCCCAGACCTGGTTCGCGTCCATCATCAGAGTGCGGTCCGGTCCGATTTCATCGCGGATTAGTTGCGCGCGGCGCACGTCATCTTCCAGGTTGGCCCCGACCTTCATCTTGAAATGCGTCCAACCCTCCTGAATCCCCTCACGTACCAGTCGCCGTATTTTCTCGTCTGAGTAACCAAGCCATCCAGCGGAAGTTGTGTAAGCCGGATAACCCTGCGCGCGCATCTCGGCTTCGCGCTGGGCCTTGGTTGGTTCGAGTTTTCGCAGAATGTCCAAAGCCTCTTCGTGAGTAAGTGCATCGGTGATGTAACGGAAGGGAATTGCCGTGACCACTTGCTCCGGCGTCATATCTACGAGCAGTTTCCAAACAGGTTTGCCTTCAACCTTCGCGTAAAGATCCCACACCGCATTGATCAACGCTCCAGTGGCGAGATGGATGACACCTTTCTCAGGACCGAGCCATCGTAGTTGAGTGTCCCCGGCGACCGAGTACCAGAACACGGCCATATCTTGCGTGATGGATTCCAGCGTCCGGTCTTTGACGCGCGATCCAAGCGCCTCAATTGCCGCGCAGACGACATCGTTGCCGCGGCCGTTGGTGAAGGTGAGTCCGTGGCCTTCAAGACCCGGATTGTCGGTGCGCAAAATTACATAGGCAGCCGAATAATCCGGATCGACATTTACTGCGTCTGACCCGTCCAGGGTACGTGACGTCGGAAAGCGGACATCGTGAGTTTCAATTCCGGTGATTGTAATAGTCATATCTTTCAACGCGTCTTTGGCAGATCGCGACAAACAAAGAAAGTTCCTTCCCCCTCTCCCTTTGGGAGAGGGTTGGGGGAGAGGGTCTGAGCGGACTCAGTTTCTCCACATGTCGTCCGGGGTAAAACACAACGAATGTCTAAATAAACATCAACCTAAGCTTCGCACCCTCCCCTAACCCCTCCCAAAGGGAGGGGAACAAACCACGCATGTCTCAACCACATGATCAGACATTCCAAGAATCACCCATCACCGCTCGCAAACGCGCCGCGGCCTCCTCCGCGGTAATATCACGCTGCGGCATCGCCAACATTTCGTAGCCAACCATAAACTTGCGCACCGTGGCTGAGCGTAACAGCGGCGGATAGAAGTGCGCGTGCAGGTGACATTCCAAATGGTCCTCGCCATCGGTTGGCCGTTGATGAAAACCCATCGTGTAAGGAAAGGGCGCGTCAAACAATCGGTCGTAACTTGAAGTCAATTGCTTCAGGATTTCGCCGAGCGAGTCTCTCTCAGAATCGCTCAACTGATCCAGTCCCGTTGTGTGTCGCTTACCGATAACCAAAGTTTCAAACGGCCATATCGCCCAGAAGGGCACCACCACGACATAATCGTCATCCTGACAGACGAGGCGCTCTTCTTTCAGTAACTCTGTCGAGACATAGTCACACAGAAGACAAGATTCATGACGCGCGCGATAATCGCGTTGCGAACTTACTTCCTGCAACACTTCGTTAGGCAAGCTCTGCTGGGCCCAGATCTGACCGTGCGGATGCGGATTGCTGGCGCCCATCATGGCCCCGCGATTTTCAAAAATCTGTACTGAATTAATCGCCGGCATGCGGCCAAGCTCGCGGAATTGATCGACCCAGACATCAATTACGTGACGCAGGTCCGCGGACTCCATCGCCGAAATAGTCAGATCGTGGCGCGGAGAAAAACAAACTACGCGACAGATGCCCGGCTCAGCTTCTGCAATCAATACACCGTCTTCGTACTTTTCCGCCGCCGTGTCCGGCCGCAACGCCGCAAAGTCGTTGTCGAAGACGAAGGTGTGCGCGTAGCCGGGATTGCAGACGCCGCCCGCTCGCTCATTGCCCGGACATAGATAACAAGTTGGATCATACTCGGAAAGCTTTGGCGGCAGTGCCTCTTCAACTTGTCCCTGCCACGGACGGTCGGTCCTTTGCGGCGATACCAGAACCCACTCCCGCGTCAGCGGGTTGTAACGACGATGCGGATGCTTGGGCAGATCCATTTTCGTAATGGAGTCAGTACCACCTGCGTGAGCGGGTGGGCCGAACATTCAACCCGCTTATTGAGTGTTTGATCCACCCGCTCACGTAGGTTGTACTTACCTCATGCTGCAAATCACACGACCCGTTCAGCTCCCTGTGCCGACGAACAAACATAGATCTCAGGTTCACGACCCGTAGCCTGTGCATAATCTTTCGCCACCACTCCTTTGAATGATTCGATGCTCTCAGATCGGACCAGGTTGATAGTACAACCGCCAAAACCCCCTCCGGTCATGCGCGCGCCAAACACTCCTTCGGCTTGGTTGGCAATGTCCACCATCACATCAAGTTCTCCGCAACTGACTTCGTAATCATCGCGCAGGCTGCGATGGGATTCGCCCATCAACTCGCCGAAAGTTTTCAGATCCTCGCGTTCCAGCGCTGCGGCCGCCTCGACGACGCGCGCGTTCTCGCTCACGACATGCCGGCTTCGTTTCCCGACTACTGCGGGGAGTTCATTCCCCAATTGTTCCAGATTACCAATCGTGACGTCGCGCAAAAACCTAACCTCCGGCAACTCCCGAGCCAGCAGGCGCACACCTTCTTCGCATTCCGCCCGGCGCGCATTGTACTCGCTGGCAGCCAATTCATGCTTGACCATCGTGTTGCAGACCACCAGCTTCATATTGTCCGGCAGCGGCAGCAGACGGTAATCGAGCGAGCGGCAATCGAGCATCAACGCGTGTCCAGTTTGACCGAAACAAGAAATGAATTGATCCATCAGGCCGCAACGCATCCCGACAAACTCGTTCTCAGCCTGCCGGCAAACCTTAGCCAACTCCAAGCGATCAATCCGGGTGCCGGCGATATCAAGCAGAGCAAAGCCGGTCGCAACCTCGATCGCCGCCGATGAACTCAAGCCGGAGCCGATGGGCACTTCACCGCGCACCAGCATGTTCGCGCCGCGCAGATGTTGGCCGGCTGCTTCCAGTTTTACGGCGACGCCAAAGGGGTAATCACTCCAGTGCCCGCGACCACGCGACGGCGTTTGGTCGAGATCGAGTTCAGCCCTTTCGGAAAAGTTCTCTGAGCGAATGACAATCCGGCGATCATCACGCGTATCTATGGCGACCAAGGTGAAAAAATCAATCGCCGCGGGCATCACGAAACCTTCGTTATAATCCGTGTGCTCGCCAATCAGATTAACTCGCCCCGGCGCGCGATAGATGCGGGGCTGGCCGCCATACAGACTGCGAAAGGCTTCAGCAAACTCTGCGGGATTCGTCATTTCTCGAGACCCGCTTGATGCTCCTTTTCTTCTATCTTTCGTCCTTCCGGACTCTCCTCGGTTAGCCGCGCAGTGGCGGTGCCACGGCGGCCGAGAAGAAACATTACGACGCCGAAAATGAGCATCACCAGACCCCACCACAAATTGACATTGATACCGAGAGAGCGCTGCAGTCCGCTCTTATCGCCGATCAACCCGAACACCGTCAACAATCCACCGACCACGGTGAACATGAGTCCAATCGGTAATCGAATATCAAGTTGCATCAGGTCACCTCTTTCTTTGCCGGTCGAAGCGAACAGTTTTAACGGGCAACGACCAGGGTTCGAGCGCGCTGTGCGCGCTGGCGGGCAGGATGCCCGCGCTCCATTAGTTATCACCAAAAAACTATGTTCAGCGCGATGGCCGCCAACAAAACGATAACCGCCAGCACCGCTGGCCGCTCATACCAGGGCAGTCGATCTTCTTTCGGACGCTCTGTGAGCGAGTAAACCAGACCGACCAGGTCCTTATCGTCACGCGCTCGAGTCGCGACACTAACCAGAATCGTGATCACGAAACAGGCCGACCAGGCGAAGATCGCAGTCCAGAAGGCCTGGGCCAGTTCACTTGGATAAGTGTGCATGGTGGCAAACCAACCGCCTTTCACGCCGGCCTGCGCGCCGAACGGCAGCGTCAATCCCTGGTGAATCGCCGCGGCAGTTGTGCCTGACAACAATCCAATGAAGGCCCCATGCCCCGTCGTTCGTTTCCAGAACATGCCCAGCAGGAACGTCGCCAGCAACGGCGCGTTCACAAAAGCAAAGACGAGTTGCAGCATGTCCATGATGTTGTTGAAGCGCGTCGCCACATACGCGGCGGCTACGGAAATAACGATGCCGAAGATCGTCGCCATCCGGCCCATCCAAAGGTAATGCTGATCGCTGGCGCCGCGCTTGATGTAAGACTGATAGATGTCGTAGGTCCAGACGGTATTGAAGGCCGTGACATTACCCGCCATTCCCGACATGAAGCTGGCCATCAGCGCAGTCAGCCCCAGACCCAACATACCCGTTGGGAAGTAGTGACCCAGCATCAGCGGGATCGCCATGTTGTACTCAAACGTGCCATCGGGTTTCTTCGGCAACATGAATCCACTGCCGCCCGTCTTGTAAGTCAGAGCAATCGCGATCATGCCGGGCAGAATCACGAGAAAGGGAAAGAACATCTTTGGCACGGCCGCAATCAGAGGTGTGCGGCGCGCGGCCGACATCGACTTTGCCGCCATCGCGCGTTGCACCACCAGAAAATCAGTGCACCAATAGCCGAACGACAAAACGAATCCCAACCCCATCGCCAGCCCGAACCATTCGATGCCCATCGGGTTCGACGATGGCGAGCCCATGTACTGCCACGAATGGGTCAACGCGCCCGCGCCAAAACCTTTGGCGGTGGCGACCGTGGCGAGACGCGACTGTAATCCTGACCAGCCACCGGCATCTTTCAAACCGAGAAAGACCAGCGGCGCAAAACCAAACACTATCAGGAAGAACTGCAGCACTTCGTTGTATATGGCCGACGTCAATCCACCCAGGAAAACGTAGATGAGAACGATCAGCGCGGCTACGATAATGCTGAAGCTGAAGTCCCAGCCCAGAAGGGTCTCTAACAGCAGGCCCATCGCGTAGAGGGAAATCCCTGAAGACAGGACCGTCATCACCGCGAACGTGATCGCGTTAAAGCCGCGCGTCTTTTCATCGAATCTCAGCTTGAGATACTCAGGCACAGAGCGCGCGCGCGAGCCGTAGTAAAACGGCATCATGAACACGCCGACAAAGGCCATCGCCGGAATTGCGCCAATCCAATAAAAGTGGCTGGTGGCAATTCCATATTTTGCTCCGGACGCGCCCATGCCAATCACTTCCTGCGCGCCGAGATTCGCTGAGATGAAAGCCAGTCCGGTAATCCACGCTGGTATAGACCGGCCGGAAAGGAAAAAGTCCGTGCTCGTTTTCATATGGCGCTTCAGAGCAAAACCGATGCCCAGCACGAACACGAAATAGATGACCATGATGGTCCAATCGAGATACGTAAGCTTCACGGTTTAAGCTCCTCTCGTTGAGTAAGTGGCATAGACTTTAGTCTGTGGATCCGTGTGCCACATCACAGACTGAAGTCTATGCCACTAAACCCACAACATCGGCTGGCGAATGAAAAAATTTCGGATCACTTCCTCAACCTTTGAATCGGCCGGCAGCCTTTTCCACACCTCAAGATAGTCAGGACGATCCAGTGCCAGGCCCGCGAACAATAAACTGCCGTGACGCATCGGCCATTCGCTGTTGTACATCACGTCTGGCTTCAGCGGCCAACTCTTCTTATCGCGAATGAAAGGAAACATGTATTCCATCGCCCGCCGCATGCCGCGGCCATCCGTCTCAAACGTCCAAAGATTGTCGGCCGAAGTCGAAAGAATCTGACAGATCGTGGCCATCGCGTCCAGATTGAAAAGCGAATAACCGTAAGGCTTGGTGCGTCGCAACTCTTGTGGAAAGCTGCCGTCGGCGGCGATCTGATTAGGCACCATTACTTTCTTAAAACGTTCACGACAGTAATCAAGCAGCTTCTGATCGCCCACCAGATGGGCGAACGCCGCGACCTGCATCACCCAGCAGGTGCCATGGTTGTTTTTGGCCTCACGTTCCTCGAGGCCGTTCTTGCTGGTCGTCATCCATTGCAGATAATCCGTGAACCATTGTGTGATCCCACCCAATTCTGTCATCGATAATGCCGACGAGTCTTTCAGAACTTCGATCGCTCGGGCGACCTCGACCAAATGAATCGTGTCGATCATACCGATGCCGCGTCCGGTAAAGCGTCCATGAATCGCCTGCGCATATTGTAGATTCGGATTCATGCGCGTTGATGGATCGAGAAACCAAGCGCGCAGATGAAGGACGGCATGCGTGGCATAACGCTCGTCTCTCGTAATCAAGTATGCGGACGCGAGCGCGGGAACCTGCATGCTCAGTCGCATCAGCGCCCGCCGGTGCTCGACGAAGTTGTCGGGGTTGGTGATGCCGTCGCGTTGAATGTATGGACCATTGGGGTTCTGTGGATCAGGCCACCAATAATCGCCTTCCGAAAAAAAGTCATGCATGCCTCCGGCGCTGCGGGGACTGTGCGACGCAGTGATCGTGATCGGAGCTTCTGGCAAATATCGGTTCGCTGCTCTCAATACTCGCTGCCGGTCAAAAGCGGCCAGGGTGATTTTTGTTTGCTGAGCGGTGACAGACCAACACAGCAGTGTCATCACAAAAAAGCTCATCGATAGACGGATCATGTTAATGCTGGGAGCGCGGGCGTCCTCGCCCGCCCAGCGTGCCGCAGGCACGCTCATTTTTTGTTTGAAAGCATGAGTCATGTCCGATTGTTGTTCGCGCTTCGCGCTCAGTGCGCCGTCGCCGCTGCGCTCTGCCGGCGCACTCCAAAAATGTCCGACAAACTTTAATCGATCTACTTTGCGATGAAGTCAATACCACCTGCGTGAGCGAGTGGGCCAAACAAGCAGCCCAGTTATTGAGTGTTTGACCCACCCGCTCACGCAGGTGGTACTGACCTTATCTTCCAACGACAACGACAAACCGATGTTCGTCGGACATCACTTTGCCTTCCAACTCAAAGGCTTTGGCTTGTAGCCAATGCTCGCGGCGCCGAGTTGTTCGTTCATGATCAGAAATGCGCCGATGCCGTGAAAATCATTTGCGTTACGCTTGCGCGCGAAGTAATAAGCCAGGTCGCTGACGTTCGTCCCTTCAGAGATGTCGATAAGATTGGTCAGCCCATCCGAGCCCAGCGATAGTTTCGTCAGCACGCCCTGATAACCTTTCTGCGCCACGTCCGCGTAATGCTTCGGCAGATAGCCACGCGTCACACCCATCCACATCATGTATGTGTACATGCTCGAGCAGGACGTTTCGAGCCAGTTGCCTTCAACGCCGCCCTTGTCCACTACTTGATACCAGAGCCCGGTCTTCGGGTCTTGGTATTTCTCAAACGCTTGGGCAAGTTGGTTGATGATGGCGATCAATTCCGATCGCTGTGGCTGATTCTTCGGCATCACTTCCAGCAACTCGATCAGCGTCATCGCGTACCAGCCAAAGGCGCGACCCCAGTGGAAGCCCGACTGATGCGTCGTCGGATCAGCCCATGTTTGCTTACCACTTTCGTCGTAGGCATGCCACAGCAAACCTGTTGCTGGATCGTTCAAGTGCTTGTAGTAGATAAGCATTTGCTTGGTCGCCTCGGTATTTGTGTAAGCACTGTCGCCAAACATCTGGCCGTAGCGGACCAGAAAGGGAAGCGACATGAACACCCCGTCAGCCCAAAGCTGCCAGTTGCGGCTGACTGTCTTCGCGTGCCAGAAACCACCGTCGCTGTTGCGCGGATAGGTATCGAAAACTTTGCGTATGCTCTCTGCGGCCAGCTTGTACTTTTCTTCTTTTGTCTCTTTATAAAGGATCAGCAGGAGGTTACCGGGCAGCATGTAATCCAGCGCGTCGATGGGTCGATTGATGACGCCTTTGTCGTCGATATGCAGATCGACCCAGGCCTTGACGTGATCCAGGTAGCGTTTGTCGTGGGTGCGTAGATAGACGAGATACTGGCCGTAAAGATAAAGAGACTTTGCATAACCCCAACCCTTGAGAGAGTCGGCGGTAGGGAATCGCTTGATGGTTGATTCGACGACCGCCTTCGACCAGTCGGTGTTCGGCTGAACCGTTTGAACCGATCGCCTCGCCGCCATAACGCCACCGATAGGAGAAAGCATCATACCCGCCAAAAGAGCTGCGATTAGTCTTCCTGTTTGCATTCGTGTCTCCAAATGACCGTTTAGGGCTAAGCGCCAGATTGCTATCTTCATTCGTGTCGTTTCGTGTGACTTAGTGGATCGCTCTTTAATCAGGTCCGGACGATCCACGAATTCACACGAAGTAACACGAAACACAACTGGAGGCGACAACACCGAAGAGTGTCGAACACTGATTCAATTCGCCGCGACCAGCGATTCGCGATTCGATGGATCAAGCCCTGGAACCTTCGTCATCATCGCTTTGAACTTTTCGTCTTTGTAATGCCCGGCTGCGCGACGCATGAGCGGCAAGAGAGACTTTCCATCAAAGCCGCCGAGCTGTTGGTACGTCCACTTCTGATCGCCCACCGCGAACGGGTAAAGATATTCGAGCGCGCGGCGAATGCTGCGCCCGTCTTTGGTCTGATAAGTCCATAAATCCACGTCGACGTTTTCCGCCAGGCGCGCCAGCAGCATCAGGCCGTCCAGATTTCCGTTGCTGTAGCCCCAGGCTTTCGTGCGCACCAGTTCCAAAGGTTGACGCCCGTCCGGTTCGATTTGCAGCGCGATCCGTTTTTGCTTTGCGGTCTCAACGATCTGTCCTGCTAAATCTCTTTTCCCGAGAAAGAGCGCAAACGATGTCGTCTGCACGTCATAGTAAGTCCCGTGATTGTTTTTCGCCGCGTTCTCTTCACGGCCGTTCTTGCTTGCGAGCATCCACTGCAGGAACTTCCCATACCAATCTTCGAGCCCGCGCTGGTCCGCGGCGGTCCATGCTTTGGATCCGGCCAACAAACCGATTCCGTCAACCACATCAGCGAGCCCGCGCGTTTCGATCAATCCGATCCCACGTCCCGTGTTTACTCCCGGGATGAACTGCGCGAATTCCAGATTCGGATTCATCCGCGTCGCTGGATCGAGAAACCAGGCGCGCAAAATAATCGCGGCTTTGACGGCGTACTCTTCGTTGCCCTTAAAATAATAGGCCAGCGACAGGGTGCGCACGGCGGCTTCCATCAAATCCAGCGTGTGATGATCGGTAATCTTGTCGAGTTCCGGATTGCGTTCGCCGTCGCGCCGGATGTAGGGAAGGCCCTTCGGTTTTGATGGATCAGGCCAGAAGTACGGCGCCTGACTCATATAGTCGTGCTTGTCACCGCTCGGTGGAGTGGATGCTTTGGTAGTGACCGAAACGGGTTCCTGCCGAAGAGCCTTGCGCGCGTCGACTTCGAGTTTCGCGAGGGCGGGATCGAAGGTCTTGTCGCCGGACTGAATGCGCTGTTTGGTCTCAGCCAATTTGGGGCCATTGAGGAGGAAGACGCGTGGGACCTTCGGCTGTTGGGCGCGGGCGGAGGTCGTCAATAAAAGGATGAGCATCACCGCAGAGACGCAAAGAACGCAGAGGCAGCGCAGAGAAGTTGCGTGGCCGTCAGGTCTCTGCGTGGTCTCTGCGCGCTCGGCGCCTCTGCGGTGAATTATCTTTCTGAAAAGCCGCATGACTGCGTAATGCGCAGCCACGCGAACTTCGCATCGCGTAATCCCCTTCGACATTAAACCTGCCCGCGCTCTCTGCGGCGGACGAATAGTTCTTCCTGTTTTGGTTCTGAGTCGCACTCAATCGCCAACGTCGTGATCGGGTCGTCGGGGGCTTTTTCAGGGAGGCCTTTGAAACGAACGTGATAATCGTCCTGCTCAAAATCCACTTTCTGTCCGCTGGCCAGCAATCTTACTGACTTAACTTTGTTTCGCAGGCCGGCGAACGCCAGGTTGTCGCCACCACCCGGCCAGAAATGAACATGAAGATAAAGCGTATTGCCGTGGCGAGAGAAACTGCCGTTGCGTGAACGCCGAGGTTGACAGACATCCGCACCGTAAAGCGCCGATCCATTCTTGTCCATCCAGCGGCCGACCGTACCGAGAATCTGGACCGACTCTTCCGGAATCGAGCCATCCGACTTCGGGCCGATATTGATCAGATAGTTTCCGCCGTCATGGGCGCAGGTGATCAGATTGCGAATAACCTGTTTGGGATTTTTCCACGCATCGTCTGTTCGTTGATAGCCCCACGAGTCATTCATCGTCATGCAGCTTTCCCATGCGCGTCCGGCTTCGGCGGCTTCGATTCGTTGTTCAGGAGTCGAGAAGTCGCCGTTCAGCTTGTTGCGATTGTTGACGATGATATCCGGTTGAAGTTGAAAGACCATCTGGTTCATCTTTTCCGACTCCCAGCCTTTTACATCCAGAGGCCAGGACACGTCATACCAGAGCACGTCGATCTTTCCATAGTTGGTCAGCAGTTCGCGCAGGTGTGTGTGGATGTAATCGACAAAGCGACGACGCGCGGCTTCGTCGGTGGCGCACCGCGCTCCGTCAGGATGGTGCCAGTCCATCAGCGAGTAATAGAAGCCCACGCGCAGACCCTCGGCGCGCGCGGCGTCGACATACTCCCTGACCAGATCGCGGCCCGGACCCTGCTTGGGAGCGCAGTAGTTTGTCGTCTTCGTATCAAAGAGGCAGAAGCCTTCATGATGTTTGGTGGTCATCACCATGTATTTCTGGCCGGCGCGTTTGGCGAGGCGCGCCCAATCGCGCGCGGCATTCGGTTTGGGATTGAAGCGTTTGGCCAACTCCTGATATTGACTCGCCGGGATCCCTTCCATCTCCATCACCCATTCGTGCCGTCCGAGGATACTGTACAAGCCCCAGTGAATGAACATGCCGAACTTGGCTTCGTGCCACCATTTCATGCGGCGCTCGCGGTCGGCGATGACGGCCGGAGATTCGGCAGGCGGCTTTGGTTGCTGCGTTGTTGGGAAAGTCTCGAACCCGGCAAACACGGATGGTGAGGAAGCGGCAACGGCGGCGCCTGCTCCCAGCAGTCTAAGATAATTGCGTCTTGATAATTTGCTCATGGCTTTAATTGGTGGACTCCCGTCCGAAAAGAAATCACGCACTGAACCTGCTAGTTCCGGCAGATCCAGTGCGTGATTAGTTTAACCTCCAAAAGCTTATTTTGTTCGACACAGCCAACGAAATTTTGCGCGACAAGCTATGCCCAGTGGTTGCATCCGCTCGCTACCGCTCGCGGTTCTGCACCAGAGGCCCGGCCTCGTCAGAAATTAATTCTAATCGACCCCTGCATGACGCGTGGCGCGCGAGCACTGGTAGGCGTTCCGAACGTAGTTCTGGTCTGCTTGACAGCGGCTGTACAGGTATTGCCGGCAGCAGTGCAGGCGACGCTGGCGCCACCGGGGTTAGTTTGGACCACACCATAAGTCAGCGCACCGTCGATGTCCCGGAAGTTGGTGTGATTGAATATGTTGTAAACTTCCCAGCGCAATTGAACCTCGCGCTTCTCACCCAGCTTGATGTTCTTGAAGACGGCCAGGTCGTTGTTGAAAATCGACGGCATGCGGACGCCGTTTCGCGGGGTGTTGCCGATTACTCCGAGTCCGGTGGGATTGGCAAAGCAGCCGGTATTGATTACGAACGCCAGACCGGTCGGATCGGTGCCGGTGATTCCCTTCATCGGATCACAAAGAATATTCGGCCGGGCATTGATTTGACCGCCAGTGAAATCAGTGATCATCGTGCAGACGGTCGAGGATGTCGCGAAGGTCCCCGGAGGACAGGTTTGGCCGGCAGTGATCGTAGCTGTGCCGCTGGTATAGCTGACCGTGATGTTTTTCGGTTTGCCGCTCACGTAAGAAGTCGTACCGGAAATCTGGTAATCATCAAACAGGAGCTTGACCAGTTTATTGTTCCAGTGCCGGCTGAGACCCGGAACGTCGTAGATGTAGTTGACCGTGAGAATGTGGGTCTGATCGAAATCAGACGGCGCATAGTTGAAGGCCTTGTACGGCCGTCCCAGGTTTACATCGCTGGTGTCGTCATTGGCGTAATCAAATGACTTCGAATAAGTGTAGGCGACGCCATACTGGAAGCCGCGCGAATACCGGCGATTCACCTGGACTTGCAGGGCGTTATAGTTCGACGTGCCGCCCCACGTATTAACGTTGATGTCGCCATAGCCACGATAGGGCCGCAGGAAATCGTTGTTCTTGGCACTGCTTGCCGTTAGCGGATCCCGGTTCTCCGGATGGCAGATACTTGCGGGGATGACGCGGCAGTCCACAAACTTTGCCGCATCGGGAATACCGTTGATGTTCCGTTGTTCACCCAGGTGACGTGAGAACGATCCCACGTAACTGGCCTCAACGACGGTCTTGAATCCAATGTCCTGTTGGAAGCCGAGTTGGAAGTTGTAAGTGGTAATCGTCTTTGAGTTAACTTCAAGACCTCTGATCGCAACCGGGAAGACCAGGGCGGCAATATTTCCCAGGTTACTGACATTGCCGTTGAAGATGGTGAAGATGGTTTGCTCGGGCGGATTAGCACCGAGTGAGCTCGCACCCGCGCCGCCCGTGCCGCCACCGATACGCGGCGCATGATAGGCGCCACCCATGGCGCGAAGCACAGTCTTACCCGAACCAAAAATATCCCACGCAAAGCCGACTCGCGGTTCCCAGTCAACCGACTTGGTATGCCGAAATCCCTGGAACGCAGTCGGATCGGTCGGTAGCACGATGCCATTGAGCGGATCACCCGTTCCCGGGATGAAGGACCGAATAAGATTGGCGGGCAAAAGTTGAGCGCCGGTGGGACTGGCGATTCGCGGATCGACGGCCCTTGAATTTGCCGCAGTGCAGGCGGTGCCAATCGCCGGGATTCCACCCGGTGACCCGACGCAATAGCCGGCATAAAGCAAAGGCGCTTTGGTCGGATCGTAGCGGGACGGATCAAAGTTCGAGCCCTGGCCGTCGAGTTGGAAGAAAGGTGTGTGGGTGCCGATTCGCAAGCCGTAATTCAAGGTGAATCTCCGGCTCATTTTCCACTCGTCCTGAGCATAAAACTGCCAGAGTCGAATCTCACTATTCGTAAAGTTGCGCGCCTTCGACTCGGTATAGTTGTTGAAGTTACCCAGCAGCGCGTTCGCGTACGCGAAGTTGGTGTTCCCATTTCCCAGCGCGGTTGGCGTCGAGACGACGAAGCCATTGCCGGTACCGGTTCCGAAATCCAGGCCGCCGGACCATTTGCCACCGCCAGGCGCTTCGCGATTGAACAACCTTTCAAAATAGGTGCCAAATTTGAAGCTGTGATTGCCGCGGGTGTATGAGAGATTATCGGCGAACGAGGGCTTGATGTAGTCGTTGCCTATTTCTCCCCAACGATCGAGCCAGTTAATGTTGGCCGGATTGCCGGCTACGCTACTCCAACCGGTAATTGTCGGGACCAGGTTGAGTTTATTGTTTGACGGGAAGAGTTGCGGGGCGGTGTAGTTCAAAGTGGATCTGGTAAGGCTTTCAGCGAAGCCGGTAGAAGGCACGAAGCCTTCCGAATCGTGACGCATGCCAAAATTGAATTCGTTCACCACACTCGAGTTGAAGATGTGAACCCAATTGGACGACCAGCCGTTGTCCTTATATAGATAGTGCGAACGGATTCCCCAGCGGTCGACGCCGTTGCTCCCGTTCGGCCACCCCGAAGTGCCCAGTCCTTCGTTGTCCGACGTCCACCACTGGGCCTTCCAGGAGACGTTATCATTGTTCGTCGGCTTGAAATCAAAACGGATCACGGGGCTGCGTTTCGGCACGTCAGCGCTTAGTTGGTTGACGAATTGTCCCGGGTTGGCGGTCGTGGGCTGATTGGGAAGCGGAAAATAGTTGAGCATGTTCTGCACGCTCTTATTAATTCGCGCATCCGGAATGATATTGCCGGGGAACTGAACGCCGGTGAGCGGATCGATAACACTAACCGCGGCTCCGCTGGTGTTCTTTGATTGCGAGAAATTTCCAATGCGTTCCAGGGCCGTCGGCACCGTCACAAATACCGGATCAGTTGGCGTGATTGTGTGCGGTTTCTCAAATGAGAAAAAGAAGTAGGCCTTATTCTTAATTAACGATGGCCCGCCGTCGCCAAAACGCGGCAGCGGCAAGGGGCCGCCAATGTTGAAGCCCGGCACCTTGTGACGATAGAGCGGTCGCGGAAGTTTCGCCTTGTTGCTGAAAAAGTTATTGGCGTTCAGCGATTCATTACGAACGAAGTAGTAAACGCTGCCGCGATACTCTTTGCCGCCGCCCTTCGAGACCAGATTGATCAGGGCGCCGCCGTTGTTGCCGTACTCGGCTCCGTAGTTATTGCGCAGCACTTTTACTTCGGCCACCGCGTCCTGGTTGATGGTCATGCTCAGCTTGTTTGAGCCGCTTGGCTCGCCCGCGAACAGGCCATCAATAGAAGCGACCGCGGAACGGCCACGCTGCCCGGAGAAGTTGGGCAAGTCAGTTCCAAAGCCTTCGCCAACTGCTTCAATATCGTCGTTGTTCGAAGTGCCGGGGAGCAGACGCAGGAGCGAAGTAATGTCGCGGCCCTTGGTCGAAATCAGGTTGATTTGATCAGCCGTCAAGCGCGCGGTCAGGTCGCTGCTCTCTTTTTCCACCACCGGACCCACGCTCGTGACGGTGACCATGCCCGCGACCTGACCCGGCTGTAACTTAATTTCACCGAGCGCCATCGTCGCGTTCGCACTCAGCACTACGCTTCTCTGTTCGAGCGCTTGGAAGCCCTTCTGTTCAATCTTAATGCTGTAGGTCCCGGGCTGAACTGCCTGGAAACTGAACCGGCCGGAGTCGTTGGTGGTATCGCTGCGCGTGTCGCCTTTCTGGTCGCCAACCAGCGTGACCGTGGCGCCGGGAATCGCCGCGCCGTTTGCGTCAGTCACGATGCCGCTGACTGTGCCTGTGATCGTTTGGGCGACCGCAGGCGTACTCAGCAGCATCGCCACGAGCAGGCCGAACAGCAGCCGGGACCAATGATGGGTAATCTTGGACGCGTGACCTGAGTTCGGCAGCGGGGTTATGTTGGTTTGCTTCATCTTTCTCTCCTTAATGTTGGGCGGCTCTGAGAGCCGAATTCGCGATACGAGACGCAGCCTTAGCGGACGCCTCGGGATGGATCCCTAACGTCAACTTGGAAATCCGGCTGACCTTGAAGCTGCGGGCTGACGCACGCTCCTCCTCACGAGAATTTTTCTCAGCCGTTAAGCGATTGCGGTAGTTCGTTCCCCTGGCTTATGAATGCTGCCTACACCCGGTTGGGCGTTAGTCCACTGCCCCGAAACCGGGCCCGTCATACGAAAAGTGGCGACACTATAGATTAATTTGTTACCGATAACAAGCATTATTTTTACCGCTAACATCTTTTTTTGTGCTAGACTCCGGGCTCGCTCTCGGGCCACCGTCTTCGATTGAACTCTGGACGGGGGTTTTCCCCCTCCAACCAGCAAGTAGTATTGTTATCACGCCGACGGTTTTGGTCGTCTAATGACCCGAGTAGCGTGTCATGGTCTTTCGGTTTTTGGATCTCATATGAAGAATCGAATATTCGAAAATAGCGACCCTGGAGACCTCAAATGACTAACGTGGGTTATGCAGACAAAGTCGCGATCATTACCGGTGGCAGCAGTGGCATCGGCAAGGGGTGTGCTCAGCAGTTTGTGAAGGCCGGCGCCAAAGTCGTCATCTGCTGCAACGATGAAGATGAAGGCGCCGAGGTGGCTGCCGATCTGAGCGACATGGCTCGCACGCAAGGATCTGGCGACGCGGAATTCATCTACTGCGACGTTACCCGAACTGAGGACATTCGAAACTTGATCGATACGTCGATTGCGCGTTACGGCAGACTCGACTGTCTAATCAACAATGCCGGATGGCACCCACCCCACAAACCTATCGACGATTTTTCGGTTCCGGAATTTCGCGATCTGCTCGAGCTTAACCTGGTGAGCATCTTCACCGCGTCTAAGTTTGCGCTTCCCTATCTGCGCCAGACGAAAGGCAACATCATTAACATGTCGAGTCTGGTGGCGTCGATCGGTCAGCGTCACGCCACGACTTATGTGGCGACCAAAGGCGCGATTACCGCCTTCACCAAGGCGCTGGCTGTTGATGAGGCGCCGAACGGGGTGCGCGTGAATTCCGTTTCGCCGGGAAACATTCTCACGCCGCTCTGGCAGGAAGCTATCGATGCCGCGCCCAACCCGCAGCAGTATCGAGCCGAAGGAGAAACAACTCAACTGATCGGCCGCATGGGACGGGTGGAGGAAGTCG
>DATHHW010000025.1:0-4303 GCA_035317005.1 Pyrinomonadaceae bacterium | reverse complement strand
TTTTCCGTGTAAGCGACACTGGCATTGGGATGACGCCGGAACAGCAGAATCACGTCTTTGAGGCGTTTTCTCAGGCCGACGCTTCCACTGCTCGTGATTTTGGTGGCACTGGTCTTGGCTTAACGATCACCAAAACCTTCTGCCGGATGATGGGTGGTGATGTTGCCCTAACCAGCGAGCCGGGCGAGGGCACAAGCTTTATCATCCGATTGCCTACTGAAGTCCGGGAACCGAATGCTGAATCTGCGGCCGCTTCGCAATCAGGTGCCACGCCGCTAAATATGGAAGGCAAGCCTGTCTTAGTCATCGATGATGATGCGGATACACGGCAAGTCCTCAAACGGTTTTTAAATCGAAAAGGCTTCCCTGTTGAATGTGCATCCAACGGCGAGGAGGGTCTGCGGTTAGCCAGAGAATTGCACCCGATGGCCATCATACTGGACGTGATGATGCCCGGAATGGACGGCTGGGCAGTGCTTTCAACGCTAAAATCGGAATCTGAGGTGAGGAATATTCCGGTGGTTATGTTAACCATCGTCGATGACAAAAACCTCGGTTACACATTGGGGGCCACCGATTACATGATTAAGCCGGTGAATCGGGATCGCATGATCGAGATTCTCGCGAAATTCCGCGACGTGCCGCCGCCGCGTTCGGCCTTAGTGGTTGACGATGAAGAACCAGCTCGCAAAATGTTGACGCAAATCCTGGAAAAAGAGCGCTGGACGGTTGTTCAAGCGGAAAATGGGCTGGTCGCACTGGAACTGATTGCGAAACAACGGCCTGACTTGATCCTCCTGGATTTGATGATGCCAAAAATGAATGGCTATCAATTTGTCGCCGAACTCCACAAACGGGACGATTGGCGATCCATCCCTATCATTGTAGTGACCGCGAAGGACATGTCCACGGAAGAGCGCCTCGCACTGGATGGCTATGTCGAGAAGGTGCTGCCAAAACACGCTCTGACCGAAGATGCCTTGCTCACGGAAATCCAAGATTTGATCGCAGCCTGCGTGGAGGCTAAAAAGCCGGCGCAAAACAAACAAGCCATCTAGCTTCAACGACGTAACCTTAATCATCCTTTGTCGAAAATATTATTAGTCGAAGACAACGAAATGAATCGCGACATGCTTACGCGTCGCCTTCAACGCAGAGGGTATGAAGTCGTGATTGCTGTTGATGGCGCGCAAGGTCTCGCGATGGCCCAGTCGGAATCTCCAGCGTTGATTTTAATGGATATTAGCCTGCCGGTGCTCGACGGGTGGGAAGCAACTCGGCGGCTAAAGATGGCGCCGGAAACTAAGTCAATTCCGGTGATCGCACTCACTGCACACGCCATGAGCGGTGACCGTGAAAGATGCATCGAGGCAGGATGCGATGACTTTGACACCAAGCCGGTTGAAATCGCTCGGCTAGTCGGGAAAATTGAGACGCTTTTAAATCAATCGAAAGCGCAATGAGTAGCGACGGGCAAGGGTCTGTCTCACCGGCTGGCGGTGCTAGCGACAACCGTGGTGAGAAGAGTAAACGCTCGGGGAATCTAAAACACGAGCTGCGTACTCCACTTAATCATATCATCGGCTACTGCGAAATGCTGATGGAGCAAGCGCAAGACGACGGTTTGGACATTTTTATTGCGGACCTCGATCGAATTCATTCTGCAGGCGAACAGCTATTAGGTATTATCGATGATCTTTGCGATCCTGTAGCGCATCGAAAAATGGATGAAGCTTCGATGCACCACGAGGTTCGTACACCGTTAAACCAGGTAATCGGTTATGCGGAAATGTTACAAGAGCAGGCGAAAGACATGGGGCAGGATTCTTTCGCTTCAGATTTGCAGAAGGTGCATACCGCGGCCAGACGTTTGCTCGACCTAATTGTACAAAATTTCGCCTCAATTGAGTTCAATTCTGAGGCTGTGGGGAGCGAGTTTGTTCCTTCCAAACACCATCAAGCCTTCGCCAGAGAACCCACGGCGGAGCAAAACAAGGCAGCGGGCGCGGCGATTGCCACCGGTTCTTTGCTGGTGGTCGACGATAACGAGCTGAATCGCGACATGCTGACGCGACGCTTAGAAAGGCTTGGGTACGACGTGTCGAGCGCCGAAAATGGCATCGAGGCATTGAGGTTACTAAGGGCGGGATCTTTCGACCTGCTGCTCCTCGACATCATTATGCCGGTTATGGATGGTTTTGAAGTTCTCGAGCAGCTTAAGGCTGAACCCCGGCTTCGAGACATCCCTGTGATTGTGCTCTCAGCGTCTGATCAACTTGATCACGTCGTCAAATGCATCCAAAAAGGGGCACAGGATTATCTAAGCAAACCCTTCAATCCCGTGTTGCTTCAGGCTCGGATCGGATCATGTCTGGAAAGAAAGAGGCTCCGCGACCAGGAAACGCTCTACCTGCGGCAAATCGAGGAGGAAAAAAAGCGCTCCGATGAGTTGCTGCACGTCATTCTGCCTCGCGATATCGCAGCGGAATTAAAGGCGACGGACGCCGTTAAGCCACGTCGTTTCGAAAAAGTAGGAATACTTTTTTGCGATATTGTGGAATTCACGGCATACAGCGCCCGACGTGGCCCTGAAGAGATCTTGTCACATTTGCAAACATTGGTGGAGGCGTTCGAGCGACTCTGCCTTAAGCATGATCTCGAGAAAATTAAGACGATTGGCGACTCGTTCATGGCTACTGCTGGACTGGCGACACCACTGGACAATCCAGCACTCAATTGCGTGAGATGCGGCCTCGATATGGTGGCCACTGCTCGGGAGATGCCGGCGAGTTGGCAGGTGCGTGTTGGCGTTCATGTCGGGCCCGTTATCGCCGGAGTCGTGGGGCACAGAAAATATCAATATGATGTCTGGGGTGATGCCGTAAACACTGCTAGCCGAATGGAACAAGCTGCTGTCGCAGGGTCCGTGTGCGTTAACAAAGACACCTGGAACGTAATTGCGGAGTGTTGTTGCGGCCGATCGTTGGGGCGAGTTGCACTTAAAGGAAAAGGGGAACAGGAACTTTTCGTGATTGATGCTGTAACGAATTAGCTACAGGCGAGACGCAATTGACTACGAAGTATCAAAGCGACCTCGCATCCGTGTTGAACGGGCAAAAGAAAAACGTATGTGCCACCGGTCGGCGCGTAGTCTCCGCTAGGCGGATTGTGATTTAGGCACTAGGGCGGGAATGGCCCGACTGACGCTCGCCTGCCGCTGCGTCCGAGAACCAGGCTGCTGCTAAACAAAGCAGCTGTCGCTTGTTTCGTGATCAATTCACGTCCTTCAATCCTTATACTCATTCTCTACACCCCAGAGTCGTATCCAAGGTCAACTATCTATTTTCAAAATCTTAATGATCTACTGAGCAGCACGTGTCTTCGCCTTCAATTGCGGCGCGAGCTTCCTTGATCAAGAACGGAATCAGGGCCAGCGCTGCCACGCTGTCGAGCCACCACCAACCCAAAATCCGCGTTGCGGCAAGTCCGACCATCAGGACGATTGACAAATAGCCGCACACAATCGCTTCGATGGCGTCAGCGCGAAGCGCTCGGGAATTCAGACGAGCGGCAACTTTTAGCTTATACCCGGCCAGAATCGGCATACCGATCTTTGCTACCAGGCCGATCAGAATCCCCCACGCGCTTTCATCCGTGTCTGTGACCCGGTGAGCAATGAAAATCCCGTAAGCCGAATTGAAGACAACGTAACCAACGAGGAAATACAAAGTGTAACCGACCAATCGAGACGCACGATGCTCCACTGCTTCCACTCTCGCCTCATCCGCGGACCCGCTCGCCTCTATTCGTAAGCGCCATAGTAAAACACCGCCACTGAAAAGTTCGATAATACTGTCGATTCCGAATGCTTCGAGAAGGAGACTCTTCGATGCCCAACCAAGAAGGAGCGATGCTGCTCCTTCGATCGTCATCCAGCCCAACGTGATGTAAGTCAGCAGCAGCGCGAGCCGCACATCGTCAGCACGTTCGCGCGTCTGAGACACGCCTGATTGTTCTAAACGACGCTCTCCGATTCCTGCTGGCATGATCGCTCGCATGTGCCGCATTCAAGCTGAACAGTTATGTGCTCAATACCAAATCGATCATGCAGTTCGTGCTGAATGCGATCGAGCAAAGGATCGTCGAGGTCGTCGTCTGGTTTGACCAAATGCGCTGTCAGCGCGATTTCCGTCGTGCTCATCGCCCAGATGTGCAGATCGTGCACCTTTGCAATTCCAGGAAGCGCACTCAAGTACCGCTCGACCGCGTCAAGATCCACATCTTTCGGGACACCTTGCAATGT
>DATHHW010000024.1:0-23017 GCA_035317005.1 Pyrinomonadaceae bacterium | reverse complement strand
CTCGACGCAGACCCGGCGCTCTTCCCGCCCGACACGCGTCAGCTCCAATACGGTGATCCGAAATCCAAGTCAACCACCCCATCGTCGGGCTCGGGTACCGGCAACGGAATCGGCCAGGGTAACGGCGGTGGCGTTGGTCCGGGTAACGGCGGCGGCTATGGTCCAGGCAACGGCGGCAATACCGGTGGCGGCGAACGTCGCGAAGGCGGTGGTGGTCCCGGCGGCGGTGGCGGCGGCACTGACTATAGCAAAATCTTCAGCGGCAAGGACGTGACTTCCAAAGCCCGCGTGTTGGAGAAACCCGAACCGACCTATACAGAGTCCGCGCGTAAGAACCAGATAACTGGAACTGTGGTCCTGCGAGCAGTCTTCTCTGCCGGGGGATCAGTAACGAACATTCATGCTGTTTCCGGGTTGCCTGATGGACTGACGGAGCGAGCAATCGCGGCGGCCAAGAGTATCAGGTTCGTGCCCGCGACCAAGGATGGCCATCCGGTATCAATGTGGATGGAGCTGCAGTACAACTTCAATCTGTACTAAGCACTCCGTATTCCCAATTCAAAACGTTAGAGGCGAGCATATGCTCGCCTCTTTTTTTGGAGTGCGGCGACTTGTCGCCGCTTTCTGTTCGTTGTCAGCCAGTCGGGTTACCAAGACCAAAGCGCCGACAAGTCGGCGCACTCCAAAACGATCAACCACCTCCCTCAGCCACGCGCCTGATTCTCTTCACGCCTTCTTCCAAACGATCCAAAGACGTCGCGTAAGAAATGCGTATGAAGCCCTCCGCCCCAAAAGCAGCGCCGTCCGTGACCACGGTTTGCTCCTTCTCGAGTAGCGCGTTCGCAAAATCGCCAGAGGTCTGTAACTTTCCCTTGCAACATCCGCGGACATCGGGAAAAGCGTAAAAGGCGCCCTCGGGTTGAGGGCAGTGCAAACCTGGAATTTCGTTAAGGGCGCCGAGTAGCCACTCGCGCCGGCGTGTGTATTCAGCGAGCATCGCGGCAACTGAATCCTGCGGACCGTTCAGCGCTTCAGTCGCGGCCGCTTGCGAGATTGAAGTCGTGTTACTGGTCGAATGGCCCTGCACTTTCAGCATCGCACGCGTCCATTCCGCATTCGCTAATGAATATCCCGCCCGCCAGCCGGTCATAGCATAGGTCTTCGAAAACGATCCCGCGATGCATAGGCGGCGGCGCAACTCTGGCCGCATCGAAGCCGCGCTGAAGACCTCTGTCGGCGGATACACAAAGCGCAGATAACATTCGTCAGAGATGACATAGAGGTCGTGCTCCGCGACGATGTCCATGATCTGTCTGAACTCGGCGGGCGGGATCACCCGGCCCGAAGGATTGCTGGGCGAGTTCAGAATAATCAGCCGCGTCTTTGGCGTGATCGCTCTGCGGATCACGTCAGCGGTCAGGACGAATTCATTTTCTTCGGTCTCGATGAAAACTGATTTGCCGCGCGCAAAGGTAACGATTTCTGGAAACGTGACCCAGTAGGGTTTGGGGATTAGCACTTCGTCGCCCGCATTGATCAGAGAAACGACTGCGTTGAAGACGGCTTGCTTGCCGCCGGCAGTGGCCATTACTTCGTTGCGTTCATAGGCCGCATTAAACTCGCGTTGATAGAAGCCGATGATGGCTTGCTGCAATTCGCGGATGCCGGCGGTGGGCGTGTACTTGGTCTTCCCGGCGCGCATGGCTTCGGCGGCAGCGTCTTTGATGTTTTGGGGCGTGTCAAAATCCGGCTCACCCGCGCCGAGATCGACTACGTCCACGCCGGCGGCGCGCATTGTGTCCGCTGCCTGCATGGCCGCGAGTGTCGACGACGCTTTCATTTCGGCGACGTTTTCGGAAACCGGGAACGAAGCGGTTGGCTTGGTCATCATTTGGAACTCTTCTCTCTCATGCGCTGTTCAACGAGCGGCGGAACCAGATCCTTGATGGGCGCGCCCAGGTGAAATACTTCTTTAACCAGACGTGAACTAACGTAGGAGTATTCTTCGGCCGGCATCATGAAGACCGTTTCCAGGCGGGGCTGCAGACGGCGGTTCATCAAAGCCATTTGCAGCTCGTATTCATAATCCGAGATTGCGCGGATGCCGCGCACGATAGCGTTGGCGTTTCGCTCAGCCGCGTACTCGACCATCAACCCGGCGAAGCTTTCCACGGTCACGCTGCAATCCCCGCGATCGATATCTTTCAAAACTTCGGTCAGAATTTCGCATCGTTCCTGAATGGTAAAGAAAGCCGTCTTCTCAGGATTGATGAGCACCGCGACGATGATTTCGTCGAAGAGTTTGCAACCACGCTGGATAATGTCGAGGTGGCCGTTGGTGACCGGATCGAAAGAACCTGGATAGATGGCGCGACGCATGAAGACAGATGGTAAATGGTTATTGGTAAATGGTAAATAGGAAATGCAGTCGGGCGGCGCCTTAGTGCATCAGGATTTACAGAACCGAGAGCGGTAGCGACCGGATGATTCGAGCAACCTGAGCCTGATCGCGTACAATTCTGGTTTGAGGTTTTCTCCGTGCCCTCTGTGTCTCCGTGGTGAATTCCTTCCCACAATTAGACTCACCACGGAGACACGGAGATCACGGAGAACGGAAAACTCTTCAAATTTAGGCCGGCAACGAGCGCCGAATCTTGACACTGCTAACCAGCAATGTTTCAATAGGCCGTGACAAAATGTGGTGAGTTAAGGCGACTTGCGGCCACGTAAAATAATCCGCTAAACAGCTCGGCGAGTCTTTCAACCGCTATCTGGAAACAGGTTCGAAGAAACCCCGCGTTGTTAGCAGCGCGGGGCTCTTTTTTGTGAGGTTGATTTGCCGGGACGAAACTTTCTCAGGGGCGACTTGAACGATGAAGAGCCGGATCAGTCTTATCATTAGAAGCTTGGCGGTGGCGCCGTTATTGGCAGGCTTCCTTTCAATCGGAGCTGCCCAGGACGAAGTTAAGCGTCCGCCTCTACGCGTTCCGGAGGCTGCCGACACTGCATTGCAGTTGGTGCCGCCGGGTTGGCGTGCCGAAGGCGAAGTGCCGCAAGAGGTGGATCTGAACGGGGACGGTAGACCTGACGCGGCCTTGGTGATCTCCCACGGTGGGATTGGAGCGCCCAGCGAAGATCCGCTGGTCATCGTCAAGCATGTGCTGGTGCTGGCGTTGCGTGGCCCTGACGGAAAGTTGCATCGCTCGATCGTCAGCGATGACGCAGTGCTTGATGGTGACGAAGGCGGAGCGTTCGGCGATCCGTTTGAAAGCTTGTCCATCGAAAAGGGTGCGGTCGTAATCATGCATTATGGCGGCTCGCGCGACCGTTGGGGCTACACGCACCGGTACCGTTATCAGAATGGGCAATGGATGCTCGTTGGCTTGAGCTTTGGCAACACTGACTCGCTCGACCTCGAGCACTTTGACAACCATGATATCAATCTAATGACGGGCGCCGCCGCCGTCACTAAAAAGGGCGACTATGACGGTCGACCGAAGCAACCCGAGATCAGCGGGTCGTATTATGAGCTGGAGGTCTTGCCGGTTGACCAGGCCCCGCGCATTGACGGAAGCAACGCTCCCGGTGAATGGCCGGGCTACACCGTACGGCTGAGCGGGAAGTCTCAGGTTTATCGAGGCCGCCAATTTTGGCGCGGACGCGACGATCTTTCGGCGCAGCTTCAAGCGGTTCGATTCGGCCAGGATTTATTTCTGTCGGCACAGGTAACAGATAACGAAGTGACCTCTGGCGATGTGGTTCGACTCGTGACTAAAAAGGGATTGGTTATCAAACCGCTGGAAAGCAAAATGATGCCGAGCGGAAAAGGCTATGTCTTTGAGGCGAGATACTCGCTCGAGACTATCGCGAGAGCATCAAAGCCGGGCGATAAGTATCTTATTGAAGCCGTGCAGGCCTATCTAAGTCCATCAAGTGGCGGAGACCTGGAAGGGTTTGAATTGCCGGTGGCAGTCAAGATTATTGACGTGGATCGATCGGCCGTACCAAAGGCGCGCGGGGTTTTGTCTACTCGCCTGGTTGGCAGTCCATACAACGGCGCGGTTAGAATTTTCCATAAAGGCACTTTGGTTCTAACAAGTGACATCGCACAATAGAGAACAATGAGCAGTTTCCTCGACACATTAAAAGAACGCATCGTCGTCTTTGATGGCGCGATGGGGACCAATCTACAGCTCCAGAATCTGACCCTGGATGACTTCGGCGGTTTGCGGTTCGAAGGCTGTAACGAGCATCTGCTGATCACCAGACCCGACGCCGTCGAGAACGTGCATACAGCATTTCTCGACGTCGGTTGTGATGTGATCGAGACCAACTCTTTCAACGGCACGACGGTCGACTTTGCCGAGTACGACATGGCCGACCAGACGTATGACATGAATCTCAGGGCGGCCAGTTTGGCAAAGCGGATCGCGTCTGGCTATTCAACCAAAGACAAGCCGCGCTGGGTCGCGGGCTCGATGGGCCCGGGACGCAAGCTGCCGACGCTGGGCCACATCAGCTTTCTTGATCTAAAGGCGGCGTACGCGGAACAGGTGCGGGGACTGCTGGATGGAGGCGCCGATCTGCTGATTGTCGAAACCTGCCAGGACTTGTTGCAGACCAAAGCGGCGCTGTCCGCAATTTTTGAAAACTTCAAAAAGACTGGCCGGCGCGTGCCCGTTATTGCGCAGGTCACGATCGAAGTGTTTGGCACGATGCTCAACGGCACCGAGATCGGCGCCGCGTTGACGGCGCTCGCGCCTTTTCCGATTGATGTTATCGGCATGAACTGCGGCACCGGACCGCGGCACATGACCGAGAGCATTCGGTATCTCTGCGAGAACGCGCCGTTGCCGGTTTCGGTCCTGCCCAACGCGGGTCTGCCTTCAGTTGTCGAAGGCAAGATGCATTATGACGAGACGCCGGAAACGTTTACTTCGCAGATCGTCCACTTCGCCAACGACTTTGGTGTCAACATCGTCGGCGGCTGTTGCGGCACCACACCGGCGCACTTGAAACTGGTCGTCGAAGCGATGCAGCGCGTTACGCCAAAGGCGCGCGACGCCAAGCTCGTGCCGGCTGCGTCGTCCATCTACTTCCAACAACCTTACGTGCAGGATGCGTCGTTCCTGATCGTGGGCGAACGCGTCAACGCGAGCGGCTCAAAGAAAATGCGCGACCTGCTGAACGCTGAAGACTGGGACGGCCTCGTCTCGCTGGCCAAAGAGCAGGAGCGCGAGGGCGCGCACATTCTTGATGTGAACGTCGACTTTGTCGGGCGTAATGGCGAAGTTGATATGCATGAGTTGGCTTCGCGCTTAGTCACCAGCATTAAGCTGCCGCTGATGTTCGATTCCACTGAATGGGAGAAGATGGAAGCCGGCCTGCAACACGCGGGCGGCAAGAGCATCCTCAATTCGACGAATTATGAAGACGGCGAGCCGCGGTTTGCGAAAGTGATCGACCTGGCCAAGCGTTACGGCGCCAGCGTGGTCATCGGCACCATCGACGAAGAGGGTATGGCGCGCACCGCGGAAGGGAAGTTCAAGATCGCGAAACGCGCTTACGAACAGGCGACCGGTGAGCTGGATCTTCCGTCGTCAGACATTTTCTTTGATCCGCTGGCGCTGCCAATCTCAACCGGCATCGAAGAGGACCGGCGTAACGCGCTCGAGACAATCAAAGGTATCAAGCGCATCAAGGCAGAGTTGCCGGGTTGCTTTACCATTCTCGGCGTGTCGAACATTTCCTTTGGCTTGAATCCCGCGTCGCGCGTGGTGCTCAACTCTGTCTTTCTGCATGACGCCGTGGAAGCTGGGTTGGATGCGGCGATTGTGAACGCCAGCAAGATCGAGCCCTTGAATCGCATCGGCGAACAGGAACTGAAGGTCGCCCGCGATTTGATTTATGACCGGCGTGAGTTCGACGGCGAGGTCTGTACCTACGATCCGCTGACAAAGTTCACCACGCTTTTCGAGAACGTCAAAACCAAGAGCGCTAAGAAGGCCTCGAAAGGCGAAACAGTCGAAGAGCGGCTAAAGAACCACATCATCGATGGCGAAAAAATCGGCCTGGAAGACGAGTTGAAGACTGCTCTCGAAACATATCCTGCGCTCGACATTATCAACAACATCCTGCTCGAAGGCATGAAGGTAGTCGGCGATTTATTTGGCAGCGGCCAGATGCAGCTACCGTTCGTGTTGCAGTCTGCCGAAGCGATGAAGGCCGCGGTGCGTTTTCTCGAGCCGTTCATGGAAAAGAAAGGCGGCGCGACCGCCAAAGGCACGATGGTTCTGGCGACCGTCAAGGGTGACGTGCACGACATTGGCAAGAACCTGGTAGATATTATTCTGACGAATAATGGCTATCGCGTGATCAATCTCGGCATCAAGCAGACGATCGACACGATTCTGAATGCCTATGAGGAACACAAAGCCGACGCCATCGGCATGAGCGGCCTGCTGGTAAAGTCCACGCTGATCATGAAGGACAACCTGGAAGTCATGAACGAGCGCGGCGTTGGTGTCCCCGTCGTTCTGGGTGGAGCAGCGTTGACGCGCCGGTATGTTGAAGACGACTTGAAGTCGATCTATAACGGCACTTTGTTTTATGCACGCGACGCGTTCGCCGGTCTGCATACGATGGACAAACTGATGTCGGGTAACGGGCACCCAGACGAAGAGCAAGCCAAAGCTGCCGTCGCAGCGGCTAGCGGAAATGGTGATCACCCGGAAGAAGCCGAAGACCTGATTGGCGAGGAAGCAAAGCGCGGCGAGCGCAAATCCCCGAGACCCCGCGCAAAGGTTCCCGGTGACACGACGCATACCCTACGTTCAGACGTGCGCACGGATGTCTCAATTCCGCAGCCGCCTTTCTTTGGCTCGCGCGTGGTTCTCGATATTCCGATCGAAAACGTTTTTGACTATGTGAACGAAACTGCGCTGTTCAAAGGTCAATGGCAGTTCAAGCAGGGAAGAACGTCGGCCGAAGAGTATCAGGCGCTGGTGGCGACAAAGGTCCGGCCTGTTTATGAAGAACTGAAACAGCGTTGCGACCGGGAGGGCCTGCTCGTGCCGCGTGTCGTCTACGGGTACTTCCCGGCCCAATCTGCGGGTAACGACTTGATCGTTTACGATACTGATGCACGGACTGAACGCGCGCGTTTTACTTTCCCGCGACAACCAGGAGGCAAGCGGTTGTGTCTTGCCGATTACTTCGCGTCAGTCGATTCAGGCCACATGGATGTCGTCGCGTTTGACCTGGTAACGGTTGGCCGGCGGGCCAGCGAATATTCGCAGGAGCTCTTCAAACGAGACAACTACGCTGACTATCTTTATTTTCACGGCCTCAGTGTCGAGAGCGCCGAAGCGCTGGCCGAGTACTGGCACAAACACATTCGTCAGGAGCTGGGCATCGCCGATGCTGACGAGAAAGATCTTAATAGGCTCTTTCGTCAGGGTTATCAGGGCTCACGATTCAGCTTTGGCTATCCCGCTTGCCCAAACCTCGAAGACCAGACCAAACTGTTTGAGCTGCTCGATCCGTCGCGTATCGACGTTGAGTTGAGTGAAGAATTTCAGCTTGAGCCTGAGCAATCGACTTCGGCGATTGTTATTCATCACCCGGAAGCGAGATATTTTTCGATTGAGTGAGTCAACGATTGGCGTGGGAGCACGCATTATTCAATGATGAGTGACCTCGACGAAAAGCGTGTAATTGAAACAAGCGATCAGGATGGTCGTGAAAACGAAGGTCAATTGCGCGTGATTGGTCTCGCGTCGGAAAACTCGCCGGAAGAAACCATCAGAAGAATGCGAGGCTTGCCGGAGCGCGCCGCTAAACTGAAGGAATTGATTCGTGCTCTTAGACAACGAAATCCGGACTGAAAGTTTTTCAGCGGCTTTGCCGCCCGATGTGCGGAAAAGGCTCTGCCTTTCCGCAACAACCGTTCTTGATTCAGCGAGGCTACGCCTCGCAAATTGAGGCGTAGCCTCTTGGAAGACGTAACAGAAACTTCTGCCGGAAAGCCAGAGGCTTTCCGCACATCAGGCGGCGAAGCCGCTCGAAGGTCGCCACTTGAACCGCGCCCTGCTTCCACCCGCTTGGAGTCTAATCAATCAGAAGCGTTGGAACCATCGGCCGAAGAACTCGCCGTCCTCTCACGCTTCGAACGCTTCGCTTTTCGCATCACGCATCGCATGAATCAGGGCCGTTGGAAGCGCTTCTGGACCTGGTGCCAAAGTGTGTTCGGCGCCGGCTGGATTCAGCTTGGGACCAACAACTTGATGCGCGTCTATGGGCTGGAGAACATCGAAGCGGTGGATCATCAGCGGCCGATCCTGTTGGTCGCAAATCACCGATCGTTTTTTGACTTCTTCACGGTCTCGAGCGTTTTGTTTTATCGCACAGGCTTCGTCAAACAACTTTTCTTTCCGGTGCGCGGCCGGTTCTTCTATCAATCGCCGGCCGGGATGTTGGTGAACCTGATCATGGGTTGGTGGTCGATGTATCCGCCGTTCTTTTCCGGCGGCGATAAGCCACTAATCGAAAAGCGCGAGTTCGACAAATACTCGTTTCGACGACTGACGCAGATTTGTAGCGAAGGCGCCGGTAACGTGATCGGCTTTCACCCGGAAGGCACACGTAATAAGGGCAGCGATCCCTACTCGTTTCTACGGCCGCAACCGGGCATTGGCAGGTTGATTAAGGCAGCGAACCCGCAGGTCGTCCCCATCTTTATTGCCGGCCTTGGTAACAAATTGGCGAAACAGGTTTTAGGGAATTGGTTCGGCGGCGATCCGATCCGCATTCACTTTGGTAAGCAGCTTGACCTGGCAGAGTACATCGCGAAAAAGGACCATGTACGAACTTACAAAGAGATCGGCGAATTTGTTATGAGCAAGATTGCTGAACTGGGTAAAGCTGATCGCGAGTTGCATTCAGATGAAAGAAAGACTTAAACACAAAGGACGCAGAGGTTTTCGCAGAGGAACGCAAAGGTTTTCCTCGGCGACCTTTGCGTGATCCTTTGCGTACTTTGCGTTTAATCCATTTCAGCGCAAACTCACCTCATGTCGTTGCCACTCGTAATCGTTAATCCTGCTTCCGCCGATGGCGCAACGCGCGAGGTCTGGCCAAAGTTTGCCAGCGATCTGCGCACACACTTTGGCCCGTTCACCGTCGTTTTCACTGAAGGGATTGGCCATGGGCGAGCGCTGGCCGCCGAAGCAGCCAAACAGGGAGCAAAGCTGATCATTGCCTGCGGTGGTGACGGCACCATCTCGGAAGTCGCAAACGGTATCCTCGAGTCGAACCAGGAAACTGAGTTGGGGATTCTGCCGGGTGGAACCGGCAGCGACTTCCGTCGTTCGCTGCGCATGCCGACAAACCCGGCCGCCGCCGCCCGCGCCTTGCGCGACGGCCGCACGCGCACGATTGATGTGGCGCGAGTTACGTTCGTCAACGACAGCGGCGAACGCGAGACGCGGTTCTTCGTCAACGTCGCCAGCTTTGGCATGAGCACTGAAGTGCTCAGCCGTACCGCGAGCGGTGAATCGAAAAAGTGGATTCCGGGTTTTGCGCCGCGCAAGCTCGGCAGCAAACTCTCTTATGCAGCGGCCACGGTGCAAACGACGCTTGCCGCGTCACCGATCGAAGTCCACATCCATTTGGACGAAGAGCCGGAGCGGCGTATACGCGTGGCCGAGTTCTGCGTGGCCAACGCGCGTTACTACGGCGGCGCGATGAAGATCGCGCCCGACGCCAAACTGGATGATGGCTGGCTTGATGTCGTCAGCATCGGCGAATCGAGTGCCTTTCGAATTCTCAGCAATGCGCCCCGGCTTTATTTCGGCGCTCATCTGCGCATGGATGAAGTTAATCATGCGCTGGCTAAACAAATAGTCGCCCGCCCGGTCAAAAAGGATCAGGAAGTGGCGATCGAACTTGATGGCGAAGTAGTGGGCCGTTTGCCTGCGACGTTTCAAATCATCCCGCTGGCGTTGCGGGTGCGTTGTCCGTAAAGGAAAGTCTCCCTCTCCGGTTGGGAGAGGGCCGGGGTGAGGGAATTAGTGGTGTTCCAGTAATCCCCCACCCTCTGCCAAAAGGAAGTGGGAAAAAGCTCCCTCTCAGAGGTAAACAGTGGCGAAGCAAAAAGCTTATAGAAGTTGGTTGATGTATGAGCGAAGACATGACCAGCTTGCTCCCAGGTCGGTCTTCGTCAAACGAATAGTCGCATCGCTGGCCGTTGCGCTGGGGTTAATCTGTGTGGCGTTGCTGATTGGAATTGCCGGCTATCATCTCCTCGCTGGATTCAATTGGATTGATTCGCTTTTGGAAGCATCGATGATCCTGGGCGGCATGGGTCCGATCAAAGAATTGCCAACTGACGCGGCGAAGGTCTTCGCATCAATTTACGCACTCTTCAGCGGACTGCTTTTAATTGCCATGATGGGAATTATTCTCGCGCCGGTCATCCATCGCGTGATGCACAAGTTTCATGTTGATGAGAAAGATGTGAATAAGAGTCGGTAAAGAAGAATCGAGCGAATCATCAATGCATTATAGGTCGAATAGGTCCCATAAGTCCTATAGGTTTAGGAGGTTCCTCATGTCAGAACAAAACAACTTGGAAGAACACAAAGCCCTGGTTCGCCGCTGGTTCGAAGAAGTCTGGAACAAAGGCCGCGCCGACGCGATTCAGGAAATGTTGGCAGCAGACGGCGTCGTTCACGGACTGGCGGAAGACGCGTCCCAGCCTTTGCGGCCCCGGCAGGCTTCCTGCCCTTTCATACGCAGTTCCGCGAAGCCTTTCCCAATGTCGCAGTGGCTCGGTGGGTGACAAGAACCGAGGATCAGTTAGCTTTGCGCTCTTCCTAAGAAGAACTCATCCATAAAACCGCACCGAGGATACAATCACTCTACGGCACAGGCGTGAAGCCGGTGAGCGGATTGCCGTAGAACGCTTCGGTTTTCCACGCCGTCTTGTCCCACGCTCCGTCCTGGTCGCCGATAATCTGCACCGGCAAGATCACGCGATTGCTGCCCAGCTTGTTGGCGGTGGCGATGCCGTTATCAAATTTTCCGTCGGCGCCGACGGTGAACTTGATCGACCTCGCGAGGTGGTTCCGCCAAAGCACTTTCAATTCATAGTCGCCCGGATTGTTCTTGATAAGGTGTATCACACCCGTTTGCCCCGGAAACTTGTTTCGTTCTTCGCCGGTAGTGTCCCAGCCTTTTATGTTGGGAAAGCTGCAAACCACGCGCGCCCACTTTGCTTTTTGCGGCAGCGAGTCGTCGACGTATTGTGTGGTTTCCTTTTCGATGTCGGCCTCGCAACTGGCCCGGCCGACTTCGTCGGTGCCGTAGTTTATCTTCCCAACCTCCTTGCCCTGATAAAACAAATGTGGCTGAAAATTTGTTGGATCTCCACGAACCCAGAAGGCCATTTTGAACCCGGGGAACTTCATCCCGGTTGAGTCGTCGGGCGTAAGATAAACGTAGCCGATCGGGAGATTCCAATCGTCATCGACGTAATAGACAAAGTGGTTTACATAGTCCGGGCCCGTTTCATTGGAGTGGGCTTTTGCCACTTTCATCCGGCCGGTAAACAGGGTCGAGTCGCTGCCGGCGAGTTCGTTGCGCAGCTTGATCGTAAAGTTGACCGTGCCGGTGTACGTGCTGCCCTTGTCTTCGGGAATGTCTCGGGCGCCGCACTCGGTTTTCCACCAACGGCCCGGCTGTACTTCTTCGGTCTGGCAATCGAATTTCACCCAGGGGCCCGTGCCGGGAATTGTGAATTCCGCGTAAAGCTGGCTGCCACTGGCGATCGGACCGTTGACGCGGAATTCCATCTTGGGCACCCAGGAAAAGATTTTGAAGTTTTTCTTGTAAGAACTCAGTGTGAAAGCATTGACCTGAACCGAGTCTTTAGCAATTGTTGGCTGGTCCTGCGCCGCTGAGACCACCGCGGAGAGCAGCATCGCCATCAAGGACATAGTCAAAAACGAGAAAGCCGAGGCCGAGAAAAGTTTCTTTATCAAGACGCACCTCCTGAATTTCTTTACGAATTTCGTCGGGGTAATGAGCACTGAGCAGTTTACACCCCGGGGATTAGGTTAGTTAAGAATTTTTTGGTCCTGAGAAAAAGGGCAGAACGCGCGACTTCACGGCGAAACCAGGACAGGCAGTAGCCCGGGAGTAAGCGCAGCGCGCCGCCCCTCGGATCTCGCGAAGGATTGATTTCCCAGCCCGCGAACCGGGCGGCAGAAGGCCGAACATTTACGCGACGCCTTGAACTGGACTAAACTACATTTATGAATGCCAGTGACCTCATCACAATCGACCCTGAGATTCTCGGCGGTGCGCCGGTCTTCAAAGGCACGCGCGTGCCCGTGAAGACCCTCTTCGAATATCTGGAGAGAAACTACTCGGTAGAAGAATTCCTGGAGTGCTTTCCTTCAGTAAGCCGCGACCTGGTCCGTCAGGTTCTGGAATGCTCTGAGCAAGCGTTACTCTCTCCCGCCGCATGAAAATTCTGCTGGATGAGTGCGTACCCTGGCCGATGCATCGGCCTCCCAAACTTCGGCGCCGTTCGCATCGCTCCAGACTATCCGCAACTTCTCGCGGGACATTTCTTCACCTTCGAGGATAAATCGATCGAGGATGTCCTGGTGAGCAACGTTGGCCGACTCAACCATGATGACTCTCACCTTGCGAGTGAAGTCAGGGTATTCGACGAGCGCAATCCGCAGATCGGAATCGTTCTTACTGCCATGGTCTTCGCCCAGACACACCACGTCGGCTCTGTCCCAAGCGGCGAGAACCCTTTACAATTGGTTGCAGTCGAGCCTTCGTCGCCTCTGTAGGCAGCATGTCGGTTTGTGTTTGCGAAAACGGGGCTAAGAGTGGAACTATGGTTATCATCGCTACAATAACGGCGATAGGGATGCGAGTTCCATTAGTCATAATTACTCTACTGGCCCCGTGCACAAAGCTTGAGTGAATACGATAAACAGACAGACTTTGCCTTGCAAGCCAAAAACAATGTGAAAGATAGAAACGGTTACGGAGCAGGTCAACGGGACACTCTCTGTCATAACCAATCATCGTGTACAATGGAAGAACAATGAATTAGGTCGAGCCATTTCTTCATAGAATCCAGAGGAATTGAAGGAGCACATTATGGAAAATCAAGAAAAGGTAAATGCATCTGAAAAGAAGGGTAAGGAGGAATCCCCAAACAGCGAGATTGAAGTCCAGGTAGAACGTTTTCAACTCGCAAAGCCTAAGTTCAGTAAAGAAGCTTGGGATAGTGGAGAAGGCTCATCTGATGATGGTGAATACTAACGAACTGTCCTTCCCAGGCTTCTTTACGCTGAGATGACAGGCTACCTGGATTGGATTCTCAACCAATGATTTGTAGTCCTCTCCAGCTTATTGAATTGACTGGTGGTCAATGATCTCCTCTATGCCGAGAACACTCGCCTCAATCTTGGATCCTTTCAGCATGGAGGAGTTTTGTTCTGATTACTATTCCAGGAAGCCTTTGCTGATTCCAAAGTGTCCAGGCAAATTCGAAAATCTATTTGGCTGGAAATCATTTAATAGGATTCTAAATTCCTCACCCATCCCACACCCGACAATGATAATGGCATTGGAGGGGAGGCAAGTAATCCCGACGGACGCAAACAGCATAGTTGAAAGATGCCGCGAAGGGGCAAGCCTCATTATCGAAGAAGTCCACAAATACGACGAGGTGCTGGGAAGGTTTGTCGCCGAACTTGCCAAAGAGATTGGTGAGCCAGCGCGAGTTAACATTTATTTCTCGCAGCCGATGCACCGAGGTTATAACCGACACTACGACACGCACGATATTTTCATTCTTCAACTTGCAGGCTATAAAGGGTGGCAAGTATTTGACGCCACAATCGAATTCCCACTTTTTGTCCAAAAATCTCACGCGACTGTTCCCCCCGCCATTCCGCGATTGGAGTGCACCCTGGAGGCTGGAGATGTGCTTTACATTCCGAGAGGACACTGGCATGAGGCCACCGCCCAAGTCGAACCATCCCTGCATTTGACTCTGGGAATTTATGCTCGGACAGGAATAGACTTCATGTCCTGGCTTACGGATGAGTTGCGCGACGACGTCCGATGGCGTAAAGCCTTTCCGCTGATCCTAAGTGAAGATACCGGCGCGATTACCGAAATCGATCTCGCCAGGCTCGAGCACCTGGAAAAACTGAAGGAACTGCTCGTAGAAAAACTTAGCGGTCCGGCCTTGCTAAACGACTATCATAAGTTCTGTATTGCTCAGGTCGAAAAAGTAGGACCTTTTGCCTTTCCCTCCCAATTGCTCCAAGTCCCGTCTATTAGTCGGCAAACGAGGTTCACGCGACCGAGCTATCAGCAAGTGTTTTTGGAAGAAAATGCGAACCTCGGGATGCTTGAGGTCACTGTCTGGGGGAAAGTCTTAAGGTTCAGTATGCCTGCGGCGGAGGTTCTTCGGCGCATATTCCTAGCCTCAACATTTACTGGCGACGAGGCGGCGCGGTTTGCTCCCGAACTGTCCTGGTCAGACATCGCAACAGTGTTGAGTTCTCTGGTCCAAGAAGAGATCATCCAAGTCCAACAGACTTAGGTCGTGCATTAAACTACCTGCCTTCCGATCTCTGCACATGGACCGCCGATTAGTAGTTCTTTCTCGATCACCATTGATGCCGATTGGGTTACGAATCACCTGGTGACCAAGTCCCAACTGGAGAATATGAGAATGGAATTTATCAAAAAAAACCTCGCAACAATAATAGTGATGGTAGTTGGATATCCTGTGTCGGGGCTGGTCGGTTGGTTAATATACCGTCCTGGTGAGAGGCTTGACTCCGTCGCAATAGGGCTGCTGGTTAGTCTCATTACAACTGTTCTTGGCGTTATGGTTGAGACAAACAAGAACCATAGCAAAATTCTCACAACGATTGGGGAAAATCGAGACAAGAGTCTAGTCGAGACAAATGACAATCATGCCGAACTTCTATCTGCAATAAACAAGCATCAAGAGGGAGTCTTGGACGCTTGTGGCATCAGTAGATATCTTAATCAGGACACGAATCTCAGCGCCGCCTTTCATAAACTCCCAGGCTACTACATGGCGGCGATATCGAATTCCAGTGACAAAATATTTGGAGAGCGGGCTCATACCGCGCTTGAAACCTGCGTTGATACGTTTGCTGAGCTCGCTAATGGTAGGGTTAAGGTCGCAGAGGAAGAACGTTTGCATTACATGTACTCGAGAATAGACGAGACTAGCGACGGCTTAATCAAAGTAGTTACCTGGCTCTCTCGAGGTACAAGTGAGACGGATTGGTGGAAGCGCGCGGGAAAGCAATACCTTCAGAAACAAGAGAACGCTATCAGGAACAGAAATGTAGAGATAACTCGCGTCATTATTACATCAAATCAAACAGCGGCGGATCTCAGGCATCTTATTTCGCCCCAGAAGGACATAGGTATCAAGGTGTTTACGATTCGAGAGGATGATCTTCACAATCAGGATCTGAAGGTTAATCTCTTGATTTGTAAAGATTGCTGGGTTACAGAATCAGACTCTAACGTACATGGAATAAGCAAGGGCGGAATCGTGTCCACCAACTATGACATCGACGTGCGTCCCAGAATGAGAATATGGGACCTCTTGTGTATCCAACCCGCATTAATTGAAATTCAGGACGTCGAAAAGGATATAGAGTGAGCGAGCGATGATAATTCCGAGCCACTATCATTTCAAGTCCTGCACGATCGGTGAGTCCCAAGGTTGAAAACCGCTACCGCTCACTAGCCTTAAAGCGAGAACCCCGCGACAGGATTGGTGCCAGCTGACCCAGGCCGTTGACGGGGTTTATCGCCATCATCGCGGATCGACGATAGTATTGAATGCCTTAGCGGAGCCACTCACCTAATCCCCACCAATCCCTGCACCGATTGGATCAACTTCTCTGAATCGTACCCGACGCCGTCTTTGAAAACGATCTCGACCTTTTCGATGTCGGCGATGTTAGCGGCGGGATTTCCTTTTACGATCATCAAGTCGGCTTGTTTGCCGACGGCGATCGATCCGGTGCGTGTGTCTTCGCCCAGAAACCTGGCGCCGTTGAAGGTGGCGATCTTAATTGCCTCTAAGGGAGTGAAGCCGGCTTCGACGAGGAGTTCGACTTCGCGCAGATCGCCGAAACCAGCCACGACGCCGCCGTTGCCCGTCGGATCGAGGCCGGCTATGAGTAAACCACCGGCGGCGACAAACGCGCGTTCGAAATCCATGGACTTGCGTACCAGCACAGCCGAGGGCGAGTCGGCCGCGATGCGCGATCTCGCGGTCAGGTAACGCACACGCGCGTCGGCATTCATCACGCTAAGCACGCGGGGATTCAGGACGGCACTGGCGGCGCCAATCCCGCTTTGAGTCAGTGGCGCGCCGGCTTCGAAGACCGGCAAAGTGGAAGTCAGCGCGACGTTCTTCGCGACCAGCGTGCGAATCGTTTCCTTCACCGCATCGCTGTTGAGATCGAGTTGGCGCAGGCTGGCGCTCACCGCCGCGCCAGGACATTTGTCGGGCTGCTTGTCCGGAACGAATTCCGAATCGGGAAGCAGCCCATGCTCGAGGTTGTCGATGCCGATTTCGGCGGCTTCGCGATAGCCGATCGAGCACAGGTGACCGGTAACTTTCAGACCGCGCTTGTGCGCTTCTTGTACAGCCGCGCGTAGCTCGTCGCGGGTGATGTTCATGTAGGCTTTGAAAGAGGTAGCGCCTTGATCAGCCCAGAAGTTCACCATGTGGCGCGCGTCGTCAGGCCCGGTGAGCTGGTGCATTACCGGCGTGAAAGCTCCGGGTCCTTCAAGGTAGGGCGCGGTGATGTGCATCTTCGGACCAATTATGCGGCCAGCGTCGATCAGCTTCTTGATCTCCAGATCGCTGTACGGCGCCACGCTGCCGGTGGTGCGAATCGTGGTGACGCCAAGTGCAAGATAGAGACGTGGAAAACTGCTCCCCATATTCGAATACATCGGCGGGTTGCCACCCATCGGAAAAAACATGTGGTCGTGCATGCCCACCAATCCAGGCAGGACGGTATAGCCTTTCAGATCGAGTACCTGAGCGTTCGACGGAATGCCCACGGTTGTACTCGGCGCTATTGATTGGATCTTGCCGTCAGCGATCACGATGGTCTGATCTTCGAGCGGTGTGGCGCCGGTTCCATCAATCACACGCACATGAGCCAGCGCGACCAACGGCGCCTCGACTCGGATGAACTGTTGGCGATCAGACGTGGGCGCCTGGGCCAGGCAATTGATGAGGACCGTGAACAGTAGGAGGAGAGTGGTTGTGGTTTTCATGGAGTTCTCCAGAGGTCTTTTTTTTGGAGTGCGGCGACTTGTCGCCGCTTTTTGTTGCGGTACCGCGAATGTCGAGATAGGTAACCCAAGCCCTGAGAAAGCGGCGACAAGTCGGCGCACTCCAAAAAGGACGCCCACCTATCAAGACCACTTCCCGCCCAGGAAATTCTCCTTCACGTAGCGCACCGTATCGTTCAGCGTGTCGCCGGGATCGCGGGGTGTGAAGCCGAGTTCGCGGCGGGCCTTGTTGTGATTGAAGTACCAGAAGTATTCAGCCATCTCTACTGTGTCGGCTTCGACGGGCGAGGTGAAATTCCACTGCCGAAATAGCGAGTCGATTACCTGCGCGCCGGCGATGGCGAACCTGGAAGGAAGAGCGAGACGTGGGGCGGCAACCTTGGTCAGACGCCCGAGCCGATCGAACAGCTTCACAAAAGTCCAATTCACGGCGCCCAGCAGATAACGTTCGCCGTGCCGGCCCTTTGTCATTGCCGCTTGAAACGCCTTTGCGGTATCGCGCACGTCGACAAAATTCAGACCGCCGTTCGGGACCGCGTTAATTTTGCGCGCCATGAAATCCAAAACGACTTTGGTCGAGCTAAGCCGATCATCACCCGGACCCAGCAGCAGACTCGGATTCATGATCACCAGTCGCTGCCCTCTACCGCTGAATCGTTCCAGCGCGGCCATCTCCTGGTAGGCCTTGCTCGCGTAATAAGGCCAGCGCGCAATGATGTCCAGAGGCGGCGGATACTTTTCGTCGGGGACCACGTCGCCTTTCTCAGTCACCGCGATGGTGCCGCTGCTCGAAGCCAGCACGATCGTCTTCACTCCTGCCTTGCGCGCGGCGTCGCATAAAAGGCGCGTGCCGTCGACGTGCAGCTTGTACATCTCGCGCGACTCGTCTTTTTCACGCGAGACTTTCCCGGCGAGGTGGTAAATCTCCGTGACGCCTTCGCAAGCGCGGGCCACGTCTTCATCGTTGGTGACAGAACCCTCCAGAGTGTCCACGCCCAGCCCGGTCAGCCACTCGGGAATTGAAGTGGCCATCACGCGAATGTCCTTGGCGCCGGATTCGACCAGTTGCCGCACCAGATGCGCGCCGAGAAAACCGGTGCCGCCGGTAATCAGGGTCGTCGGCGGGACTTTCTTGACGATGGCCGCGTGTTTTTTCGTGCTCTTCTTCGGCACGATTTGCGCGGTTCGTTTCTGTGGCGGTGTCTTAGGCATCTTTGAGTATTATCCGCAGATTACACAGATTTCGCCGAAAGGAATTTTATCGAAGCCTGGCAGCGCGGGTCGGACACTCCAGCGATTGCCAGCGGCATTCGTCCTTTTCTGATTCTAGTCGGTGTAATCTGCGTAATCTGCGGATGATCATGCTTCCGCTGTCACAAATTCTGCATCGCTCGCTTCCAGACGCGCGCTGCGACGCTCAGCCTTCCATTGTTGACGCAAAGCTTTCGCGTCGAACTTGACCTTCGTGCGATCGCGCAGGTTCACGATGTCGTGACGGACGCGGGCGGCGATAAGTCTGTAGGCTTCGGCGCGCGCCATCCCGCGCGTCATCTCTTCGAGTTCTTCGGCTGAGAGGAAGCGACCGATCCGCGCGCCCACGTCGCGGCTCTTCAGGATCGTCGATCCTTTGGGGAAGGCTGCATACGTTCCGTCTAGGTAAATCGGAAGAATCCCGACGCGTGACGCCAGCGCGAGATAACCGATTACCGGCTTGAAATCAGCCATGGTCCCGCTCATCGAACGTGTGCCTTCAGGAAAGATCAGCGCGTTGAAACCTCGATCCAGGAACGAGCGCGCATGCCGCAAGGACTGTCTCAGCGATCCGCTACGCTCCATCGGCACCAGGTTGGTAAAGTTTTCCATGTAAGCCCGCTTGTATTTCGTATCAAAGAAATAGTCGGCCGCGGCCAGCGCCACCAGATCCTGGCCGGCATCATCCAGGGCCATCTTTACCAGGCCCATGTCGAGATGCGAGCTGTGGTTCGCGGCGACGATAAAGTTCGTGTGATAAGGGATGTTGCTCCGGCCTTCGTACTTCGTGCGTAGCAAACGCTCGTACAAAGCGCGCTGCATCAGATCGACGCCTTTGTTTCCAACGGTGCGCAGAAACTCAGGGATGTGGATTTCGTCGTCGTTCTTTTCCGAATCGAGCCGCAGCCGCGTCGCCTCGCGCCGCTGAGTTCCCTGACGGTTGACTACGCCCAAAAGTTCGCGCACGTCCTGCACCTCATTGAGCCGTTCCGGCGCGGTTAACGCGCCGCCCGCGTTTTCGATTGCGGTCGCGAGCTCGACAAACATCAAGCTGTCAAAACCCAGATCGGGGAGCCGCGAGTTAAGGGAAACTTCGTCCAGCGATCGATTCGATACCGACGCAATGATATCGATCAGCCAGGCCGCGTCACCCGTGATTTCTTCGCCGCCGACTTCCTGCGCAGATCGCGCTCCTTCCTGGATCTTCTGCATCAGGTCAAGCACTTCACGCCGTTTGACTTTGCGCGTAGCGGTGCGTGGCAGCTCTTCGTCCGTGAACTGGAGCAGCTTGACGCGTTTGTAATAAGGCAGCGCGGCCGAAACCTCGCGGAAGTGCTCTTCGATCTTTTGGCGCACCTCCGCGCGCGAGAGCGCGATGTCATACTCTTCGTCGGGCACCACGATGCAGGCGACTTTCTCGCCCATGCCGTCCGGCAGACCAATCACACTCAACTCTTTGATGTAAGGAGAATCCTGATAGACCTCTTCCACTTCGTCCGGATAGACGTTCTTGCCGTTGGTATCGACGATGATGTCTTTTGATCGTCCGACGAGATAGAGATTGCCTTCGTCGTCGATGCGGCCCAGATCGCCGGTGTAAAGCCAGCGATCGACCAGCGCCTGTCGGGTCGCTTCTTCATTTCCGAAATAACCCACCATCACATTCGGCCCGCGCGCAATGACTTCACCGACGCCGCTGGCATCGGGCTCACTAATTCTTACCTCGACACCGGGCAAAGATTTGCCGACCGTGCCGGCCAACATGCGATTCTCCGGACGGGTCACGGTTAAAACGGGCGAGGCCTCAGTCAAACCATAGCCTTCGAGTATCGTGAATCCGAGTCCCTGAAAATCGCGCTGCACCTTGTCATTCAAGGCCGATCCGCCGCTAATGAAATAACGAATGCGGCCGCCCATGCCTTCGTGGATCGGATAAAAAAACAACTGGCCAAAGTTCAAAGGCGTCTTGTCGCGCAGCCACGCGTTGAATCTCATCAGCAGGTCCGCGGTCTCGCCGACCACTTTGCCACGATCGTGCAAGCGCGTCTTGATGCGTCGGTGCAGCAACTCCCAGAGCGCGGGCACGCCCACCATTCCGGTCACGTGTCCGTTCTTAATTGCTTTAGCCAGGTGCTCGCTGCTGAGCTCAGGCAGATAAGTAATCTGCGCGCCGCGGCTGAGCGGGGTGAGAAAGCCGGTCGAGAATTCAAACGTGTGATGTAACGGCAGCACCGACAAAACTCCGTCGCTGGTGTCCATGTCAAAGACCGATGAAAGCATCGAGACCATGCTGGTGAGATTACGATGCGAAAGCATCACGCCTTTGGGACGGCCGGTCGTGCCCGAAGTAAAGATGAGCGAAGCGACCGTTTGCGCGGTGACGCGTTGCGGCAGCAGCGCGATGCGTTGGTCTTCGGTCTGCTCGTCCGGCATCTCGAAAACTTCTTCGAACGTCCACAGCTTGACGTGACTGAGTCCGGCTGCCTTCAACTTCTCCGGCAACTCAGAGCGTTCGTCTTTAAGCTTCGCACTGATCACAATGCCAGAAGCTTCACCAGCCCGCGCAAAGTTAACGACCTCATCGGTTGAACTTTCCGGATCGACGGGTATGCAGGTGGCGCCGGCCCGCAGAACGCCAAAGTAAGTCATGCCCCACTCGGGCGCATTGTGACTGAAAAGCATCACACGATCCCCGCCCTTGATGCCATGATTGGCAAAGAAGCCGGCCGCGCGGGTCGCCAACTCGCGCAAGTCCGCGTAGGTGTATTGCTCTTTTCGTCCATCGCGTTCGATGCGCATGGCGACCCTCGTCGCATGACGTTTGGTAGTCGTCTCAAACATCTCGAGCAGATCGCGATAGGTGTAAATGCGCTTCGGTTGCGCGCGCATGTCTTCTTCGAGCGTGGGGAGCACCCACTTCTTCAAGCCGGGCAGGTGGATATTCAACCAGTAGTCGTACCAGTCGAACGTCTCGGGGTTCCAGGTCAGTAGTTGTTGCTCGTCTTCCCGAATGCGTGCCCAAAGCGAGCGGATATTGTCCGCGCGAAAAACGTAAGCGTTCTCCACGGTGAAGGAAAGGAACATTTCGAAAGCTTCTTTCGCTTCGCGCGTCTGCTCTTCGACGCGATCCACCGACTGCTTCATGCGGTTGATGACGCCTTCATAGCGGCCACCACCCCAGCGAGGGCGAGCGCGATCGAGCAGCGCGGATGCCTTCTTCGCCGTCTTGTTCATCATCGGAATCGAGGCGGCTTCGAAACGTTCGGGCGAGACGGCCCAGGGTTCAATGCGCGCGCTGATTTCGCGAAACAGCCGCAGACCGTCCTCTTTCTGTTGCTCCTGATGCCGACGGTACATGCCAACGAGCGAGATGATCCGCTCCATGTTGTTGGGATTAACGTCACCAGTCGCGGCCTGATGCACGAGGCGCGGCTCTTCAACGCAGGCCTGCGCGGCGACTGCCAGCATCACCGCTGCCACCTGATCGACCGGCGTGATGTCGAGGATTAACTTCGTGTTGGCGGGAATCTGGCGCTGGCCTTTCAAGGCCATGAAGATGATTGGCGCGGTAGTCGTGAACCCTTCGTTCCAGCCCGGGAACGGATAGCTTTTCGCTGATTCGACGATGCTGGGACGCACGATGCTGCGTACGATTCCGGATTCGGCGGCCACCAATTGTTCGCCCAGGGCCTTGGCGTAGGTGTAGATGTTGGGCCAACCCCAGAACTTCGCGCGCTCGATCCCGAGTTCCGTTAGTCGATTGCGGGTCCAGACTTTTCGCTCCCGCGCCACCGCCAGACCGAGCGCATCCGGATCGTCTCCGTCGCGCATTTCTTCGTTAAGACGCTTGCGCGCCAGCTCGCGAAACTGCGCCACCCGCATCGCGTCCTTGGCTTCTTCGCGCGCGCGTTCAGACATCTTCGCGCAGTCTTTGATTTCCTGCTCAACGGAAAACTCGACCCCTTTGAGTTCACCGCGTCGTGGAAAGTATCCAATTACCTGGTCGTTTTCCCAGATGGCGCCAGACCGATTTCCGGCGACGAAACAGGTGGAGATGTGAACCAAACACGGCCGCTGCATCCGCTTGGTAAACGCAATCACGTTTTGCGTGCCTACGACGTTGGTGCGCAGCCCGCTCTCCAAAGTCGGATTGAAGGTAACGTTGCCCGCCGAGTTGATAATGACGTCGAGGTCATCGGCAATGCGCTGCGCCTGTTCGTCGCTGAAACCCAGATTGTCTTCGGCGATGTCTCCGCCGACGACCACCACTTTGTCGCGAACAAAACCCTCGAGCGCGCCCCCATATCGCTCGCGCAAAGGATCGAATGGCGGCGCTGTGATGACGTTGTTCCAGAAACGC
>DATHHW010000023.1:0-3098 GCA_035317005.1 Pyrinomonadaceae bacterium | reverse complement strand
TCGTATCGATAGAACCCTTCCTTGACCATTTGATCGACGAACCAGCCGTTGATTCCCTCGTCGAAATGTGGCGGTTTTATTCCGAGGAAAAGAATGCGTAATACTGCGGCCAGGGCGAGGATCAGCCAGAACATCCAGTTGCTTTCCAGCGCATTGAAGATGGCCTGAGCGGCGTCCGGCAGGCCCCCGGAAAAATCCGCTCGCGCCCCTTTGCGACCGCTGCTAGTACGCGGGGCGATGCGCATTTTAGTGACGGGCGGCTGCGGTTTCATTGGCTGCAACTTTATTCGCTACATTCTGAAACATTACAAGCCGGCTTACGTCACGAATGTTGACGTCCTGACCTATGCTGGCAACCTTGCCAATCTCGACGGTCTGGCCGAGGCGCACGGCGATCGCTACGAATTCTTCAAGGCCGACATTGCCAATGCCGACCAGATGGATGAGCTCATGACCGAGCACCAGTTTTACGCCATTATCAATTTCGCGGCCGAGTCCCATGTCGATCGCAGCATCAATTCACCGCAAAACTTCGTTCATACCAACGTAGTCGGGACCAGTGTGCTGCTGGACGCGGCGCGGCGCCACGGGATCCAGCGTTTTGTGCAAATTTCCACTGACGAAGTTTATGGATCGCTCGGGCCGAGCGGGAAATTTACTGAACAATCGTCGCTCCATCCCAGTTCTCCCTACTCCGCCAGCAAGGCCGGTGCCGATCTCATCGCCCTCGCCTTCTTCAAGACATTCGAGCAGGACGTGATCGTGACCCGCTGCTCGAACAATTACGGTCCCTATCAATTTCCGGAGAAGCTGATTCCGTTGATGATCATCAAGGCGCTACGGGACGAACCGCTGCCGGTTTATGGCGACGGCATGAATGTGCGCGACTGGATTCATGTGGAAGATCACTGCTCCGGTATCGTGGCTGCGTTATTTGAAGGTAAAGCTGGAACTACCTACAACTTCGGAGGTGACGGCGAGCTGACGAACCTCGAAGTAGTTAAGCTGATTCTGGAGAAGCTTGGGAAACCGGAGAGCTTGATCTCGTTTGTAACCGACCGGCTCGGTCACGACCGCCGATACGCGATTGATTCAAGCTTCGCGCATCGAGAGTTAAACTGGAAACTTCGTCACACGCCGCGGGAAGGAATCGCCAGCACAGTCGACTGGTATCTGCAAAATCAATCGTGGTGGGAAGAGCTACTCGAGCGGGCGGGACGGTACTAGCAGATGCTGATCAGTGATCAGCTATCATTTCGAAGCTCGAGTCGCTCCGCCATGCCGTCGTTCCCGGGATCATCTGGAAACGTTACCGGGTCTTGCCTTAATCTCCCGAGGTGTTTCGCTTGAATTCTGGCGGCGATCTGTGCTTGTCCTGAGCGGCGACGAATGGAACCGTCGCTTGAATTAACTGGACGCCATGAGGCACCACTACCGAAAATGAAAATTGCGATCGTTGGCGCAAATGGGCGGCTCGGCGCAGCTCTCGTTCGCGAGTATCAACGCGACTACGAGGTAACGAGTTACGATCGCAGGCAGCTCGATCTGAGCCAGCTCGATCGCGTCCGATCGGCCCTTGCTGGGGCCAAGTTTGAGATACTGATCAATTGCGCTGCGCTAACCAATGTTGATTACTGCGAATCGCACCGGGAAGAAGCTTTTGCAGTTAATGCGGGGGCACCACGATTGCTTGCCGAAATAGCTAACGAGAAATCCGCCAAACTAGTTCACTTCAGTACTGACTATGTCTTTGATGGCAAAGAGAACGCCCCATACACTGAGGAGGATATGGCATTTCCGTTGAGCGTTTATGGCGAATCGAAGTTGGAAGGTGAACGGTGCGTCCTGGAGGTCTCTTCGCAGCATCTGGTAGTTCGTCTTTCCTGGGTCTTCGGACCGGATAAACCGAGCTTTATCGATCAAATCGTTCAGCGTGCTCGCGAGAACGATGTGGTCACAGCCGTAGCCGACAAATTTTCTGCGCCTACCTATACCATTGATGTAGCGAGTTGGCTGCGTCTGGCTGTCGACAAAGACGCGAAGGGCATTTTGCATCTGGCCAACAATGGCGGATGCAGCTGGCAGGAATGGGCCCAATATGCGATCGATGTTTGCCGTAGCCTGGGGCTCCCCTTGAAGGCTGAACGAGTTGGAGCTGTCTCGCTGGCGGAAATGAAAAATTTCGTCGCGCGCCGCCCAGTGCATACGGTCTTATCGAGCGCGAAATTCACCGCTCTTGCCGGGGTGCAACCACGCCATTGGCGCGAAGCCGTTGCTGACTATATTAGCGCCGACGTTTCTAAAAAATGAATACGAACTTTTTGAAGTTGAGTGGAGTTCTAGCCTTAACTGCGTTCGCCCAAAGCGCGCGCGCAGAGCTGAAGTGGGAACAAACGTCGGTTGATCTGCGCCCGGCGTTTAACGACAAGCAAGCGGTCGCACATTTCAAATATGAAAATGTCGGGAATACGCCAATCCATTTTAAGTCCGTCCACGCCTCGTGCGGTTGTACCACAGCGCAGACGCAAAACGAGCAGGTTGCTCCTGGTCAGAAGGGCGAGATTACTGCGACCTTTAACATTGGCGGCCGCACCGGCACGCAAGTCAAGACTGTTACAGTTCAAACCGACGATCCCGAGCCCTCCACTATTGTGCTTACGCTTAAGGCGGTCATTACGCCGTTGCTCGAGCTCCAACCAACACTTGTTTATTGGCAAAATGGTGAGGAGCCCAAGCCGAAGATTATCACCGCAAAAGCAAACAAAGACGCCGCCATCAAGAAACTGGATGTTGCGTCGTCCACTCCCGATTTCACTGCCAAAGTCGACGCTGGCTCTGCTCCGAACGAATTCCGGATCAGTGTCCAACCTCGCGATACCACCAAGGCTGTCTACGCAACTTTGACGATCAAACCCGATTCGCCGGCGAATACGGGAAACATGTTCGCGGCGGCGGCGCGCGTGATGCCTCCTGCGCCAACGAATAAATCTACGCTTTCCACTATCCGGCACGATCCAGCCACGCCAACGCCGACGGCAGGATCACCCAGGCAATAACACCGTGAAGGTAAGCGCTGTCCGGCAAGCGCTATTGCTCAT
>DATHHW010000022.1:0-16551 GCA_035317005.1 Pyrinomonadaceae bacterium | reverse complement strand
GCTGATGCGACGGGCGATGCGGGAGTCTGTGTTTCGATTTCTTGCGCCATGATTAAGTCCTTAAGCGAATACTTGCTGCAGTGCCGACGAAAACCATTTTACGCCAACGTACAGAGTTCAGCCAGTAATGCTCTGTATGGGTAGAGTCCGAGCCCGAAACCGTTCCGGGCCGGGACGTGCGAATCAATAATGTCGGCGTTATCATCACATCATGATTTCAGAAGACTTTAACATCATCGCATTTAGAAACGCTGTGAAAGATTTGAGCAGCGACGAGCAGATTTGGGAAGCGCGAGCTGAATACACAGAAGCCGATAAGCGTCGGCCAAAGGAAAAATACAAAAGGGACAAGCAGACCCAATACATGCGAGACCTTCTTGCGTATATCCACGATCTTCTCAATCCGGAGAAGTCTGCGGACAATTAACGGTGGTTTAGGGATCGTTTGTCCGGGCGGAAAGAAAGCACCACCAACCGAGACCCGAACCTCTATTTTACAGTCCGATCTCAAGTAAGGATCAACGGCTGTACTGCCTTTCAACCGCATCGATCTTATTGACGCGTTTGCGGTGCCGATCTTCGGTGAGTTCAGTTCCCAGCCAGGCGCGCACGATGTCGCGCATCTCGGCGCTGGAGATCGTCTTGCTGCCAAGCGTGAGGACATTCGCGCCGTTGTGTTCGCGTGAATTACGCGCCACTTCGACGGAATAACACGCGGCGGCGCGCACGCCGGGAACTTTGTTGGCGGTCATTGCCGAGCCCACGCCCGCGCCATCGATCATGATGCCAACATCTGCTGAGCCCTCGGCAACGGCGCGCGCGACTGCATGAGCAAAGTCGGGATAGTCGACCGCGCTTTCCGAGTTGGTGCCAAAATCATGAACGCGATGACCGAGTTCGGCGAGGAAACCTTTGAGTTCTTCCTTCATTGGGTAACCGCCGTGATCTGCGCCGACAGCAATGGTTCTTTTCTGTGTTAGGCCGCTGCGGGAAACGCGGCGAACGATTTCGATGCCGCGCTCGTTGATGATGTCAGCGGCCAGAGGAGTCAGCCGCGCTGCTTCGGCGATGCGCAAGACGGAGCCGCGCTCAAGTCCACGCACGTCGTCCTCGGTGATTACCAGTTTGGCGGATTCATCGCGGGTGACTGTCGGGCTGTCCGGTGGCGAAGGAGTAGGCACGGCGGATGTGTTCGTGGTCTGGGCCGGAGCCTCAAATTCCGCGGGCGCCGCCTTACTCAAAACGTCGCGCACCAGCGCGCGAACTCGATCTCTGGTTGCGTCATCCGCCATATTTGGAGTGCGGTGACTCGGCACCGCTTTTCATTATCAAGAAAGACTGATTGATCAAGGCGGAAAAATCTGCCTTTCGAACCGTAGGGTCCTGGTTTGAGCTTTTTCCGTGTTCTCTGTGTCTCGGTGGTGAATTCCTGCCCACAACTAAACTCACCACGGAGACACGGAGAGCAGAAAACTCCTCAAATTACGTCACTACCTTCTGAACGAGTCGGTCGGAAAGCGGCGACAAGTCGCCGCACTCCAAAAGAACTAAGCCAGCGACTCGTCTCGCAGATCCAACAAGTGTCCGGCGTAAGCCGTCACCTTGCCGTCACGCAGTGTGAAATCAACGCGACCGACATAGATGCCGCTGCGGCCCACCTGGAAAATGATCGTGTCTTTGCCCGCGGGATTTTTTTGCAACGCGGGCTTTTCCATGAACGTATGTGTGTGACCGCTGGCGATAAAGTCGATGCCCTCGACCTGTGCGGCCACCTGCGTATCACCGACCTCGTCTCTTTGCGGATTAGGATAATAACCGAGGTGCGACATGCCCAGCACCAGAGCGCATCGTTCCTGTTCGCGCAGCAGTTTTACCACCCCTCGCACCGTGCTCACCGGATCGAGATACTTCAACGGCTTGAAATTGTCCGGGGTGATCAGGCCTTCAGGCCGGATGCCCGTGCCAAATAATCCGACGCGCACACCACCAACTTCCTTCACCACATGAGGCTTGACTCTGCTCTCCAGCGCGCTGCCGCGGACGTCATAGTTGGTCGAGACGATGTCGAAGTTGGCAAACTGGTAGGCCTTCGCCAGCGACTCGACGCCATTATCAAACTCATGATTGCCGATGGTGCCGGCATCATAGCCAATCAGCGACATCGCCTTGTACTCAACCTCACCTCTGTAAAAATTGAAGTACGGAGTGCCCTGACAAACATCGCCGGCGTCGATCAGCAGCGTGTTCGGATTTTCTTTACGCACTCGCTTGACCAGGGTCGCACGACGCGCCACGCCGCCCTTACCGGCGTAGGTTTTGTCGTTCTCAAGAATCGGATCGATCTGAGAATGCGTGTCGTTCGTGTGCAGGACGGTGATCAGGGTCTCGCCTTTTTGCGGCTCAAGCAAAGGAGCCCAAATTGCGGCGCGAGCCGGCGCGTAAAGCGAGCGCAGGCCCTTCGGAAAAGAAAACGACAAGCCGGCAGCGATTGAAACACCAAGGAAGTTTCTTCTCGAAGTCATTGCGGCTTCACCTCCTCAATCACTGCCGAATTCGCCTTGTCGAAGACAAATCGGCCGTCCAGGTTCGGCTTGATATCACGGCCGGCGGCGGTTTCGGATTTCACATAGTTCATGAGCGCGTCACGCAGAGTGACACCCAACTCCTTCATGTTCTTTCCCTGTTGCAGAATGCCGTACCTGCCTCCGACGCGGTAGAGATAGTCGATCGTGGTGATCGTGTATGTGGCAGTCGGATCGATCTCCTTTTCTCCGCCCGAGTCACGAAGCCTCGCACTTTCCATCTCTGAACTTTTATCGGTGTTGGTTTTGTAGGTAATGCGAGCGCCGGATTGAGCTTCGCGGCTAGCCACAATTAACTGCAGCAGCTTAGTCAACTGCTCGCCTGTGAGTTCGACGGTAATCAGTGCGTTTTCAAATGGCAGCAACTCAAAGATGTCCCGGGCTTTCAGTTCGCCTTCGCCGATATTGTTGCGGCGCATTCCGCCGCTATTCATCAGGGCCACTGTGATGGGTTTGCCCGTCTTCACGCTGGCCTGCCAACGCAAACCGTCCGTGACAAAGTTTCCCAGAGAGCCTGAGCCAGTGCCGCCCTTTTTTAACTCGCCCTTCAGTTTTCCGATCACGACTTCGAGCTCGCGCACCTTCGGGCTGTAGGGGGCCAGCATCTTGTCCACCGGCGGATCGTTGGGGATGGAAGCGTCGACTGCCATCTCAGTAACGCGCGCGCCCGCGCCAACCGGCGATTGCGATGTGGTTTTGGGCGCCGGCTGTTGCCCCAGCGCTCGGGGCGCGCTGGTCAGCGTCAACACGAGCAGAAGCAACGGGATCGACAGGCCGGCAAGCGTCTTTCGAGCAGATTTCTTCATATGCGATTCCTGATTGAAACTTGGTGAATGCAAATATAACAGGCCAAAGGCCGCTTGCGAATTGACCTGACAGCGGGAGCTTCAATAGTATCACGCAGCCTTGGCGCGGGCGCAAACGGATGTAGCGGAAACTGTTGGTTCCATCGCAAGCTACCAGCTTGCGCTGGTGGTGTCGTAATTTAGCGGCGTCTAGAGTTACCAACTTTAGTTGGGTTCTTTCCTGCTGAACAAAAGCCCGACTAAAGTCGGTACTCTGAACGCCGCTATCAAAGTCGTCACTACCGCTTTGCTCTACTTTGACGGCAGGCTGACTCTGAGAGAAACTTGAACCTCGATCGAAGCGAACGAAAATCTTGTCCACATCACCTGCAAGAATCAACATGTCAGAATTCACCAACCCGAATTTGGAAGTCCTGATTCCAACTGAAGAGATCACAAAACGGATTAGCGAGTTGGGCGCAGAGATAGCGCGTGACTACGCCGGACGCAATCCGCTTTTGATCGGCGTGCTCAAAGGCGCTTGCCTGTTCCTGAGCGACCTGATGCGGGCGGCGGACATTCCTTTGAACGTCGAGTTCATCGCCATCTCGAGCTATGGCGCTGAGATGCGCACGTCGGGCGAAGTCCGCATTCTGAAAGATCTGGATGTAGCGATCGAAGGGCGTCACATTCTGGTCGTGGAAGATATTGTCGACACCGGCCTGACGCTTTCCTATCTGTTGGCGAATCTGAAATCACGCGGCGCCGAGAGCGTGAAACTTGCGGCCCTGCTGGATAAGTATGAAAGGCGAGAGAAAGAAGTTTCGATCGACTATCTGGGCTTCAAGATTCCCAATGAGTTCGTCGTCGGTTATGGATTGGATTTCAACGAGCGCTATCGCAACCTGCCATTCATTGCGGTACTGAAGAATCCGCAAGAGGCGCAGTTGGGATTGCCGATGAAACCGTCTGATGTTTAGCTCCGCTCGAAAAAGAACGATCCACGAAATCCCACGAAACCGCACGAACAAAAAAGATTTCCGCTTCATGTGTTCCGCGGATCTTTCTATCTCAAGCGCGGCGATTCTCTCTAAACAAAGTGTTACTCGGGTGCTACGCGCTACAGCTACGACTGCCAGGAAAAGTTGGCGCGCGAGTTCATCGAGCAGGGGACTACGAAGGGTCTGGATGCTTCGTGCGTTGAAGGGATTAAGAGGTTGCCGATTGTGACGTCGTTACCGGTGATGCCGAAGTAACCGTGGCAGAGGACTCTGACGGGGTGTGTCAGCCTCCCATTTGAAATCTCAAATAATTTCAGATCTGAAATCTGTAATCTCAGATTTGAGATTTGAGATCTCAAATGCATTCACTAAAACTGAATTCCGTAATACGCGAACAGCGCGTTCTTTCCGCGACCGTGATTAGCAATCGTGTATCCCGTGGTCAGCGCGCTCTTCCTGGACGTCACAAACGACAGGCCCGGACTTACATACCCAAAACGATTGTCGCCGCTGGCCCAGTCCACAATCAGACTGACTTTCTTCGCCAGAGGTTGTTCGTATCCCACGATGGCCCCGGCTTTGGTTCGTTCATCTTCGTTTGCATGCAGTAAAGCGTATGCCCCTCCGGTGAAGCGAGATCCAAACCGGCCGCGCAGTCGCTTGCTGGCCACCGAGTAACACTGGCCGATCGTTCTGGCTCCGGTCCGATGTGTGATCGGAGCATAGAGAATGCATCCGACCGCAATCGCTGTCCCGTTGCTTTCGTTGCTATAGACCTGCCATTTGATGTTCGGTTGGATCTCGATGGGCAGACTTTCGCCTGAGACGTGGGTATATGAAACGTTGGCGCCCACTTCGACGTTGCGGCCGAGGCCAATCACCGTTCGCGGAATGTAGTTTTGAAACGAGCCTTCCCTTTGCCAGGCATAGTTGGTGAGAAAATCAAATTCCACATAGACCTTCTTTGCCGCCACCACGTCGGTCGAGGGAACATTCATGAGCGTTGATTGCGCGGTCGCGGCTCGTTGACCGGACAGCCAAAGGATAAAAAGAAGCGCCGGCAGAAACAGAGCCAATCTGGATCTATTCATCGGGGGTCTCCTTAGGGTTGAAGTGCGAGAGAGTATACCGACAGGTCGCGCAAAAAATCTATTTCAGCACGCGATTGAGCTTTCCGGTCGGCACGTCCCACAAGACCACCGACAAATTGCCGGCGCCGCTGGCGAGTAAAGTTCCATCGGGCGAGAAGGCGAGCGCCGTGACCGCCAGGTCGTGGTCCTTAAGCGTGCGCCGCGCCTTGCCGGTCGCGATCTCCCAGATAATCACCGAGCGATCATCGCCGCCCGTAGCCATCAAATTCCCGTCGGCTGAAAAAGCGATCGCATTTACCCCGCCCGAATGCTTTTTGAGTTGCAGACTCAAGGCGCCGGTTTGCAGATCCCAGAGGCTTACGTTCCCACTCTCGCCGGCGCTCGCTAATGTCCGGCCGTTGGGTGCAAATCGCAGCGCGGTAATCTTGCCGCCGCCGGTTATGGCTCGCGTGATCTGGCCGTTGGCTAAGTCCCAGGTTTGAATCGTGCCGTCTTCACTGGCCGTTGCCAGTGTCCGGCCGTCCGCCGCGAATGCAAGGTGCTTGATCTCGCTGCCATGACCTGCAAGGGTTTGAATCGTTTCGCGCGTAACCGTATTCAGGAGCACGATCTTGTTGGCTCGCGCAATCGCCACAGTCCGGCCATCCGGAGAAAGCGCGAGGGTCGTAATCGGTCCAGTGGAGGTGGGAACAATCTTCTTTTCACTAGTGCCTACATCCCAAAGTCGGATCGATTCCTGATCGAGGACTTCAGCGGCTATGGTTCCATTTGATGAGATATCGACAATGGTCGCCGAGTCTTCGTGCGTGCCCATCTGATTCTTCACTTCGCCGGACCGTGGATCCCAAACCTTGAGGCCGCCTTCCTCGATCTCCGCTGCAACAGTCTTTCCGTTTGCAGAAAAGGCCAGGGCCAGCACGCGCTTTACTGAGAGCAGGAACCGGCTGACAGATTTTTGCTGGGCATTGCTTTCGTTGTTTTCGTCAAACGTATGTTTGATCGTCCACGTCTGAGTATCGACCACATTCACGGCTGTAATGTCGGTTTGGAAAGCGAGGCTGCGGCCATTGGCGGTCAGGGTAATCATACTTACGCTGCCATCGTCGCCGGTCCGAAGGGTGCCCAGGCTCCCGTCTTGCAGATCCATAAGCTCCAGCGTGGCCACTGGACGGTTCGGCGCGTTCTGCCATCCGCCGATCATCATCTGTCTCTCATTTGCGAACGTCAGACAAGAGATCACCTGGGTGCTTGAGGGGAGCGTGTGCTTCAAGGCTCCTGTGGCAGCGTCATACAATCTAATCTCGCTCTTAACTGAGGGGTTCTTTTTGTTGTTTGAGACCGTCGTGATTGCCAGTGCCAGCGTCTCGCCGACTGGTGCGAAGGCGACGCTCCTCAGGCGCTGCTTGAAGTCCTTCAGCTTAAGTGTTTCTTCGCCAGTCGCGGTATTCCAAAGCCGCACTTCATTTGTGTTCCAATAGGCCACGAACTGCCCGCTCTGAGACACAGCCACGCGTTGCCGGCGCAGGTTCAGAAGGAAGTAAAGAGGATCGAACGCCTCGTATCTGGACACTTCGAAAGCGGGCAGATCCTGCTTCAGTTTGAATTTAAGCTGACCCGTTTGGGCGTCAAGCAACTTCAGCTCGGCTTTGAACGAAAGGAGGTCGTAGTGATATCCGACGGTCGCCAGGAGTTTGCCGTCCGGCGAGTGAAACGCCGTCACTGTCGACCGGCCTTCTCCCGGCATCGTCATCTTCTGTTTCAGTTCTCCAGTCTGCGCATCCCACCACTTCAGTTCGGCGGAAACTGTTCCCTCGCGCCGCCGGCCTTTCGGCTGTTGAATCCGGCTGCCATGGAATTCCTGGCTGCTGGTGACCAGGGTCTGACCGTCAGGGGCGTACGAAACTGACCACACCGTCCCTTCGAAACCGCTAATTACATGCCGCAAAGTTCCCGTCGCGAAGTCCCATAATTCAACCCGGTACGTCTCAGGTGCGCCCCGAGCGATCGCCAGGGTCCGACCGTCAGGAGAAAACTGGGTCGAGTAGACAATGTCCGTCAGGCGCGTGAAAACCCGCCGCGGCGGACGGTTTTGCGCATGCAACCAGGCGCCCGCGCTAAACAGGAGGCAGACGAACAGCGCCGGCGCATACCGGAGAGTCATGTTTGATGAAGGTAGTGAACGCATCTAGCAACGCCCGCGGCAGGTGACGCGAAAATCTATTTCAGGCAGTAGGCCACGATCAAATTGACCCACTACAGGAATATCTGATCAAGTCAATTGAAAACGGGTCTGATTTATTCCCCTCCCTTTGGGAGGGGTTAGGGGAGGGTGCGAAGCATGACGCCGACAGGCCCTCTCCCCGACCCTCTCCCAAAAGGAGAGGGAGAAAGGCTTTACGCTATTTCAGTACCCGATTAAGTTTTCCGGTCGGCACATCCCACAAGACTACTGACGCATTGCCCGCGCCGCTGGCGAGGAGACTTGCGTCGGGAGAGAAGGCAAGAGAAGTGACTGCCAGGTCATGGCCCTTGAGCGTGCGTCGCGCTTTGCCCGTCGCGGTCTCCCAAATAATCACCGAGCGATCATTGCCGCCAGTGGCCATCAGTTTTCCATCGGCTGAAAAAGTGATCGCGCTCACCGCGGCAGAATGCTTTTTGAGTTGCAGACGTAAGGAGCCCGTCTGCAGATCCCAGAGGCTCACGCGGCCATCTTCAGTGGCGCTTGCCAATGTCCGGCCGGCTGGTGCAAAGCGCAACGCCGTAATCTTGCCGCCGCCGGTGATGGTTCTCGTGAGCAGTCCGCTGGTTAAGTCCCAGGTTTGAATCGTGCCGTCTTCACCGGCGGTGGCCAGCGTCTGCCGGTCGCTTAACGCCAGGCATTCGACCTTTGTCTGTACTCTGAGCTTTTGGATGGCTTCCCCGGTGGCCGTGTTTAGCAAGACGATCAAGTTGGGGCGAGCGACTGCCAAACTGTGCCCGTCAGGTGAAAGCGCAATCGCTGACACTGGACCGTCAGCGTCGGAAAAGGATTTCTTTTCACCACTAGTCACGTTCCAGAGACGCAGCGTTCCGTCATTGCCGGCGACTTCGGCCAGAATAGTTCCGTCCAACGAACTCGCGGCCATCGATCCCGTATCGGACTGATCGGCCAACTGCTTTTTGACTTCACCGGTCCCGGGATTCCACAGCTTGATTCCGCCTTGCTCAATTTCACCTGAAACTGTTTTACCGTCCGCCGAAAATGCCAGCGCCATAACGCTTTTCACGGACACAAGAAATCGCCTGCTCGCCATACCGCGAGAGCTGATGTCGCTGTTCTCGTTAAAGGCTTGTTTGATCTTCCAGTTCTTAGTCTCGAGCAAGTACAAACTCGAGGCGTCGGTTTGGACGGCGACCAGCCGGCCATCGGGAGAAAGGACCAGCGAGCTGGCGTTTCCCTCGCCCCGGGATTCAAGACTGCCCAGGCTTCCGGTTTCGAGATCCGCAAGTTCCAACGTCGCGACCGAGCCGGTGTCGTCGCGATGCGTGCCCCCGATTAACAACTGTTCTCCGCTCAACGCAAACACGAGACTGGAGATATATTGAGTGGTTACGGGCATTACTTTTTTCTCGCTTCCCGTGGCCACGTCCCAGGTTCGAACCTCACTCTTGTAATCCCTGCGGTTGTTCTTGAAGGAAAGTTTCGTAATTCCTGCCGCCAGTATGCGACCATCGGGCGAGAAGGCCACCGCGCTCAAGTGTCCCTTGAAGTCTCGCAACTTGCGCACTTCCGCGCCGCTCGAGGTGTTCCACAGCCTGACTTCTCTCGTGTTCCACAATGCCACCAGGTGGCCATCAGGTGAGAATGCCACCGGTTGGCCGCGATTATTCATTGCGCCTTGGTAAGTCAACTCGTTCGCGCGATAAGCGCTCCTGGAATACGCGCTCTCGTAGATGTTCAGGCTGCCCTTGAATTTGAGCCTGACGTCGCCAGTGCTGGCGTCGAGTAACCTTAGATCCGCGTCATACGTTAACGAGCGTCCGATCGAAATCATCCCAGGCTCTGTGAGACCGGGCCGCAAACCTCCAAAAGTGTCAAAAGTTTTAAGCGCTATGGCAGCGCGGTATTCGACAGCCGCCAGCGACCCTCCATCCGGAGAGTGAATCGCGATCAAACTTACCCGGTCATCTCCCGGCAACTCGACGCGCTGCTTCAGCTCGCCGGTTTCCGTGTCCCACCACTTCAGTTCGACGAAGGGGATTCCGGTTTGCTGATCGGGCTTTTCCGAAATCTTGTTGCGGTGAAATCCGCCGCTTCCTGAGACGAGCGTCCTGCCATCCGACGCGAACGATATCGACCATACCGCCCCGTCGAAACCCCTGATGGTGCGGCGTAATGTGCCGGACACGATGTCCCACAGTTCAACTCGTCCCGCATCGCTGGTGCCGCGGGCGATCGCGAGCGTTCGATTATCCGGAGAGAATTTGACTGACCAAACAATGTCGGTGAAGCCCGAGAGAACCCGCGGTGGGCGACGCTCGAGCTGTGCATATTGCTGCGTCGCTGTGAACAGCACGACGCCGGAAGCGATGAGACCAAGGGCCAGTTTGCTGGTTTTCATGACGTGTACCGCTTCCTAAGAGCAGCAGTCAAGTAGTTCGTCGAAAAAATCCTTCTCCGTGTTCTCCGTGCCTCCGTGGTGCATCTTTCTTACTTATTTCAACACGGAGACACGGAGGTCACGGAGTTTACACGGAGAAATCCGATTTTTCCGACTGACTCCTAGCAGGGTGCTGAAAAAAGGCAAAATCGCCACAGAGACACAGAGTCACAGAGATGGGAAGGATTCAGAACCTATCAGACATGCCAACAAATGCTTACTCTCTTTGTTCTCATCTTTCTCTGTGTCTCCGTGTCTCTGTGGCTACGCTTAGTTTTTCATCAGCCTGCTAGGTCAGTCCATTTGCAGCGACATCATTCAGGAAGCTCTCGCCGGCATGCAGGCTTAATCCGAAATTCTCGGCGATCGTTTTCCCGATGTCTGATAACGAAGTTCGCGTGCCCAGATTAACGCCCGAGCGAGCGCTTTTGCCGAAAGCTAATAGCGGAGCGTACTCGCGTGTGTGATCGGTACCGGGATAGGTGGGATCGTTGCCGTGATCCGCGGTGATAATCACCAGATCGTCTGCGTTCAGCGCGGCCTCGATCTCAGGCCAGCGCGAATCGAAATGTTCCAGCGCGCGGGCATAACCTTCAGTATCACGACGATGACCGTAGAGCATGTCAAAGTCCACGAGGTTCGAAAAGATCAGGCCACGCGTGTTGGCGCGCAGAGCTTTAATCGTCTGATCGATCGACTGTTCGTTGTTCTTCGCGCTTAAGTCCTGAGTCACTCCGGTTGAATCATAGATCGAAGCGATCTTTCCGATGCACACTACATCGAGCCCATGTGACTGCAAGAGCGGCAGGAGGTTTTCGCGCGGCGGCGGCACCGCATAGTCATGGCGATTCTCAGTGCGATAGAACGCGCCGGGTGCGCCGAGAAACGGACGCGCGATCACCCGGCCCACCTCGTGCTCGCCCCGCAGCAGGTCGCGGGCGATCTCGCAGATTTCGTAAAGCCGTGGCAACGGAATCACTTCCTCATGCGCGGCAATCTGGAAAACTGAATCCCCGGACGTGTAGACGATCGGCTTGCCGGTCTGTACGTGTTCCGCGCCCAGGTCCTTGATGATTTCCGTGCCGCTGGCCGGAATGTTGCCGAGGATCCCCGGCACATGGGTCCTCGCGATGAACTGTTCGATGATCGACTCAGGAAAGCCATTCGGATAAGTCGGAAACGCGCGCTCCAGAATAATGCCGGCCATTTCCCAGTGACCGGTGGTCGTGTCTTTACCGTTTGAAGCCAGCGCGCATTTGCCATAACAACCGCGGGATTTTTCTATCTCCGCCACGCCTTTCAGCGAACGAATGTTGCCGAGCCCGAGGCTTTGCAGATTCGGCAAGCGCACCTCGCGCGATTCACAGATGTGACCGAACGTGTCCGACCCCGCATCACCCCACTCTGGGGCGTCGGGCATCGCGCCAATGCCGGCGCCGTCGAGGACTATTAAGGTGATTCGATTGAAAGAAGAGTTAGGTTCCATCCTGAGATTCTTGCCCAACAAATTGCATTCGAGATTCCGGAGCCTAAGTTATATAATCACGCGCATGGAAGCAAACGGAACATACACCTTCACGATGCTCTTCGAACCTGCGGAAGAGGGCGGCTACGTTGTAACGTGTCCGGCATTACCCGGCTTAGTAACGGAAGGCGACACGATGGAAGAGGCAAGGCAAATGGCGGAGGATGCTCTTCGCGGTTATCTTGAAAGCCTGCGCAAGGATGGTATATCGATTCCGCCGGACAAGACCCCTATCACGGAACCAATTGAAATCGCACTTGCCATATGAGATGGAATGCTGCGAAATTCAATTGCAACCAATGTGATGATGTCGTATGATGCGAGCGACTTGAAAGCAGCGCCCCGATTGAGGGCCACGATAAAACTAAGAAGAATTTAGCGGCTCGATTGAAGCCCGTTGATCCAGAAAAGGATCCGCGGGCGTTTTTTGTTTTAGCCTGCTCAACTAAGGAGAAAAATGAACCACCCTTGAGATTCGCCCGATGAAACCAAGCCTGCCATCAATCCAACCGAAACGATTAATCCGAGCCCTTGAGAGGGCTGGGTTCTTCGTGCATCACGTTAGCGGCAGCCACTACATTCTAAAGCATCCGGCGAGGCTCGTTCGGGTCACTGTACCTCTTCACAATCGTGATTTGAAACGCGGAACGCTCCGGTCGATCATGAAGCAGTCGGGCCTCACAAATGAAGAATTCTTGAGCTTGCTATGAAGTGCGCTCTTGAGAGATTTCCAACAAAGCTATCACCTGATCCCAGCGCACGCTTGGAAAGCCCTCGAGAAAATCATCTATTGAATCTCCGGCCTCAAGATGGTCAAAGAGACTCCGTACCGGCACGCGCGTTCCTGTAAACACAAACGTTCCGCCGAGAACTTCTGGATTAGAGTGAATGATTTCCTCTCGCTGCATAACGAAAGTTTAACCCCCCCCCACATCGTCGGGGTTCAAGCCGCTGGCGACCGAAAGCGGCGGCCCGCAACTCACTGCTTTGGCGCATAGTATCCATCGCGCGCACGCACACTCGCGTCTTTCACGCCGCGCATCTCAACTTTGATCTGACGAAAGCGTCCGTCGCGAGTCTTGTTCGAAGGATAGTAGCCCAGGCTGTACTGCGTGCCTATCTCGTTGGCTACCTCCGCAAACGCGGCCCGCGCTTCTTGCACACTACCGGCGGCGAAAGCCTTCCCTCCGGAGTTGCGCGCCATCTCACCCATTTCTTTCCGCGCCAGATTATAGAGTTGCCGGCTGATGTCCATGCGTTCGAACTGTCCCATGCGACAAAAATCCTGATAGTCTTCCTTCTGCGCCTGCGGCACAAAGAGCTGGCGAAACCGCTCTAACTGTTTCGCCGACAGAGTCAGCCGCCCGTCATCCTGGCAATCTTTCAAGAGACGATCCTCGACATAGTCTTCAGTGCTGACTTGAATGAAATAGGAAGCCACACCAGCTCGCGCAAGCTTGGCGCGCGCATCCTCGTAACCCGAGTCACTGCTGGAATCGACGCCGTCAGTCAAAGCCACGACTGCACGCCGCCCACGCATTTCTTCTCGCGGTGGATCGCGAAATACCTGATCGGCCACGCGTCCCAGGCCATCATAGAAGGGCGTGCCGTTGCTGGTGCCCAAATTTTCGACCGCCGCGCGCAGGGCCTGGCGATCGCTGTTGAGCCCGGACAAAACCTCGACCGTGGCCAGCGGCGAACCATTTCGCGCCACATTATTGAAAGCCACAATCCCCACGCGATCTCCCGGCCGCAGCGCGTTGATGAAGGCATTTGCCGCATCGCGGATCAAACCCAACTCTTCGCGAGTAGACCCGGAAGTGTCCAACAGCAGAGCGATCTCAAACGGCGCTTCGGTGGTGGCAAAGTTCGTCACACGCTGTGGCTTTCCGTCTTCAAGAACGACAAAGTTCTCGGCTCGCAATCCTGCCAGAGGCCGGCCGGTTCGATCAGTTACTACCGCCGGCACCGTAACCAGTTGCGTCTCGACGCGGACGACGTCGCCTGCATCTACTTCTTCACCAGATGTATTCGTTTGCGGCGGAGTGGCGCTGGGCGATGGCAAAGGAGTGGTCGGAGGCGTCGCGCCAACTTTTCGAGGTCGCTGTTGTTGGTTGGTCTGGCCCGGATGCGAGGCGCTCCCCGCAGCCACACACACAGCGAGCGAGAGCCCTGCGCAGACTAAACAACCAAGCAATCTGATCTTAAACTGTCGTGCTTGCATTAATCCGTTGGACTGACCTCTGACCTTTTTGAATGGCTCCGGGGTTGACTAAATATAGCCGCAAATCTCAGCTAAACCAAAGCCCGTTTCTTGGAGTGCCGACTTCAATCCGGTCTTTCATTGTTAGTGCCAAGCCCAGCTAAAGTTGGTACTCTCAACGCCGTTCGGGATTAGGTTTACCATTCCGTTCTTGACACATATCGTTGCTTTCCCTACGATCACACCTTGCGACAGGGCAAGAGTTGCAGCGATATTTGAAATGGGCACGTATGTCAATGGTAGACGGCCTCCCTTACAAGGAGGAGGTTGGGGGTTCGAGTCCCTCCGCGCCCACCATGATCGACATTTGAAATTTCAGATTTGAAATTTGAGATCTGAAAATGCGGAGTCGTAGTTCAGTTGGTTAGAACGCCGGCCTGTCACGTCGGAGGTCGCGGGTTCGAGTCCCGTCGGCTCCGCCACTTATGAATGCTCAACGCTACTGGCACGATCTCTTTTTAGAGGGCGTGCCAGTAGATGAGCTAATAATGCTTGCGCTTGATCCCCCGCCAAAGACGCTCGCTCACAGGCGTTCCATAGAACGTAACCAATCTCTTAACTCGCTACCTCCTTGCCACAAACCCCTTCGAAAATTGGCTGCCCTCTTGCAACGAGGAACACCTTTGAGGACTCTTACAGTCACTCTACAAGGGAAAATGTCGTATTTGAGATAAAAAGAGCGGAAAAGGAATACTTTTGGACGATTGCGCGTTTACTTGAGTAGGGTGGCAAGAGATAGGACAATGAGCCGTTCAGTGATTCAGCAGGGTGCAGGAGTTGTTATGGCTAGTTATTTCTGGCCCTCAATGCTTAGGGTCTCCAGGGGGACTCCGCTCTAAATTTGATGGACATCTCCGCGTTGACTTGTGATGCGCCGTGGCTTATGTTTTGCCTAAGCTTGGCAGAGGTAGGAGCGGCTTTGGAAAAAGTTCAGGCCACCAAGGAGTGAACAGTCTCTATGGACAAGACGTTTAGCCGCTTGCAGAGGAGAATAACAAATTATGAGTAGTAAACGGCATCAAGACACAATAAGCAAAGGGCAAGCAACCGGAACGGCAGTGGAGTATCGTCGTAGAAAGGCCGATTTGGAAGAGGCGCAAGCAATGGAGCGAGTGGATGCTATGCTCAACGAGTGCTCAGCGGAGATCGGGGCTGCTCGCGAACGCATGGCGGTCAGACAGGTGGAGATAGAACGACTTAAGGCCGAAAACCGTGAACTCCTGGCGCGGACACGGCGCCGACTCGAAGGCATTGAGAAAGCAGCTTAGGGAATTACGATGGCTTGGTCTTCTTATGTCGAGAGACTGTACGAATTTCTCCAAGAGGTTCGTGACTTAGTAAAGAATACTGAGAAGAACCAAACCGAGATAGAGGACCTGCGGGTGGAACTAAAAGAAGTCACCGAAATCCTGCGGCTATTAATATCACAAATCGAGCGGGCACAAGATCGGATGGCGGATCAGCGAAAGATTGACGAGTTAAAGATGAAAAATTTCAAACTCCAAGTTGAGTCGATAGTTGGCCAGAAAATACCAGAAGATACTGGCGGCGACTGAATTGCGGTAAGTGAACGAATCGGATTCCCAAGAGCCTACCTGTTCAACCGTCCGACACCTCTCATGCTTGAAAAACTCAAAACAAAGAAAAAAGTCTTCCTACCCGTGTTTGAATTTTAGGTGCGGGAATCTTAAAGTGCAGCAATGATTCCCGTTGCTAACGCAATCCAAATCGTCCTCGCTCAAATCAGGACCTCGTCTGTCGAGTTAGTCGCGCTGGATGAAGCGCTTGGTCGAGTGCTGTCAGAGGACGTGATTGCAGACACGGATCTTCCACCGTTCGATCGCGCGCAGATGGATGGCTATGCGGTCCGCGCCGCCGATCTGGCGAAGACGCCCGCGCAACTTCGCATCGTTGGTGAATCCGCGGCCGGCAGCGGTTGGCATCATGAAATGAAAGCGGGCGAGGCCGTGCGCATCATGACCGGCGCGCCCGTCCCCGCCGGCGCTGATGCGGTCCAGCAAGTAGAGTTGACTCGCGAATCCGATGACGCGCAGTTCGTTGAGATTCTCGAGCCGGTCGACGCCGGCAGATCAATCGTCAGACGAGCCAGCGAGATCAAAATCGGTGAGACGGTGTTGCGAGCGGGCGAAGATATTAACGCGGCGATGATCGCGACGCTGGCGTCGTTCGGTTATGGGCAGGTGAAGGTTGGCCGCCGGCCGCGCGTGGCCATTATGGCTACCGGCAGTGAACTCGTCGACGTAAATCAGAAGCCTGGCAAAGATCAGATTCGCGATTCAAACAACTACACGCTGGCCGCGTACGCGAAGCTGGCCGGAGCGACTGTAGAACGCTTGCCGCTGGCCGGCGACGACACCGAAGGATTGAAGAAACAGATAGCTGAAGCTGCCGCACACTCTGATGTCCTGGTCACTTCAGGCGGAGTGTCCATGGGTGTCTACGATTTCACCAAAGCGGCGTTGAAAGAACTTGGCGCGGAGATTTTTTTCGAGCGGGTCTCGTTGCGGCCAGGTAAGCCGACGGTCTTTGCTCGACTCGGCAAGACGCTCGTGTTTGGGCTCCCCGGTAATCCCGTTTCAGTTGCTGTCACATTCAATTTGTTCGCCCGCACCGCGTTGCGTGCGATGCAAGGCGCGAAACAGG
>DATHHW010000021.1:0-18310 GCA_035317005.1 Pyrinomonadaceae bacterium | reverse complement strand
CGCGAGACCTTCAATGAAAAATTCCGCAAAGAGAAGACACCCGAGCAGACGCCGCTCAACGTCTCTACCGATTACGCGCGGGTACCGCTCTTGAATCCGGAACAGAAGGTCAAGGATTGGCGCGAGAAGCTGCCTCCGCTCGAGAACGAGTACGACAGCCGCATGGTCTCGATCGGAAAACAGGAGCCGGGCGTCTATCTGGTCGAGGCGGTGAATGGAGACCTGCGCGCTTACTCAATCGCGATCGTTACTAACCTGACCATGATCGAAAAGACGACCAAACACGGGCAAGTTGTCGTCTATATTGTCGATCGCAAAACGGGCGCGCCGCATGAGGGCGTCAGCGTCGAAGTCACTAAAGCGAAAGAAACACTTGCGACCGGTGCAACCGACAAGACCGGCGTATTCAAAGCAGAGATCAAAGAGCCGCAAGCGAAAACCGAGACGGCGCCCGAGGATGTCGATCCTGAATCGAAAACTTCGAAGGCTTATCTAATCATGGCGCGCGAGCGCGACAACTTCGTTATCTCGGACGTCGAATCGTTTTACTTCGGCGGCGAAGGCGGCGAGGACGACGTCCTGACTGGCGAAGACCTCACCAGTTACATCTATACCGATCGACCCATCTATCGCCCCGCCCAGAAAGTCTATTTCAAGGGCATCCTGCGCCAATGGGGACGCAACGGATACCAGTTGCTCGACAGCAAAACCGTCAACGTCACCATTGAAGATCCCAACAACGGCAAAGTTTTCGAAAAGGAACTGCCGCTTTCAAGCCGCGGCACCTTCAGTGGCGAGGTAGACATCGCGGACGCAGCGCCCCTCGGCAGTTACAACATCACTGCCACCGTCGGCGAAGCAAAATCCAGCGGCTACTTCGAAGTTCAGGAATACAAAAAGCCCGAGTTCAAAGTTACAGTCAAGGGACCCAAAGAATTCGCGGCCGTGGGCGAGAAAATAAAGTTCACCGTTTCGGCCAACTACTTCTTTGGCGCGCCGGTCACGAATGCCGATGTGCATTACTACATCTACAAGCAACGTTATTACCACTGGTGGTGGGGCGATCAATCAAGCGATGAATTCGACGATGCCGCCGGGCCAGAGAACGAAGGCGGCGACGAACAGGACACCGGTTACTACGGCAACGACCTGGTCACCGAAGGCGACGCTTCTCTGAACTCGCGCGGCGAAGCGGCCGTTGATTTCGAAGTGCCCAAGCCCGAAGAGAAAGACGAATGGGATTATTCATATCGCCTCGAAGCTCAAGTCACTGACGCCTCGCGCCGTGAAATGCAGGGCGCAGCCTCTTTCATCGGCACGCGCGGCAAGACTGTCGCCGACGCTTATCCTGAACGCTACATTTATTACACGGGCGACGCGGCGAAAGTCAGAGTGAAAACCGCGGATTATTCAGGCCATCCCGTGACTGAGAAAGTCACGCTCAAGTTCATCGAACAGAAATGGGAAAAGGTCGAGAAGGAAGAAGAGAACAACGGCTATAAGTACAAGACCACCGACTACATCCTGCACGAGCGCGAACTGGCTTCGGCCGATGTGAACACCGACAGCCAGGGCAATGCGACGTACGACTTTACGGTTCCCTCGCCCGGCAGCATTTACGTCAAGGCAATCGTCAACGAAAACGGCAAACAGATCGTGAATCGCGGCGGTTCGTTCTGGGCCCCGGATAAGAAGGGTGAATGGTCTGATTTCGAGTACCGCGATTTTGACGAAAAGGCGATCAAACTGGTGCCCGACAAGAAATCTTATCAACCGGGCGAGACGGCGCACGTGCTGGCCATGTTGCCGGCGGATAAAGCACACCTGCTCGTGACTACCGAACTGGCCGAGGTCATGACTGTGCGACAGATCGATGCGACGGGCCGCAGCATCGTGATCGACGTGCCCATCGATCGCAAGTATGAACCGAACGTCTATCTCGACGTGTCATTCGTCAAAGACAGCGACATGTACAACCAGAGTCAACTGCTGGCCGTACCAGCGCGCGACAAAATGCTGAAGCTCGACATCGTGCCGAACAAGAAAGAGTTCAAGCCCCGCGATGTGGCCTCCTACACCATCCTGGCGCGCAACGAAGACGGCTCGCCGGCCGCCAACGCGGAAGTGAGCCTCGGGATTATCGACGAGGCCATCTACAGCATTCAGGCCGAGACCGCCGGTAACATCAAGCGCGAGTTTTACGGCAAGCGTTACGACGAAGTACAGACCAGTCTCGCGATTCATTACACGTTCACTGGGTACGCGGGTGACAAGCCGGCGAATCTGGCCCGCAATAAATCCGGTTACCAACTGGCTGACTTTAAGAACGAAAGTTCGTACGCCGAACCTACGATCCGGCGCGAATTCAAAGACACTGCCTTCTGGCAGCCGGACGTTGTCACCGGCGGCGATGGCAAAGCCACGGTCAGTTTCAAGTTGCCGGACAACCTGACAACCTGGCGAGCGACGGCGCGCGCGGTCACTGCCGATACACGGGTCGGCTCTGCCGTGCAAAAAACGATCGCGCGCAAAGACGTGATCATGCGTCTCGAGATGCCGCGCTTCTTAACTGAAGGCGACACGGTAACGATCTCAGGTGTCGTGCATAACTTCCTTAAGAGCGAGAAGTCGACCAAGATTTCGCTCGAGCTTAACGGCGCGCAGTTGCTGGATTCGCCCAGCGAAACGGTGTCGATCCATCAGAATGGCGAGCATCGCGTCGACTGGCGCGTGAAGGCCGATCAGGTCGGTAAGCTGACGCTTCTGGCCAAGGCGCTTACCGATACGGAATCCGACGCCGTCGAGATGAGCATGGAAATAGTGCCGCATGGTCTGAAGCAGACGATGGGGAACACGACCACTCTGACGCAGAACGACGGCGAGCAAACTATCTCGCTCGACATTCCGGTCAATCCCAACGTGCAGGCCCGCGTGATGCGCATTGAAGCGTCATCATCAATTGCCGGCACCTTGTTCGGAGCTCTCGATTACCTGACGAGTTTTCCGTATGGCTGTACTGAACAAACCATGTCGAGCTTCCTGCCAAACGTGATCGTTGCGCAGGTGCTCAAAGACGTGCCCACGGCGAAGCTGCGCGCTTCAAACGATCTCGATAAGAAGGTGCAGAAGGGCATGGATCGCCTCTACGCGTATCAGCACGGTGATGGCGGATGGGGCTGGTGGAAGGATGACAAGACCGATCCTTTCATGACTGCCTACGTGGTCGATGGACTGACGCTGGCTACTCGCGCGGGCTATCAGATAGATGGCTGGCGACGCGATCAGGGAAGAGAGAAACTCTCCGCGATGCTTACGGCCGGTAAGCGCGATGACGGCAATCCGATCGACGACGAAACCCGCGCTTACATGATCTATGCCTACACCGAAAGCGGTGACAGCGACGGTCATTACCTGGAAGAGCTTTACGGCAAACGCGACAAGCTCGGACCGTACGGACGCGCTTTGCTCGCGTTGGCGTTACAGGAGCGGAAGGATGGCCGCGCGAAAGAAATCGCCAACACCATCGCCGGCGCGGCGCAGAAGGATGAATTCGAAGCGCACTGGCAGACCGCCCGGGTCAACGACTATGGCCGCGATGTCTATCTGGACGCCGAAGCTACGGCGCTGTCACTGAAGGCTCTGTCGCAAATCGATCCGGGCAACGCTCTGCTGCCGAAGGCCGCGCGCTGGTTGGTAAAGAACCGCCGCAACGGTTACTACTGGCTGTCCACCAAGGAAACTGCCTTCGCGATTTATGGCTTGACTGACTACTTGAAAGTCAGCAAAGAACTTTCGCCTGACTATGAATTCGAGATCTATCTGAACGGTACGCAGGTCGCGACGCAACACGTCGGAGCCAGCGATGCGACGAACGCGCAGGCGCTCGTCATCACTAAGAAGGCGGGCGAGGTCAGCAGCTCAAATCAAATTCGGATCGTGAAGCATGGCAAAGGCGCTTTGTACGTTTCGACCGCCTTGGAATACTTCACCGCGGACGAAAACGTGCCGGCCCAGGCGTCGCAAAATCTAAAGATCACTCGGGAATACCTGCGCCTGCGAGTCACTGAAAATGAAAACGGCAAATCGAGTTGGAAGATCGAACCGTTAACAGGCGAGCTGCGTTCCGGCGATTTGATCGTCGTGCGGCTGCACCTGACCGGCGCGCGCGCGCAATACCTGATGATTGAAGATCCAATCCCCGCGGGTGCTGAGCAGGTCGCGCAGGTCAGCGGTATTTATCTGAACTACTCCACCGGATCGTGGTCGGATTGGTACAGCAACCGCGAGTTCCGCGATAACCGCACCGTCATCTTCGAGAATTATTTTGATGGCGACGCAACGTTCCAATACGCAATGCGCGTCGAGGTGCCCGGCGAATTCCGCATCGCTCCGGCGCGCGCGGAGCTGATGTATCAGCCAACCGTCCAGGCAAATACAAGTAACGATCGTTTGCGAATCCTGGATAAGAAATAAATTTGGAACCGCTCGCGGTAGCAAGCGGGTGCGGCTCTGCCGCCCGATGTGCGGAAAGGCTCCGCCTTTCCGGTCAAGTAGACTCTAAGAACACAAGGCGGCTACGCCGCGCGAAACCAGGGCGGAGCCCTCAACCCATTCTCTGAGAGACGGAAAGCCATAGGCTTTCCGCACATCAGGCGGCAGAGCCGAAGAGGACGACTCTATGATTACAATCAAAAGTTTTCTCAACACCACCAGATTAATACTCACAAACCCAAAGGCACTCGCCATCCTGGCGGTTCTTTACGCGCTGCTGCTGGCGACACTCTACGGCTTTATCTCGATCCGCGAGGCGACGCTCTGGCAGGTAACCATCACGTTCGTTTTCCTCGTGCTGATACCCATGGAGTTCTTCGTCCTGCAAGCCGCGATCTTGCAGCACGCGCGCTTGCAAAAGTTTCATTGGGCGCAAATCCTGCGCGATGCAATTAAGCTCGCCGTCGTTACTATCCCTATTATCCTGCTCGGGTTTGCGATCTCTTATTTACTGAACAAGTGGCAAGCACACCACCTTGCTCCCGAGCCTGCGCTAATTTTGCCTTCAGCCAAGGCGCCGCCCGCATTCCCACCGCTTCACTGGCCGACGGTCCTGTTCGCTACTGCGCGACTGCTGATTTTGGGCATCGTGCTGCCGCTCGCGGCTATCCATCTATGGATCGAAGTTGCCGCCCGCGATGTTCATTCTTCCGTTGGCGGCGGGGTCAAGACAGTTTTACAGCGCATTGGCAATGCTCTAGCTCGGGCCCTCGCATTCGATTCAGTCCTGACTTACGCACTCGGCCTGATCGTCTTTGTCCTCGTTCCCTACGCGATTCTCTTCGTGGGTAAACCGCCTAAAGGAAACAAGACTGATTTCGCGGTTTTCATTGCCCGGCTGTTGTTCGTTTATCTCTTCACTCTGATTGGCTGGGTCGTCACCCTCACTACGATGGCGAAGATCGAACCATCGCCGGCGACTCCGGTCAGCACTATCGCGGAGGCTCCGGCTGAGGCGCCTGCATGAAGATGGCCCGGGCCGGATTTAGCCATCTCGAACGCATGACTCGCGAGCATGCGTGGCTACTCACCTGCGCGTGCGCTGCGTTTCTGTTTCTTAGCTTCCCAATTCCGCGTGGGGGCTTGGCGTCATTTGAACCCCCTGCTGCGAACCCCGGCGAAACCGAAATTGATTCAGTCTTACAGGAAGCTGCAACCGCTGCGCTCGGCCCACACGAAGGCACGATCATAGTCATGGATGCGCAAAGCGGACGCGTGCGCGCTCTGGTGAATCCGAAGGCAGCGTTCGCCGAAGCAGCAATGCCGGGTTCGACGATGAAGCCCTTCACCGCACTGGCCGCGCTGCGGGCCGGATTGATCGATCAGGACTCCCGCACAGTTTGTCCCGGACGATTCAACGGCCTGAACTTTTCTCTGGCGTGCGTGCACGCAGATCACCTGCCACCGTTTACTCCCTCGCAGGCAATCGCGTATTCGTGCAACTACTATTTCGCCACGCTGGGACAGCGTCTGGGCCGCGATAACTTGATCGAAACCCTGCGGCCGTTCGGTTTTGGTCAGCTTACCGGAGTCAACGAAGACGTAGCCGGAACCCTGCGGCCATGCGAGACAGGGAACAGCGCGCGGATCCAGATCGCCAATCACGCATCGCCGCAAAGCGACTGCAACGCGCGCGCAGCCATCGGCGAAAGCGACCACATTCAGGTAACGCCAATTCAGTTGATGGTCGCTTACACAGCCTTAGTGAACGGTGGGCATCTGCTGCAACCTCGCCTTACCAACGGCGGCCGAGCGATCGAACGCGCGACGATTGATATCTCTCCGCGGCACCGCGCGATAATCACTGAAGGCATGGCGGGGGCAGTGCGCTACGGAACCGCGCGCAGCGCTCACCTCGATTCACTGCCGCTCTATGTCCTGGGCAAGACGGGAACGTCGGCGCCGCCAAAGGGATTCCGCGCGCAAGGTTGGTTCGTTGGATTTGCTGCGGGACCACAACCCCAGGGTGAACCTAAGCCTGAGGAGATCGATCTAGCGGTGCTGGTTCTCCTGGAACGTTCGCATGGCGCCGAGGCAGCCGCTGTCTCTAGATCAATCTTCGCCGCATACGCGGGCGCACGTAGCCGGACTTCAAAAACTGAGGCAACGCCCGTCTCCACGAACAATGATCCCGCAACCCGCAATTCGAAGTCGCAAATCAAAGTGCACCTGGTGACTGAGAACGTCACCCAGGAACTGTCTTTGGAAGATTACGTGCTCGGCGTGATGCGAGCTGAAGGCAGCATGGAGACCGAGCCCGAAGCGCTGAAAGCTCTGGCCATCGCCGTTCGCACTTACGCTCTGAAGAATCGCGGGCGACACGCGAAGGACGGCTATGACTTTTGTTCGACTACGCATTGCCAGCGATTTCGTGTTGGAAGCCCGCGTGTCAGCAAGGGCTCTGATGGTGATCAAGCCCTCTCTGATGGTCGGGCTTCTGACACGATGATTGCGGCGGTTCGCGCCACGGAAGGCCAGGTACTGATTGATGATCGCGGCCAACTTGTCGAAGCGTATTTTGGCGCCTCGTGCGGCGGCGAGACGGCGAATCTGGGAACGCTATGGGGCGTGACCCCGCCTGAATATCTGCGCGGCGTAAGCGACGAGTATTGCCTCTCTGGCCCGCATGCTCACTGGAGCGACACGATCACTCGCGCAGATTTGTTGCGCGCACTGCAAAGCGACACTCGCACCAATGTAGGGACGCGACTCGATCAAGTTCTGGTGAGCAAACGCGACGAAACCGGCCGCGCGGAATTCATTACGCTGGAAGGTGAGCACCGCAGATCTGTGCGCGGTTGGGATTTCAAAATCATCGTCGGCCGGGTGTTGGGATGGAACCTGCTGAAGAGTTCACGATTCGAAGTCTCTCGGGCCGGATCGAACTTCATTTTTCGTGGCAGTGGTTTTGGCCACGGCCTCGGACTCTGTCAGGAAGGCGCGCACGCGATGGCGGCGCGCGGCGTAGGTTTTCAGCGAATTCTTGAAAAGTATTTTCCGGAGACGCGCGTGGCCCGCGGGGATCGGGTTTCGGTGAGATTGAGTCGTAACCAATCGTTTGAATTAGACGCAGAGGGCGCGAAGGTTCTCGCAAAGAGCGCAGAGGAAAACCTTTGCGTTCCTCTGCGAAATCCTCTCCGTCCTTTGCGGTTGAGTTCCTCCTCCGGCGATCACGCAAGTCGGATTTGGAAGGCCGACGTATTGAACGCACCGGTGTTTAGATATTCGTTACCTGCGGAAATACGCGCAACTCCCAGATTTCTCACCATCTCCTCCGACCATTTCCGAGTGACCTATCCGACCGACGTCGATCGTCGCGATGCTAATCAGGTTCTGAACTCTCTGGACTCTGCGCGCGCTGATTTCCTCCGCCGGGCCATCGCGGCCTCGATTTCGATCGGCGATCTTCCGTTGCTTGAAATCCGTCTCAATGACACCACCGGAGATTTCACTGCCCGCACCGGCCAACCATGGTGGGCCGCGGCGGCGACGCACGGAAATCGAATTGAACTGCAACCAGTCGGCATCTTAAAACGCCGCGGCGTTCTGGTAACAACCCTGCGCCACGAATTGGCCCATGTGGTGATCGATAAGGCTGGCAACAATCGCGCGCCGCGTTGGCTTGAAGAAGGCTTCGCTATCTATCTCGCCGGCGAGGGGCCGATGATTTCCAACTATATTAAGCGCGGGGCACTTTCCACAGAGGAACTCGAGAAGAGACTCGAACGGCCAGGCTCACAGCAAGAGATGCGCGCGCTCTACGCGCAGGCCTATGCCGACGTGTTTTTCCTGGTCAGGAATAACGGTGAAGCGAGCGTCTGGAAGAAACTTGCGGCTAGTTAGTCAGAACCACCTGCGGTAGCGCGCGGTTGATCCCGGCGGCGCATGTCTATAGCTAAAGCCACTTACCCAAAGTCGAAGGTTGACTCGCTCTTCCTGCTGTCTTGATTGCGCCATTGATGATAGCGAGCGTTCAACCGCGCGGTACCGCAGGCGGTTCTGACCTCTTGACGCGGCTTACAAACGGATTGTCCCGCACCCAGAACCGCCAGGGCTTTCCTATCCAGCTTTCGGCATAGTCAATTCCCACCCGTGGGCCACGCGCGATCTGTCGCGGTGAAATCGAAACACCCTCTTCGATCCAGACGCGTTCGCCGAGCAGATCCGCTTTATCGAGTTGGCGATCGATTCCCAATGCCAGACACAAACGCCCCGGCCCGCTGGTCAATTCATACTCTGATCGCCGCGGCCGGCGGCGGCGCATGATATCCAACCCTTCAGACGGTTCGACGGCGCGCACCAGAATCGCGTGCGGCACGTCCTCGACATTAGTGACCACGTTGAACTGGTTGTACATGCCATAAACGAAATAGACATAAGCGGTGCCGCCGATCCCGTACATGGTCTCCGTGCGGTTGGTGCGTCGGCCGTTGTAAGCGTGCGAGGCCCGGTCTTCGGGACCGCGATAGGCTTCCGTCTCGACAATGATTCCGGCTACCCGTGAACCACTCTTGCCTGGCACAACCAGTTTTTTCCCGAGCAGATCGCGCGCGACTTCCAGGACGTTAGAGCGGGTGTAGAAATCGCGGGGAAGTTTGTTCATTTCGTTTCAGATCCAAATCCGCAGATTACGCAGATTACGCAGATTACACAGAATAATAAAAACAGATAGGACCCGATAACTACTCAATCTTACTGTTTTGAATCTGTGTAATCTGCGTAATCTGCGGATTAGCTCACCTCATCCGCCACAACATCACGATCGTAATGACGAATCCAATCACGACGATCGCGCGGCGAATGAACACGCGGCCGACGCGTTGCGCGGTACGCGCGCCGAAATACCCTCCCGCGGTCGCCCCGACCGCCATCAACAGGGCCCTGGGCCACGAAACCATATGGGCGACCGAGAAACTAACCACCGCGACACCGTTGATGCAGATGCCGAGGAAATTCTTGATGCCGTTGGCGCGATGAATGTCGTGCAAGCCCAGCACACCCAACACCGCCAGCATCAGGATTCCATTTCCCGCGCCAAAATAACCGCCGTACATTGCGGAGCAGAACTGGACCACAATAGCTCCGATCCACCATGCCGTCGTGATTGGCCGGCCTCCTGGCGCCGGCAGGCGAAACCAGCGATTCACCGTTCCCTGGATCATGAACAAAATGGTCGCAAACAGAATCAGCAACGGCACCAAACGCGCGAACAATGGTGACGGCGTCACAATCAACAACCACGAGCCCACCCCTCCGCCGATGATGCTGATCACTCCCAGGCGCATCAGCATCAGCGAGCTGTCATTCATCTCACGGCGGTAACCGAACAAGCCACCAACCAATCCCGGCAACAACGCAACGGTGCCCGTCGCGTTCGCGATTTTTGGATCAAGCCCTAACCAGATGAGCAGCGGAAAGGCGAGCAACATGCCGCCACCGGCGATCGAGTTCACCACGCCGGCAAAGAAGGCGGCGATGAACATCAGGGCGACATTCAGGAGAGTCATCCGCGTTAGTCTAAAGGAAAGCTCCAGAGTGTGCAGCAAATGTTTTGGAGTACCGTCTTCAGGCGGAATCTTACCCAGCCCCGTCAGGGTGGGCCCGCCTGAAGGCGGTACTCCAAACTTGTCACGTGTTAGAATGGCTCCGCAATTCAAAACAATCTATCAGGAGTGAAAAATGGCAGACGTATCTATTCGTCCGAAACCAAACGGTCCTTATCTCGTTGAGGGCCACGTCGACATCTACGATACCGCAGGTAATAAGATTCCGACCGATGATCGGCCGAAGATTGCTCTGTGCCGGTGTGGAGCTTCATCGAACAAGCCATTCTGTGACGGTACCCACAGCAAAATTGGGTTTCAGGCTGCTGAAACCGTCAACCCAGAGAGCGCCGAACCAGCCGCATAAGGCCCGGCAGTCATGCTGCGCAAGTCTCTCTTCGCCCTACTGCTGATCGCGCTGCCCGGCGCAGTTATGTCTAGCTGGCCGGCAGCGCGAATCTCTGGCGCGCCTTTCCCCTCAAGCAAAACGCTGCGCGTGATGACTTACAACATCCACGTCGGCGTCGGCATGGACAAGAAACTGGATTTGCCTCGTGTCGCCGGTATGATCAACGCTCAGCATCCCGATCTGGTTGGCTTGCAGGAAGTCGACCGCGGCGTTACGCGCACCCAACGCATCGATGAGATCGTCGACCTGTCAAAGCTAACGCGGATGGAATATGCGTTCGCGTTCAATCTGCACTATCAGGGCGGGCAATATGGCGTGGCGATTCTCTCTCGCTTTCCGATCAGGGCCACCGATCATCGCCTCTATCAAAACACACGGGAGGCCGAGCGCCGTGGCTTCATTCGCGCGGAAGTGTCCGTTGACGGCCGCGTCCTGAACTTTGTCACCACTCATCTCGATTATCAGTACGAAGACGGCCGGCTGTTCGAAGCGCAACAGCTTTTAAGTGCGCTGAAAGATGTGCAGGGGCCGCTGATTATCGTTGGAGATTTCAATGACATTCCCGCGGGCCGGGCGTATCAGTTGATGCGCTATCAGTTCGGCGACGCCTGGATCGAGAGTCGCAGCACCGACGAAGGCTTTAGCTATCCCACGGACAAACCGGCGAAGCGAATCGACTACATTTTCTTTCGCTCGACCGATCGGGTGCGGACTAAACGCGCGTGGATTGTCGACACGCAAGCTTCCGATCACGTGCCGGTTGTCGCTGATTTGGAAATTAGAAGCTTTTAGAAAACGGGTGTTAAGAGTACCAACTTTAGTTGGGGCCTTTTACTCGGGCCAGATCCGGCTGAAGTCATTATTCCGAAACGCCTGATATCACATGCCACTCCTTTCTCTTAACAAGATCTCCAAACGTTTCGGCACTACGGCCGCGGTAGCAGATGTCTCGATCGCAGTAGAACGCGGCGAGTTCTTCGGGTTGCTTGGCCCGTCAGGCTGTGGCAAAACGACGACGCTGCGGATGATTGCCGGATTGGAATTGCCTGACACGGGCTCGGTCGAATTCGATGGCCGCGATATCACCACTCTGCCGTCTGAAAAGCGCGGCTTCGGCATGGTATTTCAGAACTACGCGCTCTTCCCTCACCTGAATGTGTTTGAAAATGTCGCCTTCGGCCTGCGCGCGCGGGGCAGTAGCCCGACCGTCAGGGAGGGCGCACGCAATAACAGCATCGGCGAGCGGGTTACGCAGGCCCTCGAACTCGTCCAGCTTCCCGGCTTCGACACCCGCCGTGTAGATGAACTTTCCGGCGGCCAACAACAACGCGTCGCCATTGCCCGGGCGATCGCGATTGAACCATCTCTGTTGCTCTTTGATGAGCCACTTTCGAATCTGGACGTCGCGCTCCGCGAAGAGACTCGCCGCGAGTTGCGCGCGCTGGTCAAGCGTCTGAACCTAACCGCCGTTTACGTCACACACGATCAGGAAGAAGCCTTTGCACTCTGCGATCGGATCGCGGTGATGAGTGAAGGGCGCGTACGACAGGTCGGTGCGCCACGGGAACTGTACGAACATCCCGACAATCCCGTGGTGGCCAAATTCCTCGGCAACAACAATCTGATCCGCGCGATGCGGCTAACCTCGAGCAACGATCCGATATCCAGGTTCAAGACGCTCGAAGGCGGCCATACTTTGACCGTCCACGCCAGCCACGAACAGTTGATGAATCTACCGGTGAACAAACCCTGCCTGCTGGCGATTCGACCCGAAGCAATCGAGCTTAACGATAAGACCACGTTTGACAACCAACTGCCCGCGCGGATTGAAGGTGTCGAATTTGGCGGAGCGACGACTACGTTAACGCTCGACGCGAATGGGTTGAAGCTGGAAGTGCTGGTGCTGGAAGCAGGCGAGTTCGCGATTGATGAACAATGTGTGGTGTCGATACCGATGGATCGCATTAGACTCTTACCCGCAACGTGAGTTTTCGAGCGATGCTGATCGTCGTCGTTGATTGAAGAAGGGTTCTGAGTTTTCGTGATTTTTTTCGTGTGACTTGGTGGATGCTTTTCTGTTGGTGAAAGCTGGATCCATGAAATCACGCGAACGAACACGAAAACAAAAAAAGCATCCGCACGCTGCGCTGGCACGGACTCTTTGAATGCTCGCAACTAACAAAGAAACAAATCCACAGCGCCGTCGCCGCTTCGCTCTGCCGGCGCACTCCACATCCCTCGTTCTCTACGCCATCGTCGCAGTTGTTCTGCTCTACGGAGTCATCTACCCGACTGCGCACGTCTTCATCGCGGCGCTGCAAGTTAACGGAGGCTGGTCTCCGGCAAGCTTCTTCGTTGTGCTGTCACAGCGATCCGTGATCGAGTCTGCGATAACCAGTATCGCGGTTTCAGTCTTAACCGTTCTGTTGTGTGCGCTGGCCGGCGTGCCGCTGGCGTTTTTGTTTGAGCGCTATACCTTTCCCGGACGACGCTTGTTTGCCGCGCTGGCCGCGTTGCCGCTCGTCTTACCGCCTCTGGTGGGCACGGTCGCGTTTATCTTTCTCTGCGGCGAGTCAGGAATTCTGGCGCGATCGATTCAGCATGCTTTTCATTTGCAGAAGGCTCCCTGGTCTCTGCGAGGCTGGGGCGCGCTGCTTCTCTTTCATACCTATACGATGTATCCGTTCTTCTACGTGCTCACCGGGGCCGGTTTACAAAGGGTCGATGCCGGCCTGGCAGAAGCCGCCCGTAGTTTGGGCGCCTCACGCGCGCGAGTTCTCTTTCGCGTGACCTTGCCGCAATTGACACCATCACTGATAGCTGCAGCGCTCTTAACATTTATGACTTCGATGGCGAGTTTCAGCGCGCCGCTTTTGTTCGGTGGCAACGTGCGCGTGCTGACTTTGGAAATCTTCAACGCGCGCCAAAGAGGCGACACCAGCGTGGCCCTGACTGAAACTGTCTTGCTCGCCCTGATCTCGCTTGCAGCGCTGATTTTCTTTCAGAGATATGAAGGGACGCGGCGCTTTGTGGCCGCAGCCATGAAAGGGACGACTCGTCGACGCAAGCGTTTGGAAAGCGGAGTGGGAAGACTATTAGCAGCTTCCGCCGCGATTGTTTTCAGCATTCTGCTGGCGCTGCCAATCGCTACTTTGGTGCTGGTAAGTTTTTCGCGCGATGGTTCGTGGACCACACAGACTTTGCCGCCGGTTTATGCCGTGTCGAACTTTGCCCGCATCGCAACTGACGTGGATGCACGCTCGGTTTTTGTGAACAGTTTGCTGATGGCAGGCATTGCCACTCTGGCAGCGCTCGTTTGGAGCTTCTGTGTTACCGCGCTGACGGCCACCGGGAAACGCAGCCGTTGGAAACGTCTGATCAGTGTGCTGGTGCTTTTGCCGTGGGCCCTTCCGGGCACCGTAGTCGCAGTCTCGGTCGCTGAAGCTTACGGGCAACCAAATTTGCTTACCGGATCGTTCATACTCGTCGGGACATTCTGGATTCTGCCGGTAGTTTATTTTCTGCGCTTCATGCCGCTGGTGGTGCGCGCAGTGCAGGCCAGCATCGAACAACTCGATCGCGCTTTGGAAGAAGCGGCAGCGGTACTTGGGGCCAACTGGTGGCGAAGATTCTGGCGCGTGCGTTTGCCGCTGGTCGCTCCTGGCGCGCTAGCCGGAGCCTTGCTCGTGTTTGTGATCGCGATGGGCGAATATGTGGCATCCGTCATCGTGTTCACGCCGGGTAATCGTCCGGTCTCGATTGCGATAGCTTCAGCGATGCGAGATTTCAATTTAGGAACCGCCGCGGCTTATGGCGTGATCCTGATGGCGATGATTGTGATCGTAATGATTGTAGCGGGGCGATTAGAGAAGCGAGCGGGGCAGTAGCCCGACCGTAAGGGAGGGCGCAACAACAATCGTATGCTGAAATCAACGCCGGCTGTGTCACTGCGAAAAGCACGCCTTCCCTGACGGTCGGGCTACTGCCCCGCTCGGCGTGACCCTCCGCGGCTTCTGCGGTTAAACTGTCTCCTGCAATCCGCAAAACTTCTTATGAACCGAAAAACTATTCAAACCGCATTCGCCCTTCTCGTCGTCGTCTTCCTGCTAACGGCGCCGCGCGCCCAGCAACAAACCGCACCGGTGCAAGTCACGGAAGATCGCGTCTCGCTCTATCAGGCGCTGCTCGATCTCTCGAATCCGTGGACAGTCATGTGTATCGCCGCGCATCCCGATGACGAGGACGGCACCTCGCTGATAGTCATGCGGCGCAAATACGGCGCGCACACTGTCAGTCTGTTTTCCACGTTCGGTGAGGGCGGACAAAACGCCATCGGGCCGGAGCTTTACGAAGAACTCGGCGCAATTCGCGCTCGCGAGACAATGGCCGCCGCTGAGATCCAGGGATCGGAGCCTCACTTTCTTGGCTTGAAAGATTTTGGTTATTCGAAATCCGCGGACGAGGCATTCCGGTTTTGGGGTCACGAGGAAGCTCTGCGTCGCATGGTTCTCGAAATCAGAAAGCTTCGCCCTGATGTCATCATTACCAATCACTCAGTAACAAACAACGATCACGGTCATCATCAGGCGACGGCCCGGCTCGAAGTCGAAGCGTTTGACGCCGCCGCTGATCCGACGCGTTTTCCCGAACAGTTGAAAGACGGTGTGACTACCTGGCAGGTGCAGAGATTGTTTGTGCGAGCCCGAGGAAATCAAAACCAAACTGATAACACCCCCGTGGTCACCGTCGATCCGAACGAACGAGATCCGGTTCGCGGCACGACCTTCGCCGAACAAGCGCTGTCGGCGTTGCAGAAACACGCCACTCAGGGCCCCTGGCCAAAGACCGTGGCGCAAATGGCGGCGCGATTTACTAACTCATCCGACGGGCGTCTGCCATTGACTCGTTATCGGCTCGCGCGCGAAGCGAAAGGCGCGGCGCCGTTGCCTTCGCCGGACACGCACAATTTTCTTGATGGGTTGCGGTTGCCGGAGATGGTCGCCAAGCAACTAGAGCCGCCGACAATTGATCAAAAGCCGTTAACTGAGTTCATTGATCAGCGCGACCGTGTTTTGACGGCTTTGATTTCAGCAGCGAAAAGCAGGTCTTACGGAGAGGCCGCAACCGTAGCAAGGACGAATGATTTACTAAATGACCAGCGGCTTTCAAGGATGAACCAAAGCTTGAATAATGCGCTGGCCTCCTCGCTTGGAGTATCAGCAACCCTTACCTCAAGCGACCCGTTTCTTATAACGGGCACGACCGTGAAACTTGAATTATCGATCTCAAATAAGGGAAACCGAGGAGCCACCGCTAAGCGTTTTTGGTTCGGGGAACGGGAAGGGAAAACAAACCTCGGCGTACTAACAGGCCCAGAACTACCGCCCAACTTTCTTCCGGGAAAGACTATCGTGATCCCGCTCACCTACAGTACTCCGCCGGATGCACCGCTTACGGTGCCGCGCTCGCAGCATCTGTATGACGGGACTGCTGAGGGAAAACAATTAACGTCTGGTGTCTTTATTGACCTCGGCGAAACCACTTTCCCCGTTATCGCTAATAAATTCTTCGATGTCGCCCCACCGTTGGAAATCACGACAATCAGCCCATCACCAGCCGTGAGAACTCCGCCCGACCGGAAGGTTAAGCTTCGTGGCACTATGGATTGCATGCTGCGCGACTTCGAATACAAAGTACGCGTTACAAATCATCAGGACGCGGCATTTTCCGGTCAGCTAATTGTCGGTGCGGGATTTGGCCGAAGGGCCGCTTACCATCCCGTCACCATCGTGGCGCACGGCACGGCCGATCTTACCGTGTCAGTTCCCGGGTGTCCGCAAGCGCCTGATCCAAAAACAGCGTCCGCAGAGAAAGGAGATTCGATTTCCTTCACCGTGGTTGGCGACCGAGTAACAAAGCCCTTGGCCGGGCTCGAAGTGCCGATAGTTTTCGCCGATGCTCGCGTCGCGCCAAATCTCCGCGTCGGCTACATCCGCGGGTTCGACTTCAGTTTGCCGAATGCGCTCAACGCGCTCGGCGTCGAATCAGAGGAGATGAGCGTCGATGAAGTGAAGACAAGCGACCTGCAAAAGTTCAGTACGATCATCGTTGACAATCGCGTCTATGAATCACAGCCGGAACTAATCGCGGTTAATCAGAAGCTTTTGGATTATGCGAATGCCGGCGGGACGCTGATCGTTTTCTATCACAAGTCGAACGAATGGAATCCTGACGAGCGGCGCAAACGTCCTCAGCTTGCTCCTTTCAAACTGATTCTCGGTGACGAACGCATCACGGACGAGAACGCTCCGATCACTTTTCTCGAACCGGAACATCCACTACTCAACGTTCCGAATAAGATGGGGCAGGAAGATTTTGTGGGCTGGATCCAGGAACGCGGGCTCTACTATCCGAAGGAATGGGACCCGCAATATCACGCGCTGCTGCAGTCGAACGATCCCGGCGAGGCGCCGTTGAAGGGCGGCCTGCTGGTGGCTGATTTCGGGCGCGGCCATTACATCTACACCAGCATGGTTTGGTATCGAGAGTTGCGAGGCGGCGTGCCCGGCGCCTACCGCATGCTGGCGAATATGATTAGTTACGGACGGGCGGAAGGAAAAAGATAAAGGGCAAAGCGCGAAATTTGGAGTGCGGCGACTTGTCGCCGCTTTCGCTTCGGTGTACTGGCGACCAAGCCATGAAAAAGCGGCGACGAGTCGCCGCACTCCAAAAAGGAACCTCGAATTGGTCCTTCAACTGCTGAGGCTGTAAACAGTCTTCCCTTTTTACTTTCCATCTTCCAATTTTTCCTTCACTCGACCCAGGAAGCCTTCAATCGCCTCATTGATCCGTCGTTCGAGCGCTGCACTGAGTCGCGCTTCGCCCATCAGACCTACACCGGGATGCAGATCCCAGGCGCGGTTCCGGCGCAGTTCGACCTGCTGTGAAACGCGCACCAACGTCGCGCCGTTCTGCTCTTCAAATTTAAGCTGGTAACGCAGCAGGTTCTGATTCTCATTGATCGCTGGTGACCACTCGATCACATTGGCGTGCGGCGAGGTCTCGCGCACGGGTAGCGACAGACGGACGCGACCAACCGGCGTGTCAGTTGCAATCGTCCAGCGCGCGATGCCGCCGGACTCGCGCCGGATGCTGTCGACACCGCCGAGCAGATCGGTGAAGTTAGCCAGGTTGCGAAAAAAATCGCGCACCTTGTCGACCGGCGCCTGAATCTCGAGTTCAGTTTTGAAGGAAGATTTAACGCGAAACATTTACAGAAGTTCTTTTCGTGTGACTTCGTGTGATTTCGTGGATCGAGTTTTTTGACGACAGCAGACGTTCCACTAAATCACACGAAAAATCACGAGGCCAAAACTGTCGCCGTACTAGGCATCTATCGCGCCACCCGAACCCTCTTCGTACCAACACCGCGGACACCATCGATGCGTTCTCTGCCGCACGTCCAGGGAATAATCGGCGGAAGCGGGCAGGCGCTGCACTAGTTCTTGCTCTTCGTCGCTCAACTCGCTCCAGGCGCGCAGCCGACCGACGCCACAACGCGGGCATTGATTGTTAGTCTCCATCTCGATCGATCTCGCTCATGATTCGTTCGTACGTGTTGCGAATGCCGGTCATCCGCGCTCCCAGCTCTTGATCCAGGTTTGCCGCCTCTTGATAGCCCAAACGGACCGCAATGTCTCGAAACGCCGGATGCTCGGGCAAAGGAAGCCGCGCCGACCGGCCCAGGATCAAACGCAGTTGATGGTCGACCGAACGCAGCAGCACGTAACCTTCATCAACTGCAACA
>DATHHW010000020.1:0-65535 GCA_035317005.1 Pyrinomonadaceae bacterium | reverse complement strand
CTGGGACAACAAATCGGCGGCCCGATAGCCGGCACTAACTTTTACTCCGCCCGCGACGTTTTCAGTTGGATCAAGGGCAACCACTCGCTCAAGTTGGGGGGAGAGATCTCGCTCAACAAGGACATCCAGCAGACACTGCTTAACAACTACGGGGTTTTCACCTTCAATGCAGGGGCAACGGCAAGGGTGGCTGGTGGGGGTGTAACAGCTGCGGCTGGTAACGCGCTGGCCGATTTCCTGATCGGTATTCCGAGCGCGGTCTCGCAGGACGCCCCCGTAACGGGCTATACCAACAGCTGGTACACGGCACTCTTCGTGCAGGATGATTTCAAAGTTCATCCACGCCTGACCCTCAATCTTGGTCTGCGCTGGGATGTGCAAACGGCGCCGACCGACCCTCAAAACCGGGTCGTCAATTATGTTGCCGGCCAGAAGTCCGTGGTTATCCCGAGTGCGCCTGTGGGGGCTTTGTTCTTCGGCGATCCCGGTGTGGAACGTGCCGGCATCCCGACGAGTTACGGTCACTTTTCGCCCCGCATCGGCTTTGCGTGGGACGTGGCCGGCAACGGGAAGACCTCGATCCGTGGTGCGTTCGGCGTGTTTTACGGCAGCATCTCAGGCAACGAGTGGAACACCATGACCAACTTCCAGCCCTTTTCCACCCGGTTGACCTTTACTAATATCAACCAAAAGACAAATGCGCTAGGCGTCCCGCTGGGAGCTTCGCTCAGCAATCCCTATACAGCTTTCGTTGGGGGAAATCCCTTCCCGTACAAGGGGACATTTACAACCGGCGGAGGCCTCTTCCCGGTGGCATCGGATTTCAAGTGGCCACGCACGTATCAGATGAACGTTTCTGTGCAGCGTCAGGTGACTAAAGATCTAATCGTGGGCGCGGCTTACGTTGGCACGTCCAGCAACGACCTGCCCTTTGCCCGCGACATCAACTACCCGGTGCTTAACGCCACCGCCACCAGTGCGGGAGCGAACATTCTCGCACGGCGGCCCAACCCACTGTTCGGTGCTGTGCTACAACTGCAATCGGACCAGACCGCTTCCTACAAAGGTCTGCAAATCACCAGCGCCATGCGGATGAGCCACCATGTGACCTTTAACGCCTTCTACACCTATAGTAAGACCCTTAGCAGTGTAGAGCTCTACAACAGCACGACTCAGGGGTTGGCACAGAACTACAGCAACCTGGCGGCGGAACAGGGCGCCGGCGACAGTGACCAGCGACACGTCTTTAGCATGAGTTTCACCTACCAGCCCGATTACTTTGGCAAAAGCAGTAACGGCATTCTGCGTGGTATCTTCAACGGCTGGAGCCTCTCGCCCATCATCAAGATGCGCAGCGGCCTTCCGTTCAGCATCACCAACGGCAACGTTGACGCCAACCTCGACGGCAGCACTAACGACCGGGCGCAGTTGGTCGGCGATCCCCACCTCGCCAATCCCACGGCGGCGCAGTGGTTCAACACGGCCGCCTTTGCTCAAAACAAAGTCGTTACCGGGGTCGCCACCGATGGCAGCTCGGCCCGCAACCTTCTGTACGGGCCGGGCTATAAGACTGTCGATCTGGCCCTCTCGCGCGACTTTAGTTTGAGCGAGCGCTTCAAGCTGCGCTTCCGGGCCGAGGCCACGAATGCCTTCAACCACGTGAACCTCGGACAGCCGGGCGCCTCCGTTCCGGCCGCGGGTTCGACGTCCGCCAGCTTTGGCGTTATTACATCGGCCAACTCGATGCGCAAGATGCAGTTTGGCTTGCGCCTGACTTTCTGAAACGTAGTTCCTGATTTCAGTTTTCTCTGCGTAGTCTTTGCGGCCTCGGCGTCTCTGCGGTGAATCACCTCTTGAAAAGGAATCACCGCAGAGAAGCCGAGAACGCAGAGTCAGCGCAAAGAATGAATCATGCTGGACGCACAACGAACTGAAGCGACCACGACCGAGGTTGGGTTCAAGCTCCGAGGGTTGCGCTGGTGGATCATCAGCCTGATCTTTCTCGCCACTCTGATTAACTACATCGATCGGTTAACGATCTCGGTACTGGCCCCGGTGATCACTCGCGACCTCGGGCTGACCAATACCGAGTTTGGCGGCATCATTACGTGGTTTCTGTTGGCTTACACGATTAGCCAGGGCCTTTCGGGAAAGCTTTACGATCGCATCGGCACCAAACGCGGGTTCGTCTGTTCGATCATGCTTTGGTCCGTAGCCGCGATGGCGCATGCGTTCGCACGCGGTTTGGCCAGCCTCAGCGTCTTTCGTTTTATTCTCGGACTCGGGGAGGCGGGCAACTGGCCCGGCGCCGCCAAGACCGTAGCCGAGTGGTTTCCCATTCGCGAGCGTGCTTTCGGGATGGCCATCTTCAATAGCGGAGCTGCAATCGGTTCCGTCATTGCGCCGCCACTGATCGTTTGGCTTAGTCTGACGTATGGATGGCAAACGACATTCATCGTGACGGGATCGCTTGGGTTTGCCTGGTTGGTATTGTGGCTTCTTTTTTATCAGACACCAGATCGTCATAGGTGGTTGGGCGAAGAGGAACGCCGGTTGATCCGTGAGGGTCAGCGAGTTGACGGGGCGACAGATGCTCTCGTGACAGAGCCGTCCGCGCCGCTCGGATGGCGAGAGCTGCTGCGCTATCGGCAGGTTTGGGCGATTGTCCTGGCGCGGTTTTTGACCGACCCAATCTGGTGGCTCTACATCAGTTGGTTACCGAAATATCTCGCTGATGCGCGAGGCTTCTCTCTGGTCAAGATTGGCCTTTTCGCCTGGGTGCCTTATGTCGCCGCCGACGCAGGTAGTCTTTCGGGCGGCTGGCTGTCCGGATACTTAATCAGCCGCGGTTGGAGCGTAGACCGGTCGCGGAAGCTGGTAATTCTGATCGCTGCGCTCTTCATGCCCGCCGGAATTTTCGCGGCCTTTGCGCACGAAGCGATGGTCGCGCTGGTATTGATCGGCGTTGTGCTCTTCGGATTTCAGGTTTGGATCAACAACGTGCAGACCTTGCCCAGCGATTTCTTTTCTGACAAAGCTGTTGCCTCCGTCGCGGGTTTGGGTGGAACAGGCGCGGGCATTGGCTCGATGATTTTTATTTTCAGTACGGGATGGGTCGTGGACCACTTTTCATACGTACCGGTTCTAGTGTTCGCCGGCTTGCTCGCTCCTTTGGGAACGTTAGTTCTATTTGCACTTTCCGGTCCTATCAAGCTCGTGTCTCTAAAGCCATCGCTGAGATCCGCGGCTGGTTGAGGTCATTTGGGAAAGGCAAATTCGGCTCTGCCGTCTGATGTGCGGAAAGGCTCTGCCTTTCCGATTCGATTCAATAAGAGTATGGAGGCTATGCCTCCGAAAAAACCGAGGCGTAGCCTCGTTCAAGATAGAGACCGATACGGTAAGGCGAAGCCTTACCGTACATCAGGGGGCGGAGCCCAAACAGTCACCCATGCGACCAGTTTTAGACAGATGATTATTAGCAATCATTCAAATACGTGGAGACGGTGCTTGTTCGTCATCTCGCTGACACTTGCTTCGACTTTGCCGGTTGTTCCGTTGCACGCCCAGGATGCGCGCGAGTTGGAGCAGGAGCGCGCCGCAAGCAAGAAGCTCAAAGGCGAGCACCCGCTGCTTGAGCTGATGCGAACGCGCAAGTCTGCTCTGCGGCCTGAGTTGTTGGGCGTTCATCCGCGTGTTTACGTCACGGACAAGGAACTTGCTGAGCTGCGCGCACGCGCTCACAGCTCGCATCGCGAATTGTGGCAGCAAGCGATCAGCCACGTCCGGGCACTCGCCGCCGACCCGCCGCCGCCCCCCGCAGAACAGCGACGCCAACAGAACGATGTCGGTATTGCGATCGCAGAAGCCGCTTTCGTTTACAAGATCGAAGGCGACAAGAAATATCTGGACGCCGCCCGTAAGTACATGGACGCGGCGGTCAGTTACGACGTCTGGGGTTATGCCAACAACAAGCCAAATGTGGATCTCGCCGCAGGTCATCTCCTTTACGGATTAGCCTGGGGTTATGACTTGCTATATCACGACCTTAGCGAAAAAGAGCGGACGCGTTATCGCGAAAAGCTGATCAAGCAAGCGCGTCTGATGGCTGACTATTTCAAACCAAAGCCGGGCCGCACTTTCGCCTATAGCCAGAACCACACTTTCATTCCCATCACGGGCCTGGGCGTCGCTGCCTATGCGCTTTACGACGAGACTCCCGAAGCGCCCGGCTGGGCCAGTCTGACGCGAGCGATCTACGATCGCGTATTGGCGACGTATTCCCAGGACGGTTATTACTACGAAGGCTTTGAATACTGGATCTTCTCGACCCCGTGGCTGGTCCATTATCTCGACGCGCACTCGCACTCTACCGGCGAGGACCTTTACGACCGCGCCGGGTTTCGCTTGATGCATCAGTACGTGGCGCACTCGATGCTGCCGGGGGGCAATTACGTCTTTGATTTTGGCGATATCTTCGAAGGACCACTGACGCGCGCAGGCAAAGGCGAAGAGTACCCGCGCACGCATCCGCAGGGACATTTTCATACGAACTACAACTTGCTCTATCGCCTGGCGCAACGCTTCCAAAGCGGCGAGGCGCAGGGTGTGGCCGTGTGGCTGAAGCAGTTTCGTCAAGTTAACGCGGAAGACTTTTGGTCGCTGGTTTGGTACGACCCAAAGATTAAGCCCGTACCCATCGAGCAACAACCGGCCTGGCATTACTTTCCGGACCACGACGTTTTTTACTGGCGGAGCGATTGGTCAAACGCGGCGACCGCCTTTGCCTTTAAGTGCGGCCCCCCGGAAGGTCATCACACAGAAGCTTTACTGAAACAGTTTCCCGACTGGCGTTTGTCTTCCGGCCACGCGCATCCGGACGCGAACAGCTTCATCATCTTTGCGCGCGGTGAATATCTAACCGGTGACACCGGCTACGCCGGCCTGCCCATGACCGAGCATCACAACACTTTGCTGGTCAATGGCAAAGGCCAGGCGAAAGAGGGTGCCGGTCACGACGTGTTTGCCGAAGTACCTTACGAACGCTTGAATCGCATACGCATCAGCGAGGTAAAGGTCGAGCAGAACCAGGTCATCGTGCGAGGCGATGCGACTGGGGCCTACGAACCGGAACTGGGTTTGGAGAAATTTGTGCGAGAGTTCGTCTACCGATCGGGCGCCGGCTTCACTGTTGCTGACGAAGTGGAAACGACCAAGCCCGCGGTCCTGACTTTCCTGCTACACGCGGACGACCACATTGAGAAAGGGCAGGGGTGCCAGTTCAGCATAAGAGCAGGCCGAGTGAAACTGCTGATCGATCCAACCCTTGCGGCGCCAGTTGAGCAGGCGCTGCAGTCTATTGATGCTGTAATAGAAACCAATAACCTGACTGCCCCGGGCCCTCCCGGTGCGGTGGACAAGGGCGAGCGGCAGGCGCGCGGCCAGAAGCTTTTGCTTTCCACTGCGGTGCCCACCACCAGGGCGCGATTCACACTGCGACTGAGCATCGAAGACTGAAAACCGGCAACCAGGTCGGTCGCTGAAGGAGTAGAGCAACAGTGCATTTGAGAAAAGGAAAAACCATCCGAGACTCAGCTCTTGACGTGGGCTGTGCACAAGTCAACGTTCAGCGAAGTCCGCCTGGCGGACGACTGACAGTAGCCCAGCAGTTTACTGCTGGGGACGACGGAGTGAACGATATCAAGTCCGTGGAGCGGTCGGCTGACTTTTTGTGCAATATCAAACGCGGCATTCTGGTGCAATTTCAGTCGTCCGCTATTGCGGACTTTTTGTCCAAGCTATCTGGCCTAACTACCAAACTAATTGGTGCGCTTCTTTTGCTCCTGGCAACCACAGCTGTATGGGCAGCACCGCGCGTCAAAGTTCTGAAGCTCTCGATCACCAATCCCACGGACGAACTTAGTCTACACGAAAACATCGTCATCAACATCGCTGACTTGAAACGCATCGCGCCGGACTTCAAAGCGGGCGACGCCATCGTGACCACCAGTGACGCGGCCACGATTGAGGATGACGCTCGCACGATCCAAACGATCGAGCTGCCTTCGCAGGCGGACGATCTGGATGGTGACAACAAGTACGACGAGCTTTGCTTTCAAATTGAGCTGAAGCCAAAGCAGACGCGCATCGTGACCATAGCCTACGGCGACCCGGCGACGATTCAGCGTTTGCGCAGCGAATACCCAAAGCGCACCGCGGCAAAGTTCACGATGAAGTTCGACGGTCTCGCCTGGGAATCAGAAGCGAACGCGTGGCGGATTTATTTCGACAAGCGCAACGCGATCGATATCTATGGGAAGCGGCGGCCCGGTCTGTACCTGGAAATGTTTGGCGCGCCGGAATACGTCTACCATTGGGAGTCGCCGCTGGGGCGCGATATCTACCGCATTGGGGATGCGATCGGAATCGGCGCGGTGGCCGCGCTGGTTGACGGTAAAGTGGTGAAGGTCTCCGACGTTGCCGAACGTAAATGGCGCATTATCAACGCCGGTCCGGTACGCGTGATCGTCGAGCTTACTTACAAAGGTTGGAAAGTCGGCGGCCGCGAAGTAAATCTCACCAGCCGCATGACGCAGTGGGCCGGCAAGCACGGCTTCGAACATCGCGTCACCGTTGAGAACGGCGACGGGCTGACGTTGGTAACCGGCGTTGTGCGTCACCCGGGTTTGCAGGAAAAAGTTTTTGAGCCGACCTCCACTGGCCCAGCGCTGGTACGCGCGTGGTGGGGACCCCAGGTCGAGGAAGAAGGGCCGCCGGCAACCGCGATACACAATCTTCCTAACCAGAATCTCGGTCTGGCGATCATCGCCAACGGCCTCGACAGCAAGGTAGCCGAAGACGATCCGGTAAACCTGCTAATCAAACCGCAATTCGTAAACGGAAGCGCGAGTTGGTATGTCATGGGCCTGTGGGACCAGGAAGACACTGACGCCCTCAATGTGAGCGCAAACAGTGCCGACGGAAGATTCCGTTATGGCACCGTTGTTCCTCCCGTCGCCACGCCAAAGACCTTCGACGCATTTATCGAGCGAGTGCGCGAATCAAGTCGCCGCCTCACTCACCCTGCCCGCGTATCGCTTCTTTCTTCCAGCGCCGTGTCACAGTCAGCGCCGCCCGACACGTTGCAGCCGGCCCGGAAGAGAACCTATGCCGAGGCCATCAATTTGTTACAGCAATCAGCGGATCGCACCGCGACCAAGTGGGAACCGATCATTTCGCAGACACCGCCTGAGGACTCGACTCGAGACAAGGGCCTGGGCTTTTTCACCGAAGGTGATAATCAAACTGGCGAATGGAAAGAGCAGAAGGGTTTTTTCTGGACCGGCAATTTCTGGGTCGGCGAACTGTGGTTGCTTTACGGAAAGACCAAAGACGAGCGCTTCCGTCATTGGGCCGAACTTTGGAACGCGCGCCTGCTGGGAAAAGAGATGACTGAGAATCACGACACGGGCTTTCTCAACTATTACTCTTCCGTGCTCGGTTATCGTCAGACTAATGATCCGAAGTATCGAGCAGGTGGTTTGCGGGCCGCGGAGCGCTTGAAGCAACTCTACAATCCGACGACTGAACTGGTGGCAGCGTGGGGCGTTAACGGCGACGACACCATCATCGACACGATGATGAATCTGCAAATTTGGTGGTGGGCATCGCGTGAGACAAACGATCCCCAATGGCGGGCTCTGGGTTTGCAGCATGCCCTCAAATCGGCCGCGTGGCTGATACGGGAAGACGGCTCAGTGATTCAATCAGTGCATTACAATCCCGGCGACAATCGCCAGGAATTCAATTCCTCGCAGGGGGGAAACTCGAATTTGAAGTTCCCCAACGACGCTCGCCCCGGCGAAAAAGTTTTCACGCACACCCACCAGGGCTTTGCTGCGGACACGACCTGGTCAAGGGGCGCGGCCTGGGCGCTGTACGGTTTTACTGAAGGCGCGGGCGAAACAAAAGATCCGCGCCTGCTGGCGACCGCTGAAAAGATCGCCAGGTATGTTCTGGAGCGTCTGCCCGAAGACGGCGTGGCGTGGTACGACTTTGTCGATGAGGGCGTACACTTTCGCAATCGCGATACTTCGGCCGCAGCGATCATGGCCGGTGGGTTACTCCGCTTATCCGAATTGACGCCGGACCGAACCCGGGCCGCAAACTATCGTCGCGAGGGTGAGCGTATTGTGCAGTCGCTTATCAATCGATATCTGACGCCGGTTGGCGCAGACGACAAGACACCTCCAGGTTCTCTGCGTCACGGCTCCAGCACGCGGCCCAGCGACGTGATGTTGGTTTATGGGAATTATTATTTGCTCGAAGATCTTTTATGGCTCGACGAGCACAAGAAAGACTAGTTCAGAGTTCAAGCTTTAGCTTGTCTGACATGAGCAACTTGAAGGTTGAACTCTGAACTAAGACAGAAAGGGTAATCATGAGCACACAAATGAAGGAAGCAAAAGACCAATTAATCTTTCGGCATACGAATGAAAGGAAAGGCCGGCATGCTTCGATCACGCCAGAGAACAGCTCGATGAAGCATCTGGTCTATGGCCGCGTCATTCTCGATCGGGAAGTACCCAGCGTCACGTTTTCAACCGGAGTTCTCGAGTCGGGTCTCATCTGTTTGTCCGGTGAATGCACCATCAAAGCTGATGGCGAAACGACCCAGATCGGCCAATACGATTCGATCTATCTGCCGCGCGATACCGAGGTGGAGATCACCACTGACGGTTCAGTTGACCTGGTCGAATGTGCCGCGGAAGTGGAAAAGAAATATCCGTTACAGGTCGTCCGTTACGCGGACGTGGAAAAAGACAGCTCACTGAAATTCAAAACCGGTGGAGCGTCAAATTCTCGTACAGTCAACATTACGCTCGGCAAAAATGTGGAAGCAGGACGCATCCTGGCCGGTTTTACTACTTCCGAGCCCGGCCACTGGACCAGTTGGCCGCCGCACGAACACGCGTCGATCCTCGAAGAGCTCTACGTTTATTACGACATGCCGGCGCCTTCATTCGGCGTGCAGTTCGTCTACACGAATCCGGACGAGCCGGAATTCATCGGGATCGTGCGCGACGGTGACGCGGTGATCATGCCCAAAGGTTTTCATCCGAACGTATCCGTGCCCGGCCATCCGATCAACTTTGTCTGGATGATGGCGGCACATCGCGAAGTTGAAGACCGCCAATTCGGCGTGGTGACCGTGCAACCCGGATTCGATCAAGGCGGCAGCGGACTCGAGGCGAGCCTGAAGAAGTAGCATAGACTTCAGTCTGTGTCTCTCAAAGCGAAAGGGAGAGGTCGTGTCCACAGTCAACTTAAATGCCCATGACGATAGATCCTTAAACGCAAAGGACGCGGAGGTCTTCGCAAAGGAATGCAAAGGTTTTCCTCTGCGGCCTTTGCGAAAAACTTTGCGTCCTTTGCGTTTGATCAAATCTTCGTCATCACTCTCCCTGATTGGTCTGGCATTCCTTCTAATCATGTCAGTAACCGCGTCCGCGCAAAGAAAACCCTCTGAAGCAACTCGCCCGGTCGTCGTCATGCCGGCCCAGACACTAAACGACCTGAAAGAAAAACTAAAACCCGGCAATAAGACCGAAGAGCTGATGGACAGCGCCGGCATGGAGCTACGCGTCGCCGTACAGCACGAAAACAACAAGACGGGCGCGGCGGCGGAACTGCACGACGCTTCGGACGACGTCTACTACGTGCTGGAGGGATCGGCAACGCTCGTGCTCGGCGGCAAACTCGAAGCGCCCAAAGAGGTCGAGCCCGGCGAATGGCGCAGTCCAAAAATAATCGACGGCAAGACTTTTGAAATCACCAAAGGCGACCTCGTAGTCGTGCCCCGCGGCACTCCGCACCAACGCAGTACCGCCAACAAAGACTTCACCATGATCCTGATCAAGATTTATGAGGACCCGCTAAAACCTGGAGCGCCAAAACCAAGTGTGCTGAGCCAGAAACCATGAAAGAACGAATAGTCGCTGCTGAAAAAGGAGTATCGTCGGTCAAGTCTTTGAGTGACGCATCGCCGTCTTCAGCGGCTGGCGCCAGTTTCACCGGTGCAGTTGTGGCGGCCAGTGCCGAGTCGCTGGGCGGGCGCGTTGGCCGTTATCGATGGGTGATCTGCGGGCTCCTTTTTTTTGCCACGACCATAAACTATGTCGACCGGCAAGTGCTGGGAATTCTTTCCAAGGACCTGCAGAGTGCGCTGGGTTGGAACGAATTGCAGTACGGCAATATCGTCGCCGCCTTCAACGCTGCGTACGCCCTCGGACTGTTGGGGGCTGGACGCCTGATGGATCGCTTCGGGACGAAGATTGGTTATTCACTCGCACTCACGGTCTGGAGTTTGGCGGCGATGAGTCATGCCTTAGCGCGTTCGGCGTTTGGTTTCGGCGTGGCGCGCGCGGCGCTCGGAGTTGGCGAGGCCGGAAATTTTCCGGCAGCAATCAAGACCGTGGCCGAGTGGTTTCCCAAAAAGGAGAGGGCCCTGGCCACCGGCATCTTCAACTCGGGCTCGAATGTCGGCGCCATCGTCGCGCCGCTCGCCGTCCCATACATTGCCACGCACTTTGGCTGGCAATGGGCTTTCATAATCACCGGCGCCATCGGTTTGGTATGGCTCGCTTTTTGGATACCTATCTATGCGCGACCCGAGTTACATCCGCGAGTTAAAAAGGAAGAGCTCGCCTATATCCAGAGCGATCCGCCGGACCCACCAGCCGCAAGAATTCCCTGGTTGCAACTGATTCCTTACCGGCAGACCTCGGCGTTCGCGATTGGGAAAGCACTGACTGATCCCATCTGGTGGTTTTATCTTTATTGGGTGCCGCCATTTTTGAGACAAAACCACGGGCTTGATCTCACCACGATTGGTCCGCCGCTGATCGCCATCTACGTAATCGCGGACATCGGCAGCATCGGCGGCGGCTGGCTTTCATCGAGCCTAATTAAGCGCGGGTGGACGATCAATCGCGCGCGTAAGACGGCGATGTTGATCTGCGCTCTGCTGGTGACCCCGATAGTTTTTGTTTCCGGAGTTAAGAGCCTGTGGGTAGCTGTCGGGCTGGTAGGACTTGCGGCTGCGGCGCACCAGGGATGGTCGGCGAATATTTTCACGCTGGCCTCGGACATGTTTCCGCGCCGCGCAGTTGGTTCGGTCGTGGGCATTGGCGGCATGGCCGGCGCGTTCACCGGCGCGACCATGGCCGTCATTGTCGGCTACATCCTACAAGTCACCGGGGGCAATTACAGAATTCCGTTCATCATCGGCGGGACTGCTTACTTGACGGCGCTACTGATCATTCACTTGCTGGTCCCCAGAATCGAACCAATCGGGGATGTCGAGCACGTTCCGGCCAGGCCGCTCTCGATCGGAACGATCGTCGGCTTCGGTTTCATGGGGATCATTTTTGGCTCGTTTGCCGGTTGGTGCACGGGGATACTTTCGAGAGTGTCAGGTCCGCATCTGCTGGAGTACATGGCCGCGGGTGCGCTTGCCGGATCAATCATTGGTGTGATTAGCGGCTTGATTATTACCAGCTCTAAATCGGTGAAGGCTTAATCGGTGAAACGGGAGAAAGCATGAAGCCCTGGGGTTTGGAAAGCGGCTTGGCCGCCTGATGTGCGGAAAGCCTCCGGCTTTCCGTCACACCGAGAAAAAGCTGAGCGGCTGCGCCTTTCCCGGCCTAACCGAGGCATAGCTTCGATGAAGAATAGGTTACTCGTGCTCGGAAAGGCACAGCCTTTCCGCACATCAGGCGGCGAAGCCGCCGGGCTTTTATCTTAAATGGTTCAGCGCTTCAGCCGAACATTGCTGATGATGGTTCTCGATTCATTCAAACTAGATGACAAAGTCGCGCTGGTGACCGGCGCTTCTACCGGGTTGGGCCAGGCCATTGCTATCGCGCTCGCAGAAGCAGGCGCTGATGTGGCCTGTCATGGGAACACACACGCGCCCGACGCAACTTGCGAAGCCGTTATTAAAAGCGGCTGCAAAGCGTTGCCGCTGATCGGCGACTTGAGCGATCGCGCGACGCCACGAACGTTGATCGACGATACGATCGCGCACTTCGGGCGGCTCGATATTCTGGTTAACAATGCCGGCACGATTCGCCGCTCGCCCGCGACCGAATACTCGGAAGAAGATTGGGCGACCGTCATCGAAGTGAATCTTTCGAGTGTCTTTCGTCTGGCCCAACTCGCGGGCCGTCACATGATCGAACGTGGTGGCGGAAAGATTCTTAACATCGCTTCGCTGCTTTCGTTTCAGGGCGGGATCACCGTGCCGGCGTATGCCGCTTCGAAAGGCGGCGTGGCGCAACTGACCAAAGCGCTGGCGAACGAATGGGCGGCAAAAAAGATCAACGTTAATGCGATCGCGCCGGGTTACATGCGCACGGACAACACGAAAGCTTTGCAACAGGACGAGACGCGCAATCGGCAGATACTCGAACGCATTCCCGCCGGACGTTGGGGCGAACCATCTGACCTGGGCGGCGCGGCAGTGTTTCTATGTTCGGCGGCGAGCGATTATGTGAATGGGCACCTGCTGGTCGTTGATGGTGGTTGGATGGGGAGATGAGAGTGTCCGACAAACTGAAGTTTGTCGAGTGTCACTGGAGCATGAGGTCAGTACCACCCCGCGTGAGCGGGTGGATCAAACGCTCAATGAGTGGGTTGGCTGTTCGGCCCACCCACTCACGCAGGTGGTACTGACTTCATTGCGAAGTAGATCGACAAACTGAAGTTTGTCGGACGCTGATGCGGGAGCTCATTAGAATGTTTATGGCTCGATTCTCAATTCTTGTCATCCTATTGTCGCAACTCCTGCTCGTCTCCAACGCGCAGCCGGCTCGGCCATCTCCGCCTTTAACTGTCGACACCTCATCTCTGAACACCGAGATAAATACTTTCCTCGAACAGGAAATGACCGCTCACCTTAACGATATCAAGTCCTACGATCCTGCTCCCGACAAAGTATTTAACGCGGGCACGACCGGTGAATACACCTGGGGCAGCTTCGCGAACGCCGTCGGTGCGTATGCCGCGATGTCCGGCAAGCGCACGCTGGGCAATCATGACCTCGCGCGCGAAGTGGGCGAGGTCGGGCTGCTGGAATATCGCTTAAAGGGAACCCGGTTCTCACAGCTCTATGGGGTGCTGGGGCTGCGATTCTTTGGTCGCGACTTGAACAGCAATCCAGTGTGGCAAAGTCTCAACGAATCACAACGCGCGCAGTGGCGGCAGTGGCTCGACGTCTCGGCCTTTTATGATCCAAAGACTCAACAGGTCATCAACCTGCCGGAAAATTATCTGGGTGTGGCGGCGCGTATCGCCAGCGTCAGTTATCAACTAGGCCTGCTTAAAGATCGCGCGCTGGTCGATGGCGTAATCACTCGCGCGGCGCGGCCCTTCACTAACGGCGGCATCTATTCCGACGACGCGCCACCCACGGGTCGCTTCGATCGTTACTCAAACGAGTACGCGCGCTTCGTTTGGGAAGCCGCGGAAGCTGCCGATCGGAAAGACATTCTCGACGCCGTCCGGCCATCGCTGAAAGAGCAGATGCGCTTATGGTGGGACCTGGTGCTGCCCGATGGCTATGGGTACGCCTGGGGTCGCAGCATGGGTGTGGTCAGCTACATGGACACGATGGAAATCGTCGGCTTTCTTGCGGCGCATCCTGAGTTCCGGCCCGCGCCACTCGATCAACTGGCAAGCGCTTATTACCAGGCCTGGCGCTGGCTGAGGCATGATTACTCTGAAAAGTCACACGTGCTTTCGGTGTTCGCTTTTGGCCGCGGTAATTATGCCTACATCACGCGCGAGCGCGAGTGGCAACAGACGGTAAACTTTTTTGGCAAAGGCGCGCTGGCCCACGCGCGATTCATGGAGGCGCTCAACCGCGAAAAGATATCAACATTCCCCGCTGAAATCGTGCGGCCCGACGTCGCGCGTTTTGTTTTCTTTCGCCGCGGCGAACGACCGGCGGGTGTCTGGCTGGTGCGACAGGGCGAGATATATTTCACTCTACCGATCAGTACGGGAACAAAGCCTGGCGTAGCGGATTACTTGCCGGCGCCACACGGTCTTCCTGGATTTGCCAATCCGGTCGAACAGGTCTATCCGTCGATGACTCCTTTCATCGAACTCGCTGATGGACGTGTGATTGTGGCTACTGACGGCGCCGATGAGATCGAACCGGCTGCTGATGGTAAGTCGTTGCGCGTGGTCTGGCGACGCTGGGCTCTGGTGGGAAGCAAGGCCGGACAGCTCGTCGATCCGCACATCACCAGCGAAGTCGTCTGGCGTCTGGATGGAGCGACCATCACGCGCGATGAAACTCTTAAACCAACCGCCCCTGTTTTAATACGACGTTGGTGGGTGGCGGTGCCGACCACCGGTGAGCGTAGTGAGATGTTAATGTCAGGGACACAGCGTTGGGACATTTTTCACTCTCGTGAACCGGGCCTGGCCGTCGCCGCCAGGGCAGACTGGCCATTAGAGATTTCTTTACTAGCAACAGGAGACACAGCGCTGGGACGCGGCGCGCGCGCGCCTTTGCCGCTGCACCTGGTCTACGAGTCCCGAGACTTGCGCCTGGCGCCGAATCAGAATGCCCACTGGCGCCTGACGATGAAAGTCGCGGCGCCTCAAATGTATAGAATGCAAGTGGCTCGACCGTGAGCGCGCTTCTTAATCTCAGTCAGGGAATCCCGATAAAACAAAATGGCAATCACTGAAGAAACCACGATTCAACCACAACACACCGACTGGGTCAGCGTTCCGGTCGAACAACTCGACGCAGGCATTCAGCGACAAATGATCGTCGGCGAGAATGTAATGATTTGCCGCCTGCGCTTTGCGCCGAACGTGGTGACCCCGGCGCACGACCATCCCCACGAACAGATGACTCTCGTCGAGAGTGGCCGCGTGCTCTTCACTATTGGCGACGAACAACGCCTCGCTAAAGAGGGCGACGTGCTTTACTTTCCTTCCGGCACCTGGCACGGCGCGACGATGCTGGACGAAGAAGTAATTCTGGTGGATATCTTTTCGCCAATCCGTGAAGATTTTCTGACTAAGTAGCATAGACTTTAGTCTGTGTATCTCGAGCGCAAAATCACAGACTGAAGTCTATGCCACTCAAAACAAATGAGTCTTACGATCAAATCCAAAGATGGCTGCCGTTGGGACTTGGTGAGTCTGGGCGAAGTCATGCTCCGTCTCGACCCCGGCGACGGCCGCGTCCACACGACCCGCAGTTTCCAGGTTTGGGAAGGCGGCGGCGAGTATAACGTCGCGCGCGGGCTGCGTCGCTGCTTCGGTATGGAAGCGGCGGTGGTAACTGCGCTGGCTGATAATCCCGTCGGCCGTCTGGTTCAGGATCTGATCAACCAGGGTGGCGTGGATCAGTCTCATATCAAGTGGCTCAAGTACGACGGCGTCGGCCGCAGCGTGCGCAATGGTTTGAATTTTACTGAGCGCGGTTTCGGCGTGCGTGGCGCCCTCGGTTGTTCCGATCGCGGCCACACAGCGGTGTCACAGCTAAAAACCGGCGATATCGATTGGGAAAAGATTTTCGGTGCAGAGGGCGCGCGCTGGTTTCATACCGGCGGTATCTTCTGCGCGCTGTCCGAAACGACGCCGCAGGTTGCGCGCGAAGCCATGGAAGCAGCAAAGCGCCACGGCACGATCATTTCGTATGACCTGAACTATCGCGACTCACTTTGGAAGGGCATCGGTGGACCGGCACGCGCGCGCGAAGTCAATCGTGAACTGGCGCCGTTAATCGATTGCATGCTGGGTAATGAAGAAGACTTCACTGCGGCGCTCGGCTTTGAGGTCGAGGGGCTTGACGAGCACCACACGAAACTTGATGTGCGTAACTTTCAGAAAATGATCGAGCACGTGATTCGGGAGTTTTCGAACTTCAAAGTTGTCGCCACGACCTTGCGCAACGCCAAAACCGCCACGATCAATGACTGGGGCGCGGTCTGTTACAGCGACGGCACGCTCTACCAGGCGCCCACCCGCGAGAATTTGGAAATCTGCGATCGAGTCGGCGGCGGCGACTCATTCGCGTCAGGTTTGATCTACGGCTTCCTGGCCGGCAAGGGACCGCAGTGGGCGGTTGAATGTGGCGCGGCGCACGGAGCCCTGGCGATGACTACGCCCGGTGACACGACGATGGCGACGCTGTCAGAGGTTGAGAAAGTAATGAAGGGCGGCACAGCGCGCGTGGATAGGTGAGCTGAGTTAGTTTCCCTCTCCCTTTGGGAGAGGGTTAGGGTGAGGGGCGAAGCTAGAGCAATGAAAGAGATTCATGACCTCTCTTTTTCACAGATCTAACCAGCTGAGAAGAACTAGAAACGGATTGGGGGCAGCCGCTAGACCCTCACCCCGACCCTCTCCCAAAGGGAGAGGGAGATCGAACTTATGAACAAAACCGACGTTCTCCAACGCATCCGCGAGTTCGGCTTGATCCCCGTAGTGCGCGCGGAATCGGCCGACCAGGCGATGCGCGCAGTTGAAGCAATCAAGGCCGGCGGCGTCAACGTGCTGGAAGTGACCATGACTGTGCCCGGCGCGATCGATGTGATCGAGCAACTGGGAAAAGCGTTTGGCGCCGAAGCCGTGATCGGCGCCGGCACCGTGCTCGATCCGGAAACCGCGGACAGATGCATTCAGGCCGGTGCGCAGTTCATTGTCAGCCCCGCGCTGAACGAAGAAACCATAAACTTCTGTCGCGCCCAGGACGTGGTTATCTTTCCCGGCGCGTTGACACCGACCGAAGTTGTGCGGGCATGGAATGCCGGAGCTGATGCGGTGAAGATTTTTCCGGCGGGCGCAGTCGGTGGAGCAAGTTATCTCAAGGCCCTCAAAGCACCGCTGCCGCAGATCGAACTCGTTCCCACCGGCGGTGTCTCTCTCAAAACCGCCGCGGATTTTATCAAAGCCGGCGCGATGGCGCTTGGCGTTGGTGCTGACCTGGTTGACATGAAAGCCCTCCGCGAGGGGAACGATCAACTCATCACGGAACGCGCGCGACAGTTCCTCGAAATCGTGCGCGCAGCGCGCCAAAGCTAACATGCGAATTTGATTCTCAAGATGGGGGCGCTTCCTGGTGCCCAAGTACACCTCGCCAAGGTAAGAGCCGCCCGATTACTTGCATACTTATGGCGCAAAGCTTGCTGCAGAACACGATGTTAGCGCGCTTCTCTGGTCCAGGCGATATATGAATCATCTCGCAGCGGCCGGCCGGTGACAATAGGCAGCAGAGCAAACGGTGTTTAGAGTGCCAACTTTAGTTGGAGTAAACTGACGCGGTGATCTATGAGTGGGATCCGAAGAAAGCCAAGGCCAACCTTCGCAAACATCGCATGTCGTTCGAGGAAGCGGCTACTGTATTCCTCGATCCGTTCGCGGTTACTTATCCCGACCCGGACCATTCCGGCGAAGAGTTCAGAGAAATTACGATTGGCCACTCAGCCAAAGTCGGAGTAATCTTTCTATCGCACACCCAAAGAGGAGATCGCATCCGAATCATCGGCGCGCGTAAGACAACCCGGTGGGAGCGCAAACTATATGAAGAAAGCATCGGCAAAGAAAACCAATAACGGGTTGAGACCCGAATATGACCTCTCGAAACTAAAGGGTGGAGTCCGGGGCAAGTATTACCGACAAGCCACAGCCGGAACTAACCTCGTGCTGATCGAACCGGAACTCACCGAAGTTTTTCCCGATACGGAATCAGTGAACCGCGCTCTTAGACTTCTCGCTGACACTGCCGCGTCAGCGACCGGAAAGGCGCGGAGTCAACGAGCACCGCGCAAGCGGCTCAAACGAAGCGCTTGAACACGCGGTCGTTGAGAACAAAAACTATCCCATGGAATCTTCGGACACGGCCTTAACTGAATATAACCAGTTGCGTGCTTCTGTCGGCATGGCTCCTGCGGCCGATGATGACTATTACGAGTACGTAGCATGGGTAGTCATTTTCGATCTTGATGCGCCAGAAGTTGCCGATGAATCCGAACGTTTGCCGGTTGAACAGCAAGGATTGTTCTTGATGACCTACGCGACGTACCTCTATTGGTTGGCGATGAAAGGCGTTGAATCAAAGTTCCCTCCGAACTCGTGGCGATTGGTTGCTCCTCTGCTTGAACGAGAACTCTCAAAGCAGCCGTGGTATCAACCAGAGGTAATGAACCGACTCTTTGATTCAATGCTCGATAATCCGCCGATGGGACAGAGGCGGGGAAGATATGCTGACCTCGGTGCATCGCTTGGGCCTTGGCCCGACGCTGTGATGGCAACAACGATGGCTGGTTACACTTTAGATTATTCGACGAATGCTGAGTTTATCCTGTATGTCGCCATCATGAGCGCGAAGATTCTCGAGACGTTAACTAATGTGGCGCCCATGGGTTAGCCTAGGTTTATTGCTACATGATCAGACCTTTTCGCGGAGTCCATCCGCAAATCCACCCAACCGCCTTCATCGCCGACAGCGCGCAAGTGATTGGCGACGTGCACGTTGGCGAACAGGCCTCCGTCTGGTTCGGCACGGTGGCGCGCGGCGACATGTTCTACATCCGCATCGGGAATCGCACCAACGTGCAGGACAATTGTGTGCTGCACACGCGCACCGGCGAGTTGCCAACCATCCTCGAAGACGAAGTCACGGTCGGGCACAGCGTCACTCTGCACGGTTGCTATGTCGAGCATGGGTCGCTGATTGGGATTGGATCGATCGTGCTTGATGATGCGCGGATCGGGGCACAGTCTCTGGTGGCGGCCGGTTCGCTGGTCTCTCCGGGAACTGTTATTCCGCCACGTTCGCTGGTGATGGGAATGCCGGCCAGGGTCAAACGGCCTTTGACTTATGAAGAGGTTCTGAGTCTTGATCGGTACTGGCAGAACTATGTTGAGTACTCAGCCCACTATCTCAACGAGCCGAAGTAATCATTTTCCATTTGTCATCTTTCATTTCTCATTTGGCATTCGACCGTTGGCAAAAGGTGTTTAGAGTACCAACTTTAGTTGGGTTCTTTTCCACAGAAAAACCCGACTGAAGTCAGTACTCTAAACGCCTGTCTGAAATGGCAAATGAGAAATGTCCAAAATGGAAAATGAATCGATCAGGCGTGCTTCTCTTGCGTGGCCGACTCAGATGTGGGCGGCGGCTGCACGTCGCTCTTATATCCGCAGTCTTCATTCGCGCAACGACGCGTCGTGCCTTTCTTGGTCGTCTTCTCTAAAAGAAAAGGCGCGCCGCATTGCGGACACTTTTCGATTACCGGTTTGTCCCAATAGACAATTTCACACTTGGGATATTCAGCGCAGCCGTAGAAAATCTTGCCTCGCTTCGATCGCTTGACGATGATCTCGCCCTTACAACCGGGACGCGGACACGCGACGCCGGTGGTCTCGCGTTTGATGTATTTGCACTTCGGATAGTTCGAGCAGGAGATGAACTCGCCAAACCGTCCCTGACGCTTCACCAGTTGAGCGTTATCAACCGGGCACTTTTCGTCGAGGACTTCCGGCGGCGCTGAAACCTGGCCGCTCTTGGAAATCTTGCGGATATTGCGACAGTCGGGATAGCCCGAACAGCCGTAGAACGGTCCGAACCGGCCCCGCTTCAATTGCATCTGCTTGCCGCACAACTCACAGGCTTCCGGCTCTTCTGCTTCACCGTTACCAGAGGCTTCGGTTGAGGTTGCGCCGTCCGCGGCGGCGGCCGGCTCCGCATCGCGCGTGGCGCCGCATTCAAGGCACTTGAGATACTTGCCGAAGCGGCCGAGCTTCTGCACCATGCCCGGTGTGTTGCACTTCAGACAGACTTCGTCGGTGGGCGTTTCCTTCGTTTTGATTTCGCTGGAATACTTCGTAAATTGGGCCAGGTCCAGCTTGAACTTGTCATAGAATTCGGTTAACGCGTCGGTCCACTTAAGCTTGCCCTCTTCAATTTCATCCAGCTCCTGTTCCATCCTCGCGGTGTAGGTCTCGTTAAAGAGATCGGCAAAGCCGCCTTCGATCAAAACATCGTTCACGGTTTTGCCAAGCGCCGTCGGATGGAAACGACTTTCTTTCTTTTCGACGTACTCGCGATCCTGGATAGTCGTCATGATTGCGGCATAAGTCGAAGGCCGGCCAATGCCCTTCTCTTCCAAAGCTTTCACCAGCGTGGCTTCGGTAAACCGCGGCGGTGGCTCAGTGAAATGCTGTTCCGGATCGATCTTGTTGAGCGTCAGCGACTCGCCTTTGACGACCAGTGGCAATGTGCGCTCGGCTTCCTCGTCGTCGGCCAGCGCTTCGTCGCGACCTTCCTGATAGAGCTTGAGGAAGCCGTCAAACTTCTGCACCGATCCGGTGGAGCGGAACACCAGCCGGCCGGCCTGGATATCGATCGTCGTTTGATCGAACAGCGCCGGCATCATCTGTGAAGCGACAAACCTCTGCCAGATCAGCCGGTACAATTTCAATTCTTCCGGTTTGAGATATTGGGCCAGCGAATCCGGCGTGCGCGTTACATCCGTCGGGCGAATTGCCTCGTGCGCGTCCTGCGCGCCTTTCTTCGAACGATAGTGGACTGCTTTTTCGGGCAGGTAGTGGGCGCCATATTGCCCTCTGACAAACTCGCGCACTTCATCCAGCGCCGCGTCTCCCACCCGAGTCGAATCAGTTCGCATGTAGGTAATCAGACCAACTGAGCCTTCCGCGCCGATCTCGACACCTTCGTAGAGATGCTGCGCAATCATCATGGTGCGCTTTACCGGAAAGCTGAGCTTGCGCGAAGCTTCCTGCTGCAATTTCGAAGTGATGAACGGCGGCACCGGGTTTCGTTTGCGCTCTTTGGTGGTGACATCACTGACTACAAAAGTCTGCTGCTCGGCTTGAGCGACCAGCTCTTTCGCCAGCGTCTCGTTGCCGATCAGGATTTCGGTCTTCTTAAGTTCGTTGTCAAAGCCGCCGGTCTTGACCGTCTGATCGCCGACTTTCAACAAGCGCGCATCGAACGCAGGGGGTTGCTGCCCGGTGAGATTCGCGCCAATCGTCCAATATTCGGTCTTGGTAAAGGCTTCGATTTCGCGTTCACGCTCGACCACCATGCGCAGCGCCACCGATTGCACGCGGCCCGCGCTTAGCCGGCCGCCAATCGTTCGACAGAGCAGCGGCGACACTTTGTAACCGACCAGGCGGTCAAGCACGCGGCGCGCCTGCTGGGCATCGACCAGGTTCTCGTCGATCTGTTTCGGGTGCTCAAACGCCTGTTGCACCGCGCGCTTGGTAATTTCGTTGAACATCACGCGGAAGGTGGGTATGACCGGCTTCTTAGGAACTATCTCTTCGGCCAGGTGCTGGCAGATCGCTTCGCCCTCACGATCAGGGTCAGCGGCGAGATAAATTGCCGTGGCGGTCTTAGCGGTCTTCTTCAGATCGGAGACTATCTTTTTGTTATTGCGCTTCTTCGAGTCGGGAATGATTTCGTATTCCGGCTGGAAATTATTCTGCACATCCACGCCCAGGCCCTTAGAAGGCAGATCCTTGATATGCCCGATCGAGGCCATCACGATGAAGTCCTTGCCGAGATATTTATTGATGGTTTTCGCCTTGGCGGGCGATTCGACTATGACGAGATTCTTTGTCATTACTTATTCAATTCCGGTCACGCACATATGTCTGTTCGATGATCGAGGGTTGCTTCTAAACCAGTTGCCAGAGGTTTTTAGGAGCGGGCATGAAAATAACACTAAGTATGCCCTAAAAGCCAAACGACCCCTATTCTGCCGCTGGAGAGTCACCGGTCAAAGGAGTATGATCCTCCAGCCAAAATAACTTTTCAGGAGTGAAAACATTATGTCAAAGCTCTTTCTACTGCTCGGCATTTTAGTCATTTGCGCCATGGCCGCCCTGGCCTTTGCCGTCAACGAACCGCCGGTCGTCGGAGCGCGCGCGCCGGAATTCGCGCTGACTACCAACGAGGGGAATCAGGCCGCACTGAAGGATTTCCAGGGCAAATGGGTCGTGCTCTATTTCTATCCGAAAGACTTCACCAGCGGCTGTACCTTGGAGGCGCACAATTTCCAAACCGATCTCGCTAAGTACCGAGCGCTGAATGCCGTGATTCTCGGGGTTAGCGTTGACACGGCCGAATCGCATAAGAGCTTCTGCGCGAAAGAAGGGCTGGCCTTCAAGCTCCTGTCCGATACGGACACCAAGGTGTCGGATGCATACGGCTCGTTGATGGAGTACAACGGCATGAAACTCTCGGCTCGGAACACTTTCATCATCAACCCTCAGGGCAAAATCGCGCAGGTATTTCTGAAGGTCAGCCCAGGTGGTCACAGCGCAGAAGTCCTGGCCGCACTAGCGAGCCTGCAGAAACCATAGACCTAATGTCCGACAAGCTTCAGCTTGTCGATGACCTCATGTGGCACAGACTTCAGTCTGTGGTGGGCGGCTAAATCACAGACTGAAGTCTGTGCCACTCAATCGACAGACTGAGTTCGTCGGTCATCATTCGCACGTTCTACATCCTCCGCACAAAACACATTCCGGGAAGTGCGCGAACCAACTCGCGCATTTCCAAGCTGAGCAGCGCGCTGGTCAACTGAGTGATCGAAAGCTTCGTGCCCTCGGCAAGCGTGTCGATCTGCAAAGGCGTGTCAGTTGAGAGCAGCCTGAACACCGCCTGTTCTGGTTCCGACAAATCCGGCGGTGACAGTTTTAGTTGATCCAACAACTCACCTTTCTTCCGCGACTCTCGGCTCGGCGGTGGAAGCATTTGCGCGGCAATTTCAGCCGGCAACTCGCTGGCGACGTCCTGCCATTGCTGGACCAGCTTGGCGCCCGCTCCTTTGATCAGATAGTTGGTGCCGAACGAATTGCGGGAAGTAATATTACCGGGCACCGCAAACACTTCGCGGTTCTGTTCCATAGCCAGCCGCGCGGTGATCAGCGAGCCGGAATTCTCGGCCGCTTCGACTACCAGAACTCCCAGGCTCAATCCGCTAATCACGCGATTGCGATACGGAAAGTTCTCAGAGACGGGTGGCGTCGAGAGCGGAAACTGAGTCACCATCGCGCCGCCGCGATTTAGGATCTCGTCCGCTAATTTTTTATGGTCGCGCGGATAGACTTGATCGAGCCCGGTGCCCATCACCGCCACCGTTCGCCCTCCTGCTTCCAAAGCACCACGATGCGCCGCGGCGTCGATTCCGCGCGCCAGTCCGGAAACGATCGTCACGCCGCGCTGCGCCAACTCGCGCGACATCATCAGCGCGGCATTTTGTCCATAAGTGGAGCAACGCCGCGAACCAACGACGGCGACACACGGCCGCTCGAGACATTCGTCCCACGCGCCTTTTACATACAACACGACCGGCGGATCGTAAGTCTCGCGCAACAGCGCTGGGTAAACTCCATCGTCAAGCACGAGGATGTCGCCACCGAGTTTACGCACGCGTTCGATTTCAGCTTCGGCGCGCGCGTGCAGTTCCCTTGACGCGATGCTCTCAATCGTTTCCGGCGGCAGACGCAGCAGGGCAAGATCGCGCCGCGGCGCGTCAAAGATCGCTTCCGCCGATCCAAAATGTTCGAGCAACCGCGCCGTCACCCTTGGCCCAACACCCGGAGTCATGTTGAGAGCAATCCATTCTTTCATGAGTAAGCAGTAAGCCGTCAGTAAGCTAAAACAGGGATCAGCGGAGATCTGAAACAAGCCGTGCGAGGAGAGGAAATATCACTTCAGAAAGTTGCCGTCAATGCAACGAATCGCGCAAGTTTCTAATCAGGAATCGTGAGGGCGCGAGCAATATTCTGGCAGGAAGAAGTAAGCCTCTTGCTGCCTACTGCTTACTGCTCACTGATGGGAGTGGCGGAGGCGTGTAGGAATCGAACCTACCTGAGCCTGCTCTCGCAGTCTCACTAACGGTTTTGAAGACCGCGCCATTCACCAGAACAGATGCGCCTCCGTATTCTGATTCAATTTCAAATCTCAGATCTCAAATCGGAGATTCAAAAATCTCAATCGGTGTCCGCCGAGCCTCTGGAACCGTAGCCCCGGATCGCCCTTCTCAGAACCGAGGGCTTGACCCTACCCGCCGCGAAAGCCTCTGTCAAGGAATCCATCCGCGCGCTAATAGCCTTCTTTCGAGACCGAAGACGAAGCGGACACTGGACGTCTCAGCTTGACCCGCCGATAGCAGGCAAATAGAATGTTTATCGAACGAACGTTCGAACGGCCATGATATTACTCGCCCGCTCGCGCAGGCGATACTGAATCAGATGATCAACTTTCAAACTTCGCCCGAACAATACAGACACTGGAAACTGTCGATCGATGGTGCTATCGGCAGGCTCTCGATGGACGTGCAGGAAGATGAAACGCTGGCTGACGGCTACAAATTAAAACTCAATTCGTATGACCTTGGCGTGGACATTGAGCTGGCTGACGCGATTCAGCGGCTGCGCTTTGAACATCCGGAAGTGCGCGCTGTCGTAGTCACGAGTTTGAAACCGCGCATTTTTTGCGCCGGCGCGAATATCTACATGCTCGGGACTTCGTCGCACGCCTTCAAAGTAAATTTTTGTAAGTTTACGAACGAGACGCGCTGTGCAATCGAGGATGATTCGCGACATTCAGGCCGGCGCTACATCGCCGCGCTGAACGGCACGGCTTCAGGTGGTGGCTATGAATTGGCGATTGCCTGTGACGAGATTTATCTGGTTGATGATGGGAACTCCGCGGTTTCGCTTCCAGAGGTTCCGTTGCTTGGTGTACTGCCGGGCACTGGCGGCCTGACCCGACTGGTCGACAAACGCAAAGTGCGGCGCGATCGCGCCGACGTATTTTCCACCCTGGCTGAAGGATTGAAAGGTAAGCGCGCGAGGGACTGGGGGCTGATCGATGATTCGTTTCCCACCAGCAAGTTTCAGGAAGGCGTCGAGGCTCGGGTAGCGCAAGTTGTTAACTTGCGGAGCGCGGGTAACCCTCAAACCGAAAATGCCGACGGATCTGCGCAAGTTAACAACTTGCGCCACCACGGAATCAAGCTAAACCCGCTCGAATTCGAATCAACAGAAAGCACTCGTAACTACAAATACGTCAGTCTGAAGCTGAATCGCGAAAAGCGTTACGCTGATCTCACCGTGCGCGGTCCTGAATCTGACTTACCCACGACTCCTGATGAGATTCAAAAGCTTGGCGACAATTACTGGCCGCTGCGCGCCTATCGCGAGCTGGACGATATGCTTTTGCATTTGCGGGTCAACGAACCTGAGATCGGTCTGGTCTGCCTTCGCACGGAAGGCGTCATCGACAACGTGCTGGCCGTCGATCAGACGCTCGGGGCGAATCGCGATCACTGGCTGATTCGTGAAATCATCTTGCACATGGCGCGCGTCCTGCGGCGGCTCGATCTTACGGCAAAGAGTTTCTTTGCGATTATTGAACCCGGTAGTTGCTTCGCGGGGAACCTGCTGGAATTGGCGCTCGCCTCTGATCGGACCTACATGCTGAACAAACCCGACGAAGCAATAGAGATGGCGACCAGTGATCTCAACTCAGGTGCGCTGCCGATGAGCAACGGATTGACGCGGCTGCAGTCTCGTTTCCTGGTTGAACCGGCCAAAGTTGATGAAGTACTCGCCCACGAAGGTTCGTTCGACACGGACGCGGCGGACCAAGCTGGATTGGTAACGTTCACACCGGATGATCTTGACTGGGAAGACGAGATTCGAGTGGCGATTGAAGAGCGGACATCGCTTTCACCCGATGCGTTGACTGGTATGGAAGCTTCGTTGCGCTTTGCCGGACCCGAGACGATGGACACGAAAATCTTCGGCCGTCTGACCGCCTGGCAGAACTGGATCTTTCAAAGGCCGAATGCGGTCGGTCCAAACGGCGCATTGACGAATTACGGTAAGCCAACGCAGGCGCAGTTTGATTACAAGAGGACTTAGACATATTAATAATGATGACGAGCGAATTCTCAAAATTACCCTTTGAGAGGGTCTTGCAAGGCGATGCCGCCGAAATTGTGGCAGCGAGAGAAAAGGCTCGCCTCATGCACCGCACTAAAGACATCCGAGCTTCGGGAGACGAGGTTGAGCACACCGTTAGAAAGGTGCTTCGGCGAAAATGTTCTCAGGCTTACTACGTTGGCCACGGACATATTCTGGATTCCCAATGGTTAACAAGTCCTCAACTTGACGTGATCATTGCAGACAATAATTCCACTCCCGTTCTCTTTGAGGGTGCAACAGGCACCGAGTACTTTCCATATGAATCAGTGTACGCAATCGGCGAAGTCAAGACTGCCTACAACAAGCACGAGAGTCCTATTCACACTTTTACCGAGAAAGTAAGAACGATCAAATCAACGCTACAAAGAGACACTGTGCAGGCATTGCAGAGCGGTGGGTCGATTTTGTCTTCCATTGAGTTGAACGAACGCGTCTATGGGAGTTCAAACCCTCTCTTCGTTTTCATGTTATTCGTCGAAGCCGCTGATTTTTCAACTGACGACGTGCGAGACCTCTATTCCACTAGCAAAGCGACCGACTTGCCGAACGTTGTCTGCTTCATCGACGAAGGTGTCATTTTGTTTAAGAAAGAAGGAGGGTGGTCAACTGGAGAGAATTGGAGCTTTTTTAGCATCCATCCAGGTTTTTCAGACGAGATGAATCTAACACTTCACGCTCGACAATCAGGACGCTGGTACTTCAACCAGTTTGGCAGCGAGGAGAATCGTATCGGGGCTAACTTCGGCTTTCTCTATTCAGTTATTTCTTCGTTTCTAGGCAGATGCAGTCTTCAACCTCCAAATATTGCTAAGTATACAGAGCAAATTTTTACGGTAACCAGGTCTGAAGAGATCGCTGAAGATCAGGTACCACCGCTAAGGTTTGGTTAGAAAGCGTAGCCTTATGAATCTTTACGATCGCATTCCTAACAACGTAAATCTTTCTGAAGACAAGCGTCTGCAACGCGCTTTAGAGAAGTGGCTGCCGAACTATCTCGACTGGTGGCACGCGATGGGTCCCGATGGGTTTCAGGATAAAGACGTTTGGCTGCGCACGGCAATCGACGTCGGCTCGGAAGGCTGGGCGCATTTCGATTACGTGAAGATGCCTGATTATCGTTGGGGCATTTTTCTTGAACCCGCCCAGCCCCACGCCAAGGTTGGTTTTGGTGATAACTACGGCGCGCCTGCTTATCAGGAAGTGCCGGGAGAGTTTCGCAACTCTTTGCGGCGCATCATCGTCACCCAGGGCGATACTGAGCCGGCTTCAGTCGAACAACAGCGACTACTCGGACACACTTGCCCGTCTCTCTATGACCTGCGCAATCTGTTTCAGGTGAATGTTGAAGAAGGCCGACATCTCTGGGCCATGGTCTACTTACTACAAGCGTATTTTGGCCGCGATGGGCGCGACGAGGCCGATGCTTTGCTTGAGAGACGCAGCGGCAATCCCGACAAGCCGCGCATCCTGGAAGCATTCAATCAACCTTGTGACGACTGGCTCAACTTTTATTCGTTCACGATGTTCACCGATCGCGACGGCAAGTATCAGCTTTCGGCCCTGGCTGAATCCGGGTTCGAGCCGTTGGCGCGCACCTGCAAGTTCATGTTGACCGAAGAAGCTCATCACATGTTTGTCGGCGATACCGGGTTGAGTCGCGTCGTCCGCCGGACGGCGCAGTTGATGAAGCAGAGTGCGAACGAAGAAGTGCGTGAGCTGGGCGGCATTCCGCTCGAGATCATTCAGAAGTACATTAATTTCTGGTTCAGCTATTCGCTCGATCTGTTTGGCGGCGAGATTAGTTCGAACTCAGCCGACTTTTTCGCCGCCGGTTTGAAAGGACGCTTCAAAGAGCAGGAGCAATATAAGGATCACATCGCCGCGGAAGGTTCGTTTGTGATGCAGGTGGTCGAAGGTGGAAAGCTGGCGCCGCGCGAAGTGCCTTTGCGAAATGCTTTGAACGAAGTGCTGCGGACAGAGTATGTGAAGGACTGCGAGAAAGGTCTGGCGCGCTGGAACAAAGCGCTGGCTGATGAAGGTGTAGTGGCGCGGCTGTACCTGCCCAGCATCCGCTTTCATCGGCACGTCGGCGAGTACGCCGGCCATCACTTCGATTTGGAAGGTAACTCGATCACGCGTGACCAATTTGAAGTGCGCCAGAGTGAGTGGCTTCCGACCATCGAGGATCGGGAATACGTGCGCAGTCTGATGCACCCGGTGACTGAGCCGGGCAAGATTGCCAACTGGATCGCGCCGCCGGCGTCGGGCATCAAAGGCAAGCCGTTCGAGTTTGAATATGTGAGGCTGTGAAATTGGAATTTCGGATTGCGAATTGCGAATTCCTTTTCAAATCGCAGTGAACAATATGGGATCCATTCACCACGCAATTCCAGGGATTTCGAAATCCGCAATTCGAAATTCGAAATCGGACCGAACCCGCTACGATCAAAAGCTCGAACTGATCCTGCGGGCCTCCGCACGTATTTTCGCGGAAAAGAGTTATCACTCGACTTCAATGCGTGACATCTCGCGCGCGACGGGGGTCAGCCTCGCCGGGCTCTATCACTACTGCAAATCGAAGGAAGAACTGCTCTTTCTGATCCAGGATCATTGTTTCGGCCGCGTACTGCAGCGCCTTGAAGAGCGCCTTCAGGGAGAGTCAGAACCAATAGCGAAGCTGCGCATTTTTGTCGACAATCATCTGTCGTTCTTTGCCGCGAACATGGCGGAGATGAAGGTTTTGTCGCACGAGGCTGAGTCGCTCGCCGGTGACCTGCATGAGCATGTCTCAACTCGGAAGCGGCAATACACGCGCACGGCCCGTAAGATCCTTTCCGAAGTGCAACAGGCCGTAGCTGGCTCTGCGCGCGCGCCACGACGCAATGGCCAACTCAAAAGGAACGCTCGGCGGGTCGACCTAACAGTCGCTACGTATGCATTGTTCGGGATGATGAATTGGATCTATAACTGGTACGATCCGCGTGGAAAGTTGTCTGTCAGTCAACTGGTGGATAATATTACGCGTCTGTTCCTGTCAGGTTTTCTTTCAGATGCAGAGCAGGCCCTGACGCAGAGAGGTTCTGAACAAGCCGAAAGGGTTAGCATCTGGCGGACTGTGTGAAGCCCGATCATTAAATAATTCGATGGTAACTCAATTTCCGATGACCGACCCAAAAGCAGCCCTGGTCAACTATCGTGTCGATGAAGGAATAGCGCTGTTGACGCTCAACGATCCGCCGGCCAACACCTATTCGTACGAGATGATGCAGCAGATCGACGCCTGCATTCTTGAAGCTCGCCTGGATGAGGACGTGCAAGTGATCGTGATCACCGGGAGCGGTGAAAAGTTTTTTTGTGCCGGCGCGAACATCAGCATGCTTGGTAGTGTCACTCCTGAATTCAAGTATTATTTCTGCTTGCACGCGAACGAAACGCTGAACCGGCTGGAGCAAACTCCAAAGCTGGTCATCGCCGCGATCAATGGCCATTGCGTGGGTGGCGGTTTGGAAATAGCCATGGCCGCCGACATTCGCATCGCGCGCCGCAACGCCGGCAAGATGGGTTTGCCGGAAGTTTCGCTCGGCGTCCTGCCTGGCACCGGCGGCACGCAGCGTCTCGCGCGCATCGTCGGCAAGTCACGCGCGATTGAGTTAATGGCGACCGGCGAATTGTTTAGTTTTGAGCGAGGGCAGGAGCTGGGACTTGTCAATCAGATCTACGACGGCGAGACCGGCGAGCAGTTCATGGAGCAGGCCCTGAACTACGCCCGCAAGTTCACGACTCCGAACAAAGCGACTCGGGCCGTCGGCCGCATCAAGCGCTCGGTGCAAACCGGGGCCGAGATTCCATTCGAATCGGCCCTGGCCCTGGAACGCGAGTTACAACAGCAACTATTTCAGTCGGAAGATGCTAAGGAAGGTCTGGATGCATACGTCAACAAGCGCAAAGCGGAGTTCAAAGGAAAATGAGTCAGAACCACCTGCGGTAGCGGATGGTTGATCATGAGACGCGATTGACCGATGGTTGATCATATGACCCGAAAAACCGCCCGCTACCGCAGGCGGTTCTGACTTACTTTTATGGACGACGACAACATCAAAGTCTCCGAAGACAACGGCATCGTGTCGATCACGCTCAACCGGCCTGAACGTCTTAACGCCTTAGTCGGTCACATGCGGCGGGACCTCGCGGAAGCTCTGGAAGAAGCGGGCAGCGACCCGCACGTGCGGGTCGTGGTTATCAACGGCGAAGGTCGGGCATTCTGCGCCGGGGGTGACGTGAACTTTATGGCTGAGTTGGTCGAACGAGGCGATGCTGAAGAATTTGCTCGCCTGCTGGGCGCGGCGCGTCGAGTAATTCTGGCAATTCGGCAGATGACCAAGCCCGTGATCGCTTCGATCGAAGGATCGGCGTCGGGCGCTGGTTTCAATCTGGCGCTGGCTTGCGATCTGCGCATCGCGTCATCGACCGCGACGTTCTGCCAGTCGTTCGTGAAGCTGGGCTTTCATCCGGATTGGGGCGGGACATATTTTCTGCCCCGGATGGTCACGTCGAATATCGCCTGCGAGTTGTTCTTCCTCGGCGACACGATCGACGCGAACGAGGCTTTCCGTCTTGGCTTAGTCAATCGCGTCGTGGCTCCCGAAGAACTGCAAGCCGAGACGCAAAAGCTGGCCGAACGCCTGCGTTCAGGACCGGCCGTGTCGATCGCGGCGGCGAAACATGCGGTTTACGCCAGCGAGCACGACACTCTGGAAAAGATGCTGCAATACGAAGTTGAAGCCCAGGTGCGTTGTTTTGAATCCGAGGATGGGCGCGAAGGAGTGCGCGCGTTCGTCGAGAAGCGACCACCACAATTTACGGGACGATAAGCCACAGAGGCACAGAGACGCAGAGAGCAAACAAACAGTAATGGCGCGCATAAGCGAGCCTGAGTGCCGGGCATTTGACCGATTGGCCTAACTCGACCAAACTGTTTTGTTCTTTCTCTGTGACTCTCTGTGCCTCTGTGCCTCTGTGGCGCTCTGGATCAATCAAATGAAGCTGGCCAATCGATTAGCTCTCATCACCGGCGGTGGCCGCGGCATCGGCCGGGCCATCGCGTTCGCCTTCGCCAGTGAAGGCGCGTCAATAGCGGTGGCGGCTCGCACGCGCGCCCAAGTCGAGAACGTGGCGGAAGAAGTTGCCTGCGAATTTGGCGTTGAGACGCTGGCGATCGAGTGTGACGTTGCGGATGCCGCGAGCGTTACCCGTGCATTCGCGCATACCAGCGAACAGTTTGGCGGTGGACCTGACATACTCGTCAATAACGCCGGCATCGCCGAGACTGCGCCCTTCGCGAAGACCGATGAAGCAATGTGGCAGCGCCATCTCGAAGTGAATCTGACCGGGACCTTTCGCTGTACGCGCGCGGCGTTGCCCGCAATGCTCGAGCGCGGCTGGGGTCGAGTCATTAATATAGCTTCAATCGCTGGTAAGACGGGCGCGCCATACATCTCGGCATATTCCGCTTCAAAACACGGCGTGCTCGGCTTGACGCGATCGCTGGCCCTGGAAGTCGGCGCCGGCGGGATCACGGTAAACGCTATTTGTCCGGGCTATGTCGATACTGAAATGACTTCGCGAGGCATCGAAAACATCGTGGCCAAGACCGGCAAGTCGGCGGACGATGCACTGGCCGTACTCAAGCGGTCGAGCCCGCAGAATCGTTTGGTGACAGCGGAAGAAGTTGCCGCCCTGGCGTTGTTGCTTGCATCAGAGGAAGGCCGCGGCATTAATGGCCAGGCGATCAATGTCGATGGGGGAACGGTGCTGTTTTGATTTGGAGTGCGCCGACTTGTCGGCGATTTTCGCCAGATCGCCAAATAGTCAGAACAAGGGTCTAAGCTCACCTCAGTATTGAACAAAGGGTTAAGAAAAAGCGGCGACAAGTCGCCGCACTCCAAAGTTAATGATCGAAAACTTGGGCAATCTTGAACGCACGCACTCATGCGGTGCTTTGCGCAGCGAAGACGTCGGCAAGCGGGTCACGTTAATGGGCTGGTGCGCGAAGCGGCGCGACTTTGGTCCGCTCACGTTTATCGATTTGCGCGATCGCGACGGACTTACACAGATCGTCTGCAACGAAGAGAAAGCGGCGGAGGCTCACGCCAAAGCCAAAGAAGTGCGCGGCGAATACGTGCTCGCCGTTACCGGCGACGTCGTTCTGCGCGATGATAGTGCGCGTAACCCGAAGCTATCGACCGGGGACATCGAAGTGCAGGCAACCGAACTGGTGATCCTGAACGACGCGCGTACGCTTCCCTTCCAACTCGACGCGCCATCGTCCGAAGCGCTGGCCAGCGAAGACCTGCGGCTGAAGTATCGGTATCTCGATCTGCGCCGGCCACAGTTGCAGGCGAACCTGCGCTTGCGCCATCGCCTGCTGCTGGAAATCAATCGCTACATGGACGAGCAGGGCTTTACGCAGATCGAAACTCCGAACCTCATTAAGTCGACCCCGGAAGGCGCGCGCGATTACATCGTGCCATCGAGAGTGCAGCCGGGAAGATTCTTTGCGCTGCCGCAGTCGCCGCAGATCTTCAAACAGATCTGCATGATTGCGGGCCTGGACAAGTACTACCAGATCGCGCGTTGCTTTCGCGACGAAGATCTGCGCGCCGATCGGCAACCCGAGTTCTCGCAACTCGACGTCGAAATGAGCTTTGCTACTCCCGATCAGATTTATACCCTGGTCGAAGGGTTGTTTGCTCGAGTCTTTCGATTGATTGACGTCGAATTGCCTACTCCGTTCCCTCGACTGACTTTCGCGGAAGTCATGGAGCGATTCGGCTCGGACAAGCCAGACCTGCGCATTGAAGGGATGGAGCTCAAGGATCTCTCATCCGCGCTGGCCGAAACAACGTTTGCGCCGTTTGCCGCAGCGCTCGGTGCAGGTGGTCAGGTCAAGGGCATCGCGGTGCGCGGCGGCGGTATGTCGCGCAAGACACTCGACGAGTTGCAGGAGTTTGCCAAGCGCTACGGCGCCGGTGCGCTCGCCTGGATCAAGCTGGGCGACGAACTCTCATCGTCGCTGCTGAAAGTCCTGGGCAATGATACGGTCACACGTGTGGCTGAACTGGCGGGAGCAACCAGGGGCGATGCAGTCCTGATCGTCGCTGGCAAAGCAAGCGTAGTGGCTGCCAGTCTCGGCGCGTTGCGCAATGAAGTCGCGCGCCGCGAAAAGCTGATCCCGGAAGGCGTCTATGCGCCATTGTGGGTTACTGAGTTTCCGATGTTCGAGTTCCACGAAGACGATGGCCGGTTCTATTCGATGCACCATCCGTTCACGTCGCCCTTGGATGAAGATGTTCCCGCGCTTGAACGCGCCGTGAATGGTGAGACCCAACTGTTTGCCGGGTTACGCGCGAAAGCTTATGACGCGGTCATCAATGGCGTCGAAGTCGCCGGCGGTTCAATTAGAATTCATCGTCGCGACGTGCAAGCCATCGTGTTCAAAGCGCTCGGCATGAGTGAAGAGACGGCACGGGCGCGCTTTGGTTTCTTCCTTGACGCGTTGGCCTACGGCACGCCGCCGCATGGCGGGATCGCTTCGGGCATCGAGCGCACGCTGATGGTGCTCGTGCCCACCGAAAATATTCGCGACGTGATGGCGTTTCCTAAGACTGCTTCCGCGCAGGATCTGATGATCGACGCGCCCGGTGAAGTCGATGAAAGACAGTTGGCCGAGCTGCACTTGAAGATCGTGAAGGAGTCGTAGGTTGCAGTCGCTCGGTTGGTTGCGTCTTGCGGCTTTGCCGCCAGATGTGCGGAAAGGCTTTGCCTTTCCGATCTCCGTTGCTTATTTCAGAGAGGCTCTGCCTCGCAATCGGGGCGTAGCCCCAAAATTCTTTGATACGCGCTCGGAAAGGCAGAGCCTTTCCGCACATCAAGTGGCAAAGCCACAAACTTCCTCTGCGAATCGTGGTGATTTCCATCCAGCAGGCACACGTCGACGAAATTCTCGAGCACGCGCGTGAATGTACGCCTCGCGAATGCTGCGGCTTAGTCGGCGGCACATCTTCCGGCCGCGCACAAAACATTTATCGAATGCGAAATGCTGCTGCCGATCCTCTCGTTACCTACGAAGCAGCGCCGGAAGATCTGTTTGCCGCGCAGCGCGCAATGCGCGAGCGCGGCGAGCAACTGCTCGGTATTTACCATTCCCATCCTCGCTCTGCCGATCCCAAACCCTCGGACACCGACGTGCGGCTTGCCTACTATCCATCAGCGGTTTACTTTATTGTGGGACTCGGCGGTGAACGGCCGAGCTTGGGCGCCTTTCGTATTTTGGAGAGTGAGGGACGCTGGGAACCGGTTGAGTACGACGTCTCCGCCGACGCCAATCGCTGAAACTGCTGAAACTGAACGAGCAGGGCTCTCGTAGACATCCTAGATGGAGCCAAAACGAACCAAGTACGATACGAATCCACTCGACGGAAAAGTCGCAGACCGCGCAAATAAGTCGTTTGAATCACGCCCCGGCGCGACGGAAGAAGTGCGAGGTGGACGGCCCACGCGGGACATCGGTCGCACTGAGAATGGCGCGGCGCGTGATCACACTGAAAGCGAAGCGCCAACTCGCCGCATCGATGGTGTTACGTCTTATCCATCCGTGTTCATTCCGCCAAAGCCCCGGGCTGACTACCGGCCGCCGCCGGCTCCCGACGTGTTTGCATATCAAGCCCAACCCGTTGCGCCGCCCAGCGTCTATCAACCACCGCCGGTACCGGTTTCTTTCGGTCCTCGATCTCATACGGTGCCGGGGCTCGGAATTTCTGAGAAGTGGGCCAGTCTGCTGCCCTATATCCCCGGTCATATCGGATTAGTGGCCGCTGTAGTTGAACTGTTACTCGTGCCGCGCACCGAAACCCGTACGCGCTTTCATGCGGCGCAGGGATTGGCCCTGCAGGCAGCTATTCTGATTCTGACCGGGGTATTTAGTTTTGTGACTCTGATCTCCGGCAACGGGTTTGGCTCCGGAATCTTTGGGGCGGCGGCGACCATCTTTCTGATCGTCTCGATGATTCGTGCCTGGAAGGGAAAATCTCATCACATAGCACCACTCGACGAGCCCACCAAGTGGTTGGATGAAAAGATTAAGCCTCGTAGGTGAGAACAACAACCGCAGTGGGATGAACCATATCGGTGTTGGAATGAACGGAAACGGAGCATCGGCTGAGCAGTGTGTCCGCGGTGAAGAGCGACGCGTTGGACTGTGAGACAGCGGTCGCTATGCTCAAAAGCTCGCCAATGAGCTTCAGGGTGGTAGTCTTCAAAAGACAACATTCGCGGGGCGTTCTCTTCGCTCCAGTGGCACTGGGTTTGATACCGATACAGGGCAACGCGTCCCATGAATCGTCATCAGAGCTTTGACGGGGAACGCTCGCCAGAGTTATTTGAGGGGAGTAATTCAGATGAATCGACCTGTTTTTCGAAGCGTGAACACGTGGCTGATGGCCATGGCTATTATGCTGATGCCGCTGGCGGCTTTTGCGCAGACGAAGATCGTATATCACCAAAACAAATACAAACTGACGGATGACGTAAAGCTGGGCCGGCAGGCAGCCGCCCAAGCGGAACAACAGTTTCCGTTGCTGCGCGACGCGGAAGTCAACGCCTATGTGGAAAAGATCGGACAACATCTGGTGGCTTCGATTCCTTCGGAGTTCCAGCATCCCGAGTTTCGTTATTACTTCAAAGTTATTAACGCGCGTGACATCAATGCGTTCGCGCTGCCGGGTGGTCCGATGTACGTGAACCGTGGAATGATCGAAGCGGCTCGCACTGAAGGCGAGATGGCCGGCGTTATGGCCCACGAGTTGAGCCACGTCGCCTTGCGTCATGGCACGGCCCAGGCGACCAAGGCCGGGAAGTATCAAACGGGGGCAGCAGTCGCCGGCATTCTCGGGACGATTCTGGGTGGCCCCGGACTTGGGCAAGTAGCTCAAGCTCCCTTTGCGCTAACCTTTCTGAAGTACAGTCGCGAATACGAAACCGAAGCCGATCTGCTCGGCGCTCGTATTATGGCGAACGCCGGATACGACCCGCGAGATCTCGCGAACATGTTCCGTACGATTGAAGCCCAGGGCGGTGGCGGTGGTGGTTTTTTAAGCGATCACCCCAGTCCCGCAAACCGCTACCAGCGCATCATTCAGGAAGCGCAGTATCTCCGCGTAAACAATCCGATCCAGGACAATCGCGAGTTTTTCGCCATCAAAGAAAGACTGCGTGGTTATCCCCGGGCGCAAACGATGGCCGAGATTCAGCAGAGTGGCCGGCGTTATCCAAATCAGGGGAACGATTACCCGAACGGCGAACGTACCGACTATCCTTCCGCGCCGCAGGGCCGGGTTGAATATCCATCGTCGCGCTTTCGTAGTTATGCAGCGCTCGGCGTCGTGCGCGTGAGTGTGCCGGACAACTGGCGCGAGGTTTCAGAGCAGGGTTCGGTTTGGTTCGCGCCCAATGGCGGTTACGGATCGAATAATGGGCAGGCCGTCTTCACTCATGGTGTCAATTTCGGTATTGCTCAAACGAACAACCGCAACCTGCAACAGGCCACCAACGAATTTCTGAACAGCTTGCAACAGGGCAACGGAAACCTGCGCTCGCGCAGCGGCTATCAACGCACTTACGTCGGGGGCCGCAACGGGTTGTCGATTAGTTTGAGCAACAGCAACGAAGCGACCGGGCGTCCGGAGGTGGTTAATGTAGTCACGACTCAATTGCGGAACGGCGAGTTGCTCTACATCATCACGGTTGCTCCGGAGAGCGATTACAACAACTATCAGAGCACCTTTCAGAATATTCTACGGTCAGTGCAGTTGAACGATTAAGTAGCTTTGGACTGCGCCGGCAGAGCGAAGCGGCGACGGCGCTTTGGTGTTCGACAACACTCCGGATGGAAAGTTTTCAAAGGCATCGACCACCGCCGCGAAGCGGCAAAAGATCTGTAGCCCACGGCGCGAGCCGTGGGTATCGGTTAGGCCGACGAGATAGCCGCGGAGCGGCGAAACTCAGGGAACAACAAGCCTGGAATGCAGTCGTCAACAAAGTCTACGGTTTGTCGGACATCCAAAGCGGTGTCGCGCTGCGCTTGCCACCGCACTCCAAAGGGCTGAGCGCCTCGCCTTGACACCGGCTTTAGCGCTCCCCATAATCTCTAACTTCGCGCTCGAGCACTTCGCCGGCGTTTAGCACTGAAATAACGGAGATTTTGCATGCCTAATCATAAGTCAGCAGAAAAGCGTGTGCGCCAGAGTGAGCGCCGGCGCCTTATTAATCGCAATAATCGCACAAAGCTGCGCACCTCGATCAAAAAGCTGCGCGTCGCCCTCGACGGCGGAGACGCGCAGGCGGCTGGTGGGCTGCTTCCCATAACCGTCTCTGAGATCGACAAAGCCGTAAAGAAGGGCGCGCTGCATCGCAACGCCGCCGCACGGCATAAATCGCGTTTGACGGTTCGAGTAACGCAAGCCAGCGCGAAGTAAGTGAGTTGCTTGCGATAGCAAGCGGGAAGAATTTCGAAGGTGTGAGGCGGATCGTTAACCGGTTCGCCTCATTTTTTTGCTGGGAGCGCGGACTGTTCCCGTCCGCAATGAGCGCGCAGCGCGAACAAAACTTTCTAACCCATCAACTCACAAACAAGCATTTCGACTTGCATCCGCGGCGTCGCTTTAGAAGTCTTGATTGCCAGGTCGGCTGCCGCGATGCGCTGCATCCTCTGCGCCACGGTTCCGGAATCCATTTGTTTGAGCATCGAAAGATAAGCGCCCTGTTTGAACGGCGGCATGCGAACCTCGCTGAAAATCTTTGCCGGGGCAGCGCCCTGCGACAGCAGTGCTTTCGCTAAAGCCATTCGCCGGTAGGTGCCGGCAATCAGACCGATCAGCAGGACCGGCTCGACTCCGTCATCCAACAAGTCACGCAGCGTCTTCAGCGCCGCCCGGCGATTACCCGCCAGGATTTGATCGCTTAACTCCCAGTTCAGGTGTTCGCGCGAACGACTAATCAACTGATCAACCAGCGCCAGGGTGATGCGGCCGGACGGTAACGATGCCGCCGCCAGTTTATTCAGTTCGTTCGTCAACGTGTGCAGATCGCTCCGCACCATTTCCAGGATGCGATGCCCGGCCTGTGGCTCAATCTCGACTCTTAGTTTTTTCAGGTGGGTCTTAATCCACAATTGAAGTTCGTTAGTCTTCAACGGCTGGAACTCAAAAGCCGCGCCCGACATGAGTGACTTGGCCAACCTCTTTCGCTTGTCGAGATCGTCAGCAGCGAAAATGACCACCGAAGTCTCAACCGGCCGATCGATATACTTGAGCAGCACATCTTCATCGGCTTCCTTGAGCTTCCCGAAATTCCTAATCCGGACCACGCGCCGATCAGACATCATCGGCAGTTGCTCCGCGATCGCGACGGCTGAACGCACATCGTCGGTCAACAGGTTAAATGACGATTCGTTGAATTCGCGCAGCAGCGTGTTGCGCAGGGCCTCTTCGGCGATCGCGCGCGCGGCTTCGTCGCGGAGAAAAGACTCGGGGCCGAAAAGGAAATAGACCGGCTCGATCTTGCCCTGCTTCAGCGATTGAGTGAGCTCTTTTGGCGTGCGAACCGGCATGGTATCTGTAGCATAGACTTTAGTCTGTGTGATTTCTTGACGGCGAAGAACACAGACTAAAGGATCATCTGATCAAGTTAGTTGAAAACCCTGCTTGGTTCCTTCCCCTCCCTTTCGGAGGGGTTAGGGAGGGTGCAAAGCTTGACGCCGACAAGCCCCTCTCCCGGCCATCTCCCAAAGGGAGAGGGAGAAAGACTTAAACTCTCTGCTACTTGTCCTCCTTAACGCCGAACCCGTTAACCAAAGTCGAAACGATCGACTCGGCAAAGCTGCGCGCCATGCGTTGCACCGCCGGGTCTTCTTCGTTAAAGAAGTTGCGCGGATCGTTGGCGAATTCAAACTCGCCGCGAAAAACAAAATTTTGATTGTCGTAGAGCACGCGGTTTTCGTGCTGGTCGCGCACGGTCACCGCAGCGGTAATTGTCACTTCAAAGATGCGCGCGCGACCCTTGTCATCCAACAGCACGCCTGAAAATCCAAAGCTCTTGACGGTACCGTCGATCACTGCGTCGGCGCCTTCGCGCTCGCTCTGCACGCGCAAACCGTGGCCGCGGCGAATCAGCTCGTTCATCACCGCTTCGGTAAAGCGATGCTCGATTTTGAACCGCAGCGCGTTGTTCTGGAACGCCGGCACAGCCACCGTCTTGATATGCGGCGGCATCTGGCTTTTCGTCACCGGTTTATAGCATTCGGTGAAGCCGGAAACGGTTAGAAGCATTGCTGCAAACGCGGCAACCCGTACAAATCTGGTCATCAAATCGTCTCTTTCCCTGAAGGATGTCCCTGAAGGATGTTGATAATACGTCAAGAGCCGTGCTATACGAAAGCCACTCAGGCATCGAGAGGAACAAAATCGTGACTAACCCAATACCAATTGGCCCGACCTTGTCGCGAATCGGACAAATCTTCGTCAACGTAAAGGACTTGGAGCGCGCGATCGCTTTCTATCGCGACGTCCTCGGCATGACTTTTCTTTTTCAGGCTCCACCCGGCATGGCTTTCTTTGACTGTGGTGGCATCCGTTTGATGTTGGGTGTGCCTGATCGGCCCGATCTGGATCATCCAGCCTCGATCATCTATTACAAGGTGGACGACATCGAAAAGGTTTACGAAACCTTCAAAGCGCGGGGCGTCGAGTTTATTGTCAAACCGCATTTGGTGGCGCCCATGCCTGACTATGATTTGTGGCTGGCGGACTTTCGCGATTCAGAGGGAAACCTGCTGGCTTTGATGAGTGAAGTACCGCGACAAGTTGCGTGAGGATCTGGTTTGGAGTTCCGCCTTCAGGCGGCGTGACCTTTTTGAGCGCTTGGGATGAGGTCGGTATCACCTGCGTGAGCGGGTGGGCCGAACAAGCAACCCGCCTATGGAGTGTTTGATCCACCCGCTCACGCAGGTGGTACTGACTTCATTACGGAGCGGATCGACAGACGAAGGCTTGTCGGACACAACCATGGCTCCAGCTCCCGACCTACAGAAGATCGTCTCACGACTCGCGGCGCATTACGGCAAACCCGGCCCGCCCATTACGACCGATCCGTTTGAATTGGTCCTGCTTGAAAACGTCGGATATTTGATCAGTCAGAAACGGCGCGAAGAAGCCTTCAGGCTGCTCCGCGAACACGTCGGGACCAAACCGCATGAGATTCTCGCGGCTGCGCCCGAGAAACTTTTGCGGGCGACGAGTCTGGGCGGCATGCATCCTGAACAGCGGGTCAATCGTCTGCGCGAAATTGCATTGATTGCAATGGGCGAGTTTGGCGGCGACCTTACCGAGGCTCTGAAGCTCCCCTTGCCAAAAGCCAAACGGGCATTGAGAAAGTTTCCCAGCATCGGCGAGCCCAGCGCCGAGAAGATTCTTCTACTGACTCGCAGCTATCCGGTGCTGGGCCTGGATTCCAACGGCCTGCGAGTGCTCCTGCGTTTAGGCTTCGGCGAAGAGAAAAAGAATTACGCCGTCGCTTATCGTTCGGTTCAGGAAGCTATCGCGCACCAGTTGAAGAAAAACTATGACTGGTTAATCAGCGCGCACATTCTGCTCCGGCAACATGGTAAGGAACTGTGTAAGACGAATGCGCCGTTGTGTGAAAAGTGTCCGGTGAGGAAGAGCTGTGCTTACTTCGAACGGCGCGGGGCAGTAGCCCGACCGTGAGGGAGGGCGCGCTCTTCTTTCGCTGCGTCACTCTCGACACAAGGAAAATCAGCGGGCCAACGGGCAATAAATATCACGCGCCTAAGGCGCTAAAACCTGCTCACGGCTCTCCCGCTCCACCACCAAACTCAACCCCATGATCAGATAAAACATCATTACCACTTCGGAATCGCCCCAGTTGTAATGAACCACGCCGCTCAGCATGAAACCGACCAGCCCGCCCAACGCCCCCAGGACGATTCCCCGCTCGATCCAATTCTCAGGTGGGACCCGACGCCTTACGCGCCATAACGTGCGCGCGTAGGTCCCGAGCAGGATTAGCCATACAATCAGCGCCGGCACGCCCCGCTCGAGCGCTATCTGCAAATAGTCAGAATGCATGTGGCCCATCGGCATGCGGCCGTTGTCGAACAAACCCCACTCGCGCCAGTGCGACTTGATCGAATCCATGCCGACGCCAACCATCAGGTGACGTGGATTACTGGTCAGCAGATGAAAGCCGTCGTGCCAAACCTTCTGGCGCCAGACAATTGAGTTGTCGCTCTGATCAAAGAAGCCGACGCTTCGCCTTTTTTGCAAAACGAATAATCCGCCGAGGACGATTGGCAGCGCGCAGGCTCCCAGCACGATCAATGCGCGCCGGCTCACACTAAGCGCGGTAATCAAGGTCGCGGAAACCAGCAGCGAAAGCCAGGACGCGCGGGTGACGGTCAGCAGTAGCGCGACACCCATCCCCACAATTGCCAGCGCCAGCAACGCGCCGTTCCGGCTGCGCTTTCGTGGCACCGCCAAAAATAAACCAATCGTCAGCGAAGCGATCAGTTGGAGCATCTCGGCATAGGTCGTCCAGTGATTGTAAAAGCCGGTCGCGCGCCAATCGCGGCCACTGGTCCAGCGTTGTATGCCGAGTTCCTCCTCTGCCGTCGACCCGGGCAGCAAACGTCCCCGCGGGACCTCTAACACGGCGACCCATTCAACTCGATAGATCTTGATTTTGGCCGGCCCAGTCTTCGGAGATTGATTCAGGGTCTCAATCAACTCTTGCACGTTGTGCAGTGGCCGGCCATCAACTTCTTCCAGAGTGTCGCCACTTAGAATCGGTATTGGCTCGGGTCCCGGACGCACGCCGAGCTTTGCGTCAGACAGCGAATGACGCAGGACACTATCACTCAGTGGGCTGTTGGCGGCGACGCCGTAGACTTTCACTCCCCGTCCGAACGTGTACTGGCCAAACGTGTAGAAGACATTAACCATGCACGACGCGATCAGCACGATCACCAACGCGCGCAAAACCCGCGGCGAGCGAACATTTTCCGCGAACAGGTACACGATGGTGAACAAAGACGCCGCGTGCAGCTTCCCGATCGAAACGATCGGAGCGTAAGAAAGGAAGGAGGACAATCCGGTGATAAGAAAGAAACCAAACATGGGATAGTCGAGCGGGGTGCGCTCGAGTTTAGGACGCGGCGAAACAGTAAAGCGCAAAACCCAGAACAGCAGGCCGAGCAACCACGCAGTCTGCGCCGCGGCAATCGAGTTTGGCGCCGCGATGACGAACAGAAACAGGGCACCCAGTATCGAGCGCTCCAGCCAAATAGCTAGCGGGCTTAGGGTAGCTTCCCGCGATTTGACTCTCTGAATTGTCGTCATTCCGTCTCTAGCTTGCTCGATCTGATTTTCTCTGTGTCATCTCTGTGTACTTCCGTGTCTCTGTGGTGAATACAACCGCGACAACCATTCATTACAGAGACACGGAGAACACCGAGGCTGGACGCAGAGAGTTTTGTGTTTCCGCTTTTACAACCAGTCAGAATTGCTTAGAATCGGCAAGCTCGAATTATATTCGACTCTGGTGGAAACCACATGCGTAGATTGATTCCTTTTATTGCTGTTCTCTTACTCGTAACGACTTCTGCGTCCGCGCAGGTTAAGAGCGTGGCCCAATACATCGAACAAGTCCAGGCGCTGTCAAATCGCGCCGAGGTAAAGTCCGCAAACGACTACATCGATCGCAACCACGAAAGCATTGTGCGCGAGTGGATCGCCATTACTGAAATCAACGCGCCTTCGGGTCAGGAGCAGCCGCGCGCGAAATACATCGAAAGTCTCTTGCGCAAGTATCATCTGGATGACATTCATTACGACTCGACGGGCAATCTGATCGCCGTGCGCAAAGGCGCCGGCGGCGGCCCCGTGATCGTTTTTGACGCGCACCTGGACACCGTCTTCCAACCTGGATTGCAGATCAAAGCAACCATTCGCGATGGAAAGATTTATGCGCCCGGCATCGGCGACGACACGCGAAATGTCGAGGCGCTCCTGGCGACGATTCGTGCGCTGAACGACGCCAAGGTTAAGACCAAAGGCGATCTCGTGTTCGTGTTCACGGTCCAGGAAGAGACGACCATGAACGGCGCCAAGGCCTATATCAGCGAGAACAAGGGGAAGATCGATCAGTACATCGCGCTCGACGGCGGCTACGAAGGTTTCACCTACGCAGGCATCGGCATCAACTGGTACCGGCACCACTTCATCGGCCCCGGCGGCCACACGCGCTCGCGCACGCCGCCTTACTCGGCGTCTCTGCCGCTGGCCCGCGCAATCGAACGCATTTATCAATTAAAGGTACCAACCAATCCTTCTTCGAACTTGAACATCGGCATGCTCGGTGGCTCGGAAGTAGTAAACGCGAAAGCCTCAGACGCGTGGTTCACCGTCGACTTGCGCTCGACGAGCAACGAAGTGATTGCTGATCTGGAAAAGCAAATCCAGATCATTCTGAATGAAGAGGCGGCCCGCGTCGGCATGACAGTAAAGACCGACGTCATTGGCGCTTCACCAGCCGCCTTCATTCCCGGACATCGCGAATCCTATCTGGTGCGCATCTCGGAAGCCGTGCACCGGGTGATGGGTTTCGATCCGCCAATTGGAAGTGCCGGCTCGAACAATTCGAGCGCCGCTCTGCTTGCCGGCATCTCTTCAATCTCAACCGGCGCCGGGCCCTGCGAAGGCGCCCACAGCCTCGCTGAGAATTGCGAAATCGAACCGCTCTATAAAGGGATTAAGAAGGTTTTGTTGTTGGAGGTGGCGCTAGCGCGAGTTGAGTGAAGGCTCGCGAGTTGAAGAGAGCGTGCTTAATAACTCTGAGAGATCTCCGAACTATCGTCGGTGTGTTATGCGTAGAGCGTCCTCGCTTTCAGCTTCGAGCAGCACGACTTCATTGTCGCTTCTATTCTAATTCATTTGTAGCTCCAAGGTAAGAAGCAAGTCCTGGGCCTTGCTTCTTTCTGAATCGCTGAAAGACTCTATGGAAATCATCCGATCCTCATGTCGATCGTATTGAATCAGAAAGATCATTGATTCCGTCCTTTCATCCGAGCTATGACTTCGGCGGAGCCTAGGGTTTGGGTCTGCTCGCGGGTCTATAAAGGTCGCGCCGCTACGCGGCTCTGGCCGATCTACTCGAACGAGAAGCGGGAGCCCTCCCTTACGGTCGGGCTACTGCCCCGCCTTCTCACACTCGACTCTCCGCTGCTTGAGGGAGTAAAGCCTAATAACCGTTCCACCCGTCTTCGTAACCGTTCTCGAACCCTTCGCGATAGTAACGTCGGTACAGCTCGCGGTCGCCGAGTTTGGAGCTGTAATCTGTGGTGGCGTTCTGGTAGGCACTGAAGTCTCGGTAGTTTGAGCGCCGGCCTTTCTTGCGATCGTTGCGGCCCTGCTTGTTGCCTTCGTTGTAGCCGGCGTTCAGAGCCGTCTGGCGCAACTGATAAGACCCGCCATAGTTGCCGTACCGATCCCAATTGCGGCCGCGGCTTTGTCGGTTGTCGTTGCGATTGCGGTCGTTGTTCCGGTCTCGGTCGTTACGATCATTCCGGTCATTCCGGTCATTCCGATTGTTGTTGTACGAGTTCGGATTCTCAGTGTCGTATCCGCTCTCAAAGGCTAAACGGAAATAGCGCCGGTACAGTTCGCGATCACCGAGCCTCGAGCTGTAGTCCTTGGTCGCGTCATTATAGGCACTGAATTCCTGATAGCTGCGGCGCCGGTTTCGCGCTCGATCGTCGCGCCCTTCCTTCGAACCTTCGTTGAAGCCGGCATTCAGGGCCGTTTCCCGAAGCTGATAAGACCCGCCCAGATTTGGGTAGCCGTCCCAGTTACGACCGCGGCGCTGGGCTGCGGCGCTGGTGCTTGAAGCGATTCCAATTCCAATGAGCAGAAGAGAGAGTATGGCGAATTTCATGACCCTAAGTGGTTCGTTTGTCTTCATCTTTGCCTCCTACGATTTTCCTTGATCAATTGCTATTCGGGGTGTACGTCCAATAATAATTGACCCGTCCTGGAATGGCTAATGTAGCACTCGTCTCCCAATAATGACGCTCTACCACGCCCACGCGTACGCCTCGGTCCGCGGATCCGTTCCCACGTTCAGCACTCCGGTTTTCAGATCCACGACGATTGCCGCTAACGATCCGTCCGACCATGCACCGGTGACGCGCAGCTTGTGTCCTCGGGCGAGCAATTGTTTGCGCACGGCTTCGGGAATACGCGACTCAACCGAGAGATCGCCCGGATACATCGTGTGCGGAAAAGGCGAAGCGGGAAACGCTCGGGTCAGCCACTTCGGCGCTTCTATCGCCTGCTGCACATTCATTCCGAACTCGATCATATTCAGCAGCGTCTGCATCGTAAGCTGTACCTGCTGGTCGGCGCCGGGTGTGCCCAGCAGCATGTGCGGCTGGCCGTTTTTCATCACCAGCGTTCCCTGCAGAGTGCTGCGCGGCCGCTTGCCTGGCGCGAGCGCGTTCGCTTCACCCGGTTCGAGCGTGTAGTAGTCACCGCGACAATTAAAGATAAAACCCAGGTTGCCCATGACCACGCCGGTGCCGAACGCGCTGTGCAGACTTGGCGTAAAGGTGATCATGTTACGCGAGCCGTCGACCACCGCGATGTAACTCGTGTCGCCATCATGATCGCCGTCGCCTGCGGTCGTGACTTTCACCGGGCGATCGAGCGGCGTTGCATCGGTGGTGAATTTCTCTGCGGTACCCGGACGAAATACCAGGGACGCCGTGTTTTGATCGATCAGCCGGCGACGTTCGGCGGCATATTCTTTCGAGAGCAGACCCGCATACGGGATCTTAATGAAGTCCATGTCGCCGAGATATTTTTCACGATCGGCAAAAGCGAGCTTGATTGCTTCGACGCTGGTGTGGATATAGCCGGCGCTGTTCAGTCCCATCGCCTTGAGGTCATAGCCTTCGAGAATTTTCAGCGCGAACAATTCCGCCGGACCCTGGCTGGCCGATGGGTTCTTGTAGATTTGATAACCGCGATAATCGATCGAGACCGGCTCTTCGACCTTCGCCTTGTAGCCGGCAAAGTCTTCATAGCGAAACAGGCCGCCGTTCTCTTCCGAGAACTTCGCCATCTCGCGCGCGATGTCGCCTTTGTAGAAACGATCACGCGCCGCCTTCAACGCCTGATGTCGCCCTTTACTCTTATTCTGTTTCTCTGCTTCGACGAGTCTCTTCAGCGTCTGCGCCAGATCAGGATTGCGAAAAATCTCGCCTGCTTGCGGCGCGCGATTGTTGGGAAGATAGACCTTCGTGCTGGTCGGATACTTGCGCAGCTTCTGCGAAGTTGCGAGCGCGCGCGCCAGTGAATCACCCACCGGAAATCCATTTTCAGCCAGGTCGATCGCTTCTTTCAGGACCTGGGCGAAACTCATCGTGCCCCAGCGATCCAGCAGGACGTACCAGGCATCAACGGTGCCCGGCACGGTGCCCGCCAGCAGCGAGTCATTGACCGGCAGCTTGCCACCGTTGTGTTCTTTGTACCATTCGATCGTCGCGAGACGTGGCGCCGTGCCTTCGGCGTTGATCGAATAGACTTTCTTTGTCTTCGCATCATAGACGAGCAGCACCGCATCGGCGCCGACGCCGTTCATCGCGGCATCGACGATGCCGAGCACCGCCTGTCCGGCGACTATCGCGTCGAAAGCGTTGCCGCCCTTTTCCAAAATTCGTTCAGCCGCGCGCGTCGCTTCGGCTTTCATTGCGGCCACCGCGAAATGCCGGCCGCGCACCACGGGGCGCATCGTCCGGGACGCGCCGTTGGCCTCTGACTCACCTTCTTGCCCCATAGTCACTCCTGCCAGCGAAGACATTAACACTCCCACGAGCGCGATTCGAATCAGTGTTCGCATAGAACCTCCTTAAACCAGTCCACCCCCTGGTGTCGGGCTGCATACCCGGTTTTCCTTTGCGCCTTCCGACTTTCTTGGCGCCTTTGCGTGAAACTTATTCGGCGCGTTTTAGTTTCACGCAAAGGCGCAAAACCAAAACTGAAGGCGCAAAGAAAGACAACTACCAACTTCCAGCATATCAAAACGCTGCGCGACTACGCGGAGAGAGAGGCGGCGGGCTTACTAATCAAACTCCCGCTTCGGCATCGCCTGCTCTGTGCCGACGCGGCCGGCCTCAATCTTTGCTCGCGAATAGTTCTCACCTTTGATCGGTTCGCCGGCGATTCGCCGCAGCATTGTTAGCTGACCGACGTGCGTGAGTGCATCTGCAATTGGTCCCTGAAACAGACGCTCGCAAGTAGCGCTCAGTTCAGCGTCTGAAGCCAGATAGTTGTCGAAACTCTCGAGGGCTTGATGAAAGCGTGCGACCTCTTGATCCCAGGGCAACGGTTCGGAATTGTTCCAGGTCTCGTCGCCCTTCGCGATCGACAATGCCCAATCCAAAAGGTCGCCGACGTGCGCCAGAATCTGGGCCGGCGTCCGAGTGGTTTCGGAAGCATGGAAAGACGCAAATGAATCGGGCGCACCGCGAACCGCCTTAGCTCCGCGATAAGCGAGCGTCGCCACTGTGTGTCGCAGCATTTCACGTTTGGTATCTGAATTGTTCATAAGACCATTGAGCCCTCCCTTACGGTCGGGCTACTGCCCCGCTTTCTAGTAAGCATCCTCCCCACGCCACATAACCGGCACTGTCTGAAGAATGATCTTCACGTCCAGCAGCAGTGACCAATTCTCGATGTAGTACAAATCCATTCGCACCATCTCGTCAAACGGCAGGCGGTTACGTCCGGACACTTGCCACAGACCGGTGATGCCCGGCTTCATATCGAGCCGCTTGCGATGCCACAACTCATAGCTCTCGACTTCATATGGAATGGGCGGTCGCGGTCCCACAACACTCATATCACCCCGCAACACGTTAAAGAGCTGCGGTAGTTCATCGATGCTCATCCGGCGTAAGACACGACCCACGCGCGTCACTCGATCGTCGGCGCGTAGTTTGTACGCCGGCCGCTGGTCATCGCCCTGGTTTGAATCCGGCTGGCCCCTGATGTAACGGCGCTGGAACTCGCGGTGCTCCGCATCGTCTGTGTCCGCCCGCATGGTGCGGAATTTATAAAAGAGAAAAACCCGGCCGTCCATCCCGACGCGTTCCTGCTTGTAAAAAACCGGACCGCTTGAATCAAGCTTAATGAGCAAAGCAATCAAAAGCCAAAGCGGCGAGAGGATGGCCAGGGCCACTGAAGCAATGATCAGATCCGAACCTCGCTTGGCCACGCGCGCGGAGCTCGACAGCGGCGAGCGGAACAGCGTGACCATCGGCAGCGATCCTACTTGATCGATTTCAGTCTTGCTCGGGAGACAATTCAAAAGTGTCGGCGCAATGCGAAACTCCACGCCCCGGCGGCGTCCGGTTTGCATCATGACGTCAAACAGGGCCTCGCCCGGAACGTTCGGATCGGAGATGATCACTTCGTTCGCTCCTGAATCGCGAATCGCTTCAGGCAGACTGCGAAGGTCTCCTATTACCGGCACGCCTTCAAAGCTCGATCGCGCATCACCGTCGAAAGATCCATTGTCGACGATCCCGATCACGCGATAGCCAAGCTCAGGCCGCGCGCGCATTTCCCGGATGCAAAGTGCTGCCTCTGGTCCGCGACCGACGATCAGTGTCGGAATCAAATTGACGCCGCGACGGCGCACCAGGATCTGGCCGCCGCGCAAAAGCATCCGCACGGCGCCCATGCCGGCCCATACCAGCAGGAAATCAACCAGGAAAACCGCGCGCGAATACGAGAAGGTGCGATAAGCAACTCCACCACGATACATAAAGGTCGCGGCCACGATCAGCAACGATCCGATCGCCGTCGCCTTGAAGACGCGCGCCATGTCTTCGACGAACGAAAACTCGCCGCGGATTCGATATAGATCATAGTAGCGAAGCAACAGCAGCCGGATCGGAATCACCAGCGGCAGCAGCAGGGCATACGGAGCAAATTCTCTGCTCCAGGTGAAGCTGCCCGAGGCGCTTCGGTGAACAATCGAATCGTGATGGCGCAGATAGAAAGCCAGCGTGAACGAGAAGATCGCCAGCACGATATCGGTGGTGGCCAAAAGCGTCTTGACCAGAGGCACAACCCAACGCGGCGCTCGCGCTGGCTCGCGAACGGCGCGAGCGTCGGTTTGGATTTCTTTTATGCTTTCAGCTTTCATCAGGAGTCGTGGCAACTTTACCAGTACCTGCGGCTTTACCGCCTGATGCGCGGAAAGCCGGTTGACCCCGTTAGGGGCCGAATGTTTATAGCTCACCAGCACTTAAAGGCTCCAGTGAGCTCCTTTAGGAGCGTAATGTAATCTAACAGAAGTCTCGCTCCTAAAGGAGCTAAGTTGATTAGTGACGGCGGGTGCTATAAACATCTCGCTCCTAACGGAGCGAACGCAGACGGGCCTTCGGCATCTCAAACAGCAAAACTGCCTTCCGGATCACTCCAAAATCAACTTAACGACTTCGCCTCGTACAGATCTCGCCTCTCGAGGTTTAGCGGCGGACTTCTTCGCGACTGGCAGCGCATCAATCTCCGCCCGCGAAGAGAGGCGAAGTAGTCGTCCTTCGTCTACTAACTCCTGATCAATCGCGGCCCACTTGCCGGCATAGACACTAATAGCCGGCACGCCCAGCGCGGCCGCTTCGCGATTCATCGTCCCGCCTGCGCTCATCACCAGATCGGCAGCGGCGATCAGGTTTGCGCCATCGAGGGCCAACTGCGGCATGATCAGTTTAGCCAACTCGAGGGTTTCGTATGCGGCTCTCTGCGCATCCGAACGTGGCAACAAAATGATCTTTACTTCGGCGCGCGCACTCAAACTCACCAGCAATTCATCGAATAGTTCGTTTTCGAAACGATGATAGAGGGCTTCACGCGCCGGTGGCCGAGCGACGACCAGCACATCTTTACCCGCGACACCCAGCCCACGCAATGTCTCGGCAAACTCAGGGTCGGGCACAAAGTCTGCGAGATAGACGTCTTCCTTGGTGCCTTCATAGCGTCTTACTTTGCGCGTCGAGGCCCCGTATTTCTTCAGCTCTGCCGCCGGAAACGCGCGCGGCACGATCACGCGCGACGCCAGACGAAACGCGAGGTGGTTCGCCGGCTGATGTTCGTAGTCCATTAACGTGATTGACTTAATTCCCAGCGCGGCGGCGGCCGCAATGTGCGCATATGAGTTATGACTGACGGCAAGATCAAAACCACGATCGCGTCCCCACTTGCGCAGGGCCCCGGCACGCCCGATCAAGTTCCCTGCTTTGCCGGTGATCGATCCGCCGCCATGGCCGCCGATGACGTGCGGCGTCATGCCCGCATTCGTCGCCAGCTCAACCGTCTGCGCAAAGTCGCGGGCGGTGATCTCGATCTGATGCCCGCGCGCGACAAACTCCGGAATCAACGCGCGAAAGAAAGGCACGTGGGGAGAGTTGGCTAAGTCGATCCAGATTCGCATAGGACCCCGCACAAAAGAAAAAAGATACTCGATCTAATTCGGTTTCGTGTCTTCCTTCTGCTGGGAAGAACGATCCACGAAGTCACACAAAATTACACGAACAAACCCGTTCTGCTTCGTGTGATTTTGTGGATCGTTTTCCCTGGCAACAAAATCTATCAAAGTAAACACGCCCCTTACTTCTTACTTTTGCCTTCTCTGAGGCGTGCGAGCGCATAAGCCATCCACGCCTCTGACCAACGCATATACGGGATCCCGACCGTGTAAAAGCGCCGGCGCTGATAATGAAAGTAGCCACGCGAATCACGCATATTGTCGATGACCCAGTCTGCAATCTTCTCCGCGAGGATCAACGTGCCGGGAATCCGGCCGCGCAGTTCTACCAAAGTTACAATCGCCGATGCGGCCGAATGCGCGTCGGCGGGATAGAGTCGATCCGGATAATACTTGGGCCAGCCGTTATCCAGGAAAAAGCTTTCCTTCCAAAACTCGTAGCCGCGACGCAAGGTGTTATCCATCTCGTCAAACGACCCGGTCGCTACCGCTCCCGGTTCTGACCCCATGGAGTTCATGATGCGAGAAAGACTCCCCAATATGAAGGCCGTATGAAAATTATCGGCCCATGATTGATAGTCCTCGCCGCCATAGCCCCACGAACCATCCGCGCGCTGACGGCGACAAACATAGCGCGCGGCGCGCATCGCCCAATCGCATAAACTTGATTCACCAGTCAATCTTCCGACGACCGCTAAAGTCTCACCGGCAAGCAGGCTCGCATTGAAGACGCGCGTTTGATCGAGCGGCGAATAGCTAAAGCAAACTTCCGTGTCTGACTCTTCAGATCGGTTCAGGTCGTTGAGGATAAAGTCACAGATGGTGCGCGCAAACGGCAAGTACTCCTCGTGGCCAAACACTTCAGCAGCTTCACAAATCGCCCGCGCCGCGAAGGCCGTCGGGACGATTGCCGGCGTACCGCGCGGGGCAAAGAAAGATCGCGACTGCCAGTCAAAGTTGTACCCCCAAGCCGCGCCTTTGAAACCTTTCAAGCGCATCCACATCAAATCGTCCAGCAACTCGCGCGCTTCGACCTCGGCTTCTTTGGTTTGGCGGCAGCGGTATTCAGCCAGTGCTGCCAACGCGAACAGCGCAATGCCTTTTGCATTTCTTTCTCGCGGAATGCCTACGAGAGAACGAAAATTAATTGGCGAGCGTTTGTGAAATTGCGTCCAGGCGAGCCGCGCCCAGCGCGATTTTTTGAGAGGTGTGGCCTGAAACCAACGGCTGTTCAGGGCGTCGTAAGGATCATAACCGGCGAAACCCTGCCGGCGGCACCATTGCCACAGGTCCTGGTGCGCTCGTGTAAGATCAGCTGCCATTTTGGAGTGTTTGGAGTTCCGCCTTTAGGCGGGCTTGTTTTCCAACATCACCAGACCGCCTGAAGGCGGAACTCCAAACAATCCGCACTCCAAATTACTGGCTCGCGCTTACCGAAGTTTCGATCCGGCGCGGTGTCTCGACAAAGCTTTCGCGCCACAACTCAAACGACAGCAGCGTCCAGAGCAGCTTGCGATGATTAGCGACGCCGCGTTCGTGTTCGTCCTGCAGACGGGCCACGTATTCCGGATTGAACAGACCGCCCCGGCGCAGGCGTTCGGGCGACAACAGGTCATGCGCGAGCGGCCGCAACTCGCCTTTCAACCACTTGGCAAAGGGGACGCCAAAACCTTTCTTGCCACGCCGCCAGACAAATGGCGGCACCAGGCCTTTAGCGGCACGCTTGAGAATGTACTTCGAAGTATAACCGTGCAGCTTGTAGCGCGAGGGCAGGCCCGCGGCAAACTCTGCGACGCGTGGATCGAGATAGGGCGCGCGCACTTCCAAACTGACAGCCATACTGGCGCGATCGACTTTTGTCAGGATGTCTTCGGCCAGATAAAGCTGCGTGTCCAGGCTTTGCATGCATTCAGTCAGATTGTTTGAGTCGCATTCAGCAAACAGTCGCCGCGCATCACGATAAATGTCCGGCTCGCTCGCTCGCCTCACGTCTTCTGAAAGCAAGAGATCCTGATCGTTAGGCGTGAACGAGCCAAACCAAACATGATGCCTGGCGACTTCATCATAGTGCGAAGCGGTGATAAATCTTTTTGCCCGATAGTCGAACGAAAGATTGCTGGTCTTAACGGGCAGGTGGTTCACGACCGGCTCGATCAAGCCACGGCGCAAAAACCGCGGCACGCGGTCGTAAGCGCGCGCCATGTGATGACCGAAGTACATCGGATAGCCGGCGAAGATTTCGTCGCCGCCGTCTCCACCCAGCGCCACGGTCACGTGCTTGCGCGTGAAACGCGACAGCAGAAATGTCGGCACCAGCGAAGGATCGCTAATCGGTTCGTCCATCCACGCGCCGATTTCGCTTACGAGGTTCGCCGCCAGGCTGGCGCTGAACCGCTCTTCGTGATGATCGGTGCCGAGGAATTTGGCTACCGCTCGAGCGTACTGCGATTCGTCGAACGAGCTTTCGGCAAAGGCGATCGAAAACGTCTTGACGGTCTCTGACGATGCGCGCACGGCCAACGCTGTGACTACGGAAGAGTCGATACCGCCCGAAAGCAAGACGCCCAGCGGCACGTCGGAAACCAAACGCATGCGCACTGAATCAGCCAGCAGCTCACGAAGCTGGTCAGCGGCGTCGGTAACACTCGGCACGGGCTCACGTGTCTGGTAGCTCAGTTTCCAGTAACGCTTTACTTCGATCTGACCGTCTTCCAGCGTGAGCGTGTGCGCGGCGGGAAGCTTGCTGATGCCTTCGTAGATAGACAGGGGCGCCGGCACATAGTCGTACGAGAGATATTGGCGCAGCGCATTGAGATTGAGGTTTGGCCGCACCGACGGATGGGCCAACAGCACCTTGGGCTCTGACGCGAACAGCAACGTGCCGTCGAATACACCCCAGTAGAGCGGCTTTTCACCAAACCGATCGCGCGCGATGAACAAACGCCGCCGCCGGTCATCCCAAAGCGCGAAGGCGAACATGCCGTTGAGATGCTGGACCATTTCGCGGCCGTATTCTTCGTAAAGATGCGGCAGAATCTCGGTATCCGAGGCGCTGCGAAAAGTGTGGCCGAGCGTTTCGAGATCAGCGCGTAACTCGCGGTAGTTGTAGATTTCGCCATTGAGGATGACGGCGATGCTTTGGTCTTCGTTGAAAGTAGGCTGCTCACCGGTAAGCAAATCGATGATCGCCAGGCGCCGCATCCCCAGGGCCACGCCGTCATCGATCAGGTAGCCTTCCGAATCGGGACCGCGATGGATCATGCGGTCGCACATCAGACGCAGCAATTCCTCTCCGCCTTCAGGGGGCGGCGTGCGCGGATCAAGATTGGCCCAACCGGTTATGCCGCACATAAGACTTAATTCACCACAGAGGGCACAGAGGAAAACCAGATTAATAAGCTTAGATTACAAATCTTTTGATTCCATCTTTCAGATGAAGCGAATGGAAATTGATAAGCAAGCCGATTGGTTTGCCACTTAGTTTCAGGTACGAAATAATCTGCGCTTGATGAATCGGCGCTAACGCTTCAATCGCCTTTAGCTCGACTACCACCGTGTCTTCCACCACGAGATCGAGGCGATATCCGGCTTCAAGCCTAACACCGTCATACACAACCGGCAGAGGGACCTCAGATGCCACTTTCAACCCGCGCTTTATCAATTCATGTTTCAAACAAACCGCGTAAGCACTTTCTAATAGACCCGGTCCCAGCGCCGAATGGATCTTCATTGCTGCGTCGACAACCGCGCCGCTAATATCATTCTTATTCACTGCCTGGTTTTCTCTGTGTCCTCTGTGGTGAACCCTATTCTTTCCCTTACCGCGTAAATCGCCTTCGCCTGGGATTCGTGATAAGTGCGGACCTGCATTTCCGCCAACAACCCCATTAGGAAAAACTGTACGCCCAGCACCAGCATGACCGTCGTCAGCACCGGTAACGGTGTCTGGACAAAGTCGGCGTGATGCGGCCAGCTCGCATATTTCATCAGGAACGCGAGGACGGCGCACAAGATTGAAAAGAAGAACGTCAACAAGCCGGCCCAGCCGAAAACATAAAGCGGTTTGGTCTGATACGACGCCATGAACTTGATGGTCATCAGATCAAAGATCACCTTAATCGTGCGGGACAGACCGTATTTCGACTGTCCCATCGTGCGCGCATGATGCTCGACCGGGATTTCCGTCACGCGCGCGCCCGACCAGGAGGCGTAAATTGGAATAAAGCGATGCATCTCTCCATAGAGATGCACGTCGGCGAGCGACTCGCGCCGGTAAGCCTTCAGCGAGCAGCCATAATCATGCAAAGGCACGCCCCCAATCCAGGAGATAATTCGATTCGCGATCATCGAGGGAATCTTGCGGGTAAACAACTTGTCCTGCCGGTTCTTGCGCCAACCGGAAACCACGTCATAACCTTCGTCAATCTTGTCCAGTAGCCGGGCAATATCCGCCGGATCGTTTTGCATATCGGCATCCATTGGAATCAACACTTCGCCCCGCGCGGCGTCGATACCCGCCGCCATCGCCGGCGTCTGGCCATAGTTTCGTCGCAAAGCAATCACCCTGACCCGCCTGTCCTTTGCAGCTAATTCGCGCAACACCGCCAGGCTGCCGTCAGTCGAACCATCGTCGACATAGATGATCTCGGCCGAGCGGCCGAGTTGGGCCAGCGCGCGATCTAACTTCTCGTGCAGTGGGCGGAGATTGGGTTCTTCGTTGAGGACCGGAAGAAAGACGGAGATGTCCGGAGCATCGGCGGAAGGCAAACTGATGCCTGCTGTTAAGCTCTCAGAAATATTTTGCTTTTCGTCAACTTTGAGCATCAGGCGGCGCTGCGTAGTTTTTCCTTAATCCAGCGGCTGACGAGTTTATCGGCCGGAATGCGCTTTTTCTTTGCGATGGCTCGAATCCTATCGTAAACGGCTCCATCGATTGAGATGAGATGAGTTCTTTTCTTAATATCGAACTGGCAGTCTACTTCTTTGAAGTATTCTTCGTAGTCGGTAGTAGAGTGCGTATCCCAGAACTCGGCGGCCTCTTCGATAGTATTGAAGTGTTCGGGCAGAGGATCACGCGCTTTCGTTCGCTTACTTCTTGCGTTTGTCATAATTCCTCATTTCTCTGTTGTTCGCATCGCGAGCAGAAACAACCAGTCCCTGGCTCTTACCTTTGTAAATGAAAAAGACAGTCAAATAACGTCCGTCATCGGTCTGTCCGATCGTTTCATAAAGATCTTACCCTTGACATCACCTCGCTCGATCCATCTAACTGGAGGCTGTTTCCTGAAAACCTCCTCCACCTCCTCCTCGTAAACTTGGTGCTTTCGCTCGATCTTTTCAGAAAACTGTTTCAGCCAGATGACTTCCCTGATTCTCATTCAACCTCAAGCTCGCCGGGCCACGCAAATGATCGACACGCCGAACGGAAAATTCATGCGCCGCAGCCACCAACTCTCGGCGCCCAGAATGCGTCCGAGCAAACCATTCAGCGCGCCAATCGTAATATTATTCTCAGAGGCCGGACGCACACCTGTCAGACGCATCAACACTCGACCCACGAGAATGGGGACAAAGAAAGTAATGTTCGCATAACTCGCCCGCTCGACCTCTAAACCCGAGTCTCTAAGTTTTTGTTTCAGCTCGGGTAAAGTGTAACGGCGTCGATGATTGCTGATGTCATCCTGCACTCCCCAGAGAAACATGAACGCCGGCACAAACAGGACTGCGCGCCCCCCCTGACGGAGCACCCGGCGCATTTCGCTGAGGCCCGCAATATCATCATCGAGATGCTCGACGACATCAAGTCCGGTCACCAGATCAAATGAAGCATCTTCAAAAGGCAAACTCTCGGCGGCGCCTTGCTTTACTTCGGCCAGGCCGCGCGCGCGGCAGAAGTCGAGGGCCTCGGTAGAAACATCCACTCCTTCGGCGCGGCCGAACTGTGCCAGCATCTGCAGATTTGCGCCGGTGCCACAACCGACATCCAGAATCCGCGGCTGCAGTTTTCCGATATCCCGGCATACCTTTTCAACGAATCCTTCAATGATGCGACGCCGGCCCGCGAACCACCAGTGTTTCTCCTCGACCTCGTACATGATCGAGTAGGTGTGCTGCTCCATCTCGCGCGGGAGCGGATCGGTCATGCTGTTTACGGTGGTCGCCATGAATTCTCGCGGCTCAGCCGCTTGATGTGCGGTAAGGCTCCGCCTTACCGGTGTGTTCGTCTTTTTTCAAGCGAGGCTAAGCCTCGCTTCGGAGGCGCAGCCTCCTCATATGTATAAAGGGACGTCACGGAAAGGCGGAGCCTTTCCGCACAGCGGGCGGCAAAGCCGCAGCGCAAGACGCATTGTAGAACAATTGAACAACGCCGTGCAGGATACTACCTCTCACGTCTAACACTTGCGGACTGGTTTTCGCGAAACCACTCAACGAACTTCCCGATCCCCTCTTCGATCTGCGTCTGGGGATCATAGCCAAGCAGCCGGCGCGCTTTCGAGATGTCAGCGAAGGTCTGAGAAACGTCTCCGGGTTGTAATGGTTGCCGATCAATCTCAGCGTGCCGATCCAAGGCCTTCTCGAGCAAAGAAATCAATTCACGCAGTTCTACCGTGCGCGATTCACCCAGATTGATTACTTCATAATTGCTCTGATCGTAATCGATCGCGGAGCGTACGCCGGCGATGATGTCATCGATGTAAGTATAGTCGCGTCGCGTCGTGCCGTCGCCAAAAACGGGTATTGGCTGACCGGCGCTGATTAGCTTCGCGAATTTGTGAATTGCCAGATCCGGCCGCTGGCGCGCGCCATAGACGGTGAAGAAGCGCAGGCACACAATGCGCATGTCGTACAGATGTGCATACGAATGACAGAGCAACTCGCCGGCCGCTTTCGTCGCGGCGTAAGGCGAAATCGGATTGAAGATCGGATCGTCCTCGCTGAACGGGACCTTTGCGTTCAGGCCGTAAACCGAGGACGACGAACCGAAGACAAACTGTTTCACCCCGTGCGCGCGGGTCAGCTCGAGCAGGTTCAGTGTGCCGTTGATATTTGTCTCGACGTAAAGCCGCGGCTCTTTCAATGACGGTCGCACGCCGGCACGGGCCGCCAGGTGCACGATGCAGTCGAACGCTGTGGCGTCAAAAGCTTGTTCGAGGTCGGTCTGATTACGAATGTCGGCTTCGATCATTTTGAAATCCGGATTTGATAGTCGCGCCCGAACGTTCTCGCGCTTGATCGCCGGATCGTAAAAGTCGTTAAAGTCATCAACAACCGCGACGCGCCAGCCGCCTTCGGCCAGCAAGTGATCGACGAGCTGCGACCCGATGAAACCCGCGCCGCCGGTGATAAGGATGCTTTTCATTTCAATAAAGAGTTAGCCACGAAAAGGCGCAAAAAGCACAAAAAGGAAAGGTACATCACCTGAGTTGGTTCGCACTGACCGCATTTCTTTTGTGCCTCTTGCGCCCTTTTTGTGGCTTACGACTTCGTCGCATAGATCCACAAGTGCCAACCCCAGCGCGATGCCAAAGCTGATTCAACCGATCGGGGCAGCAGATTGCCAATCAGCGGAATGAATCGCTTATTAAGAAAGTATGCGTGTAATTCAATTTTCTGAAAGTCTTTGAATAGGTCCCGGGCTTCGCGCCGCGAGTAAACGCGCGCCAATGGATTTCCGGCGCCGTCCGTGCTCTGGCTGAGAAACTCATCTGAAGCCAGATAGCCATTGCTGCTGGCTTTCAATAGCCCTGCGTGTTCGCGTAGCGACTCCGGCGGCTCGCCAGTCAAACGATGAACGATTCTGATGCCGGCCTCGCTTTTCAACAGACGCGCGCCCGCGCGGCGCAAGACGCGAATCCCGACGCGATAGTTATAACTGCCACGATGATACAGCATGACTGTGGCGCGTCCGCCTGGTTTGAGCACGCGATGGATTTCCGCGACTGCGCGTGCTGTATCGGGCGTATGGTGGAGAACGCCATGAGAATAAACTCGGTCGAATGAATTGTCGGCAAAGTCCAGGTTCTCGGCATCCGCCACCCGAAACTCGCCCTCGAGGCCCGACAATTCAAATCGCTTACGGGCCAGCTCAATCGCAGCTTCGGTCAGGTCGACGCCGGAATAGTGCGCGCCGGCCTGGGCGAACTGCGCGCCATCCGTGCCCATTCCGCATCCGATTTCCAGAACGCGCAGCCCGCGCGCTCCAGTAAAATCCGCCGCCTCAGGAATGTGCCACTCCTTAGTGTAGCGATGTGCTTCGACTCTCTCGAAAAATTCGGGCGTACCCATCTCGGCATCGCTGAATTTAGTACCGCATGGATGCGCCTGCCAAAACGCGCGGACGCGTTCTTTTAGATCAGCGTTAGAGTCAATTACTTTCGGCGCCGTTTGCGACATCGCGTTGGAAGCAGTCTGAATTCTCATTAGCACCGCGCCTCAGCGAGGTGAATAGGTAAAACTCTCATTTGAGTCTAGCCGTTTCAACGGCCTCCAGTAAACCGCTCAAACGGTAGTGGCCTAAATTTGAAGAGTCTTCTGTTCTCCGTGCGCTCCGTGTCTCCGTGTGGGCAGGAATTCACCACGGAGACACTGAGAACACGGAGAAAAACTCAAAGCTTCATGGACTTGCCCAGCGTGCTCAGTTAGGATTGGTCGCGGGCCATTCGAACACAATGATCACTTTTCAGATCTCAGGTTACTTAACTGAGTTCACGGGCGGCCGGGTGGAGATCACCCTGGACGCTTCGCCGTTGAATGTCGGCCAGGCGCTGGATCTCTTGTGGAACGAACACGTTGGGTTGCGCGATCGCGTGCTGAACGAGTTGGGCCAGGTACGCCCGCACGTCAACGTTTTCGTCAACAGCCAGACCGTTCCTCGCGATAAAGTTTTGCAGACCGAGATCGTGGGTGACGCCGAAGTCTGCATAATGCCCGCAGTCAGCGGCGGATGTTTAGCGGCAGGGGTGCTTGTGGCCAGCGGTATTTTAGAGTACCAACTTTAGTTGGCTTCTTTCTGGAAAAAGCCCGACTGAAATCGGTACTCTAAACGCGGGCCAATCGATGCCGGCGATAAATCGGAACCGCGCGAGAATCGTGACCGTATAGCTCACCGATTATGTTTTGTCCAAGCTGTGGCTCCGAAGAACGACAGGCGACCCAGTATTGCCGCGCCTGCGGCACTGACCTGCGGGCCGTGCGTTTAACTCTCGAACAGCCGGACTCGATTACCGCTTCAGCAGTGTCTGCCCGCGAAGAGATCGGGCGCGCGATGGCGGACAAGATCCGTGAAGTGGAAGACACGCGCGATCTTAAGCGAGTCGCCGAAGATGTGCTGCCGCAGATCGAAAAGTTCCTCGAGTCGTATGAAGAGAAGCGTCTGCGTCGTGTACGCGCCGGAGTCATCGTGGCAGCCAGCGGCTTCGGAACCGCCGTCCTTGGACTGGTTATGGGAGCCGTGCTGCGTGGTCCGGATGCCGAGTCGGCTTTGATACTGATCGGTCTCGGAGCAGTTGCTTTCGCAATCGGCCTTGCCTTCGTGCTCAATGGTGTACTGTTCACCCGGCCGCGGAAAGGACTGGCAGACCACTCGCCTGATGCTCGCGCCCAGAACCTGCTCGACGCGGGATACGCGTCGCCGCAATTGAGATCCGGCGGTGAAGGTCAACCATCATTTCGCTCGCAAACTACTTCAAATCTTTCCAACTCGCAGGGTGCTTCTGTCACTGAACATACGACCCATCATTTGAAGAACGAACGGTGAAAGTGGCACGTCGAGTTCGCGAAATAGCCGCGGAGCGGCGAAAGATCTGTAGCCCATGGCGTCAGCCATGGGGAAGGTCGCAAAATATCACGGAGCCCCGACAGGGGCGAAACATTTTGGTTGGCGACCTTCCGGTTTCGCCGCTCTGCGGCTGTCTCATTCGTTTGCGACCAACACCCACGGCTCACGCCGTGGGCTACAGATCTAACGCCGCTCCGCGGCTATCAAGATTCTATGGCCATGATTCTCGAAGGCGGTTGTCGTGTTTCCGACATGCGCGATGGTGAGCCTCTGGCGCAAGAAAGCCTTCGCATCTGGAATCAAATCGGCCGCCAGACCGGCGCACAAGCGATCTCACTACGCATAATGGAGTTCGCACCAGGTCTTTCACCCGGAATTCGCAACGGCGACTGCGACGAAATCCTTTACGTGCTCAACTCGGAGCGCGGCTCGGAGCGCGACTCGGAGCGCGGACATCCTGTCCGCCCGAGCGAGCACAGCGAGCGAACTCCGAACTTGGAAGTACTCGGCGAGATTTTCATTAACGGTCATCTTTACGACCTCCCTCCCGATACCGGCATCTACATTCGCCCGCACGAAACTTTCTCCATCAACAATCCCGGTCCGGGTCAGATCGTGATCGTCAGCTCCCAATGTCCCGACCCTGACCGCAAACCGCAATTCGTCACGCCGTTGACTGTTCCTTCGACTGATTCGGCACCAACAGGGCAGCGCTCTCTCGTGCGTCTCGCCGATCGTCGGGCCCAGCCCACCGCCGATCGCTGGTACCGCGTGCTGGTCGACGATGAGGTCGGGAGTGGGAACGCAACGCAATTCGTCGGCTCGATCCCACCGGGGCGTGCGCCCAATCATTTCCATCATTACGAAGAAGTGCTTTTCATTTTGAAAGGCGAAGGCCGCATGTGGGCCGGCGAAACCAACACGCCGATCGCCGCGGGCTCGTGCATCTATCTCCCCAAAGGACAAGTGCATTGCGTCGAGAATACCGGGACGGGTGAGTTGCGCTTGCTGGGAGTGTTCTATCCGGCGGGCAGTCCGAGTGTTAGGTATGATGTGTGATCGGAGCGCGGACATCCTGTCCGCTTGAGCGCGAAGCGCGAACATTTCTTGGAATGTGATTGGGTCAGGCTGAGCGTGCTGCGCACGCTGGCGGACAGGATGTCCGCGCTCCGCTTACATCAACTCCGCAAGAATCCCCATTGCTTCCCGCACCTCTTCATCCGTATTAAAGAAATGTGGCGACATGCGCAGGCCGACGCCGGGGCGGCAGTCGACGAAAACTTTTCGCGCCGCCAAACGCTTGACCATTCCAGGACCATCTTCAACGTAAATCATCACTGAGGCGCCGCGATCTTCCACACTCGGCGGGCTGTTGACCTTCCAACCTTTTTCCAAAGCGAACTCGATCATCCACTCGGTGCGGCGTTGTGATTCGGATTGAATAGTCTTCACCCCGACTTCTGCGATGATTTGCAGACCCGGCAGAACCGAATAGAGCGCGGGGATGCTGGGCGTCCCTTGCGCAAAGCGGCGCACGGAATCGCTGTACTGCATCGGCGCCGACGCGAAATCAAACGGCGCCGCGTGCGCCACCCATCCGGTCAGACGGGGCGCCAGCTCGTTCTGCAGTTCAGGGCGCACGTAGAGATAACCACACGCGGGCCCGCCACACAGCCACTTGATCGTGCCGCCGATCAGAAAATCAACTTCCCACTCGCTCGCTTGTAACTCAAGTGCGCCGGCCGATTGGTAGACATCCAGCAAAACCAGCGCGCCGCACTTATGGGCACGTTCGACGATTGCCTGAACATCGACGCGATAAGAGCTGCGAAACGAAACATGCGAGAGCGCAACCAGACATGTCGAGTCGTCAATCGCGTGCAGAAGATGTTTCAGCGGGACCCTGATCCCGTCGTCGGTATGGACGACCTCGACATTCGCGCCCAGACGAGCTTGCGCCTCCCAGATGTACTCCATCGAAGGGAAATCCAGCGCGCTGGTGACGATCTTGTTTCGGTCGTTCGCGTTGAAATCGAAGCACGAGGCCACGCTCGAAAGGGCAATCGAAGCGTTGGGTTGAATCTGGACTGAACCGGGCGCGCCGCCCAGAATCTGCGCGAGGCGATCGCCGATGCGCGTGGACATCTCCCACCAACTCGCGGCCCAGGCGTCTTCGCTGGTGTGATGTTCCCAGGCTTCGTAGTAGGCGAGCATCGATTGGCGCGTCGCTCGTGGTACTGGACCCAGGCTATGACTCAGCAGGTGAATGCCTGAGGCCAGAGTTGGGAATTCTTCGCGGCGGCGGTTGATTTGGGGTTCAGGTTTCACCAGTTGAATTTTGGGTGCACTGAAAGTGCGCAATGTAATAGCCAGGGGCAACGCCCCTGGTTAGTCCGACGAATCAAAGACTTCCGAGCGCTGAAGGCGCGAAATAGTTTGAGAATTGGATCGGACACATTTCGCGCTTTCAGCGCTTCTGAAATCATGTCTACCTCATAACCTGGGGCGTTGCCCCAGGCTATTTCATTTCGCGCCTTTGGCGCTTTCAAGCTCTAATCTGACCAATCATCTTCTCCATCGCAACCGGATCTTTCAATAACCCGTCGAGAATGCCCGCTGCTTCTTCCCCAATCGGCGGATCGATTGTCTCTGCGCGAATGTGCCGCAGAATTTCACCGGCGACGAATTCTTTCGTCAGCTTCGGGACATCGGCGCCGCTGCTCATATCGGTATCGATCGTGGTCGGCATCACGGTCATCACATGCACGCCTTTATCACTGAGGTAGGCACGCAGCGCCTGACCCAGCGAAAGCAGCGCAGCTTTGCTGGCGCAGTAAGTACCGACGAGCGGCAGATTAACTTTGGCAAAGGCGGTGGCCACATTCACAATCATTCCCTCACCTTGCTCGATCATCGCTGGAGCGAGGGCCCGCGCCATCCGCAACGCGCCGAAGTAATTCACACTCATCTCTGCCAACGCGTTTTCAAAATTCATCTGCAGCGGATCGCCATAACCGGCCACGCCGGCATTGTTGACCAGAATATCAACGCAGCCCAATGCTGCGACGGCCTGTATCTCCTCTTCAATAGTGACGTCCAGTTTGATAGGCGTGATTGGTGCGTTTATCGCCTGCGCGTCGCTTCTTAGCTTCTCAATGTCTTCAGCTTTGCGGGCGCCGGCGAAGACTTCACGGGCACCTGCCTTGGCAAACGCGAAAGCCAAAGTACGGCCGAGGCCACGACTCGCGCCGGTGATTAAGATTCGTCGGTCTTCGATATCCATAAAGTGCGTTCGCGAACATGAGGTCAGTACCACCTGCGTAAGCCGGTGGGTCAAACAGTCAACGCGGGTTGGCATGTTGAACCCACCGGCTTACGCAGGTGGTACTGACTTCATTCCACGCATCAATCGCGCGAAGCCATAAAGCACGGCCCCGATCAGTGACCAAACCACCGCCAGTTCCAGGCTGGTCAGCGAATGCTTAGCGATTCTCTCGCTCAGACTTTGCGTCGTCAGCGTCCGGGTGTCCTGCGCAACCTGTACGACGATCAACGCACCCATTGACAGGACCGAAAGCAAAGCCGCACTGCGCTGCAGCCAAACCGGAATGCTAATCGCAATCTCAGCGTAGAGCTTAGGATTTCGCCGCGGTAACATCAAGAACGTCACGCTGTGCAGAAAGTAAAGCAGGACCAGCGCAAACACGGCAATATTCAGCGCCAGCGAAATGTCTTTTCTCAGCAGCAGGAAGAGACAGGCAGCCAGCGTTAGCGTCAGCGCCAGAACCGGTGTCGCCGTGCGCGGATTGATTACGCCCAGCCAGCGAGGCGCCAGTCCGTCTTCTACGAATATCAGCGCGAGCCGTGAAGGAACAATCAGCGTCGGATTCAACGAAGTCGTGATCGCCATGATCGCTCCCAAAGTCACAAAGCTCGCCGCGCCCCACGGCAGATAAACTGAAGCGACTTCAGTCATCGGCGCGCTGCTCGAGCCGAGTCGCGCACCGGGCAGAACGCCGAAGGCCACGACCGACATCAAAACGAAGATGACTGCCGTTACGCTAATGCCTTTCAAAAAGACCATCGGCAAACGCTGCGTGCTGTCTTTGGTTTCGCCAGCGGTTTGGGCCAGGGATTCAAAGCCGGCATAAGAAAAGAAGATCGGCGCCAGGCTCAGGGCGAACCCGCTTAAGCCGTGAGAAATGAACGGCGAATAGTTGGATGGGTGGATAGCAAACAAACCCGGAACAACCAACACAAAGATCGAAAGGCCCAGCAGCACACACATCGCCACCTGGATTCTGCCAAACCAGCGCACGCCGACGACATGTACGAGGTAGAAGAATAGCAGGGCGCCGACCGCCAGTGATTGATGAACGAACTCGCCGCTGAAACGTCGGCCGGTAAGCTCGATCACATAATCCGCCAGTGCGCTAGCCAGATAAGCGCCGGCGCCGATGTAGGCGATGATCTTCAACCAGGCGCCGATGTATGCGATGGCGTAGCCGCCGAAGGTGCGCGAGATGTGGAGGTATTCGCCACCAGGCTCCCGGCCCAGGGACGTCGAAATGAAAGCAGCATAAGGAACCGAGGTAGCCAGAATCGCCGGCATCAATACCAGGTAACCGAGAATCACGCTGGGACCGGTCAGCGACCATGCGTCGCTGGTAACTTTGAAAATCCCGGCGCCGATTAGAATGCCGATCAGCGCCGCATAAGATTCGATCGTGCCGAGATCGCGGCGCAGGCGAGAGACGATCGGCGCGGGGTTGGTGTGATTGTCGATGGTTAATCCTCTAGTTGTAGTGCGTTTTTGATTTGATACGGGCCGACGTAATGAGGTCAGTACCGCCCGCGTGAGCGGGCGGGTCAAATGGGCCCGATTGGACCCACCCGCTCACGCGGGTGGTACTGATGTTATGAAGCAAGCGCCTCCTACCGTGAGTGCTAGACTCACGGTCAGTGCTCTCAGCGACATGAGACTGAAAGGAGGCGCTATGGAGACAATATATATCGGCGTTGACTTT